>CAZBPG010000045.1:0-27662 GCA_964493695.1 uncultured Chitinophaga sp. | reverse complement strand
AGGAAATTTTCTGTTTAAGGCGACTAAAGTCGCCAACAACCAGCAACTTGGGTTATATATTCTAAACCTCCTTTCCTCCCTCCGCTTACCCAAAATATCCTAATCATTTCGCCACAAACTTGCAAAACTGCTTCTCTGCGCATACATTCGCCCGCGATTTTAAAAAAGCAAATCATTCATTCCTTAATCAATACAAATACTAAACAGAAAATGGCAGGACGTATTACACTTACAATGCTTAAACCCGATGCAGTACTAGATGGCTACACCGGAAAAATTATTGACCAGATTATTCAGGCAGGCTTTAAAATACAGGCCATGAAACTCACCCGCCTTTCTACCGAAAAAGCCGAAGAGTTTTACGCTATACATAAGGAGCGCTCTTTCTTCCGCGAGCTGATAGACTTTATGACCGAAGGCCCTATAGTAGCCGCAGTGCTGGAAAAAGACAATGCCGTAGAAGACTTCCGCAAGCTGATAGGGGCTACCAATCCGGCCAATGCAGCCGAAGGTACTATCCGCAAACTGTATGCTGCGGGTATAGAGCGCAACGCCATCCACGGCAGCGACAGCGATGAGAATGCGGCAATAGAAGCCCAGTTCCATTTCAGCGGCCTCGAAAGGTTCTGATTCACAGAATGTAATGTCACCCTGAGCGTAGTCGAAGGGTTTTATTGTCCTCTATATACAAGCGGCAATTGGCTTATAAACCAATTGCCGCTTGTTTTTTTACCCCTTAGCTCTCAGGCTTTACAAACAAAACATTGTAACTCTCCTTAAAACGAAGCCTTTAATCTGAAACCTTTTAACCGCCCGAGAGGTATACATGAGCAAGGAAAATTTTTTAAGAACCGAAATTCATAAAACAAAAAAACATGAAAAACCTATTACTAACAGCAATGGCATTTGTTGCTTTTAATGTAAATGCGCAAAACATCTCTATCAAGGCCATACCGCAAAATCCGCTCTGCCACGGTGCAGCTACGGGTAGCATTGACCTCGTGATAGATGGCGGACAATCTCCCTTTACCTTCCTTTGGAGCACCGGAGAAACCACTTCTTCTATTTCAAACCTGGTTGCCGGAACTTATTCGGTAACGGTAAACGATAACGGAGGCCTTATCTCTACCTCTTCTATCAAAATTTCTGAACCCGATCAACTGGCGTCTTCTGCTTTTGTGGTGAACGTGAGCAGCGCAGGCGGTAACGATGGCAGCATCAACCTGAATGTAAGAGGCGGAACACACGATTACTCTTTTGCATGGAGCAACGGTGCTACTTCTAAAGACATCGGTAACTTAACTGCCGGCACTTACTCGGTAACTATTACAGACGGTTTCGGCTGCCAGTTTTCGCTTACCAGAACAGTTATCGAAATGGGTCAACTGCCTGCAGGCGGCATCAACTACAACAACCACCTTACACAGGGCGGAAACAATGACGGACGTTCTTTAATCAACAACGAAAACGGAGGAACCGCGAACATGAACATCAGCCTGTATCCTAACCCGGCTTCAGATTTTTTAAGCGTAAGAATGAAATCAACCGGTGACTCACAGGTGACAGTGTTCAACAACAACGGTCAAGCGGTATTAGCTCAGAAGTTCTACACACAGAACCCGATGGTAGATGTATCTAACCTTCCGAACGGAAACTATGTGGTGCAGGTTAAAACAGCTGCTGAAACAGTAAACAAAAACGTAGCCATCGTAAAATAACATCCAACTCTCTCATTTTTGAAAAAGCGTCCCCGTAAGGACGCTTTTTTATTTTGGGGCAGAGGGCTGTTATTGCTGAGCAAAGGCCTCCAAAGCGAAAGCTATCGCATACCGTTAAATCAAAATGGCCATTTCATTGGTATTTATCCCGTAGGGATAACAGCTTGGTAGAAATCAAACAAACACGCTCCCTCAGACCGCGTAGTGGTCAAACCCGGTTCGACCATTACATGGTCGTGTTCAATTCGTTTTATGTTCTACCAATATTTGAATCCTACGGATTCATTCACAGACAATAGTAACCCGTCATTTACTTTGAAAGCTATCGGGTCATAATGGCGAAAAATCACTTCTCCTCCCCTTTTATATTTTCACACCATTAAATCTTTTGTTGTGAGAATAACCCTTCCCTTACTTCTTATCCTGTTTACACTCAACTCACTTGCCCAAACCTACCCCTTTGCAGAGGGCTTCGAAGGGCTGCCTTCCAATCAGCCCCCAACCGGTTGGGGAGGAAGCATGAAAGTACTGGTGAACCACGGCATTAACGACTACAAAGCCATTTGCGCCCGCGTTAGCAGTGCAGTACAAGTAGATTCTTCCATTACCCCGCTTATAGGCCCACTGACGACATCTTCAGTCCTTTCGTTTTACTACCGCATTATCGACCAGAACATTTACCCCTCCACTCCCACCAATCTCGATTCCGGTGATTCCATTGAATTTCTGCTGAGTGCAGACAGCGTTAACTACCAGGTTGTTTACCTGATTACGCTCGACAACCATAACACCAGCTTTAATTTCATCAAGAAGAAGGTTTTCCTCAGCCAGTTTGCGGGCAGCAGTGTCAACTTCAAAATCCGCTGCCATTTCGGCACCGGTGCCGGTTATTATGTAGATATAGATACCGTAGTAGTAAAAGACGAACCTCAAACCGGTGTAGAAGACCTGAATGAAGACGTTTCATTTTCGCTGTATCCCAATCCTGCCGTTTCTCAGTTTACTATTCACAGTTCGCAAATGAATGACTCGAAAGACTTAGTTGTCTTTAATTCGCTTGGGCAGACTGTTCTTCAATCTAAAATCCAAAATCTAAAATCTAAAATTGATTTGCCTGCTAATTGGTTCCCCGGTCTTTACTTCGTTCAACTCGGCAACACCACCCGTAAACTAATCATAGAGTAAGTGAAGAACATTGTTGTAACCGGTGCAGATGGTTTTATTGCCAGTAATCTGGCCAAACGGTTAAATGCCGAAGGGTACGACAACCTCATTCTCGTTGACAGTTTAGAAGAACACATCAAAAACAAAAACCTTGACGGTGTTCTTTGCGTGGATGCCATCGAGCGCGACCGGTTCATAGAATGGCTCACCGAACACAGCGATGAAGTGGAATTTGTTTTTCACCTCGGTGCCAGAACAGATACTACGGAGTTCAACTTCCGCGTGCTCGATTCGCTTAACCTCAGTTACACTAAATCGCTATGGGAAGTTTGCACCGTAAAACAAATCCCCTTGCTCTATGCTTCTTCCGCGGCCACCTACGGCATGGGCGAAAACGGTTTCAGCGATGAACATGAACTGATAAAAGATTTAAAGCCGCTTAATCCTTACGGTTTATCCAAGCATCTCTTCGATTTGTTTGCGCTCGACCAAAAAGAGACTCCTCCTTTCTGGTGTGGCTTAAAGTTCTTCAACGTTTACGGTCCGTATGAGTTTAGCAAAGGAAGAATGGCATCCGTGGTTTTACATGCTTACCGACAGATTAAACAAACGGGCAAAGTAAAACTCTTCAAAAGCCACAAGCCTGATTTTAAAGATGGCGAACAACTCCGCGACTTTATTTATGTGGATGATGTAGTTGATGCCTGTATGTATTTTATGGAAACACTAAACAAGAACCAGGAAACAGGAAGCGGTATTTACAATCTCGGCACCGGCAAGGCACGAACCTTTAACGACCTGGTGAAAGCGATCTTCTCCTCTTTAAATCTTCCTGTTCAGATAGAATACATAGATACCCCCGAAGACATCCGCGACAAGTATCAATACTTTACAGAAGCTAAAATGGATAAACTTCGTTCCATTGGTTTCACCAAAAACTTCATTGAATTAGAAGAAGGAGTAAAGAAATACATCGAATTTCTCCGAATGTTATAAAGTTTATCGTCCCCTGCTTCGGTTTTTGATATTTTTGCGGCAGTTCCTACACAATTATTTTATTTCAATATGAAGACCAGATACTTCATTTCCTTTTTCTTCCTTGCCGCTATTTGCTGTATCGGCTTGTTCTATAATCCGGAGCAAACACCTGTTACTTCTGACAACCTCAATCCAGCAGACATTGCCTGGATGCTGACCGCTGCCGGCTTGGTTTTATTGATGACCCCCGGGCTTTCCTTCTTCTATGGCGGCATGGTGAGCAAGAAGAACATCATCAGTACCATGTTGCAGAGCTTTGTGGCACTGGGTGTTATCACCGTGCTTTACGTGTTTGTGGGTTTCAGTTTATGCTTCGGAGAAAGCTTTCACGGGTTGATAGGTAATCCGCTGACCTACTTTATGTTTCATAATGTTGATTTGAATACGAATGCTATCCTCTCTCCCACTATTCCTTTTATGTTGTTTGCCATCTTTCAGTTAAAGTTTGCCATTATCACTCCTGCTCTCATCACCGGTAGCTTTGCCGAGCGGGTAAAGTTTAATGCTTACCTCCTTTTTATTTGTCTGTTCTCCATTTTCATTTATGCCCCACTTGCTCACTGGACCTGGCATCCGGATGGCTTCCTTCGCCAATGGGGCGTGCTTGACTTTGCCGGTGGAACAGTAGTTCACATGAGCGCAGGTTATGCGGCTCTTGCGGGCGCCATGATTCTCGGCAACCGGACTTCGTTTGGCGACAACAAGCATTCAGAGCCGGCTAACATTCCTTTTGTAATTCTCGGTACCGGTATGCTTTGGTTTGGCTGGTTTGGCTTTAATGCCGGTTCATCGCTTGGCGCCAACGCAACTGCTGTGCTTGCTTTTGCTACCACCATTGTTGCTTCCGCTGCCGCTATGATGACCTGGATTTTCTTCGATGCTATCCGTGGAAAGAAAGTTTCCGCTATGGGTGCATGTATTGGTGCAGTAGTGGGATTAGTTGCCATCACACCCGCAGCAGGTTTTGTTACTATTCCTCACGCACTGTTCATCGGTTTCGCTTCCTCCATTATCAGTAACCTGGCGGTGCGCGCAAAAAACAAATCGAACTTAGATGACACGCTAGATGTATTCCCTTGCCACGGCATTGGCGGAATTTGCGGAATGATTCTGACCGGTGTGTTTGCCAAGGATGTGGGTCTATATTACGGTCACACTACTACTTTTTTCTACCACATGGTAGCATTGGTGATTGTCAGTGCTTATACGTTTGGAGGCTCTTATCTTCTTTACAAAATCACCGACCGTATTGTTCCGCTTCGCGTTAGCCTGCAAGACGAAATTGACGGCCTCGACTTTACCCAGCATGGCGAAACCTACAAACTGAAAAAACCGGTGGCAAACGGAAATGGAAACTCCTGAACCACCCAACGCTGAACTTCTTTTGCAATTGGTAAAGATGGAAATGCCCTTCGGTAGATTCAAAGGGAAATTGCTTTGCAACCTGCCGGTTACCTATCTTGAATGGTTTAAACGAAAAGGTTTCCCCAAGGGAAAATTAGGCGTGCTACTCGAAACTATGTTTGAGATAAAAATGAATGGCCTGGAGGAATTGCTGGAACCGCTGAAGAAAAAATAGTTTAGCAGAATGAAGGCTGCCACCGTCCATGAGTTAAAAGAAGAACTGAAGCACCGCTCTGCCGCGCAACTGGTGGAATTGTGCAACCGGTTAGCAAGATTTAAAAAAGAAAACAAAGAACTACTCACCTATCTGCTTTTCGAAGCACACGATGAGCAAGGCTATATCCGGAGCGTGAAGCAGGAGGTAGATTTCCAGTTCAGCGAGATACCTAAGGAGAATAGTTTGTATTTGCAGAAAAAAAGCGTGCGCAAAGTATTGCGCACCACCAATAAATACATCCGTTATTCCGGCAATAAAACCACCGAAATTGATTTGCTGATTTATTTCTGCACGCAATTAAAACAATCCGGCATCCGGATTAAGGACAGCACAGCGCTTTACAATTTATACCAAGGACAAATAAAAAAGATAAATAAACTACTGCCTGTATTGCACGAGGACTTGCAGTATGACTACAAAAGACGGCTTGAAGAGCTGGCTCTGTAGTTTGATCTAATTCTGTTCTGAGTTAAGGGTAAGAGTCTTGTTCATCTTCACAAAATCCTTCAGTGAGTTTATCAATTCTTCAACATCGCCATTCAGGAACGAATAGAAATTGCTGAATTCCGTATGGCAGGCCTCACAGTCCTTTAAATATTCCAGCGTATTTACTTCATCGCAGGGCATTAATCCGCTCTAGTTAAACACCGGTTGCGCCAGATAAGTTCTTGGATTGAAATGATTATAGCGGATGTTGCACACTTCAACATTCAGCTTGTTTTCCTGAGCTATTACAACAAGGGCGTATTGAACATAAAACAAACGGATACATCCGTTATTGCTGCCTGTGTATTTCAAAATTACTTTTCCGCTTAACCGGTCAGACTCTGGGTCTTTATGCTGCAAAGGTGTGGCATTGGCAAACTCACGCAACACAGCTTCTTTATTTTCATTCCTCTTTTTATCCTGAACAACAGACTTTGCTGTATCCGGCATATTGGTGCGGCTGAACAGTTCAGGTTGCTGATAAAACCAATCCTGAACAAGCGCATAAATTGCTTTTTTCTTTAGCGATTTATCTACCTCCCAAGTGTATTTGTAAACTACTTTTCCTGAAACTGAATCGAAGGGAAGCTTTGTTTGAGCACACAAAACGGAACTTGTAAGCAAGGAGATTACGGCAAAAACAAATCCTGTTTTTATAAAAGAAGAAATCATGTCCTGTTTATACGATTGCGGGCACAGGGTGGTTACAACTGAAAATTCACTATTCCAAAGGGGATATTATATTCGCCCGCATGAGCAAAGTAATAGTGGCCCCATCGGTATTGAGTGCTGACTTCGCTAATCTTGAACGCGATGTTCAAATGCTGAACAAAAGCGGGGCAGAATGGATTCACATTGATGTAATGGATGGTGTTTTTGTGCCAAATATTTCTTTTGGCATTCCGGTATTGCAGGCCATTGCGAAACATTCGAAGAAAGTAAACGATGTGCACCTGATGATTGTTGAGCCGGAAAAATATTTCCAGGCTTTTCGTGATGCCGGTGCACATAATATTACTTTCCATTACGAAGCGGTTACCCATCTCGACTCTGCTATTCATCAAATCAAGAAGATCGGTGCTTCTGCCGGTGTGGCTTTAAATCCTTCTACACCGGTTTCAGTTTTAAAAGAAGTAATACACTTGCTCGATTTAGTTCTGATAATGAGCGTAAACCCCGGCTTTGGCGGGCAGAAATTTATACCATACAGTTCCGGTAAAGTAAAAGAGCTGAAGGAGTTGATCCGTGCCTCCGGTTCTAAGGCAAAGATTGAAGTAGATGGCGGAGTTGGGTTAAACAACGCTAAAGAACTGATAGATGCAGGTGCAGATGTGCTCGTTGCCGGCAATGCGGTTTTCAGCACTCCTGACCCTGCAGCAACTATACTTCAGATTATGAACGCTTCAACAAAATAATCTTACTCAAGTGGCGTTTAGCTGTTCGATGTTTAAAAAGGTATTTTTCATTTCTGTCCTGCTTTTTGCAAGCTTTTGCTCTTTCGCGCAGAACTTTGGAACAGTAAAAGGTGTAGTGAAAGATTCCACCGGTGCCGGTATGGATTTCATTTCGGTAGTAGTGGAGGAAGACCAGAAATTTACAACCGCTACTGACAAAACCGGAAGTTTCGAGTTGAAAGTTCCATCGGACAAGAAGATAACCCTTGTTTTTTCTTCGCTGAATACCATCCCCGACCGGAAAGTGCTGGAAGTTAAAGCCAATGAAACTGTTACCATCACACAGGTGATAAGAGAGAAGGTAAACACCAAAGGCACCGTGAATGTAGTGGGAGAGCGCAAGGATGGCACTACAAGTACGGTAGAGATAAAACACCAGCAGCTCCTTGCATCGGTAAACGAAAGCTTTGAATCCAATCTTCAGTTTCAGGGCTTAGGCGTTTCCAAAACAAATGAGCTGAGTTCAGCCTACTCTGTTCGTGGGGGGAACTTTGACGAAAATCTGGTTTACGTGAACGACTTTGAAGTGTATCGTCCGTTTTTGATTCGCAGCGGGCAGCAGGAAGGGTTGAGTTTTGTGAACGGAAATCTGGTAGGCAATGTAAAGTTTACATCCGGTGGGTTTCAGGCGAAGTATGGCGACAAGATGAGTTCAGTGCTAGATGTTACGTATAAGCGTCCGCAATATTTTGGCGGAAGTATTTACGCGAGTCTATTGGGTTTTGGCGGGCATCTGGAAGGCTGCGACAAATCAAAGCGGTTTACTTTCCTGATAGGCGTGCGCCAGCGATTGAGTCAGTATGTATTGAAATCGTTAGAAACAAAAGGCGAATACAGCCCTAACTTTTTAGATGCCCAGTTGTTTGTTACCTACACTTCTAAGAACGAAAAATTCGGAATAGAACTCATCAGTAACTATTCGCGAAACCAGTTTGTGTTTAAACCGGTGAACCGCGAAACCAGTTTCGGTTTGCTTACCGATGTAAAAAAACTCACCGTGTATTTCGATGGGCAGGAGTCGGATAAATACCAAACCCTGATGAACGGGCTTTCGCTCATTTATGCGCCAAAGGACAACCTGAAATTTAAACTACTCGGCTCGTATTATCTGAACAGAGAGAAAGAAGCTTACGACATACTCGGAGAATATTTCCTGAGCCAGGTGGAGAGTGATTTAGGCAAAGATAACTTTGGTGAAATTCTTTATTCACTCGGAGTAGGCGGCTTGCACGATTGGGCACGCAACACTTTGAATACAGACGTTTACTATGCCGGCACGCGCGGCAACTGGTTTAGAGAAGTGAAGAAAGCCCGCACTGAACTGATGTGGGGCTTAGACTACAAGCGCGAAGTGATAGAAGATAAACTGAACGAGTGGAAACGCTTAGACAGTGCCGGTCATTCCTTGCCGTATAACTTCACTACAGATTTCAATACACCGGTTTATCAGGATACAAATGTTTACTTCCTTTCGGTGAAGGACGGTATAGGCATGGATGGTTTCCTCCGTTCTAAATTTGAATTGAAATCGAACCGGGTATCGGGCTTTGTGCAAAACAGCTGGAAGTTTGGCGACTCGGCTTTAGTAACCTTAAACTATGGTGTGCGCTTTTCTTACTGGGATGTAAACAAAGAATTCATCATTACCCCGCGCGCACAAATAAGCTATAAACCCAAAAGCAAAGCTGATATTGTTTTAACCGCTGCGGTGGGCACTTACTATCAGCCGCCTTTCTACCGCGAGATGCGCAATTTAGACGGACAGGTAAACACTTCGCTCCGGTCGCAAAAATCGATGCACGCTATTGTGGGATTGAATTATGCCTTTAAAGCATGGAAACGCAACTTCAGTTTCACCACCGAAGTGTATTACAAGTATTTGTGGGATCTGGTTCCTTACAAATACGACAACATCCTTATCCGCTACCTCGGCAGCAATGCTTCGAAGGGATACGCGGCCGGTTTGGATTTGCGCCTGAATGGTGAATTGGTAGAAGGCGCTGAAAGCTGGATAAGCATGAGCTTTATGAAAACACAGGAAGATTTGATTGGCGATAAATACACCGCTTACTACGACAGTTCGGGCAAGCAGCTTTCCTATACTTCGCGGAATTTTGATCGGATTGTGGACAGCGCTACCATTTACCCCGGTTATATTCCTCGCCCCACTGACCAGTTGGTAAACTTTGCCATGTTCTTTCAGGATTACATCCCCAAATTCAAATTCATTAAAGTGCATTTGAGTATGGTGTTTGGCGTAGGTCTGCCTTTTGGCCCACCGGGCAGAGACAAATACAAAGACGTTTTAAAGCTACCGGCTTACAAGCGGGTGGACATCGGTTTCAGCGGACAACTCTGGAACCCCATTTGGGCGAAACAGAAGAACCGGTTCAATCAGGGCTTGAAAGGAATTTGGCTTTCACTGGAAGTGTTCAACATCTTCGGCATAACGAATACGGTAAGTTACCTGTGGGTACGCGACATCAGCAACACGCAATATGCCGTGCCTAACTATCTCTCCTCGCGCAGAATAAATGCCAAGCTGGTAGTGAACTTTTAAAGTTTCCGGTTAAAAAGCCCAAAAGGCAAAATGCAAAACCCAAAACCCAAAAAGCAAATTACCAATGAGTGTAACTGCATTTATCGGTAACCTCTGCTCTGCAATTTCTCACTACTTCTTCTTCTCTTTCCTTATTTTAGCCGTCCAAAAAAATATTGCGATGAAGAAAACTTCAACTCTGGCTTTCGGTCTTTTAATCTGTGCGGTGCTTTTTGCCCAATCGCCTCAGGGCATGAACTATCAGGCGGTGGTTCGTAACAGCAGCGGTGTTATTGCCAATGCCGGCACTCCGGTTCTGTTCCGGTTTACCATTCACGATTTAACACCTTCGGGGACTTCGGTGTTTACCGAAACCCAAACAGACACCACTAATCAGTTTGGTTTGGTTACTGCTGTTATCGGCAGCAACGGAAACCTGTCCACCATAAACTGGGGCAACGGAGAGAAATATCTTCAGGTAGAGATGGATGTAGATAACAGCGGCAGTTATACCGATATGGGTACTACCCAGCTTATGAGTGTGCCTTATGCGCTTTATGCAGCCAACAGCAATGCAGGACCTGCCGGACCAACCGGTGCGCAGGGACCGCAAGGGCCGCAGGGATTTAACGGAGCTACCGGTGCGCAAGGAGTTACCGGCCCGCAAGGCGACACCGGACCACAGGGTGTGCAGGGTGCTACCGGTGCCACAGGCCCTCAGGGCGATACCGGTCCGCAAGGAACTGCCGGACTTAATGGAAACGATGGCGTCACAGGGCTTCAGGGTATACAGGGGGCCACCGGCCCTCAAGGTGATACCGGACCGCAGGGGGCAGCAGGAGCTACCGGCAATGATGGCGCTACAGGGCCTCAGGGTATACAGGGGGTAAACGGTCCGGAAGGCCCGACAGGCCCTCAGGGAATTGCAGGAACCAATGCTTCGCTCCCGTCAGGGATGATTGTGATGTGGTCAGGTACACTCGCCAATATTCCTTCGGGATGGGTTTTGTGTGACGGCAGCAACGGAACGCCTAACCTGCTCGACCGCTTTATTGTTTCGGTTCCGAATAACGGAACCAACCCCGGTGCTACCGGTGGGGCAAACACTTACAGTTTGAGCGTAGCTCAACTGCCTTCGCATAACCACACCGGCTCGGGAACTACCAGTGCCGATGGTTCGCATACCCATACCCTGCCGGGGTATCACTTAACCGGACAGGCAGGCGGCCCCCTTCCCTGGTATAACTGGGCTAATTCTAGTTATGCAGTAAACACCAATACCACTTCGGCAGATGGCCAACATACACACAGCTATAGTTTTACTACATCCGCCACCGGTTCCGGTGCCGCTGTTGATAACCGCCCAGCGTATTACGCCCTGGCGTTTATTATGAAGCTTTAGAGTGTAATCAGAAACTCTTTTTGAGTGATGGTGTAATTACTCAAGGAACTTTGATTTCAGTTCGGGAGTTGGAATACGGCAGCTTTCTTTTTTACCGAACCACTTATACCGGTTGTCGGCTATCAATTTATAAAAGAAATTGCGGATGAAACGGGGGACGATATAGAAAACCACCGCCAACGAATAAATGCCTCCGATGTGTTTGGCTATTTGCAGTACGGCATCGGAATGGGTGAATGATTTACCATCATCCTCCAGAATAACAGTCCCCATGTAATCATCCTCGAGATTCAACTCCTTTACCTTTTGCTGGCCGTAAGCTGATTGCAGGGATGCGAATTTGAACAGGTTCTTTTTGTCGTGGTCAATAATCCAGTTGATGGAACTGTTGCAGAGATTGCAGACCCCGTCAAACAGAATTACTTTCATCAGTAAGCTGTTTTAACAACCCTGCTGTGAAAAGATTTTCCACTTTGTGTATCCCGAAGAGTAAGCAAGTAGATGCCATTTTGAAGCTCGTTGATGTTCAGCCGATCGCTGATGTTTTGTTCCTTCTTCACCACTTCACCAAGCATGTTTGTAACGGTAGCTTCAAACAACGCGTTTATGTTTTCGCTGCGGATATTAAGGTGCCCGCTGGTGGGGTTCGGATAAACGGCTATGCTGTTTTTGTTGCCGGTCAAATCTTTAATGGCCGATGTTCCTCCCCAGAAGTTGCTGTCGAATATCAGCCGTATCATTGGTGAACCGGCAGTGCTGATGAGCGAAGGTTTCCACAAGCCGTTGGCATTGACAAACATGTGCGGACGGCCGAGTGTGCTGTTTAAATCGTAACCTACCTGCAATCTGCGGGTATCGGTTTGTGTCCAGCCGAAATAGATTTTGTTGGAGATGATAACCGGGGTATCTAACTTATAAGTAGTAAAGCCGTTAACCGAATCAATGTAGTAGGGCTTTCTGTTATCCAGCGAAAAGATGTTGGTGGTGGCATCGTCAAACAGGAAATCGTTGAGGGAGAGGCTATCCCATGCATTAAAATTAAAGACAAGGTCGCTTACGTTTTCTTCTACCTGCGAAAACTGCACCTGAAAAGCCGTAAGTGTATCCGGTTGGTTTAAAACAAATTCATAAGCAAATTTCTTGGTGCCTATACCGGTAACCCCATAAGCTAACTCAGCCGAGCCGTCATCATACGCCAGAGTGTAATCAAAGTGTTGCGTGTGTGTGAGCGTGTCGTTTTCGGAACGGCTGTCGTTAGGGTCAATAGTAACTTTAGAAGCGATAACCAAACTATCAACCGGCCAGTTGGGTGTATTGGGAATAACATATTCTGAAGAAGGGTTTACCTGTATGTAGCTGTACTCCGCAGCGTTGAATGTTTGCAGTAAATCTGCCGCTACCACCACCGGTGTGGGGTACAGTTCATTCGCGCCTTTTACAAAATTGGTAGCCGGTGGGTTGTTGTTGGCGTTAGGGTCCATGTTGTGCACCGAAACGACAACAGAATCGCGCAAGTCAGCAGGGAAACTAAACTGGTCGGCAGGCATTAAAGTAAAGTTCTTAAGGATAGTTTGCAGAGGATACACAAAGGCAATATCCTGAATAATGGTATCTACCGCGCTGCGGTTCTTATCGAGTATTACATAATCCAGGTGCCAGTGGTCGTTGTTACCGTAAAGCGATGCCTTGTTGCGGAAGCGGAACTGGAAGGTGCTGTAATAATAAGTGTAAGGAAAAACCAGCGCGGGAACCTGCACCAGTACTTCTTTAAACTTTAGCGGAACCGATGCGCTGCTCGCAAAGCCGGTATCGTGCCATACGGTTCTCCATTCGCTGCTGTTATCTCTGAACTCCAGTATCAGCGAATCATCCTTATCAGGATAATCACCTAAGCCCTGTGCTTCGTAAAAGAAACTGAGATAGAGCGAATCCGTATCCACCAGACCGGAAAGGTCAATGGGTTTAGAAGTGAGGTAATCGGCTGTGCCGTAGGTGTGGTTATTGATGTTGTTATAAGGTAAGCCGTATTCGTTCAGGCCGTCAAGTGTGGCAACGCCAATGGTAGGCGGGTTAACCGGATAGGTGTTGTTGACATACGCGTAGTTATCGAACCAGAGGTTGTCGGTTTGCCCCTGCGCAAAGTAAACCACCGGTGCATAATAAAGCGTGGAACTGGGATGATTGGTTTCATCTTCCACCAATACCGAGTCTACCGGCCGGCCGGTGGCAGAGTCGAACGTATAGGTGTAATACTCGCGCCAGTAAAACATGTTTTGCGGAGTCTGATTAAAACAGCCCGAAGTTGCCGGACCGAAGAAGGTAAACGTATCGGAAGGATAAGCTACCGAATCTACCCGCTGGGCAAGAGTATCGAAAGAGTAAGACCAGGAAGTGTTATTCATCACCCGCTTTTGTATAAGCGTAATACCCTCCACTGCCAGACAGGTTCCGTAAACGTTGTAGAAGGTATCGGTAATGTGAGTTTGGTTCCAACCCACTGTAGCCAAACTGTTTTTTGTAAAGTCGTCTACAAAGGGAATGCTGAGGGTATTGGTGTTGACTACGGTAATTCCTTTATCAATCAAATAACGGTGCGGGTTAACGGCAGGCTGATGTTTTTTAGCAGCATGATACTGTGCCGGGTTAAAACCCAGAGGACTCAGTTCTTCGGTTTGTGCAAATACAGAAGTGAAAAGCGAAAGGCAGAATATAACGGGCAGTAGTTGCTTCATGTCAGGTTTCAAAAGATTCAGATAAACGTAAACAAAACAAATTTATTGGACTGTTTAAATGGTATTTACAAAGCTATGTCATGCTGAGCGGAGTCGAAGCATTTCTATTTCACCCTTCGACTCCGCTCAGGGGGACATTTCTCCTGTAACATCAGTTGTTTACTCCGGTGTGGTAACCGAATCCATTTTGTCATACAAATCGGGGTTCACGGTAATGCCTTCGGGAAGTTCCGGGGCTACAAACAAATCAATAGGCTCGCCAATGCGCATACTATGCCCCTCGCCATATTCCGGTATCTGCTTGTAAACAACGGCACCGGTGGTATCTATCACGCCTTCGTCCACTATTACGGCACCGGTGTTAAGCGAATAACCGCGCATCTTAAAAATGGCTTCGTCCAAGCGCAGACCAATCAGGTAAGGCACCGAAATGCGGCTGTTGCCCAAGCCATCGCCCAGCACAATATCAATTACCGTTCCCTGCGCCACGCGCATCTTTGGGGTTACGTTTCTTCCGCCTACCATCATGCCTATTACCGAGTTCAAATGCGGGTCGGGTTTGTAAATCAACTCTCCTACTTTAAGCCCGTAGCTTTCTAATTGCATTTTGGCGTACTTGAGTGAGCTGCGCCCTATCAGGTCGGGTATTTCGGTAGTGGGTGCCTGTGTGGCATTCAGGGTAATGTAGATAGTCCTTCCTTCCTTTACCTTCGCGTTGGGCTTGGGGTTCTGGTCAATAATACTCATAGGCGGCTTGCTCATATCGTACACCGAATCCATCACCATCCATTCCAGTTCTTTGCTACTCAGCAATTTCTTTACTTCTTCAAACGGTTTACCGCGAAGGTCGGGAACCGCTATGCTCTGCCCGTGGCGCGTATAGGAGTTTAAGCCCGACTGCATGAATAACAGCAGCACCACCAGGATGCCGAGGGCTGCCAGAAGATTGTAGCCAAGCGTTTTATTGAAATACTTTTTGAACAAAGCTTTGTTTTTGAACGGGACAAAAATAAACGAGTACCCGGCACTTGGTAAGCGCCTGCGCATTTATTTGTTCACGGATTAAAGCGGAAGTGTAGCAGCGGTATACACTTTGCGGTGGTGTTTTCGCAAATTAAGCATGGAGAATGAAGAATGGAGAATGGAGAATGAAGAATGTGAACCGTCACCACCCGGTTCGGGCTAAATTACCACCCCGCCCTTCGGGCACCCCTCCTGAAACAGAAGGGGCAAGCGTTGCCTGTTGGGTTGCGGGGTGGTTGTACTGGTATTTCTGCCACAGGTTCCCCGCTTTGCTGATGCCTTGGTTCGGGAGGACCTGTCCGGATATAAATATGCTGCTCAACCGGCAGTGATTGCAAATAAAAAGTAGATTTGTATGCACTCCCATTCTTACGCTATGAAAATTTTACCCCTGTTTTTCAAGTTATTTCTTTTGATTGCGCTGTTTCAGGCTTGTGAAAAAATACCGGATAAAGAACCAACGTGCAGTGGTGAGCAGGCTTTTAAAACCTTGTATTTTACCAAACATGACGAAATTGCTCTTTTTAACGGACCCGTAACAGATTACACTACCAAACTTGTTGGCTATGTCGAAGGCAACAGCACAATCCATTCTCATTATTATACCGAGTTACGTTATACCAATATCTGTAACCTTAGTTATCCGCTTGTTGAATTTGAGGTGTGGCTGAAACAACACGATTCGCTTGCTGTATTAACCGCTTATGTGCAGGAAACCGGTAACCCCAACCGCACCGACCTTGTGTTCGAGCGCTTTTCAAACACTACTACTTACAGAACCGGTGCGAGCTATACGTTTGAAACCACCTCAGGATTTACACCGGGTGCGTTGTATATGCACATGGACTTTTCTTTTCCGCATCAGGGAAGTTCATCGGCTGACAGTGCTTATTTTTTCAGCAATCTGAATCAAATAAAAACAACTATTACCGCCTTTAAGCCGGGGTAATAAGGGAAACAGAAGCGCGGGATTTTGTCGTTGTGGCGTTATCACCGGCAACCGTGTCCCCACAGGTTCACCGTTTCGGCATGTGCGTTAAGTTAAGCCCATACTTTATCCATTGAAACCCCTATCCGGCTTTGAATCCGCAGGATTCAGATATTGGTAGAAATATAAAGCAACCATAACAACGACCACGTAGTGGTCGGACCGGGGTTTGACCACTACGTGGTCAGAGAAGAGGGGTTGGCTTTATTTCTACCAATATGTTCTCCCAAAGGGAGAAATACCAATGAATTCGATCTCTTAACTTAACGCACATGACCGTTTCGGGAACCGGTGGTATTTCTGCATTTAAATTCCCCTCCTGTTTAAGGAGGGGCAAGCGTGGATTATTGCGTAGCGGGGTGGTTGTGTCGCCTGTTTCATTTAAAGAATTGGTGGTAATGTTTCAAGGTCTCCGCTGTTTCTTTCTTTTTTGTAGCGGTCGAGTGCCTGATTTTTTTCTTCCTCAGTCAAGGTCTTCCATATACTATCTACAAAGCCTTTTAACTCGTGCAGCGATGCTCTTAACTCGGTTGTTTCTTTAGCGGTTTTAATACCCTGTTCTATTACATCAATTAAAAGCATGGTGTTGGCTAATTGTGTTTCTTCTTCCTCTGTTAGCATATTGTTTTGTCTTTTATCTTTTGCTATAAACCTGCGATGCCTCCGGCATCTATACATTACCCCTTCAAAAACCCTAACTCATACACCATCGGTTGCTGCCTCTCCCCGTCTCGGCTAAGCCGAGACACCCCTCCTGAAACAGGAGGGGGAAGGTTTTGCCTTTCTGCCTTTAAGTTCCCCTCCTTTTAAGGAGGGGCAAGCGTAGCCTGTTGCGTGGCAGGGTGGTAAGTTGTGCGCGTAAAGTAAATTAAAAATTAAGAATGGAGAATTAATAATTTGAACAGCCGCGCAGACCCCTGCCCCTAAAGGGGTAAGGCATAGCAGTAACAGCCGGTGTTGTTTTTGCGTGGCGGTTCTCCCTTTAGGGAGTTAGAGGGTTTGCGTGGCAAAACCGACATGTAAACAGGGGAGTGTGTACTTTTTTTTAAGCACAGGCAAAAGCCCCCGCATGGAAATATGCCCACTGTTATGTATTTTTGGCAGGCGTTCACCACTTCTGTTACCCCATGAAGCCTCTGCACAAAAAAATAAGCCCCAAGCAACTGGAAATAGTGCAGTTTTTTGCCGATGACTACGACTTACCCGCCATTGTAGGTAAAACCGGTTTACCCTACCGTACGGTAGAGCGCAGGGTGGAGCGTATACGCGATGTGCTGGGCAAGAAACATCCGGGTGGTATAGTTGCCGAAGCATGCCGAAGGGGCGAGATAAAGCTCTAACCCGCCAAAACGTGGTGAATCCACCATTTTTATTCCCCTCTTTTAACCACACATTTGCACCATCGTTCTTAGAAACAACCATTGTGGCTGAGCCAAGGGGCAGCGTGACGGAGGACAAGGCCTCAGCCACTGAGCCAAGGGGCAGCGTGACGGAGGACAAGGCCTCCGTCACTGAGCCAAGAGGCAGCGTGACGGAGGACAAGGCCTCAGTCGCTGAGCCAAAGGGCACCGTGACGGAGGACAAGGCCTCAGCCACTGAGCCAAGGGGCACCGTAACGGAGGACAAGGCCTCCGTCAAAATGGTATTTAATACTTAAACTGTTTAGTTAACTAAAAACATTTATTAACCATTAAATCAATTATTTATGGCAAAATCAGGAAAAAGACCATTAGTAGTTTTCAATATTAAAAAGCTGCGCAAACTCGGAGATTTTTTGTTTAAAGTGCTGGGTATTAAGCAAAATATTGAGCTTAACCCCACTATGTTTGCAACGCCTAATCCCCCTATGGGCACCATCGAAACGCATGTAGAAGAGCTGGTAGAAGCCGAAGAAAAGGTGCTTACCCGCGCCCCCGGCAGCGTGGCATCGAGAGATGAAAAATACGACCAGGTGCTGGACGATGTGCATACGCTTCAGGGCTATGTGCAGGAACTGGCCGATGAGTCGGCCGATGAGCAGTCGGCTACCACTATTATTACTACTTCGGGTTTCGATTTAAAAATAAACGGAGTGCGTGTAAAGCCACCGCTCGAAGCCAAAAACACCAAAGTATCGGGCACTATTAAGTTAATAGCTAAAGCAGCGGCCTCGCGCGCCAGCTATAACTGGCAGCAAAGCAACGATAACGGCACCACCTGGGCCGACCTGCCCCTTACCCTAAAAGCAAACACCACCGTAAGCGGGCTTACCCCCGGCAACCGCGTTACTTTTCGCGTGCGTGCCATTACCGTAGATGGCACCGGCAACTGGACCCAGCCGGTAAGTGTAATTGTGCTGTAGTTAACCCAAGTTGCCGGTTGTTGGCGACTTTAGTCGCCTTAAACAGAAAACTTCCTTTTATCCTGCATTTACAGTTAGTTTAAACCAACTGCAAAGCAAAAGATAAGCGGAAAATAGTTGTTTTATGCGGGCTGAAGCCCGCTATTTTGCACTGGCAACTTCAGTTAGATAACTGTTCGGGTAAAACAAGCGATGCCCTCTCTAAAAGAGATGGCATCGCTTGTTGAGAATATACAGAATTTAGTATTTTTCGCCTGCAACTAAAACTTACACTAACCATGTTTAATCCGCTTACTAAAACCTACCAGATAAACTACTCCTTCAGGCAGTTCTGTAACTTCGAATGGATATTGCTAACCTATCAAACCATTATTACTGAAAACTCCCTTCGTCCGGTTAATAAAATCCTGTTTTTAAACAGCAACTACAAATCACTTATCAGCATCTGGAAAAAAGTTGAAAACGAAAAGCATCCCGAACTGTCTCCGGAACCCGGCAAAGGCACTCTTATAACCGTTTCCGAAAATGAACTGGTTGACTATCTGGTCATCTTCATTCTTTTAAGTAAAATTTTCGACAGCAGATATTATATAATGCTGAAAGAAAAAATGCCCGACTTTAAAAAATCAAAGTACGAAATCAGTGCCGAACAAGGAATAGAAATAAGTGAAACACTTGACCTTGGTTTAGAGAACCTCAGCTACTATTTTACCAGGGAGGCAAAAATTTTCCTGCGCCTTGCCAAACGAAGGCTCAGGGGCAACCAAAAGATACTGGCAAAACTTAAAGCAGCCGAAGAAATTATTATATAACAGGTAACCGGTGCCCGCTCTTAAAGGGTTGGCATTGCCGGTTTGCCGGACTATACTCTCCTTCGCTTTTTTACACGGCTAAAAACTAAACCGGTGGCAGTAGACTTACTTACCTTTTAAACTTTCTTCCACCGAAATTTCGAACAGTTGCTCCAGCGAAATACCCATGGCGCGCGCCTGTTGCGGCACAATGCTTTCTTCGCTTAAACCGGGTATGGAATTAACTTCGAGCATGTAGTAATCGCTGCCTTTAATAATGTAATCTATACGGCACATGCCTTTAAAATCGAGTTTCTTATAAATCGAAACCGATGTTTCCTGAATCTTCCCGGTCAGTTCTTCGCTTATTTCGGCAGGGGTCACCTCCTTCGACTCTCCTTCGTATTTGGCTTTGTAATCAAAAAACTCCCCCTTGCTTCTTACCTCTGTAAGCGGAAGCGCCACTACCCTCCCACCGGTGGTTATTACTCCGCAGGTTACTTCGGTGCCCTGTATAAATTCTTCTACCAATATTTCATCGTCATACTTAAAGGCTTCTTCAATAGCCGCCTGTAAATCTTCCTGCTTAGAAACCTTCGCTGCCCCGTAACTCGAACCGTTCTTGTTCGGCTTCACAAAAACCGGTAAGGGTATTTCCGTTGTCCGTTGTCCGTTGTCTGTTGTCCGGAGCAATTGCGCTTTTGCTGTTCTCACTCCAAACTGCCCCAGATACTCTTTGCACCGCAGTTTATCAAACGTAAGCGATGCCTGCAACACCCCGCAGGCGTTGTACGGAATTTTAAGCATATCAAAATAGCCCTGCAGTTTGCCGTCCTCTGCCGGTGTGCCGTGTATGGCAATAAACACCGCATCAAAAACAATATGGTGCCCTTCAACGGTAAACGAGAAATCGTTTTTGTCAATAAAAATCTTCGACCGGTTGCCGTGCTCTACCATCCAGTCGCAGCCTTCAATCACCACTTTAAAAACGTTGTACCGGTCTTTATTCAGGTGCTTGCACACCACCTCTGCGCTCTTTAATGAAATTCCTCTTTCGCTGGCTTCGCCACCGGTAATTACGGCAATGTTCTTTTTCATGTGTCAATATGTTAACGCTAAGGAATTATTTTATTACATCGCCCGTGCCTGTTTCTTTTCAACAAACCGAACAATTCTATTTTCGTGCATCGAAAAAAAGACAATGACAGCCATCGAAAATTTAGCGGAATTGGGAAAGCGGTTAAGCGCATCGGCAGAACTGAAGGAGAAAACTGCGGCTGCCGAACACAAAAACCCCTGGTTTGTTCCCCGCTTTGCGGCAGTTGCCTTCGATGCCGTTATACAGGACCTGCTCGATGAAACTAAACTGAACGAATGGTTGAAGAATTACGAAGTAAAACCGGTGAACAAAACCATCGGGCTTATTTTTGCGGGCAACATACCGCTGGTTGGCCTCCACGATTTTTTGTGCTGCTACGTAACCGGTTGCCGCATGCAAATTAAACTCTCTTCAAAAGACGATGACCTGTTTCTCTTTCTTCTGAAAGAACTTACCGCCATTGACCCTTCGCTGAAAGATAAAGTAGAGATAGTGGAAACGCTGAAAAATTACGATGCGGTTATCGCCACCGGCAGCAACAACACCAACCGCTACTTTGAATACTACTTCCGCAACCACCCCAGGATACTCCGCAGCAACCGGAACTCCGTTGCCATACTCACCGGTGACGAAACGGAAAGTGATTTGGAGCATTTAGCCGAAGATGTGTTCTTGTATTTCGGTTTCGGCTGCCGCAATGTGTCTAAGTTGTACGTGCCCACCGGTTACGACCTCACACAATTGTTTCCGCGCTTCGAAAAAAACTACCGGTGGCTGCATAATCACAACAAGTTCATGAATAACTACGATTACAACCGCACCTTGCTCCTGCTCAATAAAACGCCCCACCTCGCCAACGATTTTTTTATGCTGGTAGAGAACCCCTCTATCTCTTCGGCTATCGCCACGCTCAACTATTCGTACTGGCACGATGAGCGGGTAATGAATTCGCACCTCAAGCAAAGCGCTGCTAAAATACAGTGTGTGGTATCCGGCCGGCCTGAGCAGTGGCAAGCGTCTTCTTCGGTTGCCTTTGGCCGGGCGCAGCATCCCGGCCTTGCAGACTATGCCGATGGCGCGGATACGCTCAGGTTTCTGATTAGTCTATCCTGAAGGATGTGAACAATTGAGTGGAAATATTTTCTGGCGATTTACGCCCATAGGTTGCATTTGACGAACAAATAATTACTTTCGGTACAAATAAATCTGATTTACGTCATGCAAAAAATTTTCCTTCTTGTAATTGCGGCTGTTCTGCTTACGGCTTCTTATGCTCAAACGCCTTTTGAAAGAGTTTACACAACGCTAAACACCAAGTGCCAGAATAGCACCTGCCACAGCGCCACAGCTACCGATGGTTCCGAAACACTCCAACTCGATGGCGACCTCAACGCTACGCACGCGGCACTTTTCAATGTTCCTGCCGTTAATGCAAGTTCGGTGGCAAAACATGAAAAATTAGTAAAGCAACAGCACCCTTATTACAGCTTCCTTCTTCGCAAAGTTGCCGGTTCATCTTTCGATGAAGACCTGGCTATTGACGCCAACGAAGGTGCGCTGATGAAAGACATCAACGGTCAGCAGTTAGATAAAAGAGAAATTGAGTACATCCGCCAGTGGATTACTTTCGGAGCAAAGAAAACCTACTCCAGCAGTGAACCGAAACCGGATTGGGGTTTAGTAAACCAGTTTTACGACTCACTAGATGCCAACGGCATTAACCGGTTCCTTCCCAAGCCGCCACGGCCGGCAGCCGGAACCGGTATCCGTCTTCGCATGGGGCCTATCTTCCTGCCTATTACCGGTGAAATTGAGCAGGAGTATTGCCAACAGCAGGAAGTAAACTTCCCTACCCTTCCGGAGGTGTATGAGATTGATGGTTTTATGAATCAGCAATCGCACCACTTTCTTTTATTCAAGTATTGGGATACTACTGCCGCTACCAATAGCAATGCATCGAACGTAAATAATCTTGCTAAAGTAGAATTGCTCACTACTTCGTTTGACGGTGATAAAGACCTTACCTCTTCCTGGCAGAACGATGCTAACCTGGTATTACCTACCGGAACCGGTCTCTTCTGGGATCAGAAGACAGTGCTGGATATGAACTACCATATCAAAAACTTTAACGCATCGTTTGTCCTTCCCTGCGATTTCTACTTCAACGTTTATTTCAAACCGCGAAGTACTTCCACTATCGAAATGAAATCTCAGCTTTCGCAGCAAATACTGAGTTTAATTATTCCAACCGGTGTTCACACTATGACCTACGATGATCCGGTTAACAACGGCACCAAGGAAACCCGCTACCTGTGGATGATAGCCGGCCATACCCACGAATGGGGAACAGACTTCGATCTTTACGAAAGAGATTCCACCGGTACTTTGGGAGATAAAGTATATGATGGCGGAGGCCTGGAAACTAACTTCGGCTCTTACTACGAGAATAATACAAGCCCGGGAGTTTGGAGTTGGCAACACCCTCCTATCGAATACTGGCCTAACCTGAGACCGACTAAATTCGGCAAATACGGAAACAAAAAAGCCGGTTTAGTTTCAAAAGCTACTTATAACAATAACACAGCAAACACTCTTTTCTTCAGCACCCAAACAGATGGAGAAATGAACCTTTGGTATTACATGTATACCAGCCAGCCGCTGGCCACTTCTACTGCTATTAATGACGACAGCAAGAAGGGAATTTACTTCGAAGTAATGCCTAACCCTATGAACAATAACGGTAAATTAGTTTACTCTTTAGAAAGTACAGCTAAAGTAGAATCAAGCATACTGGATGTTACCGGTAAACTCGTGGCCAACATGAGTGCAGAAACCGAAAGCGAAGGCTTACATGAAATAACTATCGGTAACGGAGAGAAACTGGCTTCGGGTATTTATTTCGCCAAACTTAATGTTGACGGGGTTGTATATACCAGGAAGTTTATTGTAACCGAATAATACTACCTAGAATAAATAAAAAAGGGATGAATTGCTTCATCCCTTTTTTATTTACACTTTCCCAAAAACCAATAGCCGGTGATTCAATCCAGTTTGTAAATCTCCATGATGTTGGCCAGTATCTTAGGGAAATCAATGTTTAAATCAATCAGCTTACCGGTATGGATATCAAATACCCAGCCATGCACACGCAACCCTCTTTCCTTGTATGCCTGTTGTACAGATGCTGCTTTAACAACGTTAATACACTGTTCCTGCACATTTAATTCTACCAGTTTATCATATCGTTTCTCCAAATCATCTATAGCATTTAACTCGTCTTTATGCAACCGGTAAACATCTCTTATGTTTCGCAACCACGGGTTTAAAATGCCTAAATCCCGAGACTCCATTGCCGCCTTTACGCCACCGCAGGCATAATGCCCGCAAACAATAATGTGATTTACCTTTAAGTGTCGCACTGCATATATCAGCACAGACATTACGTTCATATCTATGCTGATAACCATGTTGGCAATGTTCCGGTGAATGAACACTTCACCGGGCTGTACGCCCATCAAATCTTCTGCAGTAACCCGGCTGTCTGAACAGCCTATGTAGAGGAATTCAGGCGTTTGCCCTTTTGCCAGATTATCAAAGTAAGAAGGGTCTACAGCCAGTTTCTCTGCTACCCATGTTTTATTGTTCTCAAATATCTTAGCGAGTTTAGTCATGCTGTTTTCAGAGTTAAATAGGTACCAGAAACAAAAGCGGAAAATAGTTTTTTGTTTTAATGTACCTTTGGCAAGTATAAAGTCAATTTTGAAAAGTTGAAGGTCACGTTTACTGTATGTTGAATATGATTCTACTGCCTCATTAAACTTTCTTTCTACTTTTCAGTCATCATTCTGTCTTTCCAACAAAACCGTTCCTGACATGAAACAAATTAAACGCTCAGAGTTTCTCGGCAATGTTTCCGAAAATGCTTTCGCTTCAGAGAAAATAAACGTGAAAGAAGCACCGGTCAATGAGTTTGCGAATAAAACTTTGCCGCATTTCAGCAGCCGCGCTACCTCTACATTGAATCCCTATGCGGGAACCTTCGGAACAACAGAGCTATCTCATTTACTCCGCAGAACGCTCTTCGGAGTTACCAAAGCCGACCTCGCTGCCTTTTCAGGAATGACACTTGACCAGACACTTACTGCGTTGCTTACATCATCCCCAACTCCTCAGCCGCCTCTTAATGCGTACAACGATGCAAATTTTACCGATGCAGATATTCCTTTCGGGCAAACCTGGGTAAACGCACCTGCCAATACAAACAGCGTAAATGCCAACGGACGAAGAAGAGGTAGTTTTAAATACTGGTGGATAGGACAGATGATTAATCAGGAACGAAACCTGACTGAGAAGATGACGCTCTTCTGGCATAATCACTTTGCTACACAGGCCACCATTTACGGTGATTCGCGTTATGCCTATAAACACAATGCCTTGTTACGGGCTAATGCACTTGGAAACTTTAAGACTCTTACAAGATTGGTTACCACTGACCCGGCAATGCTGGTTTATCTGAATGGCAACACCAACACCAAGAATGCACCGAACGAAAACTACGGACGTGAATTGCAGGAACTGTTCACTGTTGGAAAGGGACCGGACTCACTTTACACAGAAGATGATGTAAAAGCAGCAGCTAAAGTACTCACCGGTTGGAAAATAGACAGCAACACGATTACCTCTTTCTTCGATAGCACCAAGCACGACACTAACAACAAGCAGTTTTCCGCTTTTTACAACAACACTGTAATAACCGGACAAAGCGGAGCAAACGGAGCATTGGAAACAGACCTGTTGATGGATATGATATTTCAACAGAATGAAGCCGCCAAATATCTATGCCGCAGACTGTACCGCTGGTTTGTTTATTATGTAATAGACACACAGGTAGAAACAGACATCATTACACCGATGGCTGATTTACTGGTTCAGAACAACTGGGATATAGTTCCGGCTTTACGCGCCCTTTTCAAGAGCGAACATTTTTTCGATATGCTGAACATGGGTTGCCATATCAAAAACCCTGTTGATCATACAATTGGAACCTGCAGACAATACAACATAGCATTTCCTGATTCCGCAAATCTGACCAACCAGTATAACGGATGGAGAATTGTTTGGAATTCCCTTTACTCGCTTACCATGGACATCGGTGATCCGCCAAGTGTGGCAGGTTGGCCTGCATACTATCAGGAACCTCAGTATCACGAGCTATGGATTAACAGCGATACTCTACCTATGCGTAACCAGATTACAGATGTTCTTGCCGCCATTAACGGATACACCCGCTATGGAGTAACCCTGAAGATTGATTTGATTGCCTTTGCACAACAGTTCCCTACTCCCGCTGACCCGAATCTTTTAATTGCCGACAGTGCAGCACTGCTAAGTTCGAATGATATCGGAGCAACACAAACTGCATTCCTGAAAACTATTCTGTTGTCAAACCAAAACGCTGACCATTACTGGACGGATGCATGGGGCCTATACATCAACAATCCAACTGATATCAATTACAAGAACACCGTAGAAACGCGTCTTAGTTCTATGTACATATACTTGATGGATATGGCAGAATACCAATTAAAATAAGAGAACAAAAAAATAAACAGCATGAAAAGGAAAACCTTCATCAAACGTGCACTACCGGTTGCCACTCTTCCGTTTCTCATCAACGGTCTTTCCTTCAAGGCATTCGGAAAAGGGAGTGCGTTCGAGCAAATGCTTCGCGCTGCCACTCAGACCGACAGGGTGTTGGTTCTCATTCAACTCAACGGAGGAAACGATGGATTAAATACTGTTATTCCGTTAGACCAGTATTCGGCTCTTTCAACGGCTCGCGCTAATATCCTTATAAATCAAAATTTGGTATTGCCTCTTAACGGTACGGTAGATACCGGCCTGCATCCTTCCTTAACCGGCTTACAAAACATGTATAACAATCAGCAGGTGGCTATTGTGCAGGGCGTTAGTTATCCGAATCCAAGTTTCTCGCATTTCCGCGCCACTGATATCTGGCTTACTGGTTCCGATTCAAACCAAAATCTTACATCCGGTTGGGTGGGAAGATTTTTAGATCAGGAGTATCCTGGTTATCCTCCCGGTTATCCGAACGCAACCGACCCTGACCCGCTTGCCCTGCAGATAGGAAATATTGCTTCCACCGCTTTGCAGGGACCTACCGTAGGTATGGGAATTGCTATCACTTCTGCTTCCAGTTTCTATCAACTTACTACCGGCAACTACGATCCGGCTCCCAATACACCGGCAGGACATGAGTTAAGTTTTATTCGTGCCACTTCCATTCAGACGCAACAGTACGCCACCGTTATAAAAAATGCTGCGCTTGCCCAACCAAACCTTTCTGCACTTTATCCTGCAACAGGAACCAATTCATTGGCAGATCAGTTGAAGATAGTAGCGCAACTGATAGGCGGTGGTTTACAAACAAGAGTGTATATGGTAAACCTTGGAGGCTTTGACACCCATAACTCACAGGTAGACTCAACCGGTGGAACAGAAACCGGTGAACATGCAGATTTGCTCAAAAAAATTTCAGATGCTATTGTGGCATTCGAAGACGATATCACGTTGATGGGTCAGCAGGATAGAGTAATAGGAATGACTTTTTCCGAGTTTGGAAGACGAATAAAGTCGAATGCGAGTCTGGGAACAGACCACGGTTCTTCTCTGCCCGTTATTCTTTTCGGAAGCAAAGTAAAAGGAGGGCTAACCGGTACCAATCCATTGATACCGGCCAATGCCACTACCAGCGATAACCTGCCAATGCAGTTCGATTTCCGGTCTATATACACATCCATACTTAAAAACTGGTTTTGTATTCCCGATGCAGAAGTAAGTGCCGCCATGCTTCAGAGTTTCCAGACGCTTGACTTATTCAATGTAAGTTGCGCTACTGATGTAAATGAGATTACCGGTCACGAAAACGAGATGCTCCGTAACTATCCGAATCCTGCCAACAACTCTACAATCATTGAGTTTCAAACCACCGGTGGGAATATTCAAATTAAGTTATTCGATGAGGTGGGACGGGAAATAGAAACCATTGCCGAAGGCAGTTATGCCCCCGGAACATACCAAACAGAACTGAACACACAGCAGTTGGAAAAGGGAATTTACTTCTACTCGCTCCGCGAAGGGGAAAAGAAATATACAAAACGCTTACTGGTGATGTAGTTTCTTTACTTACGTTGGCTTAATCCATAATTGATGTGCTGTGTTATATTTGGTTTATGCAAACACCCA
>CAZBPG010000044.1:11218-28009 GCA_964493695.1 uncultured Chitinophaga sp. | reverse complement strand
ACTTTAGATTATCCTTACTATTAACATAGCACATCAATTATGGATTAAGTCCACAGCCTTGTAGATAAGTCGCTTTTACATACCATCGTTCTATGACAAACAGATTCATGCTGTTCGGAACATGTTGAACAGCAAATTCGTTACTTTATTTCTCCCCCGCAGTGTCTCCGCCTCGGGACACTGCGGGAGAAAACCCCCCTTTGGCGCAAGAATGAAGCCGGGGTCGAGCCAAGCTTCTTGTGCCATACTATTAATAACCATGCTGTTCGAAATGTTCCGAAGGGCATGTAGAACAGCGAAAGTGTATGTAAACCCATCGCTTTTCGGGATTTGCAATCATGCTGTTCGACATGTTCCAAAGGGCATGTCGAACTTACCGATGGTTGCAGATTTGTAATCTGCTTTATTCCAGATAAATTTACTGCATGGCGTTTACATATACCATTAAAGACCAATTCGGCTTATACTTTGTTACGTTTACTGTGCATCAATGGGCTGATGTTTTTAGCAGACGCGATTATGCCGACATTGTTATAGGCAGCTTGAAATTTTGCCAGAAAGAAAAAGGGCTGCACATGCTGTTCGACATGTTCCGAAGGGCATGTAGAACACATCAAAACCCGGTAATGGCAGGGTGCGTAAAAAAAGCTGGCGGGTGTCTGCTACCCGCCTCCGTCAAGCACTTCGGCAGATGATACAAGTGTAAAAAGAAAAAAGAAAAGAAAGAATTTTTTTTAGAGAAATGTTCAGTTCAAAATCTCACTTTTTCGCCAAATCGGGTTTTTCGTTTCCAAATTTTCAAACTTCCGAACTCTCACATCTGCTAATTTGCTAATCAGCTAATTCTCTCAATTAGCACCACTTCTCTCCATCTTCCTCGCACGTATCAACTCCTGCCGTATATACCACGCACGTTTGTAGAAAGGGAAATGATTCAATTCTTCTTCGGTAAAATCGGGCGGTATGGCATCGTGCACAAACTTCCTTTCCTCTTTCGGTTTCAGCAATTCCTTCGCCAGCGCATCAAACCTGGTTTGCAATGCCGCTAAACTCCACTGTCCGAAAACAGTGTGGCCGCCCTCGTAAATCTGTGCCTGATATTCTTCGTTGGTGGTCATGTAACCGCTGTAACCGTTGGCATAAGGACAAAGAATTACGCGCTTAACACCGCGTGCCGCCAACGTTTCCTCCAACGATTTTCTTAACCGTTTACCGGCAATAGTGGTTATCTCAAAAGGAAAACCGGCCAAAGCAATATCTCCTATAATAAATAACTGAATGGGAAGAATTTTAGGTGTCCACGGCCGGTTCAGGTGCCCTACCTTTTTATAAAAGTACTTGAACGAAGCAATAGCCGGGTCTGCCCATGCCGGAATAATAATCTTGTTCAGCATTTTAGTGCCCAATACCCTGCGGGCATTGCTCTCAATCATTATATCTTTTACGCCCTGTGCCTGATATTTTCTTTCAATCAGTTTCCGGTATTCGGGCTTTCCGAATTTCGATTTGAACAACTCCAGCCACTTGATAAAACGTGCATAACGTTTTACAATAAATCCTAACACCGGATGCAGACCGGGGCCATCAATACGGGTACCGGTAAAAAAGGCAACGCCCATAGTAGCAGCATGTGTTTGTGCGTTGGTTTTTCCGTTGGCGAATTTCGGGTCGGCAGTAACATCGGTAAAGTTTACAAACATCAGTTCGTAATCTACCTCACCGGTAATTTCCTTTTGTTCTTTCTGCTCCGAAATTTCTTTTGCCTTTTCGAACTGTACATTGCCGTTGTATTTCGCACTCTCAATATCATCCGGAAATTTTCCTTCCCACTGCCCGCGTTGAAACGGATAGATGGGGTTGTATTTCACCCGCGGAGTAACATCGCCACAATTGCCCTGCGCAAATACACTTATGTAGTTAGAGTTTCCTTTATCGGCAAAATATTTTTCAAGAAAGGCAGAAGCGTAGCCTTTATTATCGTAGCAAAGTTTATGATTGGTGTTCGGTAAACTGGTAGGGTGAACCGCATACCAGTTGATGCTGCCAACTTCCGTTCCGTTTTCATTCACCACCTTAAGCAAAGTCATTTCGCGGTCTAAACCAATGTTGCGCTGCTCGAAAGTTATTTTAGGATTTACTTCAGGGTTCAGGTTATACGCCTCAAAAGAACGTTGAAACGCAACATCCTTATCGGTTTCCATCATACCGGTGCTCCATTGCAGTTTAGCCGGTTGAATATTTTTTTCAGCGTTCAGGATTGCTTCAACAATTCCATCAACAATCTTTTTGTAAATCTCAATCACAAAACCCGGGGTGCTCAGGTTGTACAAACCATAATAAGAATAACCGCTGGGGCCGCTGTGCGTATGTTGGGCGGTCAGCATCAAATTATCTTCGCTGTAATTCAGGTCTGCATGATGACGTTCCAAATATTTCAGCACCCCCTTTTTTAATGCAATAGTGATGAAACCCAATTCGCAATTCACGAAGCAGATTTTGCGTGCGGTGTTTTTATCAATAAAAATAAATGCACGGGCAGAGAGCGGAGTTTCAATCTCTTCCATCGTGTTATAATGAATGCCGTAGCCCAACATTCCTGCGCCTTTTTTAAATGCTGTTATATCTCCCTTACCGGTTCCTGCTAAATACATTTACTGAACTAATTTTTTGTGGATGAAAATTGAAGCGTTTAAAATTAAAGTGCGTTACATCATTTCCTAAGATTGGAACAACTAAATTTTGTTATGACACAAAACGGAAGTTTCGCTGAGAAGAATTGAACGCACCCGAAATATTTTTGCATGTTTGCTTATGTAACATAAACGCAGTTGAATGAAAAAGATTTTAGTAGCCAACCGTGGAGAAATTGCCCTGCGCGTAATGAAGAGTGCGAGAGAAATGGGTATTAAAACGGTAGCTGTTTACTCGGAAGCGGATAGGAATTCTCCGCATGTGCGCTATGCCGATGAAGCGATTTGTATTGGCCCTGCCTCTTCGAAGGAATCGTATTTGAGAGGAGAGAAGATTGTGGAAGTAGCAAAAATGCTTGGTGTGGATGGCATTCACCCCGGCTATGGGTTTTTGAGTGAGAACGCAACCTTCGCCAAACTGGTGGAAGAAAACGGAATTACCTTCATAGGGCCAACTCCCGAAGCTATTGAAGTGATGGGAAGTAAACTTGCGGCCAAAGAAGCAGCTAAGAAGTTTGAGATTCCTATGGTGCCTGGAAGCGAGGGTGCAATTATGGATGTCAGCGAAGCAAAAGCCTTGGGAGAAAAAATCGGTTATCCTATCCTGATAAAAGCAAGTGCCGGTGGTGGGGGAAAAGGAATGCGGGTGGTGAATTCATCCGATGAACTGGAAGAGCAAATGCAGCGCGCACAAAGTGAGGCTATCAGCGCCTTTGGAGATGGAAGTGTGTTCATAGAAAAATATGTGGGCTCGCCAAAGCATATTGAGGTGCAGATACTCGGAGATAACTACGGCAACATTGTTTATCTCTTCGAACGGGAATGTTCTATTCAACGCAGGCACCAGAAGGTAGTGGAGGAAGCACCGAGTAGTTGTTTAACTCCTGAAAAGAGAAAAGCGATAGGTGAAGCTGCCGTGAAGGTGGGTAAATCATGTGCTTACATTGGTGCGGGAACGGTTGAATTTTTAGTGGATGAAGAATTGAATTTCTACTTCCTCGAAATGAACACGCGCCTGCAGGTGGAACATCCGGTAACGGAAATGATAACCGGTATTGATTTAGTGAAAGAGCAGATAAAGATTGCCAGAGGAGAGAAGCTGAGTTTTGCGCAGGAAGATTTGCAAATGCGCGGACACGCCATCGAGCTCCGCGTTTATGCCGAAGACCCGATGAACAATTTCTTACCGGATATCGGCAAACTCGTTCAATACAAGAAACCTGAAGGACCAGGTGTACGGGTGGATGACGGCTACGAAGAAGGAATGGATATTCCTATTTACTACGACCCTATGCTGGCAAAGTTGGTTGCTTACGGTAAAGACAGAAACGAAGCCATTGACCGCTTGCTCCGTGCGATTGACGACTATAAAATTGTTGGTGTTAAGAACACGCTTGCCTTCGGCAAGTTTGTTTTGCAACATGAAGATTTTGTTTCTGGAAAGTTCGATACCAACTTTGTAGGCAAAAACTTTAAACCGGAGTATTTGAAGAATGAAGCCGATGATGAAATGGAAATTGCTGCTTTGATAGCGGGAAATATTTTTAGTTCGAAGAAAGTTGGTGGTCAGGCGACCAACAATGGCAAAGGTCAGACCGGTGTAAAAAGCAATTGGGTGAAGAACAGAAGTTCTTACCGCAATTGAAGGACAAATGCTTCGACTCCGCTCAGCATGACATAATTCTTAGAAAGGATAACCGATTGCTAACTGAAACTGCCCGGTCTTGAAAGCCTGCCCGTTTTGAAACTGCCAGCGTTTGCCCACTACCCTGCGCGGGTCGCGGAGAGGGAAACCGTAATCGAAGCGGATAACAAAGAAGTTGAAGTCTAAACGAAGACCGGCACCGGCATCTACTGCAAACTCGCTCCAGAAACGTTTGAAGTTAAACTCCCCGTTTATCCGCGTATCTTTTCTAATCAGCCATACGTTACCGGCATCGGCAAACACCGCACCTTTCAGCCATTTGTAGATATCGAAACGTATCTCTGCATTCATTTCTAATTTTATGTCACCGGTTTGGTTGAAGAACCCGGTGTTTGTTTTTGCACCGGTTTCCGAATCGTAAGCCGATGGGTCGGAGTAGCCACCGGGGCCCACTTCGCGAATTAAGAAACCGCGCAAACTGTTTGGCCCGCCTACAAAAAACTGTTTCACGAAAGGAAGGGCTTTTGAATTGCCGTAAGGCACTCCTATACCGGCATAGGTTCGCATGGCGAAAGAACTGTGATTATCCATCATAAACCGGTTACGCCAGTCGGCATCAATACGGAAGTATTGAGAGAACGGACGCTTGGCAATAAGGTAAGTCTGGTTGGCGCTTTTAGGGTTTGCCATTTTAAAACCGGCATAAATAACATTGCCGGCTGTTTCCATATTGGTCCGGAAATACATGGTGGTTTTATCCTTATCAGTCCTCTGATTATTGAAAGTAAAGGTGTAGTTGGGGCCGATAATTACCTGCTCTTCGAAACTGCTTTTAAGAATCGGATTCAATCCCAGTCTTCGTTCAAATTCATCGCCCCTTTTAGGCAACAGGTAAAAGCTGACTGCAATAGGGTTGAAAAGGTGTGTTTTATTTCTGTTCTCTGCCCACTCGTAACCAAATGCAAAATTGAAATGGTGCAACTGATACAGAAAGGCAACATCGCCAAGTGTATCGAAGTCGAACCGGTGCTCGAAGTTATAGCCTACCGAAATTTTTGTCCTGGGGTTGGTGTTGCGCGAAAAAATTTTGGCACGAAAAGGAACTAAAAACTTATTGATGTAATAAGTAACATTAACACCGGCAGTGGCGGTTATCACCTGCACCTTTTCTTTCTTACTGAATTTTAACTGCACCCCGCTCGATACGTCAAACAAAAGCTGGTCGGCACCTTTTGTGAGGTTTTTGTTTTTGTACGAAAGAGTAACAGCCGTTCCGAACAAGCCTTCGTTCGTTACATTTACTTCGCCACTGGCGGTAACCGCCTGACGCTTTGCCGGTGTAAGCGAGATGATGCAGTCGAGATAGTTTTCCGCGGCATCTTTTACCCGGGAGTAATCTAAACTGATGAACTTGAAAGCACCGAGCAGGGAAAAACGGTTGATGGTTTTCAACTCCTTGTCTTTCATGTAAAGGTCATCATGCTTAAAGTAAACAGCATCTATGAGCACCCCTTTTCTGAAATTAGGCCTTTGCGCAATCAGCATGTATTCACCGGCCATTACCGTATCGCGGAGGGTAGAATCGCTGAGGCGCTCGGCAGCATAATCGGATATGATGTAAATGTTGTTGATACGGTACTGTTCGTGCTGGGTACTGTCGCTGGGCTGGTTGATGGTAATTTTAATGTTCACAGTATGGCTTTGCGAAGCGGTATCCAAATCGAAGGTTACATACTCGCGGTTGAAAAAGAAGTAGCCGTTGTTTCGCAGCACATTTTCAATACGGTCGCGCTCGTTCTTTAAACTAACAATGCTGAACCGGTCGCCCTTTTTAAGGAAAATGTTTTTGCGCGCCTCGCGCACCAGCGAATCGCAGGTGTTGTGGCCATTCGGCAATGCCACATCGCCAATTTTCCAAAGTTCTTTGGTTTCTACATTAAACTGAATGCGCGTGCGTTTCTTGTTCGTGATAACCGTATCGGTTACCCGCGCATGGAAATACCCGTAGTTGAACAGGTAGTTCTCCATGTTAGTCACGCTTTTACTCACCAATGTAGAATCGTATACCACCGGGGCTTCGCCCACTTTGTCGATAATCCATTGCTTAAACTTAGTAAGTCGCTTGCCGTGCGTAGCGCTGTAATACAGCCACATGCGGAATGGAAGGATACCTACAAAACGCTGATTGGGTTTTTGTGCCGCAATCTTCCCCAGGTCTTCGCGTGTCTTTTCTTTTTCGGTAAAATTGGTGTTGTTCTTTAGGATAAACTTATTTTTTACCAATAAACTTTGCCCTTCGTCTAGGCTTTTTACCACCCGGCAGGAGGGGAGGGAAAGCAGAATAACGCAGAGGCAGAGAAGGGGGTAAATGAAAAGAGTTAGGTTTTTCTGCATTCAGGGTTTAAAGGCTTCGTTTCTTGTTTTTTTGGTTGTTCAGCTTATGGGTTTGTTTAGAGATTCGTATTTCTAATTTCGTATTTCTAATTTCCCGTCATGCTTTCTAAAACACAACTTTCTTTTCTCCGCTCGCTTCACCAAAAAAAGTTTCGCCAAATGTATGGCAAATTTTTGGTGGAAGGCGATAAACTGGTTCGCGAGTTACTGACCAGTCAATTCAAAGTTGATGCCATTTATCAATTGCGGGGAGCCGATTACGAAGTTAGAAACAGAGGAGTAGAGTTAACAGAGGTTAACGAAAATGAGTTGCGGAAAATTTCTACACAAGAAAATCCGAATCAGGTAATTGCAGTAGCAAATATTCCAGCTGCTGAAATTCAGAATTCAGCATTCAAAATACAAAATGAACTGGTGGTTGTTTGCGACAACCTCAACGACCCCGGCAATGCCGGCACTATTATCCGCACGGCAGATTGGTTTGGTATCAGCAGGGTTTTCTTTTCCGAAAATTCAGTTGACATCTATAACCCCAAAGTGGTGAGTGCCGCCAAGGGCTCGTTGTTTCGTATGAAGTGCGCCTATGTCGATTTAAGAAGCCTTTTCAATGCCAATAAGCACCTGAAAGTATACGGCACCTTTATGAATGGTGAAGATATTTACCGGACCACTCTTGAAAGCACAGGTTTTGTCGTTATCGGCAATGAGGCTAACGGCATAAGCCAGCCACTGATTCCGTTTATCACTCACCGTATTTGTATTCCTCAATTTGGCATGGCAGAATCCCTCAATGCTGCGGTAGCAGCGGGCATTGTAATGGGAGAGTTCAGAAAGAGGTGATGGTTCCATGGCGGCTTTCTTCTTTCACACATTCCCCCTCTGTTTGCTGAATAAATAAAAAGTGTAGATTTAAAAACTGAAAACAAAAAAACAAACGCTCAAAATCAATGCACATGAAAAAACTCGTTACACTTTGCACCGCCTTTATTTTACTAACCGGTATATACAGCTGCGAAACCGTTGCAGACGATAAAACCGCCCTCTGCAACAACGGCATAATGGACGGAGGCGAAACCGAAATAGACTGCGGTGCAGCTTGCGCCAACTGCCCCGATGCACCTACCATTTCATGCATAGTAGGCAACAGTAATTTTGTGGCTTCAGGCAGCACCCATGTGTATGGCCAGCAGCTTACCCCCAGCATACGCGTTTACGGCAACAATGGCAACCCTCTCTTTTTTATGTTTCCTCCGGGTGCTCTCAACCAACCGCTGCCTATAGGTGCAGTAAGTTTTGCGTATCATGGCGAGGCCTATACTATGGAGCCCGGAGATTCAGGCAAAGTGGTGATAACCGCGCAGGATACTTTGCGCAAAATTATAAGCGGCACTTTCTGGTTTACAGCAGGCCGTGTAACCGGTCCCGATACTACCTCCGTGCGCGATGGGGTGTTTACCAACGTGCGGTATAATAATTAGTAACTCAGGTCTGACATTAGTCTGACCGGTTACATAAGCAGCAATAAAAAGCCCTGCCAATTACCGGCAGGGCTTTTTCGTTTTACAACTTCTTCAGCAACTCTTTTACTTTCTCTTCAATCAGGTCCCGCACTTTTCTGAAATCACTTTCGTTCATATCGCGCGGGTCAGGTATGTTCCAGTCATCGCGGTGCCGGGCGCGCACCAAAGGGCAGGCATCGCCACAACCCATGGTTACGGCATACTCATATTCCGCATCCGGTATTTCGTCTAAGGCTTTTGAATCGTGTGCGCTTAAGTCGTACCCCAGTTCGCGCATGGCGGCAACAGCCTTAGGGTTTATTTTACCCGAAGGCCGCGAACCGGCACTGTAGGCATTTACCTTTTCCTTTCCGTGAATAACAGCAAAGGCCTGCGCCATCTGGCTGCGGTTGCTGTTTTCTATACAAACAAACAGGATATTTTTTTTCATACATAAAAATTAAGACTTCCGAAGTTTTTAAAACTTCGGAAGTCTGACACAATTTAGTTACAGCACTCAGGTCCGCAGCAGGTTTTTTCTGCTTTTGGTTTTTCGGCATATACGGTAACACTGTAAATCCCTTTGCCGCTTTTCTTGTATTCATCAATGGTTTCGCGGCTAATGTAGTTCAGCAGAATATCCTCGGGTACCACAATCGCCTTTTCTTTCTGAATGGTGATGTTAGTAAAACCGGTATTGTGAATTACACTCATGTATTTAGCTTTCTGCTGTGCACCGGCTACACAGCCTGCATACATTTCGGCATCCTTTACTATAGCTTCGGGTAAGTCGCCTACCAGCACCACATCGCTGATGCTGAAGTGTCCGCCCGGTTTAAGCACGCGGTAAATTTCGCTGAATGCTTTTTCTTTGTCAGGTACAAGGTTCAGCACACAATTGCTCACTACCACATCGGCAATGTTGCCGCCCACCGGTAGTTTTTCAATATCCCCTTGGCGGAATTCCACATTATGGAAGTTGAGTTTTTCCGCATTCAGCCGGGCTTTTTCAATCATAGCTTCGGTAAAGTCAATGCCTATTACCTTACCGGTTTCACCCGTTTCGTGGCGGGCAACAAAACAGTCGTTACCCGCACCGCTGCCTAAATCGAGGACCACATCGCCCTTTTTAATTTTGGCAAACTGTGTAGGTAATCCGCAGCCTAAACCTAAATCTGCATCTGGATTGTAACCTTCCAGTTTGGTGTAGTCATCGCACATGATGTTGGTTACATCGGTGGAGCAGCCACCTGCACCGCAGCAGCTGGAAGCATTTGTTTCTTTGTTCTGCAAAGCAATTTCAGTGTATTTCTGCTTTACATTTTGTTTGATTGTTTCTGAAGTTTCCATTTCTATTGTTTTATGATGATGAAATAATTAACAGCAGTTGCGCTTTTCTTCAAAGCTTTTGGTTTTGTGAAAAAACTTTGCGAAGGTCTTTTCAAACTTTTCAAACGTCTTCCAGTTAATGCAGTAGCACGATTTGGTTCCGTCTACGGTGCCGCTGATAACACCGGCATTCAGCAGTTCCTTTAAATGCTGCGATACGGTAGACTGAGCCAACGGGAGCACCTCTACTATCTCTCCGCATATACACGATTCGCACTTGGCAATCTCTTTCAGTATAGCAATGCGTGCCGGATGACTGAAGGCCTTGGCAAAATCAGCCAGTTCAATCTCGTCTTTATCAAATTCCTGTTTTTTGTTTTGTGCCATTTCTTTATTGTTTATCGCAAATATACGATAAAGTAAATGATAATTCCAAATTTATTTTTCAAATAAGAGGGGCTGTTCAACACCTTCTCAAACAGAGTGGGATTCATTCCGCTTCTCCTCTCCAAATGGAGAGGATGTCCGAAGGGCAGGTGAGGTGGAGAAGGATTTAGGATGAGGCGGAGGTTGTTGCCAAACGTTAAAATTAGAAGTACACAATTATTTAACGTTGGCGAAACCTGCCGGTTATACGCCAAGTGCACTATTGCAGCACACAAAAACAAAAACAATGAACAAGAAATTTCTACAAAAAATCGGAGCGCTTATAGCGGTACTGGTAGGGTTAAACACCTATGCAGCAAACATAACCGTTTCAACAGACATTACCACAAGCACCACGTGGATCAACAACAACAATTACATTATTTACGGTGATATTATCGTAAAGAACGGAGCGACCCTTACTATTCAGGAAGGAACTATCGTCCGTGGCGATAAAACCACCTTGAGCCGTCTGGTTATAGCAGCCGGTGCCAAACTTATTGCGCAGGGTACCCCTGAACAGCCTATAGTTTTTACATCTAACCAGGCCGCGGGTTCGCGTGCCCGAGGCGATTGGGCAGGCTTAGCCATTTGCGGTCTTGCACCGGTTAATTTCAGAGACGGAGGCGGTAACTCTATACAAGGCCGCCTGGAGTGCGGAACCACTACCGATTATGATTTCGGTGGCAATGCAGCGGACGATAGTTCAGGCGTTATCAGCTATGTGCGCATTGAATATGCCGGTTATGTATGCGGCAGTAACAGCGAGTTGAACAGCTTAACATTGGGAGGTGTAGGTAACAGAACAAAGATTGACCATGTAATGGTTAGTTACGGACAAGATGATGGTTATGAGTTTTTCGGAGGAACCGTAAATGCCAACCACATTATTTCGTACGGCAGCCGTGATGACGACTTTGATACCGACAACGGTTTCAGTGGCCAGGTTCAGCACGGTCTGGTTGTTCGTATAGATACCATTGCTGACCAGGGCGATATTTCAAACGCATTTGAATCGGATAACGATGCCAACGGAACTTACAATGACCCTTATACTAAAGGAGTATTCTCTAATGTTACAGTAGTAGGGCCGGCTGCAACTACTACTTCTACCATTGATGCTAAGTACGGCTGGGCACTCAGGCTAAGAAGAAACACCGGTCTCAGTATTTTTAACTCGTTGTTCATCGGTTACAAACGCGGTCTTCGTATAGAAGGAACCGCCACGCAAACCAAGGCCACCATGGATACCCTCGAGTTTAAGAATAATGTTATTGCCGGCTGCAAGGAGCAGGCTTATGAATCAACTTTCGATAGCATTTATCTTTCTAATCCGCTTACAGCTAACATTGTCAGAAGCGGTAATGCTAATGATACAGTAAAGCTGGTTTATCCTTACGGTAATCCGGATCAGTTCAACTTTACGCTTCAAAGCGGTTCACCGGCTTTAACCGGTGCAAGTTTCAGCAGTCCTAAGCTAAGTGGTTTGCCAACTACCGCTTATCGTGGTGCATTTGGCACAGACAACTGGACAGCCTGCTGGGCTGAGTTTACTCCGCAGGATGAAAACTACACTTCTGGTCCTGTTAATTACGGGCTTAGTGTAACGGTTACTCAAAGCGGTACTTTACCTTCGGTAACTCTCACAGCATCTAACATTGCCGGTGCCACTTACAACTGGTCTACCGGTGCTACTACAGCTACAGCAACTGCCACAACTGCAGGAACTTACACGGTTACCGTAACAAGTGCAAGAGGATGTACTACTACTCAAACAGCAAGTGTGGTTACCGGAATAAATGAATTGACAAATGCGATTCAGGTAGTTCGTTTGTTGCCTAACCCTAATAACGGTGCAGTTACTCTTCAGGTTTCAACCACAGACAATGCTGATGTGGTGATTTCAATAAATGATTTAGCCGGAAGGGAGCTAATGGTGATGAACAAGGAAATGGCCAACGGCATGAATTCAGTTTTGATTAATACAAATGATTACGCGAACGGTCTTTATTTTGTAAACGTAAAGAACGGTTCAGAAAATAACGTGGTGAGAATGGTGGTGAATAAATAAACCATTTCAGACTCTCCACAAAGGAATACACTCCTGTGCCGGATAAGCCGGCACAGGAGTTTTTGTTTTATGACTTTGTTAGCTTTATGCACATGAAGAAATTTGTTGCCGGACTGTTTGTTTTCTCTGTGCTGGTTGGAGCGTTAGTCTTTGTTACCTCATGGCTTCTGAAACGGAGTACTATTAAAACTTATAACCATTATGTTGCCGTTGCACCGTATGATGTAATTATTGTTCCCGGTTTGCCTTACGATACGTTGCAGCAGAATATGCTGTTGAAGGTGCGGATACTTTGGGCAAAAAATCTTTACGATAAGGGAATAACCGGGAACATTATTTTTTCCGGCAGTGCTGTACATACTCCCTGGGTAGAAGGGAGGATAATGAAAACAATAGCAGATTCACTTGGCATTCCAGCGAGCCACACATTTGTAGAAGACAAGGCAGAACACGGCAATGAAAATGTTTACTACAGTTGGAAGCTTGCAAAGCAAATGGGCTTTAAAAAAATAGCACTTGCTACTGACCAGTATCAGAATTCATTTCTCAGCAGCTTCATTAAAAAGAAAACACCGGATGTTGCTTTGTTACCGGTAAGTGTAGATTCGTTTTCTGTTTACGGGAAGCAAGATCTCCCTGTAATTGATGCAAGCGGTGCACTAGTTGATGACTTTGTTCCTTTAAAAGATAGGGAGAGCAGATGGGAGCGTTTTCAATCGTCTTTCAGTAACGAGGTGGAAGATAAAAATCAGTAATCGAGTTTGTAGCCTATTCCTTTAACGGTTTTAATGTATCGCTCTCCGATTTTCTCGCGCAGTTTGTAGATGTGAACATCAATTGTCCGGTCATCGCTTTGTGAATCGTTTTTCCAGATGAGTGCTTTGATTTCATCGCGTCTGTAAACCCTGCCCGGTTTAGCCACCAGCAAACTCAGTAACTCAAACTCCTTTCTCGGTAAATCAATTTTCTTTTTGTCGCTGATCACCACATATCTTTCTCTGTCAACTTCCAGGGTTCCAACCTTAAAAGAGCCTCTTCCGTTTTCCATTTCATCCTCGTTCAGCAAAGTCTGTATCCGGCTCACCAGCAATTTCGGACGGATAGGTTTGGTGATGTAATCGTTAGCTCCTGCTTCTAAACAGGCTGTTTCACTTTGCTGTTCATTCATTGCCGTAAGAATGGCTATAGGAGTGCTGCGAAGTAGAGGAAGGGCTCGCATTGCTCGACAGGTTTCAATTCCGTTTAATCCGGGCATCATTACATCAAGAACAACCACCTGCGGATTTATCTTTAGTGCCATTTTTAGAGCATCTTTCCCGTTGGTAGCTGCATACACCCAGTAATTTTCCTTTTCAAGATTGTAACGCAGGAAGCTCAGAATATCCGGTTCGTCATCAACAATTAAAACTTTTGTTTCGCTGGCATTCATGCTTAAGCTATTTAGGCACGAATATCAGTGACCGGTGTTAAGGATAAATGAATGAAATGTAAACTGTAGGTGAAAAGAGTTAAAGATTAATAGTCTCTAATCCCTGACCGGCTGCGAGCAATTCAGCTATGTCGAATACTTTCACCTCCTGTTGTTTGTCTTTCGACTTTACACCATCTGTAAGCATGGTATTGCAAAACGGACAAGCGGCAGCTACAATTTGCGCATTGCTTTCCAGTGCTTCTTCGGTGCGGGCAATATTTATTCTCTTTGTTCCTTTCTCGTCTTCCTTAAACATCTGCGCCCCACCGGCACCGCAACACAAACCTTTTGTGCGGCAGCTTTTCATTTCCACTAACTCAGCATCTAATTCTTCTAAAACCTTGCGAGGTGCTTCATATATCTCGTTTGCACGTCCTAAATAGCAGGAGTCGTGATAGGTAATTTTCTTTCCTTTAAAGGAAGCGGTATCTGTAATTTTTATTCTGCCTTCATCAATCAATTGCTGCAAGAAAGTGGAATGATGAATAACTTCATAGTTCCCACCGAGTGATGGGTACTCATTCTTTAAAATATTGAAACAGTGCGGGCATGTAGTTACAATTCTCTTTACTCCATAAGTATTCATTACTTCAATATTCTGTAACGCCAGCATCTGAAACACAAATTCGTTACCGGCACGTTTTGCCGGGTCACCGGTGCAGCTTTCCTCCGTGCCAAGCACAGCAAATTTTATATTCAGGTGATTCAGGATTTTTACAAACGAGCGGGTTACTTTTTGTGCGCGCTGGTCAAAACTTCCGGCACAGCCCACCCAAAAAAGAACTTCAGGAGTTTCACCGCTGGCAGCATATTCTGCGTATGTCTTTACATTCATGCTCATAACTATTATTCGTTTTTCCAGTTCAATCTGTCCTGTTGCGAAAACTGCCACGGTGCTCCGTTATTCTCCATGGCTGTAAACATGCCGTTCCATTCGGCCGGTGCATTACTTTCTTCCATCACCAGATTTCTTCTGAGTTGCACAATAATTTCAAGCGGAGAAATCAGTACCGGGCACTCTTCTACGCAGGCATTGCAGGTTGTGCAGGCCCGTAACTCCTCTACACTTATGTAATTGTTTTCAATCAAACTCTTTCCGTCATCCTTCCAAACTCCGTTATTTGCATCACGGTTTCTTCCTACTTCTTCCAACCGGTCGCGTGTATCCATCATTATTTTCCGCGGGCTTAAAAGCTTACCCGTCTGGTTAGCCGGACAAGCCGCGGTGCAACGGCCGCACTCGGTGCATGTATAAGCATCCATTAGATTCTTCCAGCTTAAATCAAACACATCCTTTGCCCCAAATTTCACCGGTGCTGCATTTGGATCAGCCGGTGGAGGAACTGCGCTGGGGTCCATCATCAGTTTAATTTCCTTGGTTATTTCAGGCATATTGCTGATGTAACCTTTCGGTTGCAAACGCCCGAAGTAAGTATTGGGGAAAGCGAGAAGAATGTGCAAGTGCTTTGAGTAAGGGAGATATACCAGCAAAGCCAGCACACCTAACATGTGTCCCCACCAGCCGGTGCGTTCGACAACATGCAAACAGGTTTCGCTGCAGCCAGACAGAACCGGCATCAAAAAACCACTTACTAAAAAGCCATACTCTCCGTTATGCAAAGCCATATCGGCTGTATTCATGCTGAAAATGCAAGTGAGTAAATAAATTTCGGAAAGTAGAATGATGGTAGCATCCATTATGGGGAAACCCTTCAATTCCGGTTTGTTCAAGCGTGGAACACGCAGTATCCATCTTCTTGAAAGAAAGGCAACGGTTGCTATAAAAACAAACACAGATGCCACTTCAATAAACGAGATAGTAAATACATAAAGGAAACGAAGTGCTTCAACATCTTGTACTGCATGGAAGATAATTCGGTGGCTTCCGGTAAGGCCGTCAACAAAGATTTCCAGTAATTCAATTTGAGTGATGATAAACCCTGCGTAAATAAAAAAGTGCAACACGGCAGGGGTAATGTTCTTAAACATTTTCTTCTGTCCGAAAGCAACAAGCAACAGATTTTTCAATCGCTCAGAAGAGTTGCCGGATAAATCTTCGCTCTTTCCAAGCATAATATTCTTATAAACAAAGTAGTACCCTTTGTATGAAAAATAACCGGCAACTGAGCAAAGGACTATAAACAATACAACCTCTAGAATGGTGAACATACGTTGATAAATGAGTCGCGGCTAAAATACATTTTTGCGAAACAAAAACAATTAAGTTATTTTCAACTCATCTATGATAAAAAGGATACACCTGTCAATTCTCCTGTTTACGTTTGGTGTTGCAATTATTCAGGCACAGACCATTTCAAAACTCGATTTACGGACTTTCAAAAGACTGAATGACGGAGAAATAAGAAATGAAAATATTCACCTGTTGGTGAAAGGAGATATTATACGCATTAAGCAACTGGTTGAGCAATACGGGGGAAGATATAAGTACGGCTACAAGGGTATTGCATCAATTGAGATTCCCGAAATCAACCTTATAGCTTTCTCAAACGAGTATGCTGTTGAACAAATCGAAAACCCAAACATACGCGGGAAAGCATTGATGGATACGTCACGCATACGCAATAATATTGATAGTGTACATCAAGGCGCTTTGCCATTACCGCATAATTTAAAAGGTCGGGGAGTGATAGTGGGAGTTATTGATGGCGGTATTTATTGGCAGCATGGAGATTTTAAAAATCCGGATGGCAGTACCCGTATCCGTTATATTTGGGATGAAGGTGTAACCGGTGCAAACTCACCTATGCCTTACGGTTACGGCAAAGAATGGAACTGGATAGATATTGATAATGGTAATTGCACGCACGTTGAACCGTATAACGGAACCTGTCCTGATTACAGTCACGGAACCTGTGTGGCCGGTATAGCTGCAGGAAATGGAAATTCAGTGGCGGCCGATTCTCTTCTTCTAAGTAAGTATACAGGGGTGGCACCGGAAAGCGAAATTATTGTGGTGCGTGTAGATCAATGTGCCGATAACTTTGCCACGCATGTGGCTGATGCAGTAGATTATATTTTTAAAAAAGCAGATGCGCTGGGCAGGCCTTGTGTAATTAATACAAGCATTGGCGATTATTATGGTTCTCATGACGGAAGAGATTTAACCACTCAGTTGATTGAAAATTTGCTTGACGAACGAAACGGAAGAGTGTTGGTTGCCGCAGCGGGTAATGCCGGTAATATTTCTCACCATTTGGGTTACGATATTCCGGTGGACTCCGCTTTTACTTTTTTTAAATACAGTA
>CAZBPG010000044.1:0-11208 GCA_964493695.1 uncultured Chitinophaga sp. | reverse complement strand
TGGGCTAGTGCAGTATACTTTGACTGGTGGGCTGACACTTCAGATTTTAAGAACGCGCAATTTGCTATTGGATGTAATGATACCGGTGCAAACAACCTGGGAAGAACTGCTTACTTCAACGTTATTACGGATTTCAACCCCTCAGTTAATTCCAGTGTCGCAATCACCAGAAGTTTGTTTGATGCCAATCAAACAGTATTGTTGGGTCAGGTGAATCTTCAGGTCACCTTGAATGAAGGTAGGTATCATTTTGAAGCACTAATTGATCCGTCTAATGTCAATAATCTTTGGCGTCTTCAAACAAGAGGAACCGGCAAACTTGATTTATGGAGTAATGAAGCGCTGATAGGAGGGTCGGATGTTTTGGATGCACTGAACGGTGTACCCATCCAACTACCGAACTACAAAAGTCCTGACCGTTTTAAAACCATTGTTTCATCATGGCAATGCAGCGACAAGGTGATTACAGTTGGAAACTATTCCAACCAGGCGAACTATCTGGATGTTGACTCAAATGTTTTCAACCTCACCGAAAATTTTCATCAGGAAGGGCCAACGGTGGTTTTGTACGATGAAGTAGTTGGTAAAAGATTCAAGACTTCAAGTTTTGGGCCTACAAGAGATGAGCGTTTGAAACCGGATGTGATGGCTACCGGAAGTACTACTATGTGTACAGGTGATTTAAATGATATCGGTTTAAAACTGGGCAGTCCTATTAACCGGTTCAAAGTAGGGTTTGGCGGAAAGCATTTACGGAACGGAGGTACTTCAATGGCATCTCCTGTTGTTGCAGGAATTGCGGCTTTGTATTTAGAAAAACGTCCAACAGCTACTTATGCAGAAATTAGAGCAGCTTTAATCTGCACTGCGGTAAAGGATTCCTTCACCGGACCGGTGGCCAATAGCGAATACGGAAATGGCAAAGTAAATGGGTTTGCTGCGATCACTCAAACCAACTGCATTACTTTCGGAGCAATGGATACTTCCTGTTTGAATTATAATCCGCTCGCCAATGTAGATTCGGGAGGGTGTATTGCTGCTGTGTACGGATGTACGGATTCAACAGCAAACAACTTTAATCCCCAAGCCAACGTTAGCGATGGAAGTTGTACTTATACAGGTATTAAAAATGTTTATGGCCCGACTGTTTCATTGGAAGTGATTCCGAACCCGTTTTCTTCCCAGACTACTTTCAAAGTTGAAGGAGTTAATTTCGAAACCGGTGAGATAAAAATTTACAATCAGTTGGGCTCGTCTGTTGATGCGATAAAACTTAATACCGGGAAAGCAGAACATATTTACCGGAACGATAAGTTATCGAAAGGAGTATATTATTACGTTATGAATGCAGATGGGAAAAATATGAAGGCAGGAAAATTGGTGGTAGAATAATTACAGCAAATGAAAAAAGTCCAGATTTTAAACAGCGAAGAGATACAGCAGAAAACCAGAAGAATCGCCTATCAGATTGTAGAAGATAATTATGATGAAAGCGAGTTAATACTCATTGGAATTAAACCAAACGGGTTTGAGTACGCGGAACAGCTTAAAATAGAGATTGAAGCTATTGACGGCATCAAAGTTATTCTCTTAGAGTTGTCGCTTAATAAATCAAAACCGCTGGAACAGGAAATTAAGCTGGTACTCGGTAAAAAATCGCTTGATAACAAAACTGTTATTGTAATAGATGATGTAGCCAATACCGGAAAAACGCTTTACTATGCCTTAAAACCGGTAATGGAATTTTCACCTAAAAAAGTACAGGCGGCAGTACTGGTTGACCGTCAGCATAAACTGTTTCCCGTATCTCCGGATTTTGTTGGCTTGTCATTATCTACCACTATGCAGGAGCATATAATGGTAGAGTTTAATGGTAAAGGGAAAGGAACTGCCTATCTTACTTAGAACAAAAAAGCTCTCTGTGTTATAGAGAGCTTTTTTGTTCCGTAACTGATGTTGTTTAAAAGTAAGCAATCACCGCATTGCCGGTAGCAGCGCCATTGTTGTAATTCCATTCAATTTTATAACCGTAAGCACCACAGCCGCTAACAACATTGCCTTGTTGGTTAACACTACAGGTTGCAGTAACGGAAAAGTTATCGGTAGTGCTGGTATATCTGCCCTGTGTTGGCCTCCACCACCCGCAGGTAGTACCCGATTTCCAAGGTGTAATCATTTCGGTAGTGAAGTTAGTACCAAAGCGGGTAGTTCCCCAGGAATCAATAATTTTATTGCCGCTTATGCTGTCGCCATTTATGGTGGCAGTAATAGTGGTGTAGTTGGTAATTGCCCATGTGCTAAGTCGCGCAGTATTCCATGATTCTGTTTGGCCATTTTCGAAAGTTACGGTCATGTCATCGCTTCGCTCTTTAATAAGTGCGGTGAGAGAACCGCTAAAGTAATAGCCGATCCAGTCAAAGCCATTAACGTTGGTTAGGTACTTAATGCCGTTAAAGGTAAGATAGTGATTGTTCAGGTTCACGAAAGTAACTTTGTAGTTGGTGTGTGTTACGCGCAGTTTGGCACCGGCATCGCTCCAGTGCGCTCCCTGTATCAATTCAATTTTTATTTGCCCGCTTCGTTTGCGTGCCGGGTTACCGCAAGCGGTGGTTCCGTCAAAATTGATGGTAACCGTAGGAGTGGCAGCGTATTGTTGTGATGTATCCACCGTGCCACCGCAGATAGTTATGGCAGCAGAGTATTCTTTCTTGCCAAACCCCGGAACATCTTTCAACACATTATTAATGTCGGTATTCAGGTTGTCTGATTCAGATTTGGTGTTCGACACATCTTCGTTGTGTTGTTTTGCGTTAGGATCGGCAATGGTGTTGTTGTTTAACTTGGTACAGCTGGAAATCAAAATAATACTCCAGACAGCAAGTGCGATAAAGACAGTTTGTTTAGTTTTCATAACAGTTGATTTTAGGATGCTAAATAAATTTTAATAGGCAAAACCGGAAATGAGAAACATCAGATGTTGAATATTCAACGCTTGGTTAGTTGTTTTTAGTATGCAGGATTTAAAAAAAATATTTAAAGCATTGGCGTGTCAATGAAAATGCGTACGTTTCCTTGAGCATCCTTACTTCTGGCTTTCATGCGTTCAAACATTTCCGGACGGTCGTAGATGGCGAAGTAAACGAAAGGGTCGTAGATGATGCTTTTCTTTACTTCAAAATGCGGGTCACCTTCGTGCGCATTCATTACGGTTACCAGATTGCCGTGTTCTTTCCTGAAGCGGAAAGCGCCACCTTTGGTAAGCGTACGGGCACTTTTTTCATCACCAACCAATAGTGTAATGTAGAGTATGCGGTCAATAATCTGAAGGTTATCAATTACCTTGAATAAGCCTTTAGGGTTCTGAAGTTTCAGATGCAGATAATCTGCCCAATTAATAAAGAAACCGGCAGCAGCAATGTTTCCATTGCCATCGGGCAGCATATATATTTTGCTGCTGGGCGAAGAGCCAAGAATACGGTGGACCATATTGAAAAAATTTGCCTCGCTGTGCAGTTGATTAAATACATAACTCTGTCTCGACTCTGCTATTTTCTGATAATACTCCTTCAGCCGCTTCTCATCTTTCGAAATATCCACCAGTTTTTTAGAAGCGCTACGGCTATCGAAAAGCAAATTAATCTGTGTGTTATTCCGCATCGGAAAAGTTTCATACAACTTGCCGGTGCGTTGGCTGTTCATTTTGAGTGCATCTAAAATGCCTTGATTTTCGCGGCCCATGTTGGCATACACAAAATGTATGTCATTCACTGTTACTAAATCGAGCAATACACTAAATACCGTAGTAAAAATTCTCTTTCTACGGTAAATAGCTTCCCCCTCTACGGTAGCTTCACTCATGCGCAGAATGTTATAGTAATACCCCTGCTTAACCTGATCATCTGCATCTTTAAAATCAATAATGTTGGCATGTATGTAACCAATCATATTGTAATCCTGCAGGCCTTGTTCATTTATTTTACCCAACGGGTGAAGAACCGCTACCACAATGGCATCGTTAAAAAAACTAGTAACCGATTCAGGAAACCTGTGGAAGTAACTCATGAAGGTCAACTTGCCTTCTCCTTTCTCATTCACGTGTTTTTCCGGAACGCTTACCACTTCTTTACATTCGCTGTAGAAATAAGCGGCATCATCGCGCAGTTTGAAATTTTTAAGCACCGAACTGATGTCTTCCAGCATTTTTATGGGGAAGGCAAGCATTACCAAATCCTGTTCAAACTTATCGTCACACACCAGCGGTCGCTGCGTATAGATTATTTCACCCGTGGCGGAGTTCTTTCCGGTAATGTTGTAGTAGTGCCGTTGTTTGCTCATAGTTTATTAGTTGACAGATGACGGTTAACGGTTAACAACCTAATGCAAAACCGGAACATCTTTATTCAATAAATTCAGTTGCTTGCCCACCTTCACAAATTTCTCAACGATAAAATCGAGGTGCGAGTCTTCATGACTCGCCATATAGCTGGTTCGGAGCATTTGCATGCCCGGTGGAGTAGCAGGCGAAATAAATGCATTTACAAAAACGCCTTCATTGTAAAGCATTTTCCAGATAGTAAATGTTTTTTCATCGTCACCTATTATTACCGGAACGATTGCCGCTTCCCCATCTATTACCTTATACCCCGCTTCGCGCAGACCTTTGCGAACGCGGTCGGCATTGTTGCGGACGCGCGTTGCCAGTTCGGGTTGCTCAATCAATATGTCGAGTGCGGCATTGGCTGCGGCAACACTTGCCGGAGTTGGAGATGCAGAGAAAATAAGGGCAGGAGATTTGTGTTTCAAGTAATTAATCACCCGTTCATCGCCCACTACAAAGCCACCGATAGAAGCCAGCGTTTTACTGAAAGTACAAACAATCAAGTCTACATCGTTTTCTGCCCCAAAGTGATGAACCGTTCCTTTTCCTAAAGGCCCCAACACTCCAAAGCCATGAGCATCATCTACCAGCGTTTGCGCGTTATACTTCTTCGCCAGTTCCACAATTCCTTTCATATCTACTACCAAACCGTGGGCACTGAAAACTCCATCGGTTACAATCAGTTTATTTGCCCCTTCAGGAATTTTTTGAAGACGGTTCTCCAAATCTTTCATGTCGTTATGCTTGTAACGCACTACATGAGCGCCTATAGCGGTACTCATCAGGTTACCGGCAACAATGCTGGCGTGGTTGTCTTTATCGCTTAAAATATAATCGCCTTTGCTGATGAGCGGGAAGATTACCCCCTGCCCCGCCTGATAACCGGTGCTGAAAAGCAGCGCGGCTTCTTTGCCCATGAATTTGGCAATTTTGTGTTCTAGTTCAATATGTAAATCGATTGTGCCGGTAAGAAAACGGGAGCCGGAGCAACTGCTGCCATATTTATCGAGCGCGGCAATGGCTGCTTCTTTTACTTTGGGGTGGGAAGTCAGGCCGAGGTAGTTATTGCTGCCTGCCATTACCACTTTCCTCCCTTCCATTTTTACTATCGGTCCTTCGCTTTCCTGAATGGGGCGGAAGTAGGGGTAGATGCCTTTGTCTTTGGTATCGTCAGCATCGTTATAATCTAAACACTTGTCGAATAAAGCCATAGCGGGTTTATTTCGTTAACAATGTGAAACCGTTTTACTTACGGCTTCACAACAAAGATGAAATTATTTGAGAAAAATTCGCTCGAATTAGGGCGTATGTGGAAAACTGTTTAAGCAGTAGGAATTCTGTATTTGTTCTTTTACCAGATATGATGAAGTTAATCGCCCGCTTCTTTTACCTGCTTACCGGTTGGAAAACCGAGGGGGAGGTTCCCAAGTTGAAGAAATTTGTGGCGATTATGGCACCGCATACCAGTGCTTGGGATGTGATATACGGTATGTTTGCCCGGTATATTTTCGACATGGATTTTTCGTTCTTTGGCAAGCATGAAATATTCCGTGCGCCTTATGGGTTTGTTTTTCGCGCGCTTGGTGGTATACCGGTTGACCGTTCGAACAAAAGCAATATGGTAGAGCAGGCGGTTAACGTGTTTAACGAGCGCGAGCATTTTATTCTGGCACTTTCACCGGAAGGGACCCGGCAGTATGCCCCCAAATGGAGGACCGGGTTCTATTACATTGCTTTGCAGGCAAAAGTTCCCGTGGTGCTTACCTATTTGGATTTTGAAAGGAAAGTAGCCGGCATAGGCCCGACTTTTTACCCTACCGGTGATATTGAAAAGGATATAGAAGAGATGAAAAAGTTCTATCGCCCTATTAAAGGGAAGCATCCGGAGAAAGGAGTAATTGACTGAACCCTTGTCTATGTTCAGCTACATTTATACACAGGCAGCGTTTATAATTAAAAGAGCCATACAGACTACAGACTGTAATTATTGTTACACTTTTAAACCATGAACTACATACAACGCATTACCTCCGCTTTAGACAAGGATGCAGAAACCGTTTCGATACTGTCTCATTTACCGGTGGCTAAGCTCGATGCCAAATTGATGCTGCTTAAAAAGCAGATTGCCACGGCCAGAAAATTTGAACAGTACGATGCCGTTGAACTGCTGCACATTTGGGAAGACCAGATTAACAACGCGAAGGAACTGAAACAGCATATTGAAATTGAAGAGAGCAATTTGCTGGATGTAGACATGCAACTGCCGGAACTTGCAGCTTTCGAAATGATTGAAAAGCGCCAGGAGTTGCTGAAGAGTAAATTGCTGACGAAAGATTTTTTCGTGAACAGAGAAAACTAAATGAACCGTCTTATAACAAGAACGCCTCCCGGTAACTACCGGGAGGCGTTCTTGTTTAGGTTACTTATCGAACCGGAAATACACAAACAGCCTCCCGAAATTTTTGCTGTCGTTTTCTATGCGATGATACTTTGATTTGATGTGCGGCATTTGCAGGAACCGTTCTACTTTCTTGCGCAACTGTCCGCTGCCTTTGCCGGGAATAATTTCCACTTCCCTTATCCGGCAATCTATCGCTTCTTCAAAAGCATCCTGCAAAGCTTTGTCAATTGCTTTGCTGTTGTTGTAAATGGGGTGAAGGTCAACTTTGATGCGCGCCATAGAGGTAAGAAACTAATACGAGCCCGCCATATCGGTTACGTGTTCCTGCACTTTAATTTCGCCTACCCAGTCTTCATCGGGCACCGGAGCGGGAAGCACTACCGGATTGCCGAGATAGTCAATTCGCTTAGCGGGATAAATGTGCGTAGTGATAAGATAGGCAAGCAAAGATTTGCGGTTGAGGGAGGGATGAATAAACGGCCGCAGGTTTTTGGAGTGATACTCCGGATATAAACTCCAGTGCAGGTTCGGTTTCATGTGATGCGCTCCGTGGTAGCCGTTGTTGAACAACAGCCAGTTCAAAAACCCATCGGTAAAGTTACGGCTGTGGTTGTAGGGGTGTTCTTCATCGCAGCCATCGTGCTGAAAATAGTTGGTGCCTACAATGCCCCATGCGGCATACTGATGGGGCAGTAGCACAAAGAGCAAAAAGCATTTCCAGTTAATAATAGCCAGCACCACATTCAGCCCCAGCACCAGCATCATTTCTAAAGCATATTGCCGAAACCACTGAGGGCGTTCCTTGTACATCTTTTTGGCAAAGCGAATTTCGCCTTTCAGTATATCGCCACTCATAATATAAAAGAAGAAAAGCTGGTTGAGAATGTTTAACCGGAAGCGCGCCTTAACCGTGCGGATGGAATCTTTAGCCGTTTGCGCATACTTATGGTGGCTGAAGTTATGCCCCGGCACATAGGCACTGGTGCTATGGCCGTAAGTAAAACCCAGCACTACCTGAAACACTTTGTTAAGCCAGCGCTTTTTGAAAATGGGAACGTGAATGGTGTTGTGCACAATAGTAGCGCAGATAAAAGCCATAAGGCAGTTAACCGCCACCCAAAGGGTAACCTGCCACCAGTTCATTTGCTCCCACAAAAACCAGGGGGCAATAGCCACGGCAAAATAAAAAGCCACATTCAGCAGGGTTCGTATGTCGGCACGGTAACGAAGCATGGAGGCGAAAGTAGTTTTATTGCGGTGATGGCTGCGAAGAGGTGCGCCATCTCTCCGTAACAATCAACTGGTTTCATAGTTTTGTAATCCATATTCCGTGACTTTCACGGTATAATATTGAGAAAATTCAATTGTTTCCGTAACTCTTATGGCATAGATTGACCATTATGGATTGCCTCAGTAACTCTTTATAGAATAGAACCAAACGAAGTATGAACGGCACTCAGGCGTTTTCCCATCTTTTACTAAAAGATTACTGCCTTTTGCCCGAACTGACACATATTCGCGCTTCATGAAAAATGTTTTTGCGCTGCTGCTTTCGCTTTTTATTTCTTCTGCGTTTGCGCAAAATAAAATTGATGGCCTTATTCTGGATGCCGATGACCATTCGTCCATGGCAGGTGCTACCGTTAAACTTATTCCGATTGCCGACTCTGCCAAGTGGCAGGGCACTGTGGCCGATGACAGCGGCCGGTTCGAGTTCAGCAACCTTACAAACGGGCTTTACCAATTGCAGTTCAACTACATGGGCTATAAACTTACCGAACAGAAAGTGTTTGTGCGCGATGAGGACAAGCACCTGGGCACTATTAATCTGCCTAAAAGTTCCACTACTTTAAAAGAAGTGAATGTGGTGGAGAATGCCGTGCGCGTGGAGCAGAAGAACGATACTTCGGAATACAATGCCGCTGCTTTTAAAACGAATAAAGATGCGAATGTAGAAGACCTGGTGACCAAGATGCCCGGCATTACCAGCGAAAACGGAACCATTAAAGCCCATGGCGAGCAGGTGAAGAAAGTGCTGATTGACGGCAAAGAATATTTTGGTGACGATGCGCAGCTTGCCATGAAAAACCTTCCCGGTGATATTGTGGACCGCGTGCAGGTGTTCGACCAGATGAGCGACCAGTCGTTCTTTACCGGTTTCGATGACGGCAACTCGCAAAAGGCCATGAACATTCTCACCAAGAAGGGTGTGAACAAAGGCGTGTTTGGAAAAGTGTATGCCGGTTACGGTTACCTGACCGATTCGCGCTACTCAGCCGGTGCCAGCATTAATTATATGGATGGCAACAGGCGCGTATCGCTCATTGGCATGAGCAACAATGTGAACATGCAGAATTTTGCCATGCAGGATTTACTCGGGGTAACAGGTTCATCATCCGGTCGCGGTGGCGGGGGTATGGGCGGACCGGGCGGCAGAGGGGGTGGCAGGGGCGGCAGCGGGGGAGGAGGATGGGGGAATAATCCGGCCAACAATTTTATGGTGGGGCAAAGCGGTGGTATTGCCACTACGCACTCCGTAGGTTTAAATTATGCCGATGTGCTGGGTAAAAAAAACAACCTGAAGATAACCGGCAGCTACTTTTTTAATAAAAGCGATAATGTAACCGGCACCGACTTAACCCGCCAGTATTTTAATGCCGGTGACAGTTCTACGTTTTATAAAGAGAGCAACACCGGAACCGGCAGCAATATGAACCACCGGGTGAACCTTCGGTTAGAATATTTAGCCGACTCGATGAACAACCTCATCTTTACCCCTAAGTTCAGTTACCAGCAAAACAGGCAAACCAGCAGCATTAACGGAGAAAACACCATAGCCCAAGCCGAGTTGCTCAGCCGCACACTCAGCAATTATGTTTCTGAAAGTTCCGGTTATAATGTTTCGGGTGATTTGCTGTGGCAGCATAAATTCCGGAAGTTGTACCGCACTTTCTCTATGAGTGTGGGAACCACCATCAATAATAAAGAAGGGAACACCTCGCAAAACGCGCTCAACTCTTTTCAGGATATAAGCGACTCAGCTACGGTTGACCAACAGGGAAATTCCGTAGGCACCAGTTATAAAGTGAACGGTAACATTACTTATACCGAACCGGCAGGTAAATCGGGCATGGTGCAATTGAGTTACGAACCTTCTTATACCTGGAACAAAGCCGATAAGGAAACTTTCAACCTTGATACTGCCGCTCAAACCTATTCGCTGCTCGATACAGCTATTTCAAACAAGTACGATAACGATTACATGACCCACCGGGCATCGGCCAGCTACCGGTTAAAGGGTACGGGGTTTAACTTAACGCTGGGCGTAAGCGGGCAGTATGCCTTGCTAACCGGTAAGAGCATTTTTCCGTTTGCTTACAGCACCCACCGCAATTTCTACAACGTGCTGCCCAATGCTACGTTCACTTTTAAGTTTAAGAGCAACAGCAGCCTGCGCATTATGTACCGGGCGTCTACCAATCCGCCATCCATTACCCAATTGCAAAGTGTAATTGATAACAGCAATACGTTGCTGCTAAGCACCGGTAATCCTGATTTGAAACAATCTTTCGGTCACTGGATGATGGCCAGGTATAGTTTTACCAATACGAAGAATGCGCAATCGTTTTTCGCTTTTGCTTCGGCTAACTATACGCAGAATTACATCGGCAATTCCACCATTATTGCAGAGAGCGACACTTTGCTTAATGATTTGGTCACGCTTCAAAAGGGTTCGCAGTTAACCCGACCGGTAAACATTGATGGCAATTTAAGCGTGAACAGTTTCTTTACTTACGGGTTGCCCGTTACTAAAATTAAATGCAACCTTAATTTTAATGCGGGCTTTACTTACACGCGCACACCAAGCCTTATCAATAATCTGCAAAACCTCTCCAACACTTACGGAGTAAACGGAGGTATTACCCTCGGCAGCAACATCAGCGATAAGATTGATTTTACCATCAGCTACATGGGTACTTATAATATAGTGCAGAACACTTTACAGACTTCTTCCAACAACAATTACTATCAGCATAATGCCAACGTGCGTTTTAACTGGCAGTTTTGGAAAGGCTTTGTGTTCAACACCGGTTTGCAGAACACGCTTTATGCCGGGGTATCGCAGGGTTTCAATCAGAACATTTTTTTATGGAATGCCGCCCTCGGCTATAAATTCCTGAAAGACCAATCGCTGGATGTGCGCCTGAGCGTAAACGATATGCTTAATCAGAATAGCGGCATTACCCGCAGCGTTACAGAAACGTATGTGGAAGACTCCAAATCGAAAGTGCTGCAGCGTTACCTGTTGCTTACGGTTACTTACACTATAAAGTATAATAAGAAGTAGGTTTTAGCCTGCTTTTACCTCTTTTCAGGTTCAGTCGTTAATCGTGTGAAAATGATAGAGATTCACACTACCCCATAGAGG
>CAZBPG010000043.1:18737-28691 GCA_964493695.1 uncultured Chitinophaga sp. | reverse complement strand
GGAAATTTTCTGTTTAAGGCGACTAAAGTCGCCAACAACTGGCAACTTGGGTTAGATAATACTACTCGTGGACAACGAAAAATGCAAACAGCCGAAGAAGAATTCTTCGGCTGTTTTGTATTAAAGTCCTCTCCTTCGGTTAGGATTTAGGAGAGGTGGTTACTCATTAATCAAGCTCGCTATCAGATACTCGCGGTTCATCCGCGCAATATTGGTGAGCTTAATTTCTTTCGGACATTCGGCTTCACACGCACCTATATTGGTGCAGTTACCAAAACCTTCTGCATCCATTTGGTTTATCATGTTAATGGCACGATTGTTACGCTCCGGTCCACCCTGCGGCAACAAAGCGAGTTGAGAAATCTTAGCAGAAACAAACAACATGGCTGAGCTGTTAGGACAAGCCGCTACACAGGCACCGCAGCCGATACAGGCAGCAGCGTCCATTGCTTTTTCTGCATCGGCTTTGTCAACCGGTAAGTTGTTGGCATCCTGCGCCTGGCCGGTATTTACTGATACAAAACCTCCGGCAGCTATAATGCGGTCGAAGGCGGAGCGGTCAGTTACCAAATCTTTGACGACAGGGAAAGCACCGGCTTTGAAAGGCTCTACATAAATGGTATCACCATCTTTAAATGAGCGCATATAAAGCTGACAGGTAGTGGCCGCATGTTGCGGTCCATGTGCGCGCCCGCTTATATACATGGAACACATACCGCAAATACCTTCTCTGCAATCGTGGTCGAAGGCAATAGGGTCTTCGCCCTTGCGAACGAGGTTATCGTTCAGCACATCTACCATTTCCAGAAAACTCATATCGGCATTGACGTTGTCGATAGTGTAGTCAACAAGTTTGCCTTGTGCTTTAGCGTTTTTCTGTCTCCAAACCTTGAGGTTAAATTTCATCGTGTAAAGTTTTTATTTGTATGAACGAACTTGCAACTGAATGTTTTCATAAACTAAATTCTCTCTGTGTAGTACCGGATCACTTTCAACTCCTTTGTGCTCCCATGCGGCCACATAAGCAAAGTTGGCATCGTCACGTTTTGCCTCTCCCGCGTCTTGGTATTCACTTCTGAAATGACCACCACAACTTTCATTTCTGTTGAGAGCATCAATCACCATCAGTTCACCCAACTCCAGGAAGTCCGCCACACGGCTGGCTTTATCAAACTCGGGGTTGAACTCATTTAAACTTCCCGGTACATTTACATCACTCCAGAATTCTTTACGCAACTGTTGAATTAGTTTTCTTGCTTCTGTCAGACCTTCGGCTGTGCGGGCCATACCACACTTTTCCCACATTATCTTTCCAAGTTCTTTATGAAAATCATCAACCGTTTTCTGGCCTTTGGTTCCAATTAATTTCTCTGCTCTTTCTTTTGCTTCTTTCTCCGCTTCAACAAAAGCAGGATGGTCGGTAGGAATTGGTTTCACGAAAATTTCAGAAGAAAGATAATTGCCGATAGTGTAAGGAATCACAAAGTAGCCGTCAGCCAATCCCTGCATCAAAGCAGACGCACCCAAGCGGTTAGCACCGTGGTCGCTGAAGTTCGCTTCACCCAAACAATACAAGCCTTGCACCGAAGTCATCAATTCATAATCTACCCAAAGCCCGCCCATGGTGTAATGCACGGCCGGATAAATTTTCATTGGAGTTTTCAACGGATTTTCGTTGGTAATGTTTTGATACATCGGGAACAACTCACCGTAACGGGCTTTTACTGTTTCAACGCCAAGGCGTTTAATCGCATCAGCAAAGTCAAGGAACACACCGAGTCCGGAAGGAACAATTCCGCGTCCGTCATCGCAAGCTTCTTTAGCCGCACGAGAAGCAATATCGCGAGGACAAAGATTCCCAAAGGAAGGATATTTGCGTTCCAAATAATAATCGCGGTCTTCTTCTTTTATATCGGCAGCAATTTTCTTTCCCTCGCGAATTGCCTTGGCATCTTCTTTCGTTTTAGGAACCCAAACACGTCCGTCATTACGCAAACTTTCACTCATCAAAGTCAGCTTCGATTGGTAATCACCGGTAACGGGAATACACGTAGGGTGAATTTGTGTGTAGCAGGGATTAGCAAAGTATGCACCTTTCTTGTGCGCCTTCCATGCTGCTGTTACGTTACTTCCCATGGCGTTAGTAGAAAGGAAGAAAACGTTTCCATAACCACCGGTAGCCAACAATACAGCGTGACCGAAGTGGCGTTCGAGTTTACCACTGATTAAGTCGCGGGCAATAATGCCGCGAGCCTTGCCTTCAATAGTCACCACCTCGACCATCTCATGGCGTGAATACATTTTTACATTGCCTAAACCGATTTGTCTTTCCAAAGCACCGTAAGCACCCAGCAACAATTGTTGACCGGTTTGTCCGCGCGCATAAAAAGTTCTTGACACCTGCGAACCACCAAAAGAACGGTTATCTAACAAGCCGCCATACTCACGCGCGAACGGAACACCCTGTGCCACGCATTGGTCAATTATATTTCTTGATACATCCGCTAAACGGTAAACGTTTGCTTCGCGGGCGCGGAAGTCGCCACCTTTAATGGTATCGTAGAACAAACGGAAAACAGAGTCGCCATCATTCTTATAATTTTTAGCAGCATTGATTCCGCCCTGTGCAGCAATAGAGTGCGCACGTCTTGGCGAATCCTGAAAGCAAAACGCTTTTACCTGATAGCCGAGTTCAGCCAACGATGCAGCAGCACTTGCACCGGCAAGACCGGTTCCTACCACAATTACTTCCAGTTTACGCTTGTTAGCCGGATTCACCAGCTTAGCGTGTTCTTTGTAGTTATCCCACTTTTCAGCGAGAGGCCCTTCCGGTATTTTTGAATTCAATTCTGACATATCTTTATGATTTTTAAATGCAATGGAACGCTGATTTTTATTATTGTCATTATTTAGAGCTGATAGTAATGGTGATAAGCAATCTATTTGTTTTTGAATTCGTTTGAAAACACCTTCTTTTTAAATTCCGCTTTCTTTCCAAAGTTCAGCAAGAGTCCTACTTCTATATCTGTGGCTCTTAAATAGTTTAAGAGTTGTGCTTCATGCTCTTCTGCAATCACTTCTGCAGCTTTTAACTCACAAATTACACATCCGTTTACTTCAATGTCCGAAAAATAACTTCCTACTTGCTGTTTATCGTAAAACACATTAACTGTTTGTTGTGCATTAGGTTCTAATCCTAATTTTTTCAATTCAATCATCATTGCATTTTCATAAACCTTCTCAAGAAATCCGTAACCAAGTTTGTTGTAAACGTTATAAAAGGCTCTAATTATTTTATCAGTTATTTCGGAATGCTTATAAAATTCATCAACAGCCATAAATCATTTCAATAATAGTAATAATGTAAATCAGCGTTCTATATGGTTTTAATGAATCCAATTAAAATAGAAACTGATAGGCATTAAAGCAAAAATAATGGGAACAATAATGGCGAAAGCAATTCCAGCAATTTCTATTGCCTTGTTGTATTTTATATGGTTCAGTCCCAGGCTTTGAAATGCACTTTTGAAGCCATGCAGTAAATGCCAAAAGAGTGAGAAGCATCCCGCCACATAAATTACCACGGTATACCATTCGCTGAATTCAAATTGCATCATTTGAAATAGATTTAACTCCTCACCGGTAGCAAATTGATTAGCGCGGTTAGGAATCCAAAAGTGTGAAGTATGAATTACAAGAAAGATTAAAATCAAAGTGCCCAGCAGGCCCATGCTTCTTGAATACCAGTTACTGTTAGCGGCAGGGTTGCTGTAAGCATATTTAACCGGACGGGCATTGCGGTTTTGTTTCCACAACATCAAGCCATCTACAATGTGAACCAGAAAGCCGGCCACCAACACAATTTCCATGGTGCGAATAATCAGGTTAGTGCCCATGAAATGTCCCCAGTGGCTAAATGTTTCACCCCCATCATTAAACCAAATCATAGAATTGATACCAGCATGAACTACAAGAAAAACAATAAGAAACAAACCGGTGAGTGCCATCAGCAATTTTTTGCCGATGGAAGATTTTATAAGAACTGAATTTTGCATGAAATAGTTTTTAAAGCGAGGGCGAATTTATGGCGCGAAGCGTAAAAAGCAAGTTTATTTTTAAACAGAACCTGATACATAATCGCTTAAATACATATATGGTTCGTTCAATTTGCCGTTTTGAGCAATGGTGGCATGATGAATAATTTTGCTTTCGGGCTTTTTAAGCTCCGGCAGAATACGGCTCATCAGCATGTTGCCGAAGTCTTCCGATGCATCGCGGGGTAACTCGTTGGGCAGATTATCAATGGCCATAACATCAACAACGTTGGGAAGAAAAGGTTCAACTGCTTTTTCGGTTTGTGCATCGTACCCGTAATAGGGGTTTTCGATGGTGGAGGTTTGAATAGTAGAAGGAACCGAAGAATAAGGTGCCACATCGCAGGTGATATCGGCTATTTGCTCAATCCGGAAATCTTTTGCTTTCATTTCTTCGGCAGTAAAGAAAACAGGGTAGCGTTTATCCCAGTAAATGCCATTGATGAAAATTTCTGCCGACTTGGTAAAAGGGTAAAAATTCGATTTGTATTGTTCGGGATGTTTATGGAAATCATCGCGGTCAAACTTTTCCGCTCCTTCTTTGTGATACATATCACCGCTAGAAAGCTGGGTGTAAACTATCTCGTCAAACTCGTTGTAGCAGAAATTGTAGGGAGAAACCTTTTTAATGTTTAGCAAATTCAAAAGAAAAGACGCACCGTTTGAAACACGACCGGTTCCGGTAAGAACAATCTTCAGTTTCGGAAACTTGATTTTACGAAACTCTTCCTGTGCTTCTTTAAAATTATGGCACTCGCTCATCTGCTTGAGCGAAAAGGTTTTTGTTCCCAAACCAATCATACGGATGGCGTGATAAGCGCCAACAATTCCCGCCCAGCGCCCGAAGGCAATTAGCCGTTTGCCTTTTTCGTCTGTCAGTGTTTCCCAATCTATTAAACGAATATTTTTTTCGATAACTGCCTGCAACAACTTCCGGTTGTGAGGCTGCTTTTTTATAACATGAGAGAAGATAAAGTAAGTCTTGTTCGGAATCAAATACTGCGGAGGAATTTCTTTTACACCCAGCAATACATCGCAATCGCTTAAATCCTCTTTTACTTCAATTCCCTGATAGCGGTATTCATCATCGGTATAGCAGCGATAGGTGCAACTTTGCACATAAATCTCCATCTCCGGATTTTCTTCTTTCAGTATGGCGCATTGCGAGGGGGTGAGCGGAACGCGGTTATCCTGCGGTGTTTTGGTTTCTTTTAAAATCCCAATCTTCATAAAGCGAACATAAAAAATACAATGGAACGCTGATTTTCATTATTGCTATTATCTGTACTTATTTTAAATCAGTCTTATCATTATGATAATGATGATAAGCGTTCTAATGCATTTCACATTTTCACAAACTTCGCCCTCGCGTTTTTCGTTTCTACAAAATACACTCCGGACATTAAATCGCTTACATCCATTTTTAGAAGGTTAGTGTTTAAGGTATTGATAAGCGATTTCACCAGTTGTCCGTTTATGTTGTAAACATTTACTGTTGTGTTTTCAGCGAACAACTTACCACCGGCATATATGCTCACCGCATCGTTTGCAGGGTTAGGAAACAACTTCAGTTCAATAAAATCGTTTTTCAATTCTTCTATGGCCACCGGTGTTGGAGCAACCGATGTATCGCAATAGTAAACTACACCGTGGTCGGTGGCCATCCATAGACAGCCGCTCTTTTTATCAAAATCAATACTGTAAACCGCATGAGACGGAAACTCGGGTGCGGTGATATAATTGTATCGGATAAACGTTCCGTTTTTGTAACGGCCGAATCCATCGTTCTCATAGGCCAGCCACACAATACCATTGGCATCAACAGCAATATCCATTACGCGGGTAGTTACATAACCACCGGATGGATTCCACGGGTCGAATGTTTCCCAGGTGGTGCCATCAAATTTTGCAACACCACCTCCGTAACTTGAAACCCACAAATTACCCGCATGGTCAACCTCTGCATCGGTTAAATAACCATTGGGTAAACCATCGGAGGTATCGTAAACTGCTGTTGCCCCATCATCAACATATAAATGTGTATCGGTGCCTACATATTTTTTCCCGCCTATAAATTTTACAAAGGTGGTATTGCCTGCGTAACTACCCTGTTGCGTGGGCACTCCGCCAACCAACTGGTACACGTAAGAAGCACGCGGTGCACACCAAACGTTCGAGGTTTGCGCATCTACCTGAAAAGCGCCATAAGTAGTACCCGGATTGTTATCGCCATCATCATAATTCTTCCATATAGCGTGGTCATATTCATACAAGCCGCTGTTGGCATCGCCAAACCATATATGGTTATCGGGCGCTACATCTATATCGTTGGTAGTTCCGGGAAAGCCAACCGTGTTAGGGTCGCGGGTAGAATTAAAGTAGTGATGGTGATGCCAAAAATACCCGTTGAAAGAAGTAACCCCTTTTGCCAGATAAGGTCCGCCACCGCTTTGGTAATAGAGGTAATCACTCAAGCCTGCATTAGTCCATACGGTATTGCCATTATCTACAGCAAGGGTAGTAGTAAGCGATGAAAAAGGAGTATTAGGAGTCCACCAGTTTAAAAAAAGCAAGGGTGCCTGAATAGAAATTTCATACTGTTTGCTCAGAGTATCCTGGGTGTAAAAATCGTACCGGTTCACAATCACCAGAAAATAATCCCAGTCGGCATAATCGCGGATGTTGGCTACACAAATACTATCATGATACCAACCGGTCCGCTCAAATTCAAACGTATGATTACCGGTATCAATTTTTATCACAATCATATTGTAGGAACTGTCTTTCCCCTCGGCATCTAGGCGCACCGAAAAATTTTGATTGGCAGTTACAGCCACATAATCGGCACTTAAACGCATCAGCACACTGTTGCCCCAGGCTACACTGTTCCAAACCGTTGTTGTGCCGGTAAAATTACGGTTGCCCTCTACTACTGCCCCGCCTCCGTAGCTGGCGCGGTAAGCGGTTCCTTTTGCATAAGTATAAGGCGCGTAAGCATTATCACCGGTAAAGAAATAATTGGCGATAGTGAAATTCGAGAACTGTTCCCTTAACGTGGTTTCGTGATTGTTCACCAGATAATCGTTTATACGCACCGCTTCGCGCACGTACGAAGTATTATTGTCGGGCCGCGAAGCATCGAGCACGGGTTTCAGATAATCGGGGTCAACATGGTCAGCCATGTATTGGTGAAACATCCATGCACCGTAAAAGTGATTTTTGTTCTGTGCTTCGTTGTCGGTTTCGTCCAGGTTCAAAGCCACATCGGGACTTGACAGTATATCGGGGAAATACTGGTAGTTATCGGTCAGGGAAGGGAATACCACCGATTCCTCGAACACTGCGCGCGACTCACTCAGCCAATAGGAGATAAAAAAATTGTAGCTGAAATCAATGGCGTGCGAAAACTCGTGTGCCAGGGTTACCGATAAATCAACACTGGGGTCGGCAGCGGGAGTAAACAGTGCGTATTCGTTGCGCAGCAAAAGAAACGAACCGGTGGAGTGGCTCTCCGTTTCTGCAGATGCCGGATTGTTCCCGATATCATCCCAGGGAACGGTGATGCCATAAGTGTTAGCTCCGAGGTTCCCCACGTAAATATCGTATTTGAAACTATCGTTGCCTATGGGCGCGGGGGGGGGCATCATATAGCCCTGCGATGCGTGGCTGGTGTAAACCAGTTCGGCAATAGAAACGATGGTATCAATTAAATCGGGTGTTAAATTGCCATCGGCATCGAGCGGTGGAGCGGCATGTATGCCGGTATTGGTGTAATGAATTTCGAAGTGTGCGGTGGTAAGAATCACTTCAGAAGGAAGCACCGGTGGGTTGTTCATGGCGCGGCTGCCCGATTCTTTCATTTCTTTAAACTGTTTCCATTCGTGAAGTGTGGCACATTCGCGGTGTTGGGCAGTTGTATTAATAGCCATGAAAATTCCGAACAATAAAAGCAGGGCAGATGTAAATTTCATAACGAAACATTTAGTGGTGAATGATTTCGCGGAACGAATGCCTAAAGGTAAGACTTGGTTTGGAGTAAACGAATAAATAAAATCATCAACTGACATTAGTTCCGATACCGCTCTTTTGGCGGGGTAATTGCTATCTTTGCACCGTTCTTTGACAATCTGTTCACGGTTAATGGCTCGCAGTTGGCGTTAATACAAAATTGTATTTACTGCTGCTGCCACTGCTTACTGCCACTGAACAAAACGGGGCTGATTGGAATTGACGGGAAGCCTTGGAGGTAAACCCGCGTGCCGTGGGTGTTTGATACCACGTTAATCCATCTTACAAACAATTTTAAATGGCGAAAATACTTACGCCATGGCTGCTTAATCCTTAAGGATTAACCACCATTTGCCCTGCGCTTGAGGTACCATACACAGCGCACTGGCAATAAAACACTGGTAACGTACCCGTAAAGCATCATCTACTTTGCGGTGTATGAACGACAGATGTAAGAAACAAATTGGAGGGTTACTTATCCGGCTTGTTTACGAAAACCAATAAGTAACTACGCATGTAGAAAGTCTATCGTCAACTTATCCGGACGTGGGTTCGATCCCCACCAGCTCCACCAAATAAAAACCCTGCCGGTTAACCGGCAGGGTTTTTTTGTTTAAACGATTCCGGTATGTAACCGGTTGTTATGTCAGCTTAATCACTACCTCCCAGTTACCGGTTTGGGGACCGGTGTTGGCGATGTTGAATTTTTCGTGAACATCCAGGCCCAGTTCCACGTAAGTTTTATCGAGAGTGGCACCGGCAGGCAGGGTAAACTGTATATCGGTGGGCACCGGTGGCGCAGTAGCCGAATCGGAACTATAGAAAATAAGCGTGGCATCGGTTTCGGAAGTATTGGTCATGCGTATTAAGGTAATGTCTTCCGGGTTTATTTCACCGGCCAGCGCGTTGATGTTTACAATCTCGCCCATATCTATTTTGCTTTCCAGCACTATTTCACCTTCCAGCATTTTGCGCAGCAGGGTAAGGTCGTAGTAATCGGCTACGCGCAAAGGAGTGGCGGAGTATTTAGCCATCAGCAAGCCAAGGTTGCGGTATAAGCCGTTGCAGAGCAGCACGTGCATTTCTTTCAGGTTGCTGCGCAGGGTTTCTACCGAGCCTTCATCGGTTTGCTGCAAAGCACGCGCACCGGTTAGGGTAAGATAGTAAGCCTGCACATTTACGCCAAGTGCCAGCAGCGCGGGCTGTGTGGTATAGGTGCCCAGTGTAGTGGCGAGCGTATGCACGGCTTCTACCCGCTGGTCGTAGGTACCGGTTTGAAACGGCTGCCGGTCCTGCGGAAAAATGGCGGTAGCATCGGCTGTGCCTTCCGGAAAAATAAAGAACACCTGCCCGCGCCATACGTTTAGTGTGGTGTGCGAAAGTTCTTTCATCATTTCTTCGAAAGTTTGTGTTTTACCATGATACAAACCGAGCTTGCTCTGCAACTGGTTGTAGGCGGTAATAAACGCATCGTGCACCGGTTGATAGGCCGCTTTGATGGCCGCAATTTCCGGGTCGGCTTCGTTGGCGGTAAGCTTAGCCAGATGGTCAAGGGTAAGCGACAGCGCGTTCTTGATACTTTCTACCGTATTTACGTAAAACGTATTGATAAGATATTGCCATGGTCTGGTACTCATAAAACAAAAATTTAATGGTTATTAAATGAACTACAAACCCATAACGAAGGGCCCCGAAAAAATATTGTACGCCAATTGTGAAAAATATCCGGACCGGTAAGTTTTTAACTTTTGTTTAAGAACCGGTTCCGGTTCCGGTAAAATGCCTTCCGGAAAAATACGGAAGGCTCTGTGGCGGATAAAATGCGTTCCGGAACTTTCCGGAAGGCTCTGTG
>CAZBPG010000043.1:0-18637 GCA_964493695.1 uncultured Chitinophaga sp. | reverse complement strand
CGGAAGGCTCTGTGGCGGATAAAATGCGTTCCGGAACTTTCCGGAAGGCTCTGTGACGGATAAAATGCGTTCCGGAACTTTCCGGAAGGCTCTGTGACGGATAAAATGCGTTCCAGAACTTTCCGGAAGGTTCTGTGGCGGATAAAATGCGTTCCAGAACTTTCCGGAAGGTTCTGTGGCGGATAAAATGCGTTCCAGAACTTTCCGGAAGGTTCTGTGGCGGATAAAATGGCTTCGGGGAAAATACGGAAGCAGTAACAGCCACCCTCTCATTACCTGCAAACTAATTTGTTAGTTAATGCCGAAATGTTTTTTAATGTTTGTAAGGACACACGGTAAAACAATGTTGTTGGTGATAAAACCAACAATGGCTAAAAGCCCTAATGCTTTAAGATATAGCCAATCAATATGAGCGAAGAGAAAAGTTTAGTTCAATTGTCAAAGGAGATTAAGAAAGTCTCAGGTAAAGAGGCAGCTCTTGATTTTCTTTTTAGTTCTGAAATTGACCTTAAATCTGACTTAGCGGAGTATCTCGAAAGGGTTAAAATTTATTCCGTAGGCTCTAAAAAATATTCGCAATCAGCAATCCTAAGTTTCTTTGACCAAGTAATTTCAAGGATGCCATTAGAAGAAGTTTGGAGAGGTTATCAACAAAAGGCTGAGATATTTGAAAGATTTGGTTTTAATCAAGATGCTACCAATACTTACAGATTGGCAATTTCAAATCTTTCTCCATTCTATGCTGGCTACCTGCATAATCTTAGTAGGCTCCAAAGAAAATTTGGTGAATTATGTCCGAAAGATGAAGACTATATTTTTTGGACTTTGACTAGCGACTTACTAATAAGTGCATGGGATTTATCGTGTTGTATGAGTGGTAAGCTTGAATTATGGATAATGTCTTTAGATGTTGAAAGTTATCCTTATCCGGTAGCTAAACCCTCATTCGCCAATTATTTAGGTCCGGTTACTGTTTTAGGAAAAAATTTTGAGGATAGTAGATTAGAGGAGTCCTTAATAAGATTTAATCGGTCAATATCTTCATCTGTTTATAAAGAGAGGGTTATCAAAATGATTGAAGTTGAATATCCAGAAAGATTAGGCTTTAAAAGGGATTACTTTGAACCCGAATTTAGTGACAAGAATTTTTTCAATGGAATTTTAGAGATTTATGGGAGAGATTTTAATAATGCATTCAATGCAAAAGCAGTATCATTAGCGTCTGACATTGTAAATGAATTTTTGAAAGAAATTTGTTTTAGTGAGGCTTAAAACTAGCTCTTTCCCCTCGCAGAGTCTATCGAAGGGGACTCTGCGAACAGACAAACTAACCGCAGAGTCCCGAAGCGGAGACTCTGCGGAGGGAAAGGTGGTGAGGGAGATGGAGAAAGAAAAAAATAGTTAACCATGGCAGACACTGAAAAAAAGAAGACTTATACCTCCTGGCTAAAATGGGGTTTTGATTTATTGGCTGCCGGTTCAATTGTCTTTAGCATTATTTGGTCTGTATCGGTAGATAAAAATACCTATCACTGGCAAAAAATGGTTGAAACGCAACACATGCTTGAGAAAACAGATCATAGCCATTGGAAATATATTATACCCTTTCTTGATCAAATAAAAGATTCGACAAGTGTAACTGAGTTAGTAATAAATGATACCGCAATGCTTGGTCATATTAGGGCCCAACTAAATATTTATGAAGAAATAAGCATAGGCTACAATATAGGGATGTATGACGGTAAAGTGATTAACCGGTTTATTGGTTTTTACCTCATTAAATTACATGATAAGATTACCCCCTATATACGGTATGAACGCAAGGCAAAAAATCACCCTTCGCTTTATACCGAGTACGATGCATGTGTCGCAGAAATCAAAAAACTGAGGGAGTAAATATTTCTTAGTGGTTGCTATCCTCACTAACCCCCTCTGGTGCGAGCGTCCGCTCGTGCCGGTACCAACCGGTAGATAAGACAGGAGAGGAGTTACCTTTAAGCGGATCAGGTTCTTCGGCTTTGCGGGAACCTGTTGCAGGAATACCGGCAGGTTCCCGAAACGGAGACCCTCCGAGAAGGAACATACGAACCCTCCGGGTTCGGTATTGATGCCAGCGGCATCACAGGTTTATAGCAACAACCATACAAATACAACATCTTCATTTTTTTATTGGCATGAAACCAATTTGTTGTTTATCAGCCCTGGTAAGAGAAATTAAAAAATCAAGCAATGATTTTATAAAAGACAATAACCTGTCAAAATTCAAGTTTGCATGGCAGGAAGGTTTTGGTGCATTTTCTTACAGCCACTCACAATTAGATAATGTGATTGCTATATCATGAATCAAAAGGAGCATCACAAAAAGAAAACGTTCAAAAAAGAATATTTGGAACTGCTTTTAAAATTCAACATAGAATACAAACAAGAATTTCTTTTTGATTGGGTTGATTAACCCCTCACAGAGAAACTACAACCCCTGGTTTATGAGTTGGGGTTTTTGAAAGGATAAAACAAAATGCTATGGCTCAAAAATTAAAACACTACCGGTATTACGTAAGTTTAGAAACACCCACCGGTAACATAATCGCAGACTCGTCCGCTAATGCTAAAAGAGCAATCCGGAAAGAGATTAAAACACAAACCCTTAAGGAACTCATCCATAAAATACACGTGTGGGAAATACCCGAAGAAGATTATGAAATATATGGTCTGCAAAAACCAACGCGCAGAAAAACAAAAAATACATGAGGTTGATGAAACGGAGAACCGGTCGGGACAAAAGCGATGATGCTCCAAAAATTAAATCACATCAAGGTAAATTTTAAACTTGTATCTTCACTCGGCATGTTTGTAACTAAATTTTATTGTTATGAAAAATATATGCCTGTATTTTACAATTTGCGCATGTGTAACGATAAATTATTCTGCAGCACAGACCGGGTACCTCGATACCACATTTAACGGGGATGGGAAACTGGTGTATTCTACCTCTTCAAACTCGGATGCCGCTACTTCTGTAGCTATTCAGAAAGATGGGAAAATTCTTGCTGTAGGAACCAACGATACTTATTTCCGTTTGGCAAGGTTTTATCCGGATGGCTCGCTGGACTCCGCATTTGCGCAATGGATGCTGAGCATGGTTACCAGCGGAACATCTTATGCCTGTGCACTTCAACCCGACTCAGAAATTGTGGTGGTTGGTACTGCTTACAATACAATAGATCAAACCTATAACTTTTATATCAACCGGTATCAGAATAGCGGAGTTTTTTCCTTCACGTTCAATGGCACGGGGAATTTGTCAGTAGATTTTGAAGGAGGAACTGATATTGCATATTCAGTTGCTTTGCAATCCGATGGCAAAATAGTGGTAGCCGGCTCATCGGTAGTAATGGATACTGCACAACAATCACATCAGAGGTTTGCGGTTGTCCGGATCGACTCTACCGGCAAAGCAGACTCCACTTTTAGCGGTGATGGCAAGCAGGTAACTTATGTAACCCCCACCAACAGTGTTGCTAATTCAGTAGTGATACAAACTGACGGAAAAATTATTCTGGCCGGTCAGGCACAAACAGGCACTTTCACCTGGAATACTTCGTTGGCTTTGGTACGATATAATACAGATGGTTCGCTGGACAGTTCTTTTGGAACCGGAGGCATCGTCCTCACAGATTTTGACAGCTCCACGGTGAAGGCGAACGCAGTTGTATTACAGCCCGACAATAAAATTTTAATTGCCGGAAATATAGGGGCAAGTTCCTCATGGTGTTTGGTAGCCAGATATAATACGGACGGAACATTAGATACGAGTTTTAACGGAGGTCATTCTATCGGTCTTCCTGGTACAGCTAAAGGGCTGGCCCTTCAAACCGATGGCAAGATTGTGACAGCCGGATGGTCGTTTGATACACATTCCATTTTTTGTGCAATGCGGTGGAATACAAACGGTACAACAGATAACACTTTCGGCACTAATGGCATCCTTAAAACTGACATCGGGCCCGATGAAGATAAAGCCAATGCTGTTGCCATACAACCCGATGGGAAAATTATTGCCGCAGGTTATACGAGGATTCCTTTGGCCTACAATGACTTCGCACTGGTGCGGTATCTCCCTTCATTAAATGTTGGGATAATCAATTTTTCATCTCAAAGAAATTTATTGATGGTATATCCAAATCCGGTTCAGGCAAATAATACACTTGAATACACACTGATTTCCGAGGAAACCATTTCAATCAAACTCTTCAATATTCAGGGCATAGCGATAACTACCTTTGTAGAGAACCTGAAGCAGCAACCAGGCATGTATAAGCAGTCTTTGGTTATACCCGGTTCACTGCCTTCCGGTGAGTATATTGTAACAATCTCCTCTGCTAACGGGATAAGAAGTGTGAGAATCATTAAATAAGAAGAGTAGTTTTATGTTTCGGTCGCTCGGATGAAAAGTAAAGAAAGTGCACCCCTTGCGCGAGCGTCTGCTCGTGCCGGCAACCACCGGCAGATAAAACAGGAGAGGAGTTACCTTATAAGCGGATCAGGTTCTTCGGCTTTGCGGGAACCTGTCGGTATACAGGTGGCAAAATTACCACCTCTTGCCTTTTTCAAAAAAATTATGCTTTAAATTAGTCTCATGGAAAATTATGAGTTTAAAAACGAAGTGTTTAAAATTACCTGCAAAGGTACGGCTGCGAGACCGGATGTATATGCCCTGTATTTTAAAGGCAGGCAGGTAGCCAAAACCGATTACGCTTACGCTGGCGAACGGGAGTTTGAAGTAAAAACCAAACCGGAAAAATTTCTCGACTTCGATGCATCCCTCTTTCCCGACCGGCATCAATTTCTGTTAGACCTTAAACATCCGGTAGTATGTCCGGTCACTATTTTCCGCAGTTCTAAAAAAATCAGGTTCCAATACTTTGTGGGCGTTGAGCATAAAGATTTGGAAAGCTGGGATGTTAACCCGATAAAGGTGGCTTTGCTTTTTTTTGCTTCGGCAAAAAAAGCGGGCTATGAAATAGATGACGGTGCCATTGAATATTTTCACGAAAACCTATGTCTTACTGCAGGTAAAGAAATACCCGCTAAAGGCAATTTACTTGCGGTTCATCAAAGGCAATTCGCGCAGCTTTTGCAAATGTGGCAGCAGGCATATGACAGGGTGCTTAAAAATGTTACCGGTAATAATAAGAACCGGTAATACACCTGTTTTATAAAATTCTGTCGCCACGGGTTCTCCGGCTTTGCGGGAACCTGTGGCAAGAATACCGGCAGGTTCCCGAAACGGAGAACCTGCCGAGACAAAAAGAACCGGCAGATAAAACAGGAGAGGAGTTACCCTTTGCAAACACCTTCCTGTTCTAATACCCTAACTCATCGTTTATTATAAATTTACCTCCATGATGCACAAAAAATATTCTCCGGCTTTATGGTTTGCGGCAGTTGCTGCACTGGTTTTTTTAACCGGTGCCTTACCGGTTGCCGCAGAGGTAAGCCCCGCACCCGGTGCCAAATTGAATTACACACAGGTAATGTTTGAATACGAAAAAATAAGCGGAGTGCAGGAATATGTGGTGGAGCTTTCGAGCCCCAACCGCACCGGTGATGCCGGGCAGGTGGTGTTAACCCAGCGCGATACCACCACCGCTACACTGGTTAACGGGTTGCAGTTTGGTAAAAAATATGTGTGGCGTTATGCCGGTGTAAAAGACGGCAAACAATTAGACTGGAAAGGCCCTTACAATTTCGAGATACTGAACGATTCGCTGGTGCTGAAGAACCGGGTAAGGGTAAGAGTAATTAAAAACGAAATGACCCGCAACTCGCCCGGTGGCCTGCTCCTGCTCGACTATGCCCGCATAGCCGTAACCCGTACCGGTGAACCGGTGTGGTTTTTGCCTTCGGCACAGTTCAGCGATTTAAAGAGGTCCGTTACCCGCGACCTCCGGCTGAACACCGGTGGCACCTTTACTTTTGTAACCGATTCAGCCGCTTATGAATCTGACCTTAACGGCAACCTGCTGTGGCGCGCTCCTAACGATGGCAAAGTATCGGGTGCTAAATCTGAGTTTTACCACCACGACTTTCAAAAATTACCTACCGGTAATTATATGGTGCTGGGCCAGGCCTACACCTCGCGCACCGTTCCGGCTTCGTACGATGTTTCAAAATTTAAAAAAGAAAACATAGAGAACGACAACGGTGTGCTCAAAGTAAAAATGATGTTCGGAACTATTATCGAATACGACCGCACCGGTAAGGTAGTATGGTCGTGGAACTCGGGCAGCTATTTTAAAGATGCCGATATTTTTAACAGCGAAGTGGCTACCAATAATCCCCGCAGAACTTCCTCTGCCGAGGTGGCCAATGCAGAATTATACGGCCACCTGAATTCGTTTGATGTGGATGAAAAAGGAGAATATGTGTATGCCGGTTTCCGCGATGTAAGCCGCATAGTAAAGATTGAAAAGAAGACCGGTAAGGTAGTGCAGAGTTGGGGTGCGTCCATGCCATCGGGCGAAGCAACCGAAGGAAACGGGTTCTTTAAAAATCAGCACGGCTCCTGTATATTAAAGAACGGAAACATTGCCACCTTTAATAATAACGGCATGAACGATTTTAATAACACTTCTAACCTGGTAGTGTTTTCGCAACCGGAGGCAAAGAAGAGAAGCGAAATTAAATGGCAGTTCGACTGCCACTTCGATACTATCACCAGCGGCAAGAGTTCGCGCAACGGAAACATGGAGCAGTTGCCCAACGGAAATTTTATAGCCAGCATGGGAGGCGTTAACCGGTTGGTGGAAGTAAATGCAAACACTAAGAAAGTGGTGTGGGATGCCTTTGTAGAGAGCGTGCCTTTAGGCGCACCTTCCTGGATGCAATATCCTCAGTACCGGGTGCATTATGCCTCTTCGCTTTACCCCGGCTACTTTACGCTGGATGCAGGCCCGTCTGTTCTTACTATATATAATGAAGGAACAGACCCGGACTCTTATAACGTTCAGCTAAAATCTTCAGCCGGTAAAAATCTGGTAACACCTTTGGTTCTGCCGGGGCAATCGTACAAGGTAGAAACAGGCTCCGTAAAAGTTGAAGCACAGGTAGCTTCAGTTTCTAATCCATCTGCCAGCCGTAAGATTACCGTACCGGCTAAGTAAGCGTTTCAGCACAGGTTGCTTTTAATTAGCCGGGCTTTATTTTCTGCCTGTTTACCTGTGTTATATGTCAATTAAGTACTCTTCCTGAAATTTTTTTACAAAAAAATTGCCTTTTTCTTCAATTAGAATAAAAGATATTTTTACATTGGTCGCAGATTTCTACAAGACACACGTTTTTACTATGGGGGCTTTTTACTTAATTTTTACGGGGATGTTATTGGCTATTGCCTGTAGAAAACAAGTTTGTTTTTGTATAGAAACGATCTTGCTTTCATTTATCCCTTCTGCCCCTTTCTCCGGTTCTTTGCATAACAGTCCTTGTTATCACTCAACATATTTTTCTACTTTATTAATTCATCAAAACCAATTCTTATGAGCAAAATTTCAAACCTTTCGAAACTGTTGACTTTGGTAATTCTTTGTGCATTCTATATTAACAGTGTGCAGGCACAACAGGCGGCTACCGAAGCTGCAAGTAAAACAGGTACTAAACCAAGAACTGCTGTTTCTAATACTTCAAACCAGCCGGTTTACTTTAACTATAAAGGAATAACCAATCTGGAAGAAGCTAAGGTGGCATGGGTTAAAGACAATCCTGAATTATACGAGAAGATGAAACAGCAGAATCTTGCACCGGCTCAACAAAAAACCGCGCAGGAAGCAAAGCCGAATAGTAAATAAGCATTTCTTCCTCCGAATATTGATAACCAGTTAAGCCATTTATTTCACCATTTATACAGTCATTATGAAAAAGAATCTTACCCTCCGTAAACTTTTGGTGTTGATTGCAATAGTTATATGCAATGCCGGTTTTTTAAAGGCACAGGTTGATGTAACCGCCACAGCCGGTACTTTAAACGCATCTTATACAACTTTACAGTTGGCTTTTGATGCTATAAACACAGGTACTCACCAGGGCGACATTACTATATCGCTTACAGGCAGTACTGCCGAAACAGCCAGCGCTGTTTTAAATTCCGGTGCGGTGTTACCTGCCTCATATACTTCGGTAGGTATTACGGCAACGGTGCCGGTTACCATAAGCGGCAGTATAGCAGGAGCGGTGATTAAATTGAACGGAGCAGATAATGTAACTATAGATGGCCGCATTGGCGGTACCGGAAGAAACATTACTGTGCAGAATACAAGTACAGCTACAGCAACTGCTGCAGTTTGGCTGTCGAGCGTGGCGGTTGGTAATGGCTGTTCAAATAACGTAATCCGGAATCTGGAGTTATTGACCGGTATCGATCCGACAACCAGCGCGAACAGTACCTATGGTATTATTATGTCTGGAACTACTATTACGAGCGTAACTTCTTCCAACGGAGTTGAGAACGATAACAACTCGTTTATTGCCAACAGAATTATCAAAGCCCGTTACGGCATTGTAACCCGCGGAACGGCTGCCAGCGATCTTAACATCAGCCCGGTAGTTACAGATAACATCATAGGCCCATCGGCTTTTGGCACAGACCAAATATCTAAGTGCGGTATTTTTATGCAGGCAGACCAGGGTGCTATTGTAAGCGGTAATACTATTCAAAATGTAGGGTGTCTTATAACGCAATCCCTGGCAGGAAGTGACAGGATTGGGATAGCGATAGGAGTAGAAGGTTGGTCTGCAACAGCATCAGCAACCATTACCTCCTTAAACTACACGGTTACAAAAAATATTATTCACGACATTATTGAAGAAAAAACGTTTTCATCGGTAGGTATATTGGTAGGTACCACACAAAGCGGAGGGGCAACAAATAACCTTATAGCTAATAACTTTATCTATAATATACGGGCGAACGGTACAGCAGGCGACCAGGTATGCGGTATTGGTATCACAAACGGTAACGGAGACCAGATAGTGAACAATTCCATCAGCATTACCGGTGATATGGATCCGGGAGCATCCACTGCATCTACTACTTACGGAAATGCTATCCGCATTCCGGGTGCCAATGTTGCTAATAATGCCAACTTCTTAGTTCAGAACAACAGTATTTACTTAGATGCCAGCAGCTCAAGCACCGCTGCCGAAAGATATTATGCCATTACGCTTAATTCAGCGGCTTATGTATTTGGTACAGGCGGCCTGAATAACAATAACTATTACATAAATGCGGCAAACACCCAGCTACAAACCGGTGGACTGGGAACCAACACCGGTAATTCCATAACCACTCAGTTTGCTACTTTAGCTAACTGGCAGGCAGCGTTAACTGCTCCGCAGGATGCAGCGTCTATTCAGTCAGATCCGGGCTATACCAATACTGCATCAGATTTGCACCTTTTGCTTGGAACGTCTCCTAATATCAATGCCGGAGCAACAGTTGCTTCTGTTACGGACGATATTGATGGCGATGCCAGACCTAATTCAGGGGCATACGATATAGGTGCAGATGAATATCAGTTAACCGCTTGCGTTACAGCAGTGGGAGGTACGGCTACCGGAGATAACACCTACTGCGGTTCAGGTACACCTACTATCGGAGCTACGGGCTATTCTGTGGGTACCGGCAGCGTCTACCAGTGGTATTCTTCTAACTTATTAGCAGACTATCCTAACGGAGGAAGTGCTGTAGGTGGTCAAAACAATCCGACAACACTTAGTACGGGAGTAGTAAGTGCTACAACCTACTATTGGTTGCGCGTAACCTGTGCCACCAACAGTTCTACAGATAATTCAACTATGGTGACAATCACCGTTAATCCGGCAACTCTTGCGGGTATTTCAGGGGCTTCGTCAAAATGTGTGAATGACCCTGCAGTTACGCTTACAGAAAATGGCGGAAACGGAACATCATGGCTGTGGAGTACCGGTGAAACCACGCAGTCTATATCGGTTAATCCGGCTTTTACCACTACTTATACGGTAACAGTTACCAGTGCCGGTCCTTGTACCGCGTCAGCAACACATGTACTAACGGTAAATCCAAACCCTGCAGGAGTTAATGCTTCATCCAGCGCTTCTCCGGTTTGTTCAGGAGTATCATTTGATTTGTCATCAACAGTTAATGTGGCATCACCTACCATTCTTACTGAAGATTTTAATTCCGGTGCTCCTGCATGGACAAGAGTTAATAATTCAACAGGGGGTACCCCTGCTTTAGCCGAATGGCTCGATCAGCCTAACGGTTATATCTACACAACAACGACCTTTTACAGCAACGATAGCACGCAGTTTGTGTTGACGAATGCCGACCCTCAGGGAAGCGGAAGCACCGCACATACTATACTTCAATCGCCTGCTTTCAGCACGGTAGGGTATACCACCTGCGATCTTTCTTTCTACCATTCCTATAGAGATTTAAGCGCTACTCAGCCGAACGATTCGGCTACGGTGGAAGCGTCTACCGATGGAGTTACCTGGACGAATGTTCAGATGTATAACACCACCACACCGGTTTTATTAGGCACATTTACAGCGGCCACAGTAAACCTGAATGCATTTGTAGGATTTCCTACAGTTTATGTGCGGTTCAGGTATTATTCAACCTGGGATTGGTGGTGGGGTATTGATAATGTAACGGTAACAGGTACTCCTGTTGCATTTACATTTGACTGGTCATCAAATCCTTCAGGTTTTACTTCAACTGACCAGAACCCTACCGCTGTTACGTTAGCAGTAACTACTGATTACACGGTAACCGTTACCGGTGCCGGTGGTTGTACAACAACAGCAACAGTAACTGTAGCAAGTAATGACCCGGTTCCGTCTATCAGCGGAAATCCGGCATTTTGCACGGGCGGTTCAACAACCCTTGATGCCGGTTCATATACATCGTATATCTGGTCAACAACTGAGACCACACAAACAATTTCGGTAAACACGGCAGGACCGGTTTCTGTAACTGTTACTAATGCCGATGGATGTACAGGCAGTGCTTCGGCTACTGTAACGGAGAATCCAAACCCTGTAGTTAATTTAGGTGGCCCGTACGAACAGTGCGGGGGTACTGTTACATTAGATGCCAGCAATTATACGACCAGTTTCGCGGAAGGAATGGATGGTGGCACTCCGGTTACCTTATACACACCAGCAGGATGGGTTCAGCAAAACAATAGTGTGCCGGTGGGTACCATGAGTTGGTTTTCTTCAGATAATAATGTTTTTCCTCCCCATAGCGGACCTAACTACATTTTTGCCAATTATCTAAATACAACAGGCGCTGGCGACATCAGTAACTGGCTGATGACTCCTACCGTAACTCTGAGAAATGGAGATGTGTTTTCTTTTTGGACCAGAACTGTCGACTTCCCTGCATTCCCGGATAGGTTACAGGTTCGTATGAGCACCAATGGTGCCAGTACAAACGTAGGAGCAGGCGCTGCTGCTGTGGGCGATTTCACAACGCTGCTTTTAGATATTAATCCGGGCCTGACCACAGGAGGATATCCGAATGTTTGGACACAATATACAGTAACTGTATCCGGTTTAGGCGGTCCTACATCCGGTCGCCTGGCGTTCAGATACTTTGTAACTAACGGAGGCCCCTTTGGAGTTAATTCAGATTATATAGGGGTTGATGACGTGGTTTATACATCTGCGGGTAACAGCACTTATCTTTGGAGTAATGGAGATAATACGCAGACAAGTACCGTAAGTACTACCGGTATATTCTCAGTAACTGTAACTGATCCAAATGGCTGTTCCGGTACAGGTTCGGCTGATGTAACCATCCACCCTGATCCTGTAGTTACTTTAGGTGGCCCTTACGAACAATGTGAAGGCACAGTAACATTAGATGCCGGAACTTTTGGCGGAGGTGTTCTTTTGAATGAAGGAATGGATGGGGGAACAACCGGAGTGACATATACCCCTGCAGGTTGGTTCCAACAGAACAACAGCACTCCCCCCGGAGCCACCCAGTGGTTTGGAGGTAACGGAGTGTTTCCACCACACAGCGGAGCGGGTCATATAGCCGCTAACTTTAACAACGCTACCGGTGCTAACGATATCAGCAACTGGTTGCTTACGCCAAACATTACTTTACAGAATGGAGACGTATTTACATTCTGGACAAGGACAGTAGATTTCCCTTCTTTCCCTGATAGGTTACAGGTTCGCATGAGCACCAGCGGGGCAAGCACCAATGTGGGCGTTACTCCGGGAGATTTGGGCGATTTCACTACACTTCTCTTAGATATTAATCCAACATTAACTACAGCAGGATATCCAACCATCTGGACACAATACACCGTAACCATATCAGGACTTGGAGGACCGACATCAGGTCGTTTGGCGTTCAGATACTTCGTGCCTAACGGAGGCCCTTCGGGAGCTAACTCCGATTATATAGGAATAGACGATGTGGCGTATACCTCTTTAGGTGGAGCTACCTATGCATGGAGTAACGGAGATAACACACAAACTACTACAGTGAGCACCAGCGGCACCTATACGGTTACCGTAACAGATGGCAACGGTTGTTCAGGCACCGGTTCGGCCTCCGTAACTATTAATACCAATCCGGTAGTTACTTTAGGCGGACCTTATGTTGCCTGCGGCAGCTATACATTAGATGCAGGAGCCGGTTATACCAGCTACTTATGGAATGATAACAGCACGGCACAGACTTTAACAGCCACCGCTACGGGCACCTATTCGGTAACCGTAACCGATGGAAATACCTGCACCGGAAGCGGTTCGGCAGATGTTACCATTAATCCGGTACCGGCAGATCCTATATCTGTAACAGGGTATGCGTTATGCGAGGGCAGTACAGTGCCTTCCGGTCAGGGGCTTACAGCAGTGGCTACGGGCAGCGTACCGGGAGTTTCAACAGTAAACGTAACATTTACGAATGCGGCCGGGGATGAAACGACAACTTCTCCGGGGATAGTGATAGGTAGCATTACCTTACCGGTTCTTCCTGCCGGTTCGGTAGTTACGGGCGCAACGGTAAGTATACCGGGTATAGTTTTAAACGGAGCCAGTTGGGCAAATGAGATTAGACTGGAGTTAAGCGGAGCCATTACACAGGCGGGGACACAGATTGGAACAACCACTTCGAGTCCTAATCCGTTTACGGGAACATTCACCATACCGGCCGGCAACGTGCCGATTACAGGAGGTGTGGTGACGGTTAATTATTATGAAACTTTCAATGATCTCACCTCGGCTCAGGATGCTACATTCCCTGCCACAGGAACATTGACAATCGATTATACAGCACCACCGGCACTTAACTGGTATGACGCACCAAGTGCAGGTAACCTGGTGGGTACCGGTTCACCGTTTGATCCGTTGGGTGGAGGAGTAGACACCCCTGCGGGTACTACTACCTATTATGTAGAGGCTGCCAGTGCAACATGTTCTTCAGCACGGATACCTGCCGACTTTACAATTAACTCTAATCCGGTAGTCAACTTAGGCAACGATGTAAATCTGTGCGGAGGAAGTGTAACCCTTGATGCAGGGAATGCCGGAAGCACATATGCATGGAGCAACGGAGCCACCAGTCAGACTATCACTGTTAGTACACCTGGTACTTATTCGGTAACAGTAACAAGTAACGGATGCACTGCTACCGATGAAATTATCGTTTCAGCCGATACAGATGCACCGGTGTTAAGCACTTGTGGTGGCGGCACCTTCACGATTACGATAAGTCCTTTGGTTACGTTTATAGATGAAACTACATGGACATTAACAGATGCAGGGGGTAATGTGGTAGGAAGCGGTGGCCCTTACGGCTCATCACCTGTAACGGCTACTGTGGTAGCAAACACAGGTGGACCGTTTACCTTCTTTATAGAAGCGCAGGGAACTTTCAATGATAATGATGCGAGTTACTCCATCAGTTGTGGAGGCAACGTGGTGGCATCGGGAGGAGTTAGCGGAGGTGGAACAGCCCTATCAAGCGGCATTTGCTGTGGCACCATTGCCGGTTGTCCTGCTGATGTAACGGTAGATAATGATGCGGGCGTATGCGGAGCTGTTGTTTCTTATGCTACACCAACTGCAACGGACAACTGTCCCGGTGTAACAGTAACACAGACAGCAGGATTGGCAAGCGGTTCGGTATTCCCTATAGGAACTACAACTAACACTTTCTTAGCTACTGACGCATCCGGCAACGCTGACACCTGTAGTTTTGATGTAACGGTGAACGATACAGAAGCACCAATTCTTACCTGCAGTGGCGGCACCTTCACGATTACGATAAGTCCTTTGGTTACGTTTATAGATGAAACTACATGGACATTAACAGATGCAGGGGGTAATGTGGTAGGAAGCGGTGGCCCTTACGGCTCATCACCTGTAACGGCTACTGTGGTAGCAAACACAGGTGGACCGTTTACCTTCTTTATAGAAGCGCAGGGGACTTTCAATGATAATGATGCGAGTTATTCCATCAGTTGCGGAGGCAATGTGGTGGCATCAGGTGTAGTAAGCGGAGGCGGTACAGCTTCATCTAATGGTATTTGTTGCACACCGGCTTGTCCTGCAAATGTAACTGTAGATAATGACGCAGGCGTATGCGGAACAGTGGTAACATATACATCACCTACAGCTTCAGACAACTGTCCTGGTGTAACGGTAATGCAGACAGCAGGATTGGCGAGCGGTTCGGTATTTCCGATAGGCACCACTACGAACACGTTTGAGGCAACCGATGCATCGGGTAATACGACTGCACTTTGCAGTTTTGACGTAACAGTAAATGATACGGAGTTACCGGTTGTTACCTGTCCATCGAATGTAACGGTGAGCAATGACACAACTTTGTGTGGAGCCACAGTAACATTCACAGTCGGAGCAACAGATAATTGTCCGGGTGTGACCGTAGTGAGCACACCTGCTTCGGGCAGTGTATTCCCCGTAGGGACGACTACAGTAACTTCAGTAGCTACAGACGCTTCGGGTAACACTGCTACTTGTAGTTTTGACGTGACGGTTAACGATACGGAAGCACCTGTGTTAGCTTGTAATGGTGGTACGTTTACTATTACAATAGCAGGTGGTGGGTTCTTAGATGAGATTAGCTGGACAATGACAGACGGAGGCGGTAATGTTATAGGCAGCGGTGGCCCTTATGGGTTTGGTACTACGAATACAGAAACTGTTATAGGCGCGACCGGACCTTTTACATTCTTCATAGAGGCGCAGGGAACTTTCAACGATAATAATGCGACATACTCGATCAGTTGCGGAGGTAACGTGGTAGCTTCCGGAGGTGTAGGTGGTGGCGGTACAGCTTCATCGGCAGGTATATGTTGCGGTGGCGGTTGTCCCGCAGATGTAACTGTAGATAACGATGCAGGTGTATGCGGAGCAGTTGTAACATATACCTCACCTACCGGTACGGATAACTGTCCGGGCGCGGTAACGGTGGTAAGCACTCCTGCTTCAGGCAGTGTATTCCCTGTAGGAACTACTACAGTAACTTCGGTAGCAACTGATGTTGCCGGTAATTCTGCTACGATATGCAGTTTTAATGTAACCGTAAATGATACAGAGTTACCAGTGGTTGCCTGTCCTTCGAACATCACAACCGTTAACGATGCAGGACTATGTGGTGCGGCAGTTACGTTCTCATCAACGGCAACAGATAATTGTTCCGGTGTAACGGTGGTAAGTACACCTGCTTCAGGCAGTGTATTCCCTGTAGGAACCACCACTGTAACTTCGGTTGCAACTGACGCATCGGGGAACACCGCTACCTGTAGTTTTGATGTAACGGTAAATGATACAGAAGCACCGGTAGTTACCTGCCCTGGCGATATCAATGTAAGTAATGATGCAGGTCAATGCTCGGCTGTGGTTAGTTATACAACTCCTACAGCAACAGATAACTGCGGAGGCTCACCGGTTAGTGTGAGCGCCAGCGGTCTTCCAATTGCGATTACAGATAATGCAACAGCAACATCCACTCAGTCAGTTGCTTCTTTCGGTGCAGCAACATTAGGTGGGGCGGTGAGTTTACAGAGTGTATGTTTCTCTATTGACCACACATTTGTAGGCGACCTGCAGGTGACCCTGCAGTCTCCTAACGGAACTTCGGTGGTATTGCTTGATCGTCCGGGATATACAGGAACCGGTTTTGGGTGCGGTGGTGATGATTTAGATATGTGTGTGGTGACAGGAACAGGAAATGAGGCGGAAGCGGTTTGCGGAAACCTTCCTGCAATTTCCGGCAGTTACACGGCTTTTGGAGGGGTTGATTTGAACTCAATTAATAACGGAGGGAATGCGAATGGTACGTGGCAATTGTTTGTAACTGATAATGCAGGTGGTGATGTAGGAAATATAGTTGCGTGGTCATTAACTTTCAGCGGAGCAGCACCAACAGTGGTTCAAACTGCCGGTCTTGCCAGTGGAGCCGTTTTCCCTGTTGGGACAACTACCAACACATTTACTTCTACGGATGCTGCAGGTAATGTGGGCACTTGCAGCTTTGATGTAACAGTAAATGATACAGAGTTACCGGTTATTACCTGTCCTTCGAATGTAACGGTGAGTAACGATGCAACGGTGTGTGGAGCTACGGTAACATTTACAGTCGGAGCAACAGATAATTGTCCGGGAGTAACGGTGGTAAGTACCCCGGCATCAGGCAGTGTATTCCCTGTGGGAACAACTACCGTGACATCAGTAGCCACAGACGCATCGGGTAACACTGCAACCTGCAGTTTTGATGTAACGGTGAACGATACGGAAGCACCGGTGTTAAGCACCTGTAGCGGAGGCAGTTTCGATATAACAGTAGCAGGCGGAGGCTTCATGGATGAGATTGGCTGGACATTGACAGATGGGGGCGGTAATGTAGTAGGCAGCGGAGGCCCTTATGGAAGTGGCTCTACCAACACGGTAACCGTAACCAGTGCGAACGGACCGTTTACCTTCTCTATAGAAGCACAGGGAACTTTCAATGATAACAATGCTACTTATTCCATCAGTTGCGGAGGTAATGTAGTGGCATCGGGAGGAGTTAGCGGAGGCGGCACAGCCTTATCAAGCGGCATTTGCTGCGGCACCGTTGTCGGTTGTCCTGCTGCTGTAACGGTTGATAATGATCCGGGAGTATGCGGAGCTGTCGTTTTCTATGCAGCACCAACAGCAACTGATAACTGTCTTGGTGTAACAGTAACGCAGACAGCAGGATTGGCAAGCGGTTCGGTATTCCCGATTGGAATTACCACTAATACTTTCTTAGCTACTGACGCATCCGGCAACACTGCCACCTGTAGTTTTGATGTAACGGTGAACGACACAGAAGCACCTTTACTTACTTGTGCAGGAGGCAGTTTTGATATAACAGTAGCCGGAACCGGCTTCCTGGATGAAATCGGCTGGACTCTGACTAACGTAAACGGAACAGTAGTGGGAAGCGGAGGACCTTATACATCCGGTTCTACGAACACGGTTACCATTACTGATGCGAACGGACCATTTACCTTCTTTATAGAAGCACAAGGATTTTACAATGACAACAATGCAACTTATTCCATCAGTTGCGGAGGCAACATAGTGGCTTCAGGTTCAGTAACAGGAACATTTAACGGTGGAAGCGGCACAGCTTCATCAAGCGGAATCTGCTGCGGAGAGGCCTGTCCTTCTGATGTAACGGTAGATAACGATGCTGGCGTATGCGGAGCAGTGGTAACATATACATCACCTACAGCTTCAGATAACTGTCCTGGTGTAACAGTAACCCAGACAGCAGGATTGGCAAGCGGTTCGGTATTCCCGATAGGCACGACTACGAACACGTTTGAGGCAACCGATGCATCGGGCAATACGACAGCACTTTGCAGTTTTGATGTAACAGTAAATGATACAGAGTTACCGGTAATTATATGTCCTTCGAACGTAACGGTGAGTAACGATGCAGGATTATGCGGAGCGGCAGTAACATTCAACGTAGGAGCAACCGATAACTGTCCGGGAACGATTGTTACACAAACAGCCGGTTTGGCAAGTGGTTCAGTGTTCCCAGTAGGAACTACAACTAATACTTTCCTGGCTACAGACGCATCGGGTAACACCGCCACCTGTAGTTTTGATGTAACAGTGAACGATACGGAAGCACCGGTGTTAAGCACCTGCAGCGGAGGCAGCTTTGATATAACAGTAGCGGGAGCAGGCTTCATGGATGAGATTGGCTGGACACTGACAGACGTAGGCGGTAACGTAGTAGGCAGCGGAGGACCTTATGGATCCGGAAGCACCAACACGGTAACCGTAACCAGTGCGAACGGACCGTTTACCTTCTCTATAGAAGCACAGGGAACTTTCAATGATAACAATGCTACTTATTCCATCAGTTGTGGAGGCAACGTAGTGGCATCCGGAGGAGTTAGCGGAGGCGGTACAGCTTTATCAAGCGGCATTTGCTGCGGCACTGTTGCCGGCTGTCCTGCTGATGTAACGGTAGATAATGATGCGGGCGTATGTGGAGCTGCTGTTTTCTATGCAGCACCAACAGCAACGGATAATTGTCCTGGTGTAACAGTAACACAGACAGCAGGAT
>CAZBPG010000042.1:0-28727 GCA_964493695.1 uncultured Chitinophaga sp. | reverse complement strand
CCCGCCTTCGGCACCCCTCCTGAAACAGGAGGGGAAACCTTCGCGCCTGAGGCTGCCTTTAAAATTCCCCTCCTGTTTCAGGAGGGGCAAGCGTTGCTTATTGGGTAGCGGGGTGGTTACATCTTCACCCACCTGCGCTTTATACTCACCTCTCTGGTTTTAACCTCGGCTATGTAGACACCGGAGGGCAGGTTGACGGTGGACAGTTGACTGTTGACAGTTAACAGCAATTCAGTTTTAACAAGCGCACCGGTTATACTGTAAATGTTTAGCTGGGCACCGGTAAGGGTTTCGTCTATTGTAATATTGAGTTGGGTGGTGGTGGGGTTGGGGGAAATTGTGAATTGCGGGTTTGCATACCCCTCACTAATTCCATATATACAATCCGCACATAAAGGCGCTGCACCATAAGGTATAAAAGGTTGACTATTTAGTTGTGTAGTATCTACAGGCGTGTCAGCATCTTGGGGGTTCTTCACCCGGACGAAATAATCTGGCCCATTGTCAATAGGATTTGAATGTACAAACATGCCGCCAATTTTTGAAGTTATCCAAAATTCCAAACGGTATTGACCCGGTGCAGCACAAGGGTTTCCCATTAGCTTAATACAACCGGTTTGACCACTATTAAAGGTATTGTTGGTTTTATCAGTAGCCCAACAAATACCATCCGGCAGGTTTCCGATAGAATCGAACCGCAGCCATTGAATCACCAAGTTCTGCCCACCGAAATAAATAGTATCGTAATTTTTAAACTCAATCACTTGACCATACGAAACGCAATTGGTAACAGGTGGTAGGCTATCGTATTTAGGAGAAAAACCGGATTGTGTTAACCCTGTAGGTGCGCATTGATTAGGACCCGATGGATTTCCGAATTGACCGCAGTATTGCGCTCCGGCAACTCCAAACAAAAACCCACAAACAAGAAACAGCAACCCTCTCTTCATATCCTAAATCTAACCCTTCCTTTTAATAAGCCTCCTTTACATCTTCACCCACCTGCGCTTTATACTCACCTCTTTTGTTCCTGCCTGCGCACAGCTACGGCAGGCAAAGCTTACCTCGGCTATGTAGACACCGGAGGGCAGGTTAACGGTTGACAGTTGACTGTTGACAGTTAACAGCCGCCCGGTTTGCACCAGGGCACCGGTTAGGTTGTAAATGTTTAGTTGGGCACCGGTAAGGGTTTCGCCTATGGTAATATTGAGTTGGGTGGTGGCGGGGTTGGGGTAAATGGTAATTCCTTCTTCATCCATATTCTCAATACTCGTAACATTCATGTAAATAGAATTGGATTGTTGCGAAACACAGCTATTGGCATCGGTTACCTTTACGGTGTAATTACCGTTTTGCGTTGGTGTATAGTTTTGACCATTTGCCCCACCTATTGGATTTCCGTTTAAGAACCATTGGTTGCCGGTTGCAGAACTACTGGTTAAGGTGTTTCCGTTTTGAGAAATAACCGGAGTAGGAACTGTAACTACAGTAACAGTAACCGGTGAGGATGTTACTTGCGTTGGACTGGCACAGAGTGCATTTGAAGTTAACTTTACGGTAAAGACATCGCCATTAGCAATTGAGGACGTTGAATACGGATTTGCAGCTGACCCGGTGCTATTTCCGTTTTTATACCACACATAACTTGGACTACTACCTCCATTTGTTTGGGTAGCGGTAAAGGTTACGGTTTCGCCCAGGCAGATTGTTGTTTTGCTGGCATTTAAAGTAACAGTAGGAGTAACGTTTGAATTTACAGTAACATTTGTTGTAGTGGAAACGGCACTACAATTGTTAGCGGTGGTAACTGTAACCTTGTAATTGCCTTGTTGGGTTACTGTAATACTGGAAGTAGTTTCGCTCGTACTCCATAAATAAGTATTACCGGTTGGCACGCTAAGGGTTACACTTTGACCGGTGCAAAGCGATGTAGAGCCGCTTGGTGTAACCGTAACATTAGGTAAAGGGTTTACTGTAACCGTAATGGGTGCAGAGGTTGCCGGGCAACCATTTGCACCTGCCGGATTGCTTACTGTATAGGTACCACTTGCATTTACCGTAATGCTACTTGTTGTCACTCCATTGCTCCAACTAAAACTACTGCCACCTGTGGCATTAAGCGTAACGCTGCCACCACTGCAAAAAGTTGTTGCCCCGTTTGGCGTAATAGTAGGTGGAGTTGGTGAGGGAATTACATGAACCGTAATAGTATTTGAAGTTGCAGTTGTGGTTGTAATGCAATTGGCATTGCTGGTAAGCACACAGGTTATCTGGTCGCCATTTGCGAGAGATGAAGAAGAATAAGTGGAGCCCGTACCTACATTGTTCCCGTTCTTTTTCCATTGGTAGGCAGGGGCTGTTCCGCCAACGGACGGAGTGGCAGTAAACGTAAGCGTTGCATTTGCGCAAATGGTATCGGCACTGGCTGTAATTAACAGGCTTGGTAAGGTAGATGAGCCGGGTACTTCATACGCACCTAAATCGGGTTTGCCAATCCTTGCTGCACCGGTAATATCTGTTGTTATTGTGGTAACAATACCGGTATCAATTGCCGGTGAATTACATTGAAGTGAAAGCCCGTCATCGGCTGTCATCCAAATGTTATCCGGCCCGTCAAAATCAAGCGTATCAACAAACAGAGGATTTGCTTTAATATTTGTAGCACCCGTATATGTTGTATCAAGAAGGCAGTAACTTACAGCTGCACCGGTCGTAACAGAATGACTTGTTGAGCCTCCAAGGTCAGTAATTATGATACTGTTTTTTATAGAACTGCTGCCGCTAACAGAAGCAGATATTCCATAAGTATTTTTAAAGAATGTTGAGTTAATAATATTGAAACTGTTTGGCAAAGAAGTGGTAAACCCGTAACCTGTGTTTTTAATAAAAAGACAGTTGTTGATTTGCGAGTTAGCGCAGTTGTCGGTATAAAGCCCAGTGCTGGAGTTGTTATAAAAAACGCAATTGCTGTATTTTACTGAAGAATGAACATTGAAAGCTCCTGCTTTACTATTAGCCTTATTAGAATTAAATACACAGTTAGTTAATGCTACCTCCGCATCTTCTGTGTAAATTCCAGCCGCTTGGTAAGCACTATCGTTTAGAAATGTACAATTGCGAATAGAGGTAATTGTATTATCGGCACAATAAACTCCCCCACCTCTATTAAGATAAATATTTTGGCTGTAAAGTGTCGTATTAGTGGGAAATGGTGATGTTGGATTTGCGTTTCCATCGCGAATAGTAAAACCATCAATTACTGAAGCGTAATTCTGATAGAGACAGACAACAACATGGTAACAGTTATCGGTAACTGCAGCGGTTCCAATATCACCACTTAATATAGTTGGGCTGGCGGCAATATTGCGCTGGCTTAAAGAAGTTTCTGTTCCGTTAAATCCGCCAAATAAAGCAACATTAGTTACATCGAATGCAAAATCGCGATTGGAAATACAGCCACTACAAGAATTACCGCCACTGGCGGGATACCTGTCGGGCTTATAGGTTCCCGCAGCCACCCAAATTTCGTTGCAACTTCCGTATACAGAATCTAAGGCGGCATTTAAATTACCCATTGCAGTTGCCCATGATGAGCCATTACCGGTGCCTCCCGGTTTTACATATTTTCTTTTAACCGGGGTTACAAGCATAACCACGTTCCCGCTGGTGTCGGTCTGTTTAGTTACACAAGTTAAACTGGTGGTCATTATACAGGAAAAAGTATCGCTGTTATTATAGCTAACCGGAACAAAAGTATCGTTGTTGCCGCCAATGGGCTGATGGTTTACATACCATTGAAAAGATGGATTTGTTCCACCGTTGGTAATTGTGGAAGCAGTTAAATAAACCGGTGTGCCCGCACAAACAAAATTATCGGGAAACACACTGATGTTGATGTTCGGTGTGACAGCTGTGGTGTACGAAGCAGTAATTGTTTTGCTGATTGAATTATTAGCAGTGCAATAATCGGGGCTGGTAATGGTATATTTAATAACGTCTCCGTTTACCAACAATGCCTTTAACGAAAAAGTATCACCGGTAATTGGCGTTCCGTTTTTTGCCCATTGCCAGGTAAAGTTGTTGCCAGGGTTAGCTACTGAAACCGTAAAGCTGGCACTATCGCCACTACAGGCAGGCGCAACAACTTGAGTAATGCTGCTTACTGTTGGTAAACTACCTACGGGGATTTTTTCATACGCGCCCATATCGCGCCACGCGCCTTGCGGACGGACAACTCCCAGTATATCTTCTGTTAAAGTTCCATCGGTAGGGTCGGCAGCATCTAAAGCCGGAGAGGTGCAGGTGAGTGCAAAGCCATCATCGGCAGTCATCCATACATTATCGGGTCCATCCAAATCGGTTGAATCAGTAAACTGCGGGCTGGCTATAATATTAGTGGAACCGGTTATACCTTGCTGCACAATACTGTAATATGCACTTCCGCCAAACGAAGGTCCGGTATTTTCGCGAACTATGCTGTTGCGAAGTGAGAGTGAACCGGCATACTGATTCGTCCATGTATAAAAAATACTGCCCGCATTAGTAGCGGTGTTTCCATAAATATTACAACCCGTTACAGAAAAATTAGAATAGTTATCGGCAAAAAAAGCTGCTCCTCTGCGGGCTGCATTGTTGTAAAAAACACAGTTTCTTATGGTAGGGCTATTGATTATTCCGAATACAGCGCCACCATCACTGGCTTTATTATTTACAAAAACGCTGTTTCTTACAGTTAATGATGCTTGCCCGTAAATAGCTCCTCCTCCGCCACCAGTACCGTTAGGCAGGTAGTACGCTTCGTTATTGGTAAACACGCATTTATTTACACTTAGACCGCTTAATGCGAAAATAGCTCCGCCATTGCAAACAGTTGTCCTGTTCCGGTTATTATTGAAAGTTGAATGCGCAATAATAACTAACGCTCCACTTGAGCCACCAGGACCATAGTCGTTCATTACCGCACCACCATCGTGGCGGTTGTTTTCTATTAAACAGCTATCTATGTTAACCACAGTGTTCCCTTGAACATAAACAGCGCTGCCGTAGTTCGAGCAGGTGTTGTTAACCAACTTGCAATTTTCGATGTACGCGCGTGTATTGTACAACACTACGGCTCCACCATCATCAAAATAAACTCCATTGATGGAAACAGGGTAACTAACTGCATAAGCACCCGAAATTGTAAATCCTTTTACCACCAAATCTGAAGTAATATTCATACCCACTACTATGCGGGCTATGTTATCGGTGCTGTCGGTAAGCGAACCTATGTTGCCGCTTAGTATAGTTACATTGGCAGCAGGGTCGGCTTGCACCAGTAAAGTTTCGGTGCCATTAAAGCCACCGTATAAGTTTACTCCGTTTTTGAGCATGAAAGACCGGTGTCTGTTACTACTACATGTAGTGCAACCCGCAGGATAGGCAGTGGGTTTATAAGTCCCCGCTGCCATCCAAATCTGGTCGTTAGCAACTGCTGCATTAATAAAACTCTGCACCGTACTGCTATCTCCGGCATTTGCCCAACTGCTGCCATCTTTTAAACCGGCACCGGTTTGAGTAATGTAGCGGGTAGTTGCGTTACTTGCACAGAAGTATAGAAAAGCAAAGATTAGCGTGGCGGATAGTTTTCTCATCGATTGAAAATTTGTTTGCCGAATAAATGTAAAAGTAGATTTGATTAAAACGAATTCTTTTACCGCAGGGTCTCCGCAGAGCCGGAAGACCCTGCGGGGACGAAGAGGAGGTGATTTAGTAATAGGTATATGTCAATACTGCGGTTCCATCATCAGCCTGTATTACACGATTTTGAGAGTCGTACTGGTATGTATAGGTGTAAACAGAACCATTATTTACAAGTATATAGGCATCAACAAGGTTGATTGAACTTTTGCCTAAGAAAGTTTGACCAAAATTCTCGTTACCGGTAGTATTAAATTTGTTGGTGAGGTAGGTATCTGTATATGTTGTAGTTGGGCTACTGGCTGAAGTCATATTCCCAGCCGACCAAGTATAGCTCAAGCCATCGGAACTCGACAGCAAATGCCAATCAGCATCATAAGTATAGGTTATTGTTCCCCATGACAAAGTCCGTGATACAGCATATCCCTGTGAGTTTAGAGTAATTGTGCTGGTATTTGCCCCATCATTCACCGTAATAGCACTCCCACTATAAGTATATGTTGTAGTCAGACTGCCAAGGGTGCTTACCGAGGTAACACTTGTAATACGCCCCCTATCATCATAAGTATAGGTTTCCGTATACGAATCGCCTCCTCCTACAAAAGTTTTCGTTTTAACCAAAAATTGCTTTGCAGTACAAGCAGTACAACTTCCACCGCAATCTACTCCTGTTTCGGTTCCGTTTTTTAATCCATCGGTGCAACTTGTAGTATTATCATCCGGTTTATTACAACCGCTAATACTTACTACTGCAAAAAGCGCAATTACCACCGCGCTTAATAAAATTGGTTTTGGGTTTTTCCCCGCTATGCGGAATTTCGCTTTGCTCAACATTTTGGTTTTGGTTTTAAGTGTGTGATATAAATGTAAAAGTTGATTCCATTAAAACGAATTATTGATGCAAAAAAACAGGGCGGCTTAAGCCGCCCTGTTTATATTTTACCAGCATACCATACTTACCGGTGCGCTTAAAATACTTACACCGGCAGCATTACTGGCAAAAAAATAAATGTAATAAGTGCTGCCGGGCTTTAAGCCGCTAAATTTTTTTACCCGCTGCTCGGTAAGGTCAACAATAAGGCCGGTAAACTTGGGTTCTACCTGTGCATTCGGGTCAGGGTTCGGGTTATTATTACCCGACCATACAATGCGCCCCTGGTCATTAATATTAAAGCCATCGGGCAGGGGTGCGCCTTCGGTTACTATACAATTATAACGTTTGGCACCGGACACAGCGGCACAACTGCCTATCAGTTCGCCCGGCTCACCGCGCTTGGCTATGGCCACCGGCTGGGTGGGTTTAGTGGCAGGTGTATGCGTAGTATCGCGGGGCTTCAGTCCGCATTGTTCCACATCGCTGTCGTCCATCAACTCGTTGCGGTAAATCCATTTTTGAATAAAAGGCCGCAGCACTTTCTCGTAATTTTTGCGCGCCAGGTCCTTGGCTTTTTTCTGCGCGCTGGTGCTGTTTTGCTTATCTTTGGCAATAAGCCAGGCAGCCGCCCAAATGGTTTGCTTATCGGTTAGCTTGGTAATTTCTGCTGCCAGAATATCCCAATCTACAGCATTGGTGCTTACTGCCGCTACTAAAATTGCCTGAAGGGTGTCAAATTCAGAATCACCGGCAGGCAGAGGATGTGTGTGTGCCATGTTGTTGTTGTTTTATAGTGAATAAATAAGTAACCATTGGATGACCCGCAACCTGCACATGGTTGCCGGAAATTAGGGGGCGGTTGCCCGCTAAGCGAAAATGATTGCCCGAAACTTTCAGGCAATAACCCGCTGTTTCAAAACGTTTGCCTGAAACTTCCGGGCAGTTGCCCTTTACTACAAACCGATTGCCTAAACCTTTCGGGCAATTGCCCGAAACGTTAAAACGGTTGCCTGAAACCCAAGGGCAGTTGCCCTTAACTGCAAACCGGCTGCCCAAACCTTTCAGGCAATTGCCCGAAACCCAAGGGCTGTTGCTGGCAAATTCCGGGCTATCAGTTATAACTTCCCTACAACCATTTACCGGTTCCATAGAACCGGCTGCAACTTTCATAGGATTGGTTAGAACTTGCATAGAACCGGCTGGAACTTCTACTGAACTATAAGCCGGTAAGCAGGGAAACAAAAAAGCTATCATCTAATTGCGCTTTGTTTTTAGCGAAAGCAAACATGCGACAAAACGGCTGTGCCATAAAATCAAATTTTAGAGGAATATCGGAAGTCTGGCAAAAGAGCTAAAAGGGTTTTATACGTTTGCCGAAACAATTAGCAGATGAGATGGTTAACCAATGAGCAGATGTAAATACAGAATACATAGGAGCCGCTTACTTTCATCCACTTATTTGCTAATCTACTAATCAACTTATCAACTTCATGCCAAAAAAAGACCACCTCTCCGCACTCATCCAGTCGCTAACACCGGCCGAGAAAAAATACTTTGTACAGTTTACCCAATTGCGCAGCGATGATAAAAACTACATGAAGTTGTATGATGCCGTTTTAAAAAGCGGTGAATACAATGCCGAAAAACTTTCGAAACAACTAAACAAAACCAAAGCTAACCTGGCGCACGAAAAAGAATACCTGATTGAAAATATTCTGAAAGCGCTGAGGAATTTTCATGATAAAATAAAACCTGTGGAATTGCTTAATGGATTAATTGATGTAGAAGTTTTATCACGCAAAAATTTACCCGAACTAAGCAACCGCAGTAATAAAAAAACACTTGCCGAAGCTAAACGGCTAAATATACCTGAGGTTGCATGGCGCAGCGGTTTAACTCAAATTACGCTTGATGAAATGACCCTTAACCGCGAAGCATACTTTGATAATGCCAAAAAGCATATTGCCGATGCGTACAGTAATCTGCGATGGATGCAAACCTATACCGAATTGAACGAGTTAATGTTAAGCACTAACTTAAGCTACAGCAACCACACCTATAATATTAGCAAAGAACATACGCAGGAGTCAAACAACTTCTTAAAACATACTTTACTTAAACAAAAATTCAGCGAACCGCTTTTTCAACTCATGCAAAACGAAATGCTTTCGGGCATTTATAAGCAAATGAAAGAAGTTGACAGGGGAATTGAACATGCCCGCCTTGCCCTTGAACTTATAGAAGAACATAGCGACTTAGCTCAAAGCAATACTTTTGAATATTTTTTGCGGGTTCATAGTTTTATAACACCGCTTATTGGTGCCGGTAAAATAGAATTATATGAACACTGGCTTAAAAAAATTGACAGCGGTTATTACCGGCAGTTATCATTTGCCACCCCTCAGCTAAATGCGCTTTTCGAAGCATACATTTACGGTTACTATTCTGTTTACTACAATTTCATGTGGTCGAAAAAAGTGGCAAATGCACAGCATATACAGGAGTTTTTGACGCGCTTTGAAAAAAATAAACACAAATTACAGAAGCAGTTGGACCCGCTATATTGGTATAATCTGCAACAATCAATAGCCAACCTGTATTTTCATCAACAACTTTATGAGCCATCGCTCGAATGGGTTAATACAATTATCAATCACCCTGAACCCGATGGTTTAATGACACAGGTACAGGCGATAGCCCGTATTATGTCGGCAATTATTCATTTTCATTTTGGAAACTATACTTTACTTACTAATGCGGTTCAATCTGTAAAACGATATTTAAAACAGCACGATATGTTTACTGTAGTAGAAAAAACCACTTTAGATTTTTTGCTGCGTGCGGCTAAGCTATCTTCACAAAAAGAAAAACGTGTTGCTTTCGGAGAATTGTATAATCAATATGCCCAAATGACTAAAGACCCCGAATTACTTCTTCATTTGCGCATGTTCGATTATCGGCAATGGGCAAAAAGAAATACGTAGTAAAAACTAAAAGACACAGTGCATGAATGAGTTGCCTCTGTTATTACTTATACTCGCACCGGTAGTATTAATTCTTATTGTAATTGCCCGTGCTTCTACCCATAATGCAGATACTAAAGAAGAAACTGAAAGCATGGGATACAGAAGGAGAAAAGCATACTTTATGGAAACAATTGGCGAGGAAGCTGGCGATATGTTTAAGTCGGCTTATAAATTTATCCGCAACCTGTTACGTTGAACGGCAACCTAAGCAGTTGTTATTCGCTGACCTCTATTGTTCGGAAGAACCATAATGGCGGGCTTTAGCCTGCCTAACGGCAGACAGGCCCGCTTATAAACAAATATTTTCCGCTTATCCATTGCTTGCAGTCCGATTAATCGGACTGCAAGGTGGTTGATAAAAGGAATTTATATCTATTCATGGCGGCTAAAGCCGCCAATAATCTTCCTTATCGGTCGTGTCCGCACCGACCGAAACGCTAAGGTGGTTGGTGAGACACCAACCACTAAGGGAAATTTTTTTGGGGGTGGGAATGGTTTGTTTGAGGCCTAAATACCTCTAAAGGGTTTCAAACCCTTTCGGGGTTACTAAGGCGGGCAACGGAATGGTAGCGTCCGCCCGGTGTTAAATATCGGGATTAGAGTTTACTATTACTTCGTATCCCCTGGCTTTCAGTTCTTCTATTTCATTAGGTGGCGGGGTATAACCGTACATAATAGAGTTCGTGTAAAACATTCCTTCAATACAATGTTTCACATTCACATAAACTCTCTTCTCTGCGTTGGTTTTATTCATCTGCCTGAACTCGTTTGCCCATACAAGATGTTTCGTTTGATTCTGAAAGGGCTTTATACGTTCAATACTAAACCGGATAGCGAGAAAAATAACAAGGGCAAAAGCCAGCTTCTGTAACTTCATTCTTCGTACGCTCTCTGTTTTTTCTAAAAGAAAAACACCGAAATCAGCCATTATAATAAACAGTGCAGGAAAAACAAACAGGAGATATGCCTGCATTTTGGTTTGTGCCGCTGTAAAAAAAATGAAAGGAATAATCATCCATACCAGCACGACAAGCCTGTTGAGCGTATTGTTCCGGTGGTAACACTGAAAGCAAAACCATACAAACGCCACCCAAAACACTTCGCTTACGTTGATGTGAAGTTTTCCGAAATAGTAAAACATACTCCCCTCCTTTTCGTCCAGCACTTCAACAATGTGGCGATAGTTGTGCAGCATTTCGTTCGCATACTCCAAAGGAAATTTTGCATGCATATAAAGTTGCCACGGAAGAAAAATAACTACTGCCGAGATTACAATAACAAAAGCACCTATTACAATACCTCCAATACTTCTCTTTTTATAACTCAGTATAGCCCAAACCGGTAACACTATAAATGCCGGTAGCCACTTACATAATACCGCCAATCCAATACAAACGCCTGTAAGAATGTCAAGCCAAATCTTTCTTTTTTCAGAACTCACAATCGCCACAACAACTGCCAACTCCACAAAAAACAAAAAGAAAATATCAATGTGGTCAGTAGCGGCTCTGCCGGTTGTTACATCCATTACCAACCCGTTAACGGCATGAAAAAATGCCGCGATCAATCCGATTTTTTCATTAAAAAGTTTCTTACCTATAAAATAAGTGAAGTAAACAGCCACACTTGAAACAACAACCGAAGGGGCACGCATGGCAATTTCATTCACTCCGAAAACTTTCATGCTAAGTGCCATACACCAAAGAGGAAGCGGTTGCTTATGCAGCCAGAAATAATTTGATGACCATGATTTATAATCGAATGATAACAACGGCAACCTGTACAACTTTGGTTCCAAAAAGTTATCCATCAGGTTTTTGGCAACAAGAGCGTGGTATCGTTCATCCCATTCATGCAGATACATATCCGAAGCCATAAAAAAGCGAAGTGTAAAAGCTACCGCTACCAGGAACACCGCTGAAAGCCTGAAATTGTTCTTTTGAAATTGTTGGAAAGAAAGAAAACTAAATACAGATGCTAAGGCTATGTATAATAAAGCTACAACCGAATGGGGCATCTAATTCGTTTAAAAATCAAATTTATAATAATTGACAGCACGGTTGAAAAAATGAAATTAGTTGCGTTATCTTGCGCTTTCTGAGTTTAAAAATCTATATGAAAAAACTGTCTGTTTTTCTTTCTGTTTTTGTTTTTCTATGCCTTATTGTTACTTCCTGCAAGAAAGAAAAACAAACCAGTTGGGATACCGAAATATTGGCTCCTATTGCCACTACCAACCTCTCACTTAAAAACCTGGTTAAAGATTCATCGCTGATTACAAACTCAGATAATTCGCTTACCCTCTCTTTCAACAAACCTTTGTACTCTTTTAATCTGGCAGAACAGGTGGTTAATATACCGGATACTTCAATTGGGCAGAAGTTTACACTTGATTCACTCCTTTTACCAAACATCTTCATAGTTTACAATTTGTCGCTTGGGCTGCTTGCAGGAAATATGTCGCAAAGCCCAAACTCAGCCATTCAGGCGTTGGGTAACCTTCTCATTAATCAGAACGGAAACATGATGGCAATTCCGGCAATCAATGGCTTTAGTTCCGATATTTTTTCTTTTGATGGTTCAGCGTGGTTTCAAACGGCTACCTTATCAAACGGGTTTGTGAGGATATGGATAAACAACTATTATCCTGTCCCTCTAGAGGATGTAATACTCGAAGTAAGAAACACCAGCAACGGTGCATTGCTGGCTACAGATACATTTCCTTATATCGCCTCTAATGATTCTGTTTACCATGAGTTAGATATTTCCGGCAAAACAATAGAGGCAGATATGAGTTTAAAGCTTGTAAACTTCAGCACTCCGGGCAGTAATAACGTTCCTGTTTTGATTGATACATCCGATTACGTTAAACTTTGGATTCAGATAGGCGGGTTACGCGCTTCAGATGCCATAGCTATTTTTCCATCACAAGACATTCTTAAATCTACTCAGGAAGTAACACAGATTATAGGCGACAGAAAACTAACCTACGTTGATGCGAGGGAAGGGCAACTGCATGTTTACATGACAAGTTCTATTCAGCAACCACTTCGGCTTACTTATATTCTGGAAGGTGCTTACGATAAATCGGGTAACCCGTTAATTGCGGAAAACATGATTCCGGCTGCGCCTCCCGGGCAAACAGTTACTATTGACCGTTTGTATGATATTGCCGGTTATGCCATCAATTTGACAGGGAAAGACGGAACTAAATTTAATACTTACACACAAACCATTATAGCTCACACTGATTCCACAGGTCAGTTGGCTCACATCACCACTGCTGACAGTTTGCGTATTGAATACAGGATTCAGAACATTGCGCCCAATTATATAAAAGGTTATGCAGGAATGGATGTTCTAACTCAGGTTGACAGTGCCGATTTTGACTTCCTGAATGTTTTCGAAAGCGGCTCCATTGATTTAGAAGAGGTGAACATGAACATAAGTGTTGAGAACGGAATTGGTGTGGATGGCGAAGTGCGCATTAACAGTTTAACTGCCGAAAGTGCGAATAACGGTTCCCGCACGCTCACCGGTACGGTTATCGGTCAACCCTTGGTGATTAACCGCGCTACCGATTTTCCGCTCACTCCCGCACTAAATAATTTTGCGGTCAACAACAGCAATTCCAACATTAAAGATTTGCTCGGCATACTGCCCAACAAACTAAAGTATGATGTGGAGGTAAAAACAAACCTGGCAGGCAACACGCAGCAATACCGCGACTTTGCTTATCTTGAAAGCGCCTTGAAGTTGAACCTGAATGCCGAGATTCCGTTGTCGCTTATCGCCAATCATCTGGTGTTAAAGGACACACTAAGTTTTGATTTAAGCAGCACCAACACCAACGTGGCAGGAATTTCGGACGGGGTGATTAATCTGATTGCAAAGAACAAGTATCCTATTGAAGCTGTGTTAACCATGGTAGCTTACGATGAAAACTGGATTGGTGTGGATACTATTACCATGAACACAGTGGTAGCAGCAGCCGACTTAAACGCCAACTGCAAAGCCGAAGACTATAAGAAAACTAAAGTTCCGCTTTATATCACCGAAGACCGGATGACCAATATCAAACGCGCAAAACATGCCATAATCACTGCCGATTTTTCCACAGCGTCCAATGCAGCTATTTGTAACCAAGCGCATTTAAAAATTTACAGCGATTACAATCTCGATATTACATTCACCGCCCGGTTCAACTACAAAGTGAACGCGAAGTTCTGATTCAGTGAAATAAGTTTAAAAGAGCAATGAGAAAAATTCTTGTAGTTATTACATTACTGAGCAACCTTGTTTCACCGGCTCAGGACTCCACCAATCTGTCTGCTGTTATAAATAAAGAACCGGTTAAGCCGTTACTTTACAATTATACTTCTCAGTCTATCAACAACCTGTTTAATGAAGATATAAGGGAGGGAGCTAACAATCGCGTTACTGCCGATTTTGATTACGCGGGAAATTCAAATGCCGCACCGGCCGGTATTCTTTTCGCTATGATTTTTAAGCAGCCTATTTCGAATGCGCTTAAAGACCGGGCCGATAACCGGTTGAAGAAGCAACTGCGCTTTGAAGACTTTATGAAGACCGGTTTCACCTACCGCAGATATCTGAAAAAGTGGGATGGTGAATTTTTTCTGAGTTATCATCACCGGCAGTTGCGCAACATTGTTGGAAGCAAAGAAACGTATGAACTTCTTTTTTACGGCAACGCGCGCTTTGCCGGGCAGACCGCTGATTTAAGCAATATTGTTTTCCGCAACTTCATTTACAATCAGTACAGCGGAGGAATAAAAAAGAAAATTGATTATGGAACTTACCAAATGGATTTTGGTGTAGGCATTTCGCTTCTGCAGGTAATCAATCAACTGGATATACGAACCAAAGAAGCCTCGATATATACAGCAGAAGACGGTGATACCATCCGGTTAAACTACGACCTGAGTTATAACACTGCCCGCGAAGGAGCCAATACTTTCTTTCAGTTTAACGGCATTGGCGGCTCCGGTGACTTTCACCTTGGTTTTATGAATCGTGATAAATGGAAACTCAGCATTGATGTGTCGGATGTAGGGTACATGATGTTCAGAAAAACTCCGGTGGGTTACAGTGCGGCAAAATCGGTGGAGTTCCGCGGCATTGTTATTCCCAACCTGCTTAATTTTACCAGTGCTACTTTCGATACACTTAACCTCGACAGCGCCATCCGCTCTTATCTTCCAACAAAAAGCAACAGCCAATACTCTCTCTTTACACCCTTTACAATAGCTGCTATTTTCTCTAAGCCTTTGCTCAATAACCGGTTGGTGCTTAACTTCGGTTTGCAATACCGCATGCTTCCCAACTATTACGTTTACGGATATGTAAAAGCGAATTACTTCATTAAACCGGATATGCAGGTTTCGGTTAGTGGCGGTGCAGGCGGCTATAGTTTGTTTAATCTGGGATTTGAATTTGTCAAACGATGGAAATATTTTGACCTGGCTATAGGTACCCCGAATTTTATTGGCCTTGTTTTACCCAACCATTATACCGGAACCGGATTGTATCTCAGATTGGGAAGTTCCTTTTAACTTCCAATGTCCTCTATACCAACAGATGTTTTAATTATTGGTGCCGGTCCGGCCGGTGCAAGTGCCGCTTTGTTTCTTGCCAAAAAGGGAATTGCATCTGTAATAGTTGATAAAGAAAAGTTTCCCCGCGATAAAATTTGTGGCGATGCACTAAGCGGCAAAGCCGTGGAGGTATTGAATAAACTCGATAAAAGTTTAGTGGAAGAGTTAACCGGTAATGAAAAATTCCTTGGTTCATGGGGAGTAACGTTTGTTGCCCCGAATGGTGAAGCCCTTCGGGTTCCCTTTCAAACAAAAAAAGAAAAGAAGAATGCACCTGGTTTTATATCTAAGCGAATTGACTTCGATAACTGGTTGGTTGAAAAAGCAAAGAGCAAGAAAGAAATACAACTTTTTGAAGAAACAGAGATAAGAGAATACCGGAGAGAGGACAGTTGTATTGTAGCTGAATCAAAAGATGGAAAAACGTTTCAAGCTAAGATTGTCATCGCTTGTGACGGAGCTTATTCATCGTTCACTAAAACCATTGCAGGAATCAAGACAGAAGCAGAGCACAATTGTTTTGGTCTGCGCGCATACTACAAAAATGTAAAAGGGTTAGATGCAGAGAATTTTATTGAGTTGCACTTTCTGAAAGAATTTTTACCGGGGTATTTCTGGATTTTTCCCCTGCCAAATGGTTACGCCAATGTTGGCGTTGGAATGCGGGCAGACAAAATGAGTGCGAAAAAGATAAACCTGAAAAAATCGTTTGAATCAATTCTTGAAAACAATCCGGTTTTAAGAGGAAGATTTGCGGGCGCTGAAAAGATTGGGGAGGTAAAACTTTTTGGACTGCCGCTTGGCTCCAGGAAACGAAAGTTATCCGGCAACAATTATATCCTTTGCGGTGACGCTGCCATGCTCATTGACCCTTTTACCGGTGAGGGAATAGGCAATGCCATGTTCAGCGGTTATTATGCAGCAGACCAGGCGGAGAGGTGCATACAGCAACACAATTTTTCGGAAAGTTTTATGAAACAATATGATGAAGAATTGTATTACCGGTTGTGGAGCGAGTTGCTGCTTTCTTATCGTATGCAGCAACTTGTCAACTTTCCTTCGCTTTTCAATTTTGTGGTACGCAAAGCCAACAGCAATAAACTGCTGAGCGAAACTATCTCCTGTATGTTCGAGGACCTGGATATGCGGGCAAGGTTAAAAGACCCCCGCTTTTACTTCAAACTTTTATTTTCGTCTTCTCAAAAATAAAATGACTATGAAAAAAATGTTTATCAGTACTCTAATGATTGTTGCTTTCGTTGCCATTGGCCAGGCACAAACTACCGGACAGGCCGGTGCCCGGGCTAAAGAAAAGACGAATGCAAAAAAAACAAAGACAACAAAAGCCGGTGGTTATGGAGTAGCGATTACTAAAGATGGAGCGGTGGATGTGAAACTACTTCCGGAAAAAATGAAGAATGAAAAAGAAATGTTTGTGAAGATTAAAGGAAAAGTAATTACGGCCTGCCAGGTAAAAGGTTGCTGGATGACTGCTGATTTAGGTAACGGTCAATCTATGCGCATAAGGTTTAAAGATTACGGTTTTTTTGTTCCCAAAAACAGCGGAGGAAAACAATTCTATGCGCAGGGCGTTGCTTCATGGAGTGAAACCTCAGTAGCCGAACTTCAACACTATGCAGAAGATGCCGGTAAAAGCAAAGCTGAGATTGAAAAAATTACTGAGCCGATAAAGGAATTGGTGTTTCTTGCCGAAGGTGTTCTACTGGAGAAGAAGTAATTTTCCACACGCTGTTTTATTTTTCAAGTAAGCGTTTATATTTGCGCTCCGCTTTTAAAAAGCAAGGATGATTCCGTAGCTCAGCTGGTAGAGCAATACACTTTTAATGTATGGGTCATGGGTTCGAATCCCATCGGGATCACAGAAGCGTTTCGACAAAATCGGAGCGCTTTTTTATTTTACTACCACACTCACAGCCGGTGAGTTAATAGGAGGCGGAAAATTGTCCTGTGTGGCAGAAAAGTAAACTTGATATCGTCCGGTTTGCTTTGGCAAAACTACTTTTACTAAAATTTCATTTGACGCTAAAGCTTCTGCCAGCGCTATTCCGGTTTCGTTATCACCCAACTTTATCTTATCACTTTTATAAATGCGATAAGTGATACGCGAACCTTCGTTTGGTGCAGGATGGTTGCTGTATGGTGAAACAACTTTAACCGGAACAGAAATCTCACCCTCCCGTTCTGTCTCAAATGAATGTTGCAATGGCCTGATGGAAATCTTATTCCATGATAAAAAGCTATCTACCACAAAGCCGTCAAAATCTGTGGCTGTAGTTTTAATCTGATAAGAGTTCTTCGCCCGGTCCGGTCGAAAGCCCCAATAGGTGCAAACAAAAACTTCTTTATTCTGTACCTCTTCTTCAATACTCAGAAGGTTGTACTGGCTTTTTCGCATCTCTACTTCCGTAGTACTCAGGGCTGTATTCCCCGTATAAAATGAATACTTGGATGCTTTCTGATACGAACTTAAAAACACCACCGGTCGTTTGCCTGCATATAGTGAAACAGTATCAGCCCAGGCCTTCCAGCCCTGCGTTTCCGATTGAATACCGAAATACTTCTTAGTTAAATCAGTACCGTAATGAAGGCGAATCCCCAGAAAAACCAATATGGAAACAGGAAGCAATGTGTAAAGCCAGCGGGCTGCCGTTGAATGGTTTTCAAGAAACCGGTAACTAAGAATAGTAAGCGGAACAATATTCGTCACTGTCCAGTTGGCTTCTGTTCTACCTTTAAAACTGGTAACAAGAAAGAACAGATATGTTCCCCATAACTGAAACTGAAGAGCGCGCTCAAACTTATTCTGTGCTTTCTGCTTTACAATTGCATACAGCAAAAGCAATCCGGCAGGAATTCCCGCTAACAAAAGCTGCCCGCCAATATAATCGGTGGTGCGCATCCAGCTATATACTTCGCGGGAACGTTCAAACAGATGAAACCGGAAAGTGGGAAAATCATTCTGCCACTGCCACCACAAATGCGGTGCAAACAAAACTGCACCAGTAATGCAAGCCAGATAAAATGATTTTCTCTTGAGTAAAGAAAGATCAGCGAGCAACACAAAGAGTATCACCAATACTCCATGATACTTGCTGTAAAGCATCAGCGCCATGCAAAGGCCCAGCAGCAAAGCAGTTACCGGTGTATCCCCCCCCAGATAATTTCTATACACGAGATAAAAGCAGGCTGTAAAAAGGAGAACAGGAATGTCGGGCACGGCAAAAAAACCGGCTGCCAGAAGAGGAGTAATACTCAGCAGTATCACATAAAACAGTTTCTGATTAACCGGTTGAATAATGCGGAACAACAGATAAACGGTAGCGGCATTGGCAAGTATAAAAAGCAACCGCACTCCTATCTCATGATGAAACAGCGAATCTCCTGCAGCAATAAAAAGTGCTACCATAGGCGGATGGTCAAAGTAACCCCATGCCAAATGTTTTGACCAAAGCCAGTAGTAAGCTTCATCGTGTAGCAATCCGGTAAAACATGACTGAATAACGTTGACCGTAACAAGAAGGAAAAGAAAAAGAAAAACAGATTGTTCTTTCTTCATTAAACATGAAGCTAAAAATGTTTCATAAACGGTTTTGTTTTGTTTTCTTCAAACCATGAACAAAAAAATCCTGCTGGCGTCAATTGTTGCCGTGTTGCTGGCTGCTATCATTTCTTTCGCAACCTTCGAAGGTATCCTTAACATTCCGATGAATGCTTTGATGGTGATGCGCTGGCTTGCCATTGCCACCCTTGTTTACTATGGCTTCCTGAAACGCTCGCTTACCACTACCATTCTTATCAGCATGGTGATTGGTGTGGAAATAGGAATTGACTTTCCGGTGTTCTCACAAAACCTGAAAGTGCTGTCGCAATTATTTCTGCGTCTTATTAAATGCATTATCGCTCCTCTCCTTTTCGGCACTTTGGTTTATGGTATTGCCGGACACAGCAACATTAAACAGGTAGGAAGAATGGGCTGGAAAAGTATTTTGTATTTTGAAGTGGTCACTACCCTTGCTCTCTTCATCGGACTGGCTGCGATTAATTTTACAAAAGCCGGTGTCGGCATTGTGTTACCGCAGGTGGAACATACCGATGCACTGCCGACCAACAAGCAAACCATCACCGATATTATCCTTCACATCTTTCCGGAAAATATTGCCAAGAGCATTTATGACGGAGCAGTGTTAGAGATTGTGGTTTTCAGTATCCTTTTCGGTATAGGGCTGGCGATGGTGGATGAAAAACATAAACGCCCGATGATAAATTTTGTAGAGAGCCTGAGTGAAGTGATGTTTAAGTTCACTTCCATCATCATGTATTTTGCCCCGGTAGCTGTTTGTGCAGCCATAGCTTATACAGTAGGACACATGGGGTTGGGTGTGCTGGTCAATCTGTTCAAACTACTGCTTACGCTTTATGCTGCGCTTTTGTTTTTCCTCTTGTTTGTGTTGTTACCGGTGGCGCTGATTGTAAAAGTTCCTTTGAAAAAGTTCATACAGGCCATTATAGAACCGGTATCTATTGCTTTTGCCACCACCAGCTCTGAATCAGCTTTGCCCAAAGCCATGAAGGCGATGGAACACCTTGGTGTGCCCCGCAAGATTGTTTCGTTTGTAATGCCCATGGGGTATTCTTTCAATCTTGACGGAACAACTTTGTATCTCTCACTCGCCTCCATATTTGTGGCACAGGCTGCCGGCATTGATCTTCCGCTTTCCACACAATTGCTGATGGTGTTTACATTGATGCTTACCAGTAAAGGAGTAGCCGGTGTGCCGCGTGCTTCGCTGGTAATTTTACTCGGCACACTTTCTTCCTTCAATCTTCCTGTTGAACCGGTGTTCATTATCCTCGGTATTGATGAACTGATGGATATGGCCAGAACTTCAGTGAACGTAATAGGCAATTGTCTGGCAACTATAGTAATTGCTAAATGGGAAGGGGAGTTTGACCCCCACGGGGACTTAGAGGTTTAGGTCTTCTGTTTCTTCTTACGCGCAGCGGGAAACAAAACATTGTTCAGTATCAACCGGTAGCCCGGTGAGTTGGGATGCAAATCAAGATTAGTTGGCGGGTCGCCTACTAAGTGCTGATAATCTTCAGGGTCGTGACCGGCATACCAACTCCAAAGTCCTTTGCCGTATTCACCATGAATGTAGCGCGCCTCGTTGGCTGATTTGTTTTGCCCCATCACCAGCACACTGCTCTTCACAAATCTTTTACTAAAAGCGGTAGTTTGCCCGAGGAAACCTTTGATTGTTTTAGTGTGGTCCTGGCACAACATAGTAGGCACCGGGTCCCACTTAGCGCTGAAATCAAACAGGGTGAAGTAGTCTAAATCTTTAGGAACGGTTCTGTAAGTGGTTACATCAATATCGCTGTATTCGTATTCGTAAGGGTTGGTGCGCAAATGAAAATTCTCAAAAGCAAAACACCGGTCATAAGCTAACTTCGATTGCGCATCGGGGTCTTGTGCATCGCCATCATACATTACATCGCACATGTCAGTGCCCTCCGCAGCTAAAGCAATATCGTAACTGTCGGTAGCGCTGCACATGGCAAACATGAAACCGCCACCGAACACAAAATCGCGGATGGTTTTTGCCACGGCTAATTTCATTTGCGAAACTTTTTGAAATCCCCTGCGCTTAGCTGTTGCTTCCTGACCTGCCACATCTTCCTGATACCATTGCGCGCCACCGTAACTGCCAAAGAACTTTCCGTACTGACCGGTAAAATCTTCATGATGCAAATGCAGCCAGTCATACAACAACAACTTGCCATCCAGCACTTCATCGTCATACACTACTTCATAAGGAATTTCAGCATACTTCAGCACCAGCGTAACAGCATCGTCCCACGGCAGTTTATTCTTTGGAGAGTAAACAGCAACCTTCGGGGCTTTCTCCAGTTTCATTACATCCATGTTTGTTTCGGGATTGGCAATGTCGGTGAGGATAGCGTTGTATTGTCCACCGGCCACAATTTCGAAACTAACACCGCGCACTTTGCATTCGCTTTCAATAGCGGAAGCGTAGGGTATGGCAAAACTTCCTCCGCGGTAATTTAACAGCCAGTCAACCGTTACATTTTGTTTGAGTACCCAATACGCAATACCGTATGCTTTTAAGTGATTGGCCTGCCCGTCATCCATGGGTATAATCAGTTGCGATGCAAAAGAAGACAGCGAGAGAAGGGCAATAAGAAAAGAAGACAGCAGTTTCTTCATAAATAGTTTGATGTGGTAAAGTTGCTTCAAATAATTTGATTTCCCATTCAGCCTTCTGAATTATTTACAATTAGCATAACGCACAAAAATTGAGTTAAGTTTGTTGCCACATTCTTATTCATGCCCTTGAACAGACAATTCTTTTTGCTCTTTATTATTGGTCTTCTTTCCATTTGCCTTCCGGCACAAACCAATATCAGCGGCATCATCAATAAATATGCAGCGGTTACGGTGGTTGATTTTTGCAACAACAACGTAACCGTCAACACTACCAATGGTTTTTTTGTGGGGCAACAGGTGATGATTATACAAATGAAAGGAGCCGAGATAGACGCAAGCAACTCGGCAGCTTTCGGAAACATCAACGATTACCGGGCCTGCGGCAATTACGAAATAGATGAGATTGAAAGCATTACCGGTAACGTGATTGAATTCAAATACGCGCTGATACACGATTATGAAGCAAGCGGCAGTGTGCAGTTGGTCTCGCTGGAAGAATATACTGATGCAGTGGTTACCGCTCCCCTTACCGCACCGGCATGGGACGGCAGCACCGGTGGAGTTTTATTGTTGAGAGCCAACACCCTTACCCTGAACGATTCGATTACTGTAAAAGGAAAGGGCTTTCGCGGGGCAGTGTATGAAAACGACAATGCCGGACAGGCCTGTTTTAATAACGGCTCCGGAGGAGCTACTGCTTACTACTGTGCTACCATTAACTGCGGGGCACCCAAAGGCGAGGGCATAGGCACTGCGGGGTTCGGTTACGGCAGGGGCAAGAACGGCAATGGCGGTGGCGGTGGCGATGACCACAACACCGGTGGCGGTGGAGGAAGCAACTACGGTGCCGGAGGCAGAGGAGGAACGCGCTCTAACGTAGGCAACAACTCCTGTCCCGGTCCTGCACCGGGGGTTGGTGGAGCAGCATTGACTTATAACAACGGAGCCAATAAAATATTTATGGGCGGTGGAGGCGGTGCCGGTGACGGCAACAACAACCAGGGAAGAGGAGGAGCCAATGGTGGCGGCATTGCTATTATTATGTGCAATACCTTAACCGGTAACAACAGAAAGATTAATGCCAACGGAAATCCGGTGGACTCGGTGGTTACATTTAACTGCTGTTATGCGCAAAGCGATGGAACCGGTGGAGGCGGGGGCGGAGGAACGGTGCTGTTGTTTGTAGACAACTACACCGGCAATGTAAGAGTAGATGCCGTGGGCGGCACCGGTGGCTATTTAGACAACGGAGGAAGCACCGGCACCAATGCCTTCTGTATGGGGCCGGGCGGTGGAGGTGGCGGTGGTGCGCTGTGGGTAAAGGGTGGCTCTGTTCCTGCCAATATCCTTTTTACCGACACCGGTGGCATCAACGGAAAGAACATGTTCGGCTTGGGCCCTGTGAACTGCCCCTACGGAACCACCAACGGTGCCGAGCCCGGTAGCGATGGCGGCACTATCACCGGTCTGGATATTCTGGTGGATACTGTTCCCTTTGTAAAGCTGGTGGCTACCGCCTGTTGCGATACCACCGTATGTGCCGGTGCTACCGTGCCCATGAGCGTGACCGATACCGCTACCTTCCCTCCCACTGTTTTATGGAGCACCGGTGAACAGACCGATAATATTTCTCCGGCTGTGTTTGCCACTACTTCGTTTATTGTAACGGTTACCGATATACTGCACGGCTGCACTGTTTCGCCAGTAGTAGTGGTAACGGTGCTCAACACCCTGCCCGATGTAACCGTCTGCTGCGATACTACCGTTTGCCTCGGTGCCTATGCTTCTTTTAATGTAGAGGTTCCGCCCATAGGGCAGTTTACCTATGCCTGGAGCAGTGGCGAAAACACCCCCGCTATTACCCAGCAGATTCTCGGCTCGCAGGCTTTCTTTGTTACCGTTACCGACCAAAGCGGCTGCTCGGTAGAAGAATCGGTAACCGTTTTTGCCAGCAATGCTCCGCCCCCTTTAACTATTTGCTGCGATACTATTGTATGTGCCGGTCAGCCGGTAAGCATGGCGGCCACTTCTGCCTCACCGGTTACTTACCTGTGGAGCACCGGTGAAACCACCGCCACTATTACTCCGGTGGTTTCTTCCCCCGCTTCGTTTATTGTTACCGTTACCGATGCCAGCGGCTGTATAGCCGTGCAATCGGCTAATGCTTTTGTTTCGAGCGCGCAAACTTTGGTTACTGCTATACCCGACACGGCTATTTTGCCCGGGCAAACCGTGCAGCTCCTCGCCTCCGGTGACTCTACCCGTAACTATGTATGGTCGCCCGCAGGGGGCCTGAGCAACCCTGCCGTTTACAACCCCACCGCTGCCCCCGGTGCCACCACTACCTATTGCGTTACCGTTACCAACGATATTAACTGCACCGCTGCTTCGTGTTACACGGTAGAGGTAAAGCAAATTGACATTGTTATTAAAGTGCCCGATGCATTTGCGCCCAACGGCAGCGAGCCCCTCAACCGCGTGTTTACTATTTTCCCTATTGCCGATGCCGTGGTTTTTGAACAGCGCATTTACAACCGCTGGGGCGAGGTGGTTTTTAGTGCCAAAGGCAATGCCGCCTGGGACGGTACCTATAAAGGTAAACCCCAACCCACCGGTGCCTATGTGTGCCACATCAGTTATGGCATAGCCGCTAACCCGGGTAATGTAAAAACCTTAGTGAAGGATTTTATTTTGATAAGATAGAAAGCATTGGGGGTTCCCCTCGCAACCCCGATAGCTATCGTGGGCGGGGCGGGCTATCGCTGCAAGTCCTCGTCTCGGCTGAGCCGAGACTCCGGGCTTTTCACTTCTATCGCTAACCCACACGCTTCGCGTTTGAAATTCAACTTGTGATTATGTGGAATGCGACTTCCGGGAAGCTGAGTGTCTAATCAACTCTTTTTACGAAGTCATGCTCTTCAGCATCACGAGACAAATGGCGCATATATCTATTCAATAATCTAATGCTTTCAGGCTCTCGTAGTCTTCTTATTCTTTTTATCCCGAAGTCGAATGCACCTTTATTGTAAAAATTTGGATTGCCTATTTTCCTCAAAAATGAAAATTCCGGTAAGGTTTTTTGCCAAAAGGGAATAATTTCATTAGAAGGTAATATCTCTTCTAAAGCAGCTAGAACACCGCTATATTTCTCATATTCTTCCTTTATATCTTCAAACTTTTTTACTAAATGCTGATGACGAGCAATCCAAGGCTGAATCATTTCTTTAGGTATTACGTTTGGTTTAGTTAAGTCAAGTTTGCAGACACCTTCATGATTGTAAACAGCTAAATCAAGCACGTCAATGTCAATCAAAATCCCATTTTCAAATTCAACAATACCTACATCCGAAGTCTCTATTTTGTAATAAGGTAATTTAAACTTAGCAGCAAAAAAATGAGTTGGTTTAGGAGATGAATAAAATGACTTTACTTCCTTATTCAATCTAGAGATTGTTTTTTGACTAACTCTAAGCAGCAATGCAAAAGTTGCAGTTCTTCTTCCTTCCTTTGCTCTGTCCGTCCTTACCATTAAATCACAAGCTTGAGAAACGAGAATGAAATGTTCAGTTTTATCTGAAACCGTTATTTCGAATATGTCCCCATTATTTATTGGTTCGCATAGTTTATTAATCGTCTGATCATCTTCATAAAGTTCATTGTGCCTAATCCTAAAGGGGCCTTTATTGGGCTGTATGTTTGGCCGTACATCAATTACTAAATCGCTAACCCGTTTTGCTGATATTATTTCCGAATTTATTTTCCCTAAAAAGCCATGGTCACCCATCAATTTCTTAGCGGCCGCATCTAAAAGAACCTTGTAAATTCTTAAAAGTGTGTCCTTTTCACCAACACCCTCCTCGTAAGAAGATTTCAGGATGATATTATCAAATGAATAAGTATCTATTTCTTCGAAATCTTCGATAGCTGCCTTATTTGCATTGATTAGTAATTCTTTGGTCGCATCTTTAATGTTCTCACAATATGTGTTTAGCAAAGCCTTTTTAAGGCCATCGGAAAAAAGTGTTTGATTCTTATTTCTTTCCTTTGAAAGTGGTAAAAAAAGTCGCTTATCAATTCCAAAAGTTTCACATAGTCCCTTACGTGCAGCTGTTTCACTCTCGGCTTTGTTAATCATCCAAGTTAACAAGCAGCAAACTATACTAGGGGCTTTTGCATGGCCATTTACTTCCTGTATTAGATTAATGCCTTTAGTATTTTCGAACCTACCTCGCGCTTGTTTTAAATCTTCATCAAAAAGCAAGAGAATTTTTTCTCCTTCTGGTATCTCATTAATTATTTTATCACGCTGTTCATCCCATACAATAGGATTCAATTTAGTCAACGTGACACTTTCAGGGAAGTAACTATCTATTAAAGAGACGTCTTTTAGATCTTGTGAAAAAGTAGGTTCTGTAGATTCATTAAAGACTTGCTTAACAAGACTCAATTGTTTTTCAAAATCTAGTCCCGACCATTTTTCTCTTATGGTATCGCTTAATTGTCCTTCCGGTATAACTCCAAAATTAATTTCTTTGATTTTTATTTTCTTTTGCTTATCCGTGCTTATTTGTGTCAACTGCGCTAGAAATTCATCTAAATCATTTGTCTTATATCCAAATGAATCATCTATGTAATAAACTCTCCGAATGTTTAACTCTGCAAAGATTTTAGATAGTGCTGATTTTGCATTGATTGCATCTGATGCAATCACTTCTTCTTCAGTTTTCAGGGCAGTAATCCTAACCTCAACCTCATGCTCATCTTCAAAAAGCGATATGGTTTTTTTATCCGGAACTGTCATTTTATCGCGTTGCTAAAGTTAAGTTGAAAAATATACCTCTTCCCGTATTTGTTTTGATCTGGAAGCAAAACAATATCGCAACCGTAATTTTCTAAAAGTTGCTGTGTTATATATAAGCCTAAGCCTCGTCCTACATTTTTAGGCTTTGTTGTTACAAACGGTTGAAAAATTCTGGACTCAACATTTGGTTCAATTCCAAATCCGTTATCAAACACATGTATGAAAGGGTTTCTATTTCTAATGACTATTTCTGATGAAAAACTTTTGTTTGTTTTTCGTCTTTCTTTTGACCAATACTCTGAATTTAATAGGAGGTTGTCAAATACTTGTGTCAATTTGCCTCTATTGAAAACGATTTCAAAATTCTTTGCTGAATTTACATCCAATTTAATTTTTATTGCATTTGCCAATAAGCGGTCCCTATAGAAGGTTTCAAGTTCTCTTAAAAATTCGTTAACTGATATAATGTCCTTTGATTCTCTTATATATCTTAACGAGGGTGATAAATGGCTGATCTGCTTTCGTAGTCCAGATATAGCAGTGTTTACATTCTCGATAAAAACATACGTTTCCTTATTCTTAATGTTCTCTTTCTTAAGATAATCTGAAAATCTTTTTGCTTGAGTCAAAAGCCTGTCAAGGATGTTGTCAATTTCGTGTGAAAGAGATTCAGCAATTAGCCCCAAGCCAGCAAGTTCCGTAAACTCAGTGACTTGTTCAGTAAGCGTCTCAATCTGAGGTTCTAAAATATGGATAGCGTTCTTGAGAATAGAGGCTTGTGGTAATAATGTATTTAGCTTATCGATGGTTTTTTTCGCTTCAAAAAAACTTGATTCTATCTCCTTAATCATTTTTGCCACCTCTTCATCCTTTAAGAATGTCTTATCTTTTTGAGTTATCTTAAGTATAAGACTAGAAGCAGCTTCACGAACGCTAAGGAGATTATTTTCTAAGTTCTTAACCTCTTCTACTAGTGCCTCCGCTTCACCACCCGTTTTCTTAATAGCCGCTAACGCAGAAGATAAATTCGATAGGCCTGTTTGATCAATTCCATATTTTTTTCTGTAAGAATTATAAGAACGTTTGATGTTCTCTAATATCTCATTCACTTCTTCTAAGACAAGTTGTGATAAAATGAGATTAAAATTTCTCGAATATGGATTGTCAATGAAGCCTTCTCTATCAGTTTTTTCTTTTAAGTTTTGATTCGCCTTAGCAGAAATAGATATAAACCCGATTACATTACCAGGTCTCATTCCATAAAACGAGCTTCCCGAAGTTTGACCTTCACTAAGTTTAAGCCAATCATCACCATCAAGTCCAAATGGACGAATACCAAAACCGTCACGGTATACCCTAATTCCGGTTTGATTTTGTATAAACTGTTTATAGGAATCGAAGTTTTCAAAGATGTCTTTTACGCCAGAGATGTCTAAATCTTTAACGAATTCATATTCGTCAATTTTGCCTTTGAAATTTCCTGGGTGAGCAAACACTAGTCTCTTGATTAAGTTCCCATCTTTATCTACTTCAGATGTAATTTGTTCTACTGTTGCAGAACCATCTAGTGGGGGAATTTTAGTAACTAACTTGAATTCTATAAAAACTCCTTTCTCACCACAGTACTTTAACCTTAGATAGTTTAAGTTGTCTTTGTTTTTTTCATCGGTTAACCATTTAAAAAATGCATTCCCGCTATCCGATTCAATTAAATGCGCATAATTTGCTCTATCATTTCCTCTAAGTTTCGCCAATTTGATTTTACCAAGGAGAATAAATTTATTCTCAGAATAGGTAAAGGAATATTGAGATATAGCCAACCTCTTAATATCCTCGTTTATCGCTTCTAAGTCAAAGGATTTATCTCCTACTTTAAAATACACTTTAAACGGCTTCTTACTTTTAACTGGTGAAATAAGTTGCGAGAGTTTAGCTCTAATTTTATCCCCTGTTACACCGGTCCAAACATCCGATTCTTTTATATCGGAAAGAAGTAAGGTTGTTCCTTTGCTGGGTTGGAATTTTTGTGGTAGTTCATTTATGGTTACACTCACTTTAGAAAGCAAAGTGTCTTCGTTGAAATCGTTCCAGTTGAAAAAAACATGATAGGGAACATCACTTTCTTTCTGTGTAAACAACTCCAACTTATCCGCTAGTCTTTGTGTACTTAGTCTTCCGAGACCCTTATCCCCCAATGGAGTTCTTCCACTTGGTGTGGTGGCTCCATTTAATTTCATCAATTTCTTTTTGGACAACGATATCTTAAGCCATCCGTTAATGATTTCCTTTTCATCCATTCCATCCCCATTGTCGTTAATAAGGATATATCCATTGTGATCTTTGTAATTGAGGGGATATTTGGGATCAGAGCAAGTTTCGTGTGGCTTAATAATTATGTCCGCATAATCTGAATCTGCATCATAGTGTAAGTTGTCAGCATAAAGTGGACTAAATAGTTCGTACATTTAATGTGGGATTG
>CAZBPG010000041.1:0-30273 GCA_964493695.1 uncultured Chitinophaga sp. | reverse complement strand
TTGTAAACAGGGGGTGTACAAACTAAAAAGCGCTGCTCAGTTTTGAGACAGCCACCTTTAACAGCCAAATACAAAACAGGCGCGGTTGTCATGCTGAGGAACGAGGCATCTTGTATTTGAGGTTACCTATAAAATACAAGATTTCTCACTACGCAAAGCCTGCGTTCGAAATGACAAGCCCGTTTTAGAATAATCTATTCTCCCAAACGCCCCGTTTTTACTCCAAATCATCTCATTTAACCTCCATTTTGTTCTGTTTTTGCTAAGAAGAAGCCTGTTTTGCTTTTTTATCGGCTTGTAGAAACAGAATTCCCTATTGTTTTTACTGTTTCGGTGTCTGTTCCATTAAAAAATATATCTGTTCCATCAGTGTTCTGATTTGTTCCACCTACAAATAGCTTTGTTCCTACTCCATTCTTCTTTGTTCTATATCAAAACATATTTGTTCCTATTTCATTTATATATTTTTAGATGGAACAATGTAAAATACTGATGGAACAGAATAGAATATAAAAGGAACAATCAAAATTTTTTTGGGAACAGATTTGTTTGTTTTAAAAACAGATTATACTTTTGCAAAAACACCTTTATATGGCTACCAAACGCAACAGAATACGCGAAAGAGATTATGGTATGGAGGACGTAATCCTCATTGAACACAGCCGAACTTTAGCTGAACTCTTCCGACAAAACATGGCAGACTTTACCGCCTTCGATTTTACCCTCGATAATACTTTTCACAGCAACTGGGTGGCGCAGGCAAACCTTTGCGAAGACATTGAAACCGATGAAACCGCCAATGACGGGTTGCAACAATACACCCAGGATGCCGTTGAGGCCCGCAAAACCTGTTTTGATGCCGCTAATGGTCTAAAGTATTATGTAGAAAAGGCTTTTCCGGGCAACTTGTACATTGCCAGGGAGTTTGGTTTTACCGAGCGCACCAAAGTGCGCTCCAAAACGTTTAATACGCTTATGTGGTTTGCCGTGATGCCCGAAATAGCCGATTACTACATGGCCGAGCTGACTGCCGTAAGTATGCCCGCTTCTATCATTACTGATTTGAACAACGCCATTGCCGACCTTGCCAACAAAGAAAAAGCACAGGAAATTTACAAGCGCGTGATTATACGGTTACAAGGCCAGCGTGTGGAACAACACAACAAGCTCTATGCTATGGATGTGCGCGTTAACCGGGCTGCACACGTAATTTACCGGAACGAGGAAGAGAAAAGAGCGCTGTTCAATTTGAAGTAGAAGCGGTTGAGGAAATTAGGTGGAGATAAAGCAGAAATTATAGCCACTAATTACACGAATGGCACGAATAACAGCCGAACCGATTAGTGTAATTAGTGTAATTAGTGGCAACTGTATTTAGTATTTCCACCAGTAATAAAAAGTCTTCAGCCATTCATTGTTAACGGCAATCAGGCCCTCTTCGGTTTTCCACCACTCCAGCTCATTAAAGCGCGAGTTCTTAGCAGCATGAATAATCAAATCAACACCGGCACCTTTCATTTGCTGTTTAAAAACATCATTCACCCGGTAGGTATGCAGTTTAGAAGTAACAACAATAATGCGCTTAAGATTGTGCTGCGCGCAGTACCGGGTAATAATTTTAAACTCCTCTTTAGTGCTCGTTCCCTGGCGTATCATCACAATAACCGAATCGGGTATGCCCAACTGTAAAAGGTTGCAGCGTGCCATATCGCTTTCCAGCGTGTCGATATCAAACACACATAACATAGGCATTTCGTTGCCACCGGTGCAAACAATTACCGGAGCCCAGCCGGCATCAAAAAGTTTGGCGGCTTCATTACCCCGGTCGTAACCCCCACCCGAGAGAATAAAAATGGCATCTGCCTTTTGCAGCGAATCTTCTCTTATCAGAAATGTTGCAAACGAACGAAGTATAGGGGTGCGGAAAAGATAAAGCACCACACCGGTTAAAAGCAGAAATAAAAAAAGAAGGAAAAGTTTTTTGAGCACGGTTAATGAAGTTTTGCCCCCCAGATAAATTCGTAAACGGTAATAGTAGTCCTGGTATATTTAAAGGCAATTACCCATTTGCCGTTAAACACTATGCAACTAAGTTTTTGTCCTGCTAATCTTTTGCTCTTGCAAAGAGGAAATTCCAGATTTGTGAGTTTGCAATACTCGTAAAGGAAGGCCTCTATCTTTTCAATAAATTTTAAACCGGTTGCAGGGAAATTCTTTTCGGCAATCCATTCAGCCACATCATAAATTGCCTGTTCCGCGTTAGGCTTTACAATCAGCTTTCTCATTTACTGAACTTATCGTTCAATCGCTTTTTTAAATCGGCAAACACCTTTTCTGCCGGTTTTCCTTTCCCTTGTTTACGGTTAAAATATTCTTCCCATTGCCATTCGGTTGGTTTAAGCCCTCCGGGCAAAGCCACATCCTTTGGAGTCAGTTTCTTCCATTTGTGTATGGCTAACGTCTTTCCGTTTTCGAGTTTGCGTAAATACTTTAAAGCATCATTTCCTTCCTTAGAAGAAGAATCAATTTCAACGGTGTATTTCATAGCATAAAAATAAAGGAAATTTATTTGCTGTTTAACCAGTTGGTGATGTAGGCAAACACCTCGCTTCTGTCCGGTTCCGGTTCGTTGTGCAGTTCGTGGTAGAACCCTTCCCAAAGTTTAAGTGTCACCAAATTTTTCGGAGCATTGGCAGCAAACTCTTTGGTGCCCTCCGGTGAGGTAAGTTTGTCGGCCAAGCCGTGCATCAGGAGCAAGGGAACTTTCAATTCGCTGGCATGTTCAATATTCCATTTACCGGCCGTAAACATACCGAGGAAAGTGCCGGCAGTAATTTTGCCGTGGTTGTGCGGGTCGGCATCGTACTTGCGCACTTCCTCTTTATCGCGCGAAATGGCCGAAGAGTCCAATGCTGCCTTCTCGGTAAAAGCGGGGTAAATGTTCACCATCATCTTGGCCAGAAGAACCTTAAACGCAGGGGGTTCAAATCCCAACTTCAAAAGCGGACCGGTGGCAATAGCACCGGCAAGGTTCGACTGGCGCTTCAGCAAATAATTCAACACAATGCCTCCACCCATGCTGTGTCCCCACAAAAATTTCTTCACCCCCGGAAAGCGGGTCTCTGCTTCATCTAAAATTATCTTCACCGAATCGAGAAATGATTCATACGTGGGCGCATGTCCGCGCTTACCGGTGGTCTTTCCGTGTCCGAATTCATCATACGTCAATACCGCGTAACCCATAGCGCATAAGCGCCCCGCTGCATCGGCATAGCGCGTGCTGTGCTCGTTAAAGCCATGCACAATACAAACCACTCCTTTGGTTTGTGGCGGGTTCCATCCTTGTGCACTGATTGTTTCTCCTTCCTGTTGCCAGGTCCATTCAAAATGATTCATTACTATGATTTTTGTGATGAAATGAAAACTATGATTTTGTTGTCGTCAATTCAAATGTAGAAATTATCTTGCGCTGAAATTTAAAAAGATGAAGCAGGTGTTGTTATTCGTTGGCATTCTTATAATCAGTGCGGTTCTCTATGTAGGCGGCATGATTCTGTTTGGTATTGCTACTAAGTTCAAACCGGCACCGGTGGAAGCAATCGAAATTCAAAGCTCAAAGTCAAACGCTAAAAGCGAAAGCGTTCTCGCTGATTCTGCTTTTTCATTTATGATTTGGAATGTAGGGTACGGTGGTCTGGGCAAAGAAGTTGATTTCTTTTATGACGGGGGAAAGATGGTGACCTCACCTAAAGAACATGTGCTGAAGAACAACGAAGGCCTGAAAAAGTTTTTTGCAGAAAACAGGGATGTTGATTTTGTCCTTTTACAGGAAGTTGACCGCAACAGTAAACGCAGCTGGAGAATTGACCAGGCCGAAGAGTTTGCGAAAGTATTGTCTGAACACAATTATGCTTTTACGCCCAACTACAAAGTAGAATATCTGCCGTTTCCGTTTACTAATCCTATTGGTAAAGTTTACGGAGGCCTGCAAACATTTTCAAGGTTTACGCCAGCCGAATCAAAGCGCATTGCGCTCCCGGGCATCTCTGACTTTCCCCGCAAGTTGTTTTACCTTGAACGTTGCTTACTGTTGCAGCGTTACACATTAGCCAACGGAAAAGACTTGGTGGTCATCAATACGCACTTCGAAGCTTATGATGACGGCAGTGTAAAGAAAGAGCAAATGGCATTGACGAAAAAGATTCTGGAAGAGGAATACGCTAAAGGAAATTATGTGGTAACCGGTGGCGATTGGAACATTGCTCCGCCATCGTTCAATGTTCATACCTGGGAGAAAGAACCGGAAGACGACCAACTATATTTAAAGAACAATGACCCGAACTATGTTCCGGGTTGGAACTATGTATACGATTCAACCACCGCCACTAACCGTAAAAACAAATTTGCCTTCGACCCTAAAACAACATTCACGACCGTAATTGACTACTACTTTACTTCACCCAACATTGAAATAGAAGAAGTAAAGGGGGTGGATATGGGATTCGAATTCAGCGACCACCAACCGGTGAATCTGAAAGTAAGGCTGAAGTAATCAGAGGATGTATTCTATTTCTTTGAAAGCAAACCGCGATTCTTTCCCGTTGCAATGGAAAATCAGTTTGCCGTCTTTTGCCACACCGTTTATCTCGCCCCGCAAAACCTGTTCGCCTTTTTTAAACTCGTGCGTTTGCTGATAGCGATAAAGCGCAACGGTGTACCCTTTATCTAAAAAATTAAAATGCAATTGTCGCAACTGCAGGTAATACTTTTCAATAAACACACTCAACCCTTCAATCAGGTTCGAAAGCTTAAAGTGAAAATTTGAAATCTGAAAAAGCGAAACCGGATTGAGAAGCGACTCGTCAAAGTCTTCCTGGTTTACGTTAATGCCAATGCCAACTACAGAAGATGAAATACGGCTGCCGGTAATAGTATTCTCTATCAAAATCCCTCCCAGCTTTTTATCGTGCCAGTAGATATCATTGGGCCACTTAATTTTTATTTCATCGGGCAACACACTCTCACAAAAATCTTTCACCGCTAAACTGATGGCCATGTTCAGGTAAAATTGTTTGTCGGCATCTAAAAAATCGGGATAAAGAATGAAGCTTACAGTGAGGTTCTTTCCGGCTTCCGCTTTCCAGGTATTACCCATTTGCCCGCGGCCGGCATGTTGTTCGCGGGCAAAAACAATGGTTCCTTCTGCGGGTTTTTCTTTCGTCAGTAATTCTTTTGCAAAGTTATTTGTCGAATCTACCGATTCGAGTTCGATGATGTTTTTGCCTATGAAGAGTGTATCCATTCCTGTTTGCGAAAACTAATTACTTTTGAGAAGTAATCAGTATGTATTTTATCAACAAATTTTGACGATTGGCGAAAAGGAAAACGGGAACTGAAAGTTTGAAGAAGCTGGTGGTGGATGCAATTTTAAATAAGAAAGGGCGGGAAGTAGTAGCTCTTGACCTTCGAAAAATAAACGATGCTGCCTCTGATTATTTCATCATTACCCATGGCGATTCAAGCACACAGGTAAAAGCAATTTTTGACAGTGTGGTGGAGGAAGCAGGCAAAAAGGGAATGTTGCCATATCACAGCGAAGGCGGCAAAAATTCAGAATGGATTATTGTGGATTTTGTGGATGTGGTTGTCCATATTTTTCACCGCGATAAAAGAGAGTTTTATGCTTTGGAAGAGTTGTGGAACGATGCAAAACTTACGAAGTATGTAGATGTTTGAACAAAATTTAACTTACAATAAACAAAAAGCAGAATCGTCTGAAAGGGGATAATTGACAAAAGAGTAAAAATGGAAACGGAAAACGAGAATAAGAATCAGAAGAACACTGATGGACAAAAGGATCAAAAGCGTTCGGGTAAAAATATTTTAGATGACGGACCGAAGTTTAACTACTTCTGGGTGTATGCTATCATTTTCGTATTTATAGTGATATCCTTCAACATGTCGTTTTTTGCCGAGAACGTGCAGAAAAGCAACATGAACGATCTGCGGACAATGCTCACCGAGAAGGATGTAGAGAAGGTGGTTGTGGTAAATGAAAAGTTGGCAGAGGTTTATATAAAGGACTCTTCCATTACCAAAGAAAAATACAAAAAGATAGCGCGAACCAGATTCGGTTCGGCCAATAAAGGGCCACACTACAACCTGACCGTTCCATCGAACGATGCGTTTGATAAATTTATTACCGAATTCTATAAAGAGAAGCCGGAGTTGGCGCAGGTAAATGTTGAATACGAGTTGCGTCAGGACTGGTGGAGAGATATTGTTCCCTGGCTATTGCCATTAATCATCATTGCTGGTCTGTGGATTTTCATGCTGCGCAAAGCCGGTGGCGGAATCGGAGGGCCAGGTGGCAATATCTTCAATATCGGAAAATCAAAAGCCATTCTGTTTGACCGCGATGAAAAAATCAATATCACATTTGATGATGTGGCAGGACTGGATGAGGCAAAAGTTGAAGTTCACGAGATTGTAAATTTTTTAAAGAATCCGAAGAAGTATACGGCACTCGGAGGAAAAATTCCGAAGGGCGCTTTACTGATTGGTCCTCCGGGTACCGGTAAGACCTTGATTGCAAAAGCAATGGCCGGTGAAGCTCAGGTTCCGTTTTTTAGTATCTCAGGTTCCGATTTCGTAGAAATGTTTGTGGGTGTTGGTGCTTCGCGGGTGCGCGACTTGTTCCGTCAGGCAAGAGAAAAAGCACCTTGTATTATTTTCATTGATGAGATTGATGCTATTGGGCGTGCGCGAGGAAAAAATTTAGTGCAGGGAAATGATGAGCGCGAAAACACGCTGAACCAGTTATTGGTTGAGATGGACGGCTTCAGTTCAGAGAAAGGTGTAATAATGGTAGCGGCTACTAACCGGCCGGATGTATTAGACAGCGCACTCCTGCGTCCCGGAAGATTTGATCGTCAGATTTCTATTGATAAACCGGATTTAAAAGGCCGTGAGCAGATTTTTAAGGTGCATCTTAAAACCATCAAGTTAAGTCCGGCTGTTGACGTTCACAAACTTGCAGCACTCACTCCGGGTTTTGTTGGTGCCGACATTGCAAACATTTGTAATGAAGCCGCACTCATTGCTGCACGTAACGACAAAACCGAAATTGATATGCAGGATTTCAACGATGCCGTTGACCGTGCCATCGGTGGTTTGGAAAAAAAGAACAAACTCATTTCACCGGAAGAGAAAAAGATAATTGCTTACCACGAAGCCGGTCATGCTATTTGCGGATGGTTTCTGGAGTACGCCCATCCGTTGTTGAAGGTGTCAATTATTCCGCGCGGTGTAGCAGCACTCGGCTATGCACAATACCTGCCAAAAGAAAAATACATCGAGCGCGAGAACGAAATGCTGGACCGCATGTGTATGACCCTGGGTGGCCGTGCCGCAGAACGAATTGTGTTTGACGAAATTTCAACCGGTGCACAGAACGACCTTGACCATGTAACAAAAGTAGCTTATGCAATGGTCTCTATTTTTGGTATGAATGAAAAAGTGGGTAACGTTTCGTTTTACGATATGCAGAACCAAAATTCGTTCAGCAAACCGTTCAGCGAAGAAACGGCTAAGATGATTGATGTAGAGTCGCGCAAAATAATCGAAGACCAGTATATACGTGCGCAAAATCTGCTTCGTGAAAAGAGAAACGAATTAGATGCACTTGCAAAACTTTTATTGGAAAAGGAAGTGCTTTTCAAAGACGATTTGGAGAGACTTATAGGTAAGCGTCCTTACGAGACACCGGAAGTTTTTGAAACCGGTATTAAAACCGATCCTACTGCAGCCGTGTCTAAAAACACAGACGCTCAAAATTCGCCTGTTGAGAATACTCCGGTATAAAACTTTCATTCGCATAGTGGCTTGCTAACTTTGAGTTCGATAGAAAAAATTATCGAAACCAACCCTGACCCTATGCCCATAGAAGAAACCGGAACCGGATTTTTCGCCAAGATGAAAAACGTGTTTTCAAATTCCGAAAAAACCATACAGGAAGAAACAAATAACGATACTGCCACCACACTTTCGTATGAGTCGAACCTTCAAAATGCGAACGAAGAATCGTTAGAAACTACTCCGGCACCGGTGTTTACCTACACCTCCCGCGTAAGCGATGAGAGCGTAACTGAAAAAGAAATTCCGCTTCGTACAGTTGAGGTAACAGCTCCTTCTTACACATTGCCGGTTGAAAAGGATTTAGATATCCGTTTCGCCACAAAATTCATTCAGGCAAATGGGAAATTCATTTTCTGTGAAAGTGTGAAAGAGGCTATTGAGGGATTACGCATGCTGAAAGCAGAAAGAAACTGGTCGCATGTTTTTTGCTGGGAAAATGAAATTAAAGATGCCTTCTGCGAAAACAATTTTCAGAAAGGGTCTATTGGTTACACTATTGAGAATTCGGATGCTGCTATTTCTCTTTGCGAAAGCTTAATCGCAGATGAAGGTACAATTATCCTGAATCCTAAACAGGCATCGCGCAGAAGATTGCATTGCTTTCCTAAAACACACATCATTATTACAGATATAGCTCACCTTGCGGTTAGTGAAGCGGAAGGTCTGGAAAAATTCTATGCACTCAATAAGGGTGAACTTCCAAGCATCATCAAGTTGGGCTCATGCAACAACGGACACTTCTACGATAAGCAACGTTTAATTTTAAATGCCGAAGGCACCGAAGATGTTTATGTGTTTTTGGTTGACCAGATTATTCCGCCATCGCTGCGCCCGTAACTCTCCGTCAATAATTCTATTTTTAGCCCGATGGCATTTTCGGGAAAAATCTACTTCGCTTCTGATTTACACTTGGGCACACCTGATGAGAAATCAAGTGCTGCACGCGAAAAACTGTTTGTGCAATGGCTTGATGAAATCAAAACTGATGCAACAGAAGTTTTCATCATTGGCGACATCTTCGATTTTTGGCACGAATACAAAACAGTAATACCAAAAGGTTTTGTTCGCATACAAGGCAAGATTGCAGAGTTATGCGATGCCGGTATCCCGGTTCATATTTTTACCGGCAACCACGACTTGTGGATGTTCGGATATTTTGAAAAAGAGTTGGGCGCAAAAGTTTACACGCAACCTACGCATCGCGAATTCAACGGAAGGAGGTTTTTTATCGGACATGGCGATGGTTTAGGCCCCGGTGACCACGGATACAAGTTCATCAAGAAAGTTTTCTCCAATCCGGTTTGTCAGTTTCTGTTCCGGTGGCTGCATCCCGATATTGGAGCTCGAATTGCAAACTATTTTTCTTATGAAAGCAGATTCGGAAATGAAGGCAAAAGAAAAGCTGCCGAAGAATACACGAACGAAGAAAAAGAATGGCTCGTTCAGTTTTGTCGCGAGACTTTAAAGAAAGAGCATTTCGATTTTTTTGTGTTCGGTCACCGTCACTTACCGCTTGACATACAGTTAAATGAAAAAAGCCGCTATATCAATACAGGAGATTGGCTCGATTATTATAGTTATGCTGTGTTTGATGGAGAAAAGATGGAACTAAGGTATTTTAAGAAATGAAAGAGCAAAGCACAACACGTAAAAGGCACAACACAAAAGCAATTCTTGTTTCTTGTTTGCTCTTTGCTTTTTGCTCTTTATCCCCATCGTTTTCTCTCATCAACTCTTACGATACCAAAGCAAATCTGGTAGCTATTGACAACTTCGGGAGTTTCTATTCTGCTTCAAATAATTCCGTGTTGAAGTTTTCTTCCGATGGAAAATTTCTTTTCAGATATGAGGAGTTCCGGTACGGGAAAATAGGGATGGTGGACGTAAACAATCCGATGAAGTTATTGGTATTCTACCCCGATTTTATGACCGTAATGACTATGGACCGGTTTCTCGCGCCTATAAACACGTATAATTTTTTCGAGCTTGGCTATCAAAATATTTCTGCAGTGGCTTCTTCTAACGATGGCAGAATCTGGTTTTATGACAACATTGCTTTTAAACTGAAAAAAATTGATGAAGGCGGGAATATCTTCCGCGAAAGTCAGGCGCTAAATGTGGTATTGGAGCAGGCACCAAATCCAAACTTTATGATGGAGCGCGATAATAAGGTTTACATGAATGACCCCAACATCGGCATTTTGGTTTTCGATGTTTTCGGCAGTTATGAAAAAACAATCCCCCTCAAAGGCTTAAGCAAGTTTCAGATTCTGCAGGACCAGATTGTTTATTTCGATAGCCATCAACTGAACGCTTACAATTCGTTTACACTTGAATTGAAATCGCTTTCACTTCCGGATACTTCTGATGTTTCGTTAGCGGTAATCGAGAAAGACCGGTTGGGAATTATGAAGAAAGAACGAATAGATTTCTACAAGTATTAGCGCGCCTTCTCTCTCCCCAATTCAATTATTTTAGCGCGCTCAAAAAATCAAAGTAAATGTTCAGTCAGTTAGAAAACATAAAAGGCAAGTTTATTGAAGTAGGCAAAACGCTCAGCGACCCTGCAACCATGAGTGATATGAAGCGCTTTACTCAACTCAACAAAGAGTATCGCGATTTAGAGAAAGTAGTAAAGGTGTATGATGAATACCGCAATGTACTGAGCAATATTGAAACGAATAAGCAGATCATTTCTACTGAAACAGATGAAGAATTTCGCGATTTAGCCAAGAATGATTTAGCCGCACTTGAAGTTGAAAAAGAGAAACTGGAAACCGATTTAAAATCACTGCTGGTGCCCAAAGAACCGGAAGATGAGCGAAACGTGTTTATGGAGATACGTGCCGGCACCGGTGGCGATGAAGCAAGTATTTTTGCCGGTGACCTGATGCGCATGTATACGCGCTATTGCGAAACGCTTGGCTGGAAGGTGACTATTGCCAACGCCAGCGAGGGAAGCGCAGGCGGCTACAAAGAAATTGTATTGGAAGTAACCGGTGAGAATGTTTACGGCAAACTGAAGTTTGAAAGCGGTGTTCATCGTGTGCAGCGCATTCCGTTAACAGAAGCGAAGGGTCGTGTCCACACTTCGGCTGTTACGGTGGCAGTGCTGCCTGAAGCTGATGAAGTAGAGGTTTACATCAATCCGGCAGATATACGGCTGGATGTGTTTCGCGCCTCCGGTGCCGGTGGACAGCACGTAAACAGAACGGAGAGTGCGGTGCGTTTAACTCACGTTCCGACCAATACTGTGGTGGAATGTCAGCAGGAACGTTCGCAGCATAAGAACCGCGAGCACGCCATGAAAATGCTGAAAACAAAAATTTATGAAACGGCTGTGCGCAAACACGAAGATGAAATTGCAGCGAGAAGAAAGACCTTGGTAAGCACCGGTGACCGGTCGGCAAAAATCCGCACTTACAACTATCCGCAGGGAAGAATTACCGACCACCGCATCAATCTTTCTATTTACAACCTCGCAGTATTTATGGACGGCAACATCAGTGAAATGATTGACGCCCTTGCAGTAGCCGAACAAAGTGAGAAACTGAAAGAAGGCGGAGTGGCATTTTAATTTTCCTTTTCAACAATCGTATCCTTTCGTATTTCATCATTTCGTTTACATTAGCATAAACCATTCAATCAAATCAGTTTGGATTTAAGCTCCCTTCTTGCCATGAAGTTTGAGATGATGCTCACCGCTATCATCTTTGTTCTTCTTTTCCTGAAAATTGACGGACGTTTTTCTAATGCCTCTCTGCTTCGCCTTACCAATATTTTGCTTGTTGTAAATTTGATTGCCGGGTTTTTCGGAAACCGGGAAATGAATCTGTTTGGTGATTCGTTCTATACAAGCCCGTTGCTGGCGTTAGAAAAAAATATCCTGAACCTTGCCGTGCTGATTATCTCTCTCACGAGTTATGAATGGCTGAAGAATCACAAACACCTGCCTGAGTTTTTCATTCTTCTGCTTTCGAGTTTGCTCGGCTTGTTCTTTATGATGAGCAGCGGAAACCTGCTGATGTTTTATCTGGGACTTGAGCTTTCTACCATTCCGCTGACTGCACTTTGCAATTTCGATTTAGATAAAAAAGTTTCGAGTGAGGCTGCTATGAAGATGATTATGTCTTCTGCCTTTTCTTCCGCTGTTTTACTCTTCGGTATTTCGATGATGTATGGTACTACCGGCACCATCAATTTTTCTGAAATTCCGGCAACATTAATGGGAAGCCAATTGCAAACGCTGGCGTTTATTCTGCTCTTCACAGGTTTCGCTTTTAAACTTTCTGTAGTGCCGTTCCATTTATGGACGGCTGATGTTTATGAAGGCTCGCCAATAGCAGTAACAGCTTTTCTGTCGGTTGTTTCGAAGGGCGCCATGAGTTTTGTCTTTATTACAGTGCTTTACAAAATTTTTGCTCCGCTTGCATCGGTGTGGTATTACACGTTGGCGGTTTCTGCAGCTATCAGCATGATTGTCGGAAATATTTTTGCCCTCCGTCAGCAAAACCTGAAACGGTTTTTTGCATTTTCTTCCATTGCACAAATGGGCTATGTTTTAATCGGCATTTCAAGCGCCTCACAGATTGGCGTAGCCAGCGTGATTTACTTCATTCTGATTTATGTGTTCAGCAACCTGGCTGCGTTTGGTGTTATCAGCATTATTTCTTCGAATACCGGTAAAGAAACGGTAAGCGATTACAACGGGCTTTACAAATCGAATCCAACGCTGGCATTGATTATGGCACTTGCTCTTTTCTCATTAGCAGGCATTCCGCCCACGGCCGGATTTTTCGGGAAATTGTTTCTGCTTACCACCGGTGCTTCTATGGGAACATGGTGGCTGATTATCATTGCCGCACTCAACATGATTGTTTCGCTCTATTACTATCTGCGCATCATCCGCGCTATGTTTGTAGATGAAAGCAGTGAGCCGTTTCCGAAATTTTCGATTCAAACTTCGGTGTTTGCAGCGTTGGCAGTTTGTGTCGTTGGAATTCTTGTCGTTGGATTTTTGAGCAGGACATTTGATGTCATCTTCAATCTTTCAGCTAATCTGTAAGTATGGCTATCAACCAAAATCATCTTTTTGAAGAAATTGACGGAGTGCGCTGCGCGATAGTGGAGAAGAATTGTAAACCGGAACGGGTTGAATTTTTGAAATGGCTGCTGGAAGGAAACGGTTATACCGTTGTTGTAATTGCTTCGCCTCCGCCAAAAGCTGCAGCTCCGGCAGCACCTAAGGTTGAACCAACTGCAGAGGGTGTTGTTGCCCCCCCGGTTGCAGAAACTCCAGCACCACCACCTCCGCCCGCGACATTTACTGTGGCTGTTACGCAAAATGAGTTTAACGTAACCAATGCCATTTACGGCAGACTGCTACGTACCAATGACGGACACGTGGTAACCATGAAATACTGGAAACAGGAAGATGCGGTGAGTGACGATTACACGCCCTACTTTGCAAAGACATGGAGGTAGACCTCATCCGCCCTTTGGGCACCTTCTCCTAAAGGAGAAGGGAAGCGGAAAATATCTTTTATAACGTCTCGAAATATTCTACAATTTTTTTCTTCAGTAATTCATCCTGTTCTTTCAGAACAAGCTTGGGGATATTCTGTACTACTTCATACTCCGGCCAGCCGTCTTCATCGTTGCCGATAAAATTAAAGTAGCCTTCGCTTCTGAAAAGCTTGCAAACCGCTACATGCATTAAATCCTGCTTTTCTTCCTTCTCCCATTTCTCTTTTACAATGCCTACTTCATTCATGCCGATAAGAAAAAGCATGGCATTGATATCCGGTCGCTGACCGAATTCGTTTTTTACGCGATTGCGCACTTCATACCAGCGCAGCGCAAAACTTTTCTCGTCATCACTTTTATGTTCGTTCAGCAGTGGCATCAGTGGCTTTTAATTTTCAGTTTCGGATTCAGAACAAAGTCATCCGCATCGTTTAAGAAAGGAAGTTGCTCCCTCGCCTTCTCCAATTCTTCATAATTCAACTCAACAGTAAACACTTCTTCTTCGTGCTCTTTGTGGTAAAGTGTTTTTCCTAAGGCATCAATCACCATAGAGTCACCGGTGTGGGAAATATTCTTTTCATCAATACCTACGCGGTTTACGCCAATAACATACGCCTGGTTTTCGACAGCGCGGGCGGGCAGTAAAGTTTTCCAGGCTATGTTTCTCCTTTCGGGCCAGTTGGCAACATACAACAGCAAGTGGTAAGTGGTAAGTGGTGATTGGTGATTGCGCGACCAAACCGGAAAGCGCAAATCGTAGCAAATGAGCGGGCAGATTTTCCAGCCGTTTAACTCCACCATCAACCGTTCTTCTCCGGCAGTGAAAAATTTCGGTTCATCGCTCATACAAAACAGATGGCGTTTATCGTAGGTAAGAAACTCCCCGTCAGGCTGCATCCATACAAGGCGATTGTAAAATACCTCACCCCCCGCCCTCTCCCAAGGAGAGGGAGCCTTAATCATTAAACTGCCGCATACCACACACCCCTTTTCATTCGCAGTTTTTCTCATCCACTCCACGGCACTTCCATCCATGGGCTCGGCAAATTTTGGGTTCATGCTGAAACCGGTAGTGAAGGTTTCGGGCAACACAATTAAGTCTGTTTGTTGAATCGCGGCAATCTTCGCTGAAAACATTTCGAGGTTGGCTGAAATGTTTTCCCAGTACAGGTTAGATTGAATAAGGGTTACGCGAAGGTTCTTCATGCGGTGTGAAGATACTACATCAAAGATATTTTCTCGGCTGCGCGCTTTAAGGTCTCTTCTTCTTTAGCAAAACAGAAACGGATGATACTGCTGTCGTTATTATGACGGTAGAAAACAGAAACCGGAATAGCGGCCACTCCTTTCTCCCTGGTCATGCGTTTTACAAATTCCAAATCGCGCTCATCAGAAATTTTAGTGTATGAAACCAACTGAAAGTATGTGCCTTCGCATTTCAATAAATTGAAGCGAGAGGATTGAATGGCTCTGCGGAAGTAATCGCGCTTTTGCTGATAGAAAGCATTGAGCTCGAGATAAAGTTCTTTGCGTTTCAGAATTTCGGCAAAGGCAACCTGTGCAACAGAACTTACACTAAACACATTAAACTGATGCACTTTGCGGAATTCATTCATCAGGTTTTTAGGAGCGATGCAGTAACCCACTTTCCAACCGGTGGTGTGATATGTTTTGCCGAAGCTGCCGATTACGAAACTTCTTTCAGCAAGTTTAGGATAGCGCAATACGCTCTCGTGTTTTACTCCATCGAAAATGATATGCTCGTAAACCTCATCGCTGATGATGATAATGTCGCTGCCCTTTGTCAGTTTTTCCAACTCCGTCATATCCGCAGGCTTCAGGGTTGTGCCGGAGGGATTATGCGGTGTGTTGATGATAATCATCTTGGTGCGCTGGTTAACCAGGCGTTTTACCTTTTGCCAGTCAACTTTATAGTCCGGTGATTCTAAATCGTAGAAGATGGCTTTGCCACCGGTGAGTTCAACGGCCGGTGCATAGCTGTCGTAAGCCGGGGCAAACAAAATTACTTCATCGTCTTCGCGGATAACCGAAAGTATGGCGGTAAAGATGGCCTGTGTTCCACCGGCAGTAACCGTAATTTCTGTGTCGGCATCTACTTTGGTTCCGTAAAGCGATTCTGCTTTTTCGGCAATTCTTTCGCGCAGTGGCAAGTAGCCCGCCATTGGTGCGTACTGGTTGAAATTCCCTTTCATTGCTTTCTCCACTTCTTCTACCAAAACCGGATGCGGATTAAAATCGGGAAAGCCCTGCGAGAGGTTGATGGCGTTATGCTCCTTAGCCAGCGCACTCATTACCGTAAAAATGGTAGTACCGGTGTTGGGGAGTTTGGAGTTGATGGAGGAGGGAAAATTCATGATTAGCAAATTAGCAGATTAGTTGATTAGCAGATGTTGAACTCAATCAGCTCATTTGCTAATCAGCTAATCATCTCATTAAAGGTATTTATCAAGGTCTGCCACTTTCAGGTCAACCGTTATCTGTTTTATTTCCTGCTCTTTGCTTTTTTCGCATACGAGCAATACATCACCGGTGTCAATTACACAATAGTCACTCAAGCCCTGCAGCACCACCAGTTTATCTTTCGGCACCATAATCATGTTATTGGCCGAGTCGTAAATCTTCACGTTCTTTCCTGCTACGGCATTACCGAGGTAGTCGTGGTTGTATACTTCGTAAAGCGAATCCCATGAGCCGATGTCGCTCCAGCCGAACTGGGCAGGGATGGTGTAAACGTTATCGGCTTTCTCCATTACTCCGTAATCAATCGAAATATTGGTGCATTGCGAATAGGCTTCCTGCAAAAATTTGGCTTCGCCCGGTGTGTCGTAATGTTTGTTGCCTTCGCGGAAAGCCTCAGCCACTTCGGGCAGGTGTTTTACCACCGCGCGCAAAAGTGTTTTGGCTTTCCAAACAAACATTCCGCTGTTCCAAAGGAAATCGCCACTCTTTAAAAACGTATGGGCAATTTCGAGGGTGGGTTTTTCGGTAAACGTTTTTACCTGAAAGAACTCGCCCTGAGGTTTATCGTCCTGAAACTGGATGTAGCCGTAACCGGTAGAAGGTTTGGTGGGCTTTACGCCAATGGTAACCAGGTAAGTGTTATCGGCCACAAACTCCACGCACTTAGCCACCACGTCTAAAAACTTCTGCTCTTCTAATATCAGGTGGTCGCTGGCGGCTACTATAATGGTGGCGCTTTTATCGCGGGCATAAATTTTATCGCAGGCGTAGGTAACGCAGGGAGCGGTGTTTCTGCGCATGGGTTCTTTCAGAATCTGCCCGTCACTCATGCCCGGCAACTGTTCTTTTACCAACTTCTGATAGGCATCTGCCGTTACTATATATATGTTTTCGGCAGGCACCATTTTCAGGAACCTGTCGTAGGTCATTTGCAGGAGGGTTTTGCCTGTGCCGAGGATATCGAGAAACTGTTTGGGCTTGGCGGTGCGGCTTTCGGGCCAAAAACGACTTCCAATACCACCCGCCATTATTGCAACGTATGTGTTGCTCATTAGTGCATTATTTTAAAGGGGCGCAAACCTACACGAATTTTCAACTTTTTAAAACTATCCCCCCATTCGTGTAGGTTCTTGAAGTCCATTGAAAAATCAAACAAGGCTCTGAAAAAATGTAATTATTCAGAGGATGGGACAAAATGGTTGGCTGATTAGCAAATCAGCAGATATTGGGATGAAATACGATAAACGATTCACGTTATGTAATTTTCTATTGCCGTAATGAGATATTCTGTTGGCGCGCGGAAGTTTTCCGGTGCCGCAAAGGAGTTTTCTTTAGGCGCAAATGGAATTTCTGTTAACGCAAATGAATTTTCTATTCCCGCAAACGAGATTTCTGTTAACGCCAACCGGTTTTCTGTTCCTGCGAACGAGTTTGGAGATGACGCAAACGGGTTTGAAATGGATGAAAGAGGTGTTTTGATTGTTTTTTATCGAAAATGGGTAGGAAAATGAAGGTGTCGTCCTGACAGGTTCCCGAAAAGAGAGGCTGTTGCTACAAGAAGTTGCTTTATTTCGGTTACCTCCAGGCGGCAAAAAAGCGTCCATTAAAGTCAGGCATAGCATCCAGTACCCGTAATTGACCATTACGTTTTTCCGGCTTTTTCTTAACGGCTGGTGCCCTCGCCAGCCGGAATTGGTTTAGGCCAGCGCAGACAACGACCGATAAATTTTTCCCTTCTTTGCGCTATGTCCCTCTTCATCGCTTCTTTAAACTCCGGCAGCAACGGCAATTGCTATTACGTGGGCAATGAGAGCGAAGCAGTATTGGTAGATGCGGGCATCAGTTGCCGCGAAACCGAAAAGCGCATGGCTAAGTTAGGTTTGCAGATGCAGCAAGTAAAGGCCATTTTTATTTCGCACGAACATGGCGACCACATCAGCGGCTTACCAATGTTGGCAAAAAAATACCGGCTGCCGGTTTATATCAGTCCGGCTACGCTGCAGGGTTGCGGTATGGCTTTACCTAAAGAATTGGTTCATCATTTCCCGAGCCAGCCGGTGAACATAGGTGCGCTGCGCGTAACGGCTTTCGAAAAACTGCACGATGCAGCCGACCCTTATAGTTTTATAGTAGAAGGCAATGGAGTAAAAATTGGTGTGCTTACCGATATAGGCAGAGTGTGCAAACAAACGGTACATTATTTCCGCCAGTGCCATGCGGTGTTTTTAGAAAGCAATTACGATGAGCAAATGCTGGAGAATGGTGGTTATCCGCAACGTTTGCAAAAACGCATCCGTGGCGGCAAGGGGCATTTGTCGAATGATGAGGCCTTGCAATTGTTTGTGGGTCACCGGTCACCGTATTTGAGCCATTTACTGCTGTCGCATCTTTCCGAGCAAAACAACCGACCGGAACTGGTGTTGGATTTGTTCAGCCCCTTTGCCGGTGAACTGACTATTGCCGTGGCTTCGCGCTATGAAGAAAGCCCCCTTTATCATATTCAGCATACCGGTGATGATTCTGCTTTGAACAAAAGTTTAGTTCCTTTTCAAACGGTGCAGTATTCGTTGTTTTGATAGAAAGGTAAAAGTCAAAAGTGAAAAGCTAAAAGAGAATACACACGCAGTATTACTTTTAGCTTTTCACTTTTGCTTTTTGACTTAATGTATTTCAATAGTTTAGCCCCATGCAAAAAAACATTGTCATTGTAGGAGCCGGTCTGGTGGGCTCTATGCTGGCCTGCTATCTGAGTAAGCGGGGCCACAAAGTTTCGGTGTATGAGCGGAGGCCTGATATGCGCAAGGCAGGTTATATAGGCGGTCGCTCTATTAACCTCGCGCTCAGTTACCGGGGCTGGAAGGCGCTCAGCAAAATAGGGCTGGATAAACCGGTGACCGATATGGTGATACCCATGCATGGACGCATGATTCACGACCTGCAGGGCAAGACACAACTTACGCCTTACGGCAAAGAAGGACAGGCTATTTTTTCGGTTAGCCGTGGCGATCTTAACCGGTTGATGGTGGAAGAAGCCGAAAAGTTTCCGGATGTAAAATTTTATTTCGACCACCGGTGCACCGGTATAGACTTCGATAAAAATACGCTGGCTTTCGAAACACCGGATGGAGAAAAAGTAACGGTGAATAATGCCGATATTATTTTCGGTGCCGATGGGGCTTTCAGCGAAGTGCGTTACAAAATGCAGATAACCCCCGACTTCAACCTGCACCAGCAATACGAGCCGTATGCTTACAAAGAGCTGCACATTCCACCGGGCGGAGGCAGCCGGCACTTAATGGAGAAGAATGCCCTGCACATTTGGCCGCGCGGCAATTTTATGATGATTGCCCTGCCCAACCTGGACGGCAGTTTTACCGTTACCCTCTTTGCCCCTTTGGAAGGAGAGAACTCGTTCGGCTCATTGATAACCGAAAACGATGTCACCTCGTTTTTCCAAAAACATTTTTCCGATTCGCTTAAACTTATGCCAGAGCTGACCAAAACATTTTTCGAGAATCCCACTTCATCACTTGTGACTATCCGGTGCTTTCCGTGGGTGCATAAAAATACAGCGCTCATTGGCGATGCCGCCCATGCCATTGTGCCGTTTTACGGACAGGGCATGATTTGCGGTTTTGAAGATGTAAAAGAACTGGATGAAATTCTGGATGCTACTAAAGAGGACTGGCCGGTGGCCCTAGATAAGTATCAGAACCAGCGCAAACCCAATGGTGATGCCATTCTGGAACTGGCATTGCACAACTACATTGAAATGCGCGACCTGAGCGGTAGAAAAGATTTTCAGCTGCGTACACAAATTGAAAAGAAGATTGCCGAAAAGTTTTCTCCGCGTTTTATGACGCATTACAGCATGGTAGTGTTCAGCGACCTCAGTTATAACGAAGCCAAACTGCGTGGCGAAAAGCAAAACGAACTGCTCGATAAAATAATGGCTGTTCCGGGCATTGAACAGAAATGGGAAAGTGAGGAAGTGATGAAGATGGCGGAGAAATGGATTGCTGAAAACGCCTGATTGAGAACAATAAACCCCTGCTGCCTTTTGGCATCTTTAAATTAGCTTTGCAGCCTATGAAAAACACTTTTAATACAGTTTTGTCAAATTTAAAAGCCCCCTTCAGGTGGTTGGGGGTATTGTTTCTGCTCCCTTTGTTTTCTTTCGCCCAATTCGAGGACGATGACCACCGTGTTTTGAGCGAGTTTATTGTGATGCTGAAGCCAACGCATACTATTGAGCAGCTTCTCTCAGAACCGGTTTTTGCCGGTCGCTTGAGCAGCAAAGAATGTTTGTCGCCCCGTATGAATATTTATCTGCTGGAGCGCAACACTACTGTATCACCGGAGGAGTTTCTTTTTACGCTTAAGCAAAACGAGCATGTAAAACTTGCGCAGTTTAACCACCGCATAAAAGAGCGTGCACTTATTCCTAACGATACGCGCTTTAACCAGCAATGGAATATGATGAACACCGGTCAATTGGTAGGTAGCATTACGGGAATTCCGGGAGCCGATATTGAGGCCACTGAAGCCTGGGCCATTGACACAGGTAACATTACTGCTAATGGCGATACCATTGTGGTGGCGGTGATTGACGGTAAGTTCGATCTGAGCCATGAAGACCTGAATTATTTCACTAACTACAATGAGGTTCCCGGTAACGGTATTGATGATGACGGCAACGGCTACATTGATGATGTAAACGGCTGGAATGTTTATGATAACAATGGCGATGTAGGCACCTCCAGTGTATTTGCTGCACACGCTACCCATTGTGCGGGTATTGTTGGTGCTATCGGTAACAACGGGAAGGGTGTTGCCGGTGTATGCTGGGGAGTAAAAATTCTTCCGGTTGCGGGCTCTTCTTCCGATGAGGCGGAAGTGGTGCAGGCATACGATTATGTGCGCACCATGCGTATGCTTTATAACAACACCTTCGGCACACAAGGAGCATTTGTGGTTTCTACCAATTCAAGCTTTGGAGAGGATAACGGTAATCCGGTTAATTTTCCCATCTGGTGCGCCATGTATGACTCCATGGGATATGTAGGAATTTTAAGTGCCGGTGCTACGGCCAACGCAAATACCAACGTAGATGTGCAGCACGATATTCCAACAGAATGTCCGAGTCCCTGGCTGGTCTCGGTAACTAACACAATGCCTACCGATGCAAAAAATGCGAATTCGGGTTACGGCAAACAAAGTATTGATTTGGGTGCTCCCGGTTATCTTATTCAGTCTACCATCCCTTCGAATTTATACACCGGCATGACCGGTACTTCTATGTCAACCCCACATGTAGCCGGTGCTATTGCCGCTATGTATGCCGCTGCCTGCAAATCTTTAATTGACCGGTACCATGAACAACCCGATTCTATTGCCCTGCTGGTAAAAGAGTATCTGCTCGATGCGGCTGAATGGGTTTCTTCTATGAACAATATTACCTCTACCAACGGTCGTCTTAATCTGTACCGAGCTATCACCAATCTTAAAAAGTACAATTGCGATTCGTGCAACTTTAATATTGCTATTGACAAAATTCCGATTTCGTGTAAATCGGCAGGTGACGGTGCGCTGGCAGTCAGCACCGACTCGGGAAGCATTTTTAACTACAGCATTTTATGGTCGAACGGACTTACCTTTCCTGAGTGCCTGACTTTAGAGCCGGGGTTTTATACGGTAACGGTAGTAGACAGCACTAAGGGTTGCCGGAGATTTGCTACAGCAGAACTCCATGATCCGGACAGTATTGTCATCAACTCGGTTATTACTGTAGCTGCAGATAGTGTTAACCCGGGCAATATCATTGTCAACGCATCGGCAGGAAATGATACCCTGATGTATTCGCTTGATGGAGTTACCTATCAGCAAACATCTACCTTTAGTGTTCCCACAAATGGCAGTTATACTGTGTATGTAAAGAATTCGCTGGGCTGTGTGGTGCAAAAAAATGTAGTGGTGAGTGATGTGGAGGAAACAGGAGAACTGCAATTGGAAATCAGCATTTATCCGAATCCGGCAACTGATGAGTTTACTGTTTACTGTCCGCAGTTTGTAAAACAAAAAACACTACTGGAGGTGTTTGACGTAACCGGAAGAGTGGTTTTCCGTACAACTCCGTCAACTTCCGGCTTCCGAATTCCGGTTTCCGGCTTTGCAAACGGGATCTATTTCGTAAAAATCGGAAACTCCGGCCGCAAATTGATCATCAGTAAATAACAACCGGTATATGCTTTTCAGAAAAATTTTCCCCCTCTGTTTGCTGTTTTTTGTCGTCCATTCTTCAATTGCGCAAAAGCATTATACCAAGCGCGAGATGAAAAAGAATCCGGTTTGGATACAAATGATAAAAGATGAACGCACGAACTATTTCGAAACCGTAAAAGCATTCGAACTTTATTTTACTGCTCACCGGTTTCCGGTAATGGAAGAAGAAGAAATGGGCAAGAATCAAAAACTGAAAGAACGCATTGAAAAGAGCGAAGCGAAATTCAAGAAGAAAAAACGCAAAGTGAAACAGGACCCCGGTGTGCTTCAGAAAGAAAAGGACGAAGAAGCAAAAATGGCTTTTGAGGTAAAGCGGTTCAATCATTGGGAAATGCAAACGCTGCCGTACGTAAAAGATGACGGCAGTATTATGGGTACCGAAGAGCGAATGAAAATCTGGAAGGAGAGCAAAAACAATAGTAAATGAGGAAGAGAATATGGTCTTGTGTTTTTTTGAGCCTCTCAGTGGTTGGCGTGTTTGCTCAGGTTCAGGGCAACTGGAGCCTGACCGGTCCCTCAAAATTTCCCGAGGATATTTCCGGACAGATAAACGGAATGGGGCGCATTTCGCAGATTAAGTTTCACCCCACCAACCCGAATAAAGTTTATGCCGTTTCAGCAACCGGTGGTTTTTGGATAAGCGACAACACAGGAACCACCTGGTCTTCCACCGGCACCGATAATTTACCGGAACATTCTTTTGCCAGCGTTTGTGTTGATTACATGAACGATTCTGTGCTCTATCTCGGAGGAGGTGATGCGAATTATTACGGCAGAAGTATGTACGCCTGCTGGAAAAGTACCGATGGGGGTAACATCTGGAATCCTTCGAACACCGGAATGGGTAACCGGTTGGTGATTGAAATGTTGATGTCACCGGTTGACCGTAATGTGATTATTGCAGCAACAGATGACGGCATTTTTAAAACGTATGATGGTGGCGCCAACTGGAGCGAAAAACTTTCTACGGGTGATTTTACCGATATGGTTTACAAACCGGTTGCCGGTACGTCTATTGTCTATGCAGTGAGCCACTCCGAAATTTTTCGGTCTGAAGATTTAGGCGAAACCTGGAACATACTTAGCAACGGAGTAGTTATTCCAAATAACGATGGAGAAGGAATGAGGCTGTCGGTTACACCGGCTGATACCAACCGCGTGTATGTGGGTATGATTGCTAACCGTGGAAACATTCTCCGTTCCAATGATGGTGGCGATTCGTGGGCTACTGTAAAAAATGATTACAACCAGAGCCTGGTGGGTTATGCAGCAGATGAGGGCGGGCAGGGTAATTATAATTTTACCATGATCGCACATCCGGTTCATGCCGATTGGTTGTTTCTTTCGGCACACTGCCACTGGCGCTCAATAGATGGAGGATATACCTGGCAAAAACTCACCAAGTGGTGGCAGAATTGCCATACTGATATGCACGATTATGAGTTTAATCCTGCTGACCCGGATGAGTTGCTGAATGCAAATGACGGTGGGGTTTGGACCAGCAGCGATACCGCTAATAACTGGGACCCCAAGTGCGACTTTCTTAACAACACCGAGTTTTATCACGCGGCACAAAGCAATCTGCACCGTGGCTACATGGATGGCGGAACGCAGGATAACGGAGAACTTTACATGAGTTACTATAACTGGTACACCAATCGGGGTGGTGACTGGACCTCAACCATAGCTTTTGATTATCTTTCTTCTGATTACTGTTACGAAATAGGTGACGGTACCCGCAGAGGACTGACCGGTGGCGAGAAAAATATAAACTTTCCGTTTACACCGGATAACAGCGTACGCCTGGAGTTTACTCCGGATGCCCCGCAATTAGCTTTTGCTTCGCTGGATAATATCTGGCGTTGTGATACTATCAGCACCAACGATTTTTCGTGGACACAGATTTCGAACATTGGAATACCCTTGAAGGATATTAGAACCGTTCCGGCTCATCCAAATATTTTATACGCGGTGGATGACAACAAAAAAATCTACCGGACCGATAATGCACTGGATGTAACCCCCGTATGGGCAAGTGCGGTTACGTTGCCAAACAACACTAACGTTTATTCCAGCATTGCTACCGTACCGAACGACAGCAATGTGGTTTACGTTTCCTGCAACAGTAAAATTTACAGGTCTATTGATAAGGGACAGAATTTTGTGAGTGTTACCGCTAACCTGCCCAACATCAACATCAGAAAAATTATTGCCGACCGGTACGCTGCCGATGAATCTGTTTATGCGCTGGTGGGTAATGCAGTGTATTACAAAAATGCAACCCTCAGCAATTGGATTAATTTTTCGTTTGGTATGCCTGCCATAGCCCAGACGCGTGACCTGATGATTTTTAATAACGGAACTTCCAATGCGGTGCTGCGCGTTTCTTTTTACGGCAGAGGTATTTGGGAATCACCCCTTTATTCCACACCGGTCTGCGAGCCGACAGATTCACTGTTTGTTACTGATGTTACAATGACTTCTGCCCTTTTGCACTGGAACACTTCGGGCAACGGAAATTACTTGGTTCATTACAAAGCCATGCAGGCAGCAAACTGGACTACCGTTAACGCAACCGCTAATTCGTACTTGCTGAACGGTCTTACAGCTAATACCAAATATGTTTTCCGAGTTCAATCGCAATGCAGTACAGATACAAGCGGATTTTCACTGCCCGCCAGTTTTACCACCGATTGTGTTCCTCCACCCACGCAGTGGACTCATCAGGATATCGGGCAGGTGGGTGTTACCGGTGATGTTTGTTATGAAGTGGCTACACAGACTTTTCACATGAAAGGTTCCGGTAAGGATATCTGGAATTATGATGATGAGTTTCATTACCTGTACAAGCAAGTGCATGGTGATGTAACTATAACGGCTTATTGTGTTTCGGTTGAAGATGTTTACGATTGGTCGAAAGCGGGAGTGATGATTCGCGAAACGCTGGACAGCAATTCGCTGCATGCCATGATGGCCATTACACCGGGCAACGGGGCGGCCTTTCACCGCAGAAACAACAATACCAGTTACACCGCTAACTATAACGATACCAGTTTTCATGCACCGGTTTGGCTGCGTATGTCGCGCATCGGCAATGCATTCACCGGTTCGGTTTCGAACGACAGTATTAACTGGACGGATGTTCACACTTCTACGGTTAACATGACAGATACCGTTTTTATCGGCCTCTGCCATACCAGCCATATAGATGCCACTATAAGCGAAAGCGTTTTCCGGTTTGTTACCATCAGTCCCGATTCGGCTCTTACTCAACATCCGACAACCGCAGCTGAAATCAAAAATCAGAAACCCGACATCAGCATTTTCCCGAACCCGACAAATGATGTATTGACGGTTCAAAGCTTACTGTTTGCAGAAAAGAAAACCCTGCTTGAGGTTTTTGATGTAACCGGGAAGAAAGTTTTTGAAACCACCCCTTTAACGGTAAGTCACCAACTGTCAACCGCCAACTGGAAAAGCGGAGTTTATTTTCTTAAAGCCGCGAACAATACCCTAAAGTTTACCGTGGTTCATTAAACTTACACCATGCAATTGCGATGGACTGTTAAGCAAGCCGATGAACAAAAAGTAAATGCACTTCAGCAAGAGTTGAAAGTGCATCCGGTGCTTTGCAGACTACTTGTTCAGCGGGGAATCGAAACGTATGACGCAGCAAGAAAATTTTTTCGCCCCGAACTAAGTGACCTGCATGACCCCTTCCTGATGAAGGACATGGACAAAGCGGTGAACCGGATAGCCGAAGCGATTTCGCGCAACGAAAAGATTTTGATTTATGGTGATTACGATGTGGACGGCACTACGGCTGTGGCCACGGTCTACCAGTTCTTCAAAGAGTTTTATGCGAAAGTAGAGTATTACATACCACACCGCTATACCGAAGGCTATGGAATTTCTTTTAAAGGAATTGATTACGCGGCAGAAAATAGTTTTTCTCTCATCATTGCTCTCGATTGCGGAATAAAAAGCAACGACAAGGTTGACTACGCCAACGAAAAGAAAATTGATTTCATCATCTGCGACCACCACAACCCGGGTGATGAAATTCCTAAGGCGGTAGCCGTGCTTGACCCTAAGCGCAGTGACTGTGCTTACCCATATAAGGAATTAAGCGGTTGCGGGATTGGTTTTAAACTCATTCAGGCATTTGCGCAGCAAAACGGAATGGCACCGGAGAAGTATTGCCGGTACCTCGATTTAGTTTGCGTGAGTATTGGTGCAGATATTGTTCCCATTACCGGTGAGAACCGGATACTTGCTTTTCACGGCTTAAAGAAAGTGAATGAAAACCCGCTGCCCGGTTTAAAGAGGCTGATGGAGGTTTCGGGACGTCAGGGACAAATGGATATTACCAATGTGGTTTTTATTCTCGCTCCGCGCATTAACGCTGCCGGCAGAATGGACGATGCCAAACATGCGGTGCGTCTGCTGATTTCGGATGATGTGGATTTAAGCACCGATGGCCATGCCGAACAACTCAACAAATTCAACACCGACCGGAAAGATTTAGATAAGAACATTACTATCCATGCGCTTGAAATGCTTTCATCAGACGTTAGTTTGATGAACCGCAAATCAACCGTGGTGTTCCATCCCGAATGGCACAAGGGTGTTCTCGGCATTGTGGCTTCCCGCCTTACCGAAACCTACTATCGTCCGACTATTGTTCTTACACAAAGCGATGGAAAGGTAACCGGTAGTGCGCGCTCGGTAAAAAATTTCGATTTGTATGAAGCCGTTTACGAATGCCGCGATTTGCTGATTCAGTTTGGCGGACACAAATACGCTGCCGGTTTAACCTTGCTGCCCGAAAATGTAGAAGCCTTCCGCAAGAGGTTTGATGAAGTGGTAAGCGCACGAATTACCGAAGAACAACTGACTCCCGAATTGGAAATTGATGCGGAGATAGAACTGGAATACATCAACCCGAAATTTTACAGCATCATTCAGCAGATGGCACCGTACGGACCGGAAAACATGAAACCGGTGTTCGTAACGCGGGGAGTAAAGGACAGCAACTGGAGTAAAATTGTAAAAGAAGAGCACATCAAATTCTCCATAAAGAAAAACAACAGTCCGGTGATAGACGGTATCGGCTTCCGCTTAGCCGGGAAATTCAGCCTGGTAAAAAGCGGAGCATTCGACATTGCTTACAACATTGACGAAAATGTATGGAACGACCGGGTGAGTTTGCAGATGATGGTGAGGGATATTGTGCGATAAGTTACTTCTTCAAATACTCATTCACCACATTCGAGATAAAAAGCTTTACCTCCTTCCACGTAACCTGTGTAATCATTTCAGGCTGGCTTGATGCCTCGGCTTCTGTAAAATAGGTCAAACTACGAATTACATGCGATACTTCTGTTTGCTTGTATTTTAACCTATATAAATCCAAAGCTTCTTCAAGTGAAAAAATTTGAAGTAAGAAATAGATATCGTAGTAGTCTTTCTTTACCCCGCGCTGCGAAAGTGCCGCAAGTTTCATGGGAGCAATATCTTTTGGCGTTAACATTCTTATGCCATCTTCAACAATCACTTCTCCTATCAACGGATATTGATACCGGAGAATATCTGTTTTAATGCCATCAATTTCGCAGAGCAGAGAGTTCTTAAACGAATAGCGACCGGTGCAGGTAAACTGTGTGTTCAGTGAGTTCAACATATCTTCAGTGTTAAATTCAACCAAACCGAATAAGTCAATATCTATTGATTTGCGATGCCCGAGTTGAAGGGCAAGCGCAGTGCCACCTACCAAATTAAACTCGCGGAGCGGTTCAAAAGCCATCAGCTTTTTTACAAGTGCCAGAGTTGCGGGTTCAACTGTTTTTCTGTGTAGCATCTGAATTGGTCAACCGGTATGTTGTAAATATTACTGAATAAAGAAAGGGTATGATTATCAAGATATTTCACCGCCTTCAACACTTCGGCAATTTTTTCATCGCCATAATAACTACGCATTTCCCGAATCTCATCCACCGTTCCGCGCATAGCTAAGCGCGGTATAATGGTATAAAAATCGGTGTCGGCATTCAGCGTTTGAATGTCGTATTCCCAAAAAGTGCTTTGCTTTAATTTCACGCTTCAATATACGGATTTTATCTGTGAAATCAAGGGTATTCCGGTGCAATGTTGTTACATCTTTAAATCGTCCACACTATCTAAATACGCTTCCAGTTCTTTAAACAAAGGTTCGAAAACTCCTTTCTCGAAAGGCGACTGAAGACCAGCAAGTTTTACCAGACCTAAAAACGAATCGCTGCCACCGGCCTGGCAAAGGCGCAGGTAATCTGCCCATGCCGAAGCGAAATCTTTTTGACTCTTGCTCCAGAACTGAAAAGCACAAAGCTGCGCCAGACAATAATCTATATAATAGAAAGGCGAACGGAAAATGTGCGCCTGCCGCTGCCAGAAACTTCCGCGCTCTAAATATTCATTGCCATCATAATCCATCCAGGGGCGGTACTTCTTTTCCATTTGCAGCCACACATTTTTGCGCTCGGCAGCAGTCATGTCCGGGTTTTCGTAAATGATGTGCTGAAATTCATCAACCGCTACCCCGTAAGGAAGAAACAGAATATTAGAAGAAAGATGAACGAACTTATACTTATCGGTATCGCTGCCGAAAAACAATTTCATCCATGGGTAAGTAAGGTGCTCCATACTCATGGAGTGAATTTCGCATGCGTCCATAGTAGGGTAGTAGTATTCCTGCAGCATAAAATGGCGGCTCTCAAAACACTGAAAAGCATGACCGGCTTCATGCGTGAGCACATCTACATCGCCCACCGTGCCGTTAAAGTTGGCAAAGATGAAAGGCGCTTTATACTTCGGGAACATGGTACAGTAACCACCGGTGGCTTTTCCTTTCTTGTTCACCAGGTCCATCAGGTCGTTGTTCACCATAAAGTCGAAGAACACTTTTGTTTCAGCCGAAAGCTCGGAGTACATTTTTTGTCCGTTAGCTACAATTTCTTCTGGTGTTCCCTTAGGTTTCGGGTTACCGGAGTTAAAGTTGTGCGCCAGGTCGTAGGCTTTCAGTTTGTCAACGCCAATACGTACGCGCTGGCGCTCTCTTAATTTATTGGCCACCGGCACTACATGCTTCAGCACTTCTTCGCGAAAAACGGCCACCATCGCGGCATTATAGTCGGTGCGTGCCATACGGTAATACGCCAGCTCCACAAAGTTTTTGTAGCCGAGTTTTTTGGCAATGCGGGTGCGCACCTTTACCAGCTTGTCGTAAATTTCATCAAACCCGGCTTCGTGCAATGCGAAAAACCCCTGATTGGCCTGAAACGCTTTTTTGCGAACCTCCCGGTCAGATGATTCCATGTAAGCCGACAGCGCGGGAAGTGTAAGCTTTTCTCCATTAAAATCTACCTCGGCACTGGCCATCAACTTGGTGTACTGGGTGCCCAGTTTGTTTTCTTCTTTCAGGTCTTCTATAATAGAGGTATCGAAAGTTTTTACGCTCACATCGGCCAGTTTAAACAACTGGTTGCCGAAATCTTTCTGCAGTTCGTTCTTGAATTTTGAAGAACCGAGCGCCTTATACAATTTGATGTGCAGGCCTTCTATTACCGGTTGGTTGGTATCGAAAAAATCCTGTTCGGCTTCGTAAAATTTGTTGGTAGTATCAATGGAATTGCGGACCGAAGCAATGGAAGAATACGTGCTGAACTCGTTCTTCAGTTCATTGATGCGGGCAATAACCTCTTTTTGTTCTTCGGCATTTTGCGCGGCACTGAACCGGGTAAGCAGGGCGTTGAAATCGCTCTCCATCTTGGTCAGGTCGGGGCGCGTGTAACTCATTTCAGAAAACTTCATGGCAGCTAAATTTTAGGAGCGCAAACGTAAAATAAAATGGCAGTAGTTAGAGGCGGGTAGCGAGTGGTAAAAACACCTGCAGTGTATCTTTAAACCCATACCGGTTACCAAACGCTAACCATCACCAACCGGAAAGTAAAAGTCGGCACCGTTTCCACCCACAGTAGACTTCTTCGGATAATAGTACACACCCCTTAATCTGGTAGATAAAGGGGTTAG
>CAZBPG010000040.1:0-30975 GCA_964493695.1 uncultured Chitinophaga sp. | reverse complement strand
GTAACTCTTACGGAGCGAGTTCAGGATGATGGATTGCTTCCGTAACTCTTACGGATATGGGTTTAGCCCCCTGAAACCTTATTTTAGCCCCCATGCACCCATATCAACAGGCAGGCAAAATACTTGCCTCTGCTTTTTTACACTATCCGCTGGTGCAATATGCCTTTGAGGGCAAAACCGAAGCCGTGCGCAGCAGTGGGCTGAGCCATCTTTACACGCGCTGCGCCAAAGCGGCATCTATATACGGAGGGGTGATTGTTACCCCCGATCAAAACGGAACGGTGATATGGCTGCCAGGCAAACATTTTCCGCTCGGGCTGATGCACGAACTACAATCGGGTATGTGGACTATCCCTTTTAAACTGGGAATAAAAACAACCCTTCGTTTAGTAAACCACGACCGTGAACTGGATAACTGGATTAACAACCATGCCGGTGAAAATTACGGTTACGTGTGGTGTGTGGGTGTAAATGCTGCTGCCCGCGGCAAAGGTTACAGCCGCCAACTGATTGACCGGGCCATTGCCGACATGCGCGCACAAGGCATGAACGAGTTCTGGCTAAAAACCGAAGACCCTAAAAACGTAACTATCTACCAAAAGCTGGGTTTCGAAACAGTTTACGAAACAGTGGTAAAAAGCAGCGGAGTAAGGGGTTGGGTGATGAGGAGGAAATAAGAGAGACATCCGAAGTAATGTCAGGCTGAGCGGAGTCGAAGCCTTATGTTCTTCATCCTTCGACTCCGCTCAGGATGACACTAGCCTTTTGTCAGTTGTTCCGCCATCAGTTTCCATTGGCTTTCTTCGCAAACTATTACCGCAGTTCCTTTACCCTTTCCGGCTGCCGGTTGACCGTTGATGATGCCCTTCCAACTGAAATCAAAAACGTAAACCGCAGTTTCATCGTTCTTTAAAACCCAATGCAGGTTGGTCATTTGGTAATCCTCGTTTTTTTATCAGCGCGAAGTTGCGCTCATACGCTTCTTTAACTGCCTGAATGCCTTTATGCGCAACACCGTTCGAAAATGTAACACAGGCATTTGGGTGAACGAGTGGTTCAACGTTTTGCCATTGTTGTGTGGAGAGGACGGTTTTGGATAAGGATGAATTGTTCGGGGAGCATGGTAGAATGTGTTTAACCAAAAGTAAAGTAACCCAGGTTTCATTAATTCAAAAATTTTACAATTCCATGACAATAGTCTCAAGCAAAAATGGCTATTGAAAGTAACTTTGATCAACAGAAACATTTGTATGAAAAACACAATTTACTCAGTTCTTACGGCAATTGCTTTAATGGTTGTTGTGAGTTGTAAAAAAACAACAGAAGACAAATGCATTGGTGTTTTTTGTCAGAACGGAGGAACTTGTATAGATGGACATTGCTCCTGTATAAACGGTTTTACCGGAAACAAATGCCAAGTGCCGTTTGATTCATGTTCCATCTCAAATTTTTGCGGTCATGGAAGCTGTGCAGGGGGGGCATTGCAATTGCGATTTAAACTGGACCGGTCTGCACTGCGACCAGCAGATTTCACCTATAGATACTTTCATAAGTTCGTACCGTATGGTTGGATTTACGCAAAGTCAGATACCAGACACTAACGGAATACTGCCCCCTCCGGTACCAAAAGAAGATACTATTACAGTTACCAAGTTTAATGACATTACTTTGCTGATAAACGGATACCATCTAACCTACCAGTCTATTTCTCCCGACTATTACAGTTATGAATGGTTCTCATCCATATCCCAAAACTATGCTGTAATAAGTTTTAAAAAAGTTCTGGAAGACTCAGCTTTTTATGAAGCCGGAGTTGGCAACAACATCATTTACTTAAAAGGAAAGAAGATTCAAAAAAAACTGAGTAAACTTCGAAAGCATCATCTTCTTCTTTCCAAACATCGGAAGGAGAACCGTTTTTGTGTGCTACATGATACTAACGCGCTACAGTTCCTAACCGGAAAAAAGACACAGTAGAATCTGCCACTAAACCGGCTGCAAAAATTTCGAGTATCCGGTTATCCTGAATACCCATGTTAGGCTGAACAATCATGGTTTGCCCGGTGCTGTGGTCTTTTACGGTGACGGTGTAAACGCCTGCAGCCAGGTCAATAAAATCGCCCACGGCATTGGTGCTGTCGGTGCCGTAATGCACTTTATTAAAAGCAACGGTATCGCTGTTATAGAAAACATCCAGTGCCGGTGCATCGGCACTGAAGTTGGAAAAGCGCACTTTAAACCGTCCGGCTATGGGCCATGCCACCGTATCGCTCAGTAAGGTGCTGCGCAGGTTGGCGTTATCGCCATACATCACAAAAGAATAATGCGTGCCGGCTTTCCAGTCGGTATACGAACCGGAGGTAAGTGTGGCACCGGTGCTTGGGTTTTTAATTTCTATCACCAGCGGTTCACCGGTTTCAATATCTGCCGTGTGCGAGTTACTGCCCTCTCCTGCTCCAATCAGCGAAGCGCGCTTGTTGCCTTGCAGATAGTAATCAACGTATCCCGCGTTGTTGGCGGCATGCATAAACTGCACCTTTACGGTTTCGGTTTTCTTTTTGCAGGATGGAACAAACAGCATAAAAAGTAGCCCGCTTATAAACAAGAGAGCGAAGTGTGCTTTTTTCATGAGTAGGTTTAATTAACAAGTTCTTGAACTACCGCGACAGGAACATGGATATCTTCTTTACAAGGTCGCAGGTTAAAGTGAGTTATAAGGCAAAAACCAAATTTTCTGCCTCGGAGATTGGCTGCGGTATACGTATGCCGTCTTCCTTCATTCCTTCTAAATGAAACTGTATAGCTTCTAAAATATTTTTTTCGGCAATGGCTTTTGTTTTACCTGTGCTTATACAGCCGGGCAGGTCTGGTACGTAAGCGCTGTAACCTGTTTTTGTTTTTTCAAATATCACTGCGTACTTTCTCATGACTTTTCAATTTGTGCTTGTTTCAAAATACTCTTCAAAGTTCCGACAGCAATATCATCCGACAATTTATGACAGGCAACAGTTACAGTTCCGCTTTTCTTTGGATGCTTAAATTGTATGTGGCTTCCTTTCTGCCGTGCTTTATACCAGCCATCTTTTTCAATCAACTTTATTACTTCTCTTACGTTCATAAAAGTAATTAGATTTTCCTATCTCGACAAAAACATACTTTTCTTCTTCACCAAATCGCGGAAGTAAGGGTCCCACAAATCTTTAATAAAGCGTATGGCTTCACCGGTGCTTTTCATTTCAGGCCCCAACTCACGGCTCACACCGGGAAACTTATCAAAGCTGAACACCGGTTCTTTAATAGCGTAGCCAACAAGGCGTTTAAAGTAAGTGAAGTCCTTAATCTTGTTGGTGCCCAGCATAATTTTGGTAGCGTAATTCAGGTAAGGAATACCATACGCCTTGCAGATGAAAGGTGTAGTTCGGCTGGCGCGCGGGTTTGCTTCTATTACATAAACCTTCTCGTTCTTGATAGCAAACTGAATGTTGATGAGCCCGCGGATTTCGAGCGCCTTGGCAATTCTGCGGGTGTAGTCGCGCATCTGGTGCTGCACATTTTCGCTCAGGTTAAAAGGCGGCAACATCGCGTTACTGTCACCGCTATGAATACCTGCAGGCTCTATATGTTCCATTACCCCCATAATCTCCACCTGCTCGCCATCGTAAATCGCATCTATCTCCGCTTCTTCTGCACGGTCTAGGAAGTGGTCAATCAGTATATTATTATCGGGAAAGAATTTCAGAATCTTCACCACCGCTTCCGTCAGTTCATCGTCATTGATAACGATACGCATACGCTGTCCGCCCAACACATAACTCGGACGAACCAGTACCGGATAACCCACAGAGTGTGCGGCTTCTAAAGCTTCCTCGGCATTCTTAGCAGCCGCATAAGGCGGATAAGGAATATCCAGGCTCTTCAGCATATCGCTGAAACGCTCGCGGTCTTCGGCAATATCCATCGCATCGTAACTGGAACCGATAATTTTAATTCCGTTCTCATGCAGGTTTTTTGAAAGCTTCAAAGCAGTTTGTCCGCCAAGTTGTACCACTACACCTTCCGGTTTTTCATGTTCAATCAACTCGCGCAAATGCTCCCAGAACACCGGTTCGAAATAAAGCTTGTCGGCAATATCCGGGTCGGTAGAAACGGTTTCGGGATTGCAGTTCATCATGATGGCCTCATAGCCGGCTTCCTTTATAGCAAGCACTCCGTGCACACAGCAATAATCAAATTCAATTCCCTGTCCGATTCTGTTTGGACCGGAACCCAACACAATCACTTTTTTCTTTGCCGAAACTTTACTCTCGTTTGTCTCCAGAGAAGTACTGGTAGCAGAATTCTTTTCGAAAGATGAATAGTAGTAAGGAGTTAACGCTTCAAACTCTGCAGCGCAGGTATCTACCAGTTTGTAAATTCTCTTTACGTTTAAGTCTTTGGTGCGGTAGTAGTAAACTTCATCTTCGGTAGCATTAAGCAAATGCGCCAACTGCAAATCAGAATATCCTTTTTGCTTCAGGTCGAACATTTCATCTACACCAATATCTTTCAAAGTTTTTTTGCGTAGAGATTTTTCGGTATCAACTAACTCTACAATCTGATTTAAAAACCAAGGGTCAATGCGCGTAACATCCTGCAATGTCTTCATCGGCACACCGAGTTTCAGCGCATCGTAGATTCTGAAAATTCTGTCCCAGGATGCATGCTTAATTCCCTCCAGCATATCGTTGGCGCTTACCCACTGTTTGCCATCAGCACCCAAACCAATTCTGTTATTCTCTAAACTCTGACATGCTTTCTGCAATGCTTCCTGAAAGCTTCTTCCTATCGCCATCACCTCTCCCACCGCTTTCATCTGTAAGCCAAGCGTATCATCGCAGCCCGCAAACTTGTCGAAGTTCCAGCGCGGTATTTTTACAATCACATAATCCAGTGCCGGTTCAAAAAATGCAGAAGTAGTTTTAGTGATTTGGTTTTTCAGTTCATCAAGATTGTAGCCAATCGCGAGTTTCGCAGCAATCTTAGCAATCGGGTAACCTGTTGCTTTACTTGCCAGCGCAGAAGAGCGCGATACACGCGGATTCATTTCAATCGAAATAATGTCTTCGGTAACCGGATCAATAGCAAACTGAATATTACAGCCACCGGCAAAGCCCGGCAAATCGCAAATCATTCTCTTCGCATAATCGCGCATACGCTGGTAAGCGGTATCGCTTAATGTCATTGCGGGGGCAACGGTAATCGAATCACCAGTGTGAATTCCCATTGGGTCGAAATTCTCTACGGTGCATATCACCACAAAGTTGCCGGCCATATCCTTCATTACTTCCAACTCAAATTCCTTCCAACCCAATACAGCTTTCTCAACCAACACTTCATGTGTAGGCGAAGCAGCCAAGCCGCGCTGTAACTTTTCATCAAACTCTTCCTTAGTATGCACGAACGACCCGCCCGAACCACCCAAAGTATAAGAAGGGCGAATCACCAAAGGGAAACCTGTTTTCTGAGCCGCTTCTTTGCCTTCGAGAAAAGAATTACAGGTAATACCGGGAGCAACTCCAATTCCTAATTCAATCATCCACTTACGGTATTGTTCGCGGTCTTCGGTTTTTTCAATCGCTTTAAAATCCGCACCTAGAACTTGTACGTGGTACTTTTCCCATAGCCCCAACTCGTAAGCTTCCATGCAAAGGTTAAGTGCGGTTTGTCCTCCCATAGTAGGCAACACCGAATCAATTACATGTCCGCGCGTTTTTTGCTCATCAAGAATTTTGATAATACTCTCGATTGAAATAGGCTCCAGGTAAACATTATCTGCCACCACCGGATCGGTCATAATAGTTGCCGGGTTCGAATTGAGTAGCGTTACCTCAATTCCTTCTTCGCGAAGCGAACGTGCTGCCTGTGAGCCGGAATAATCAAACTCACAAGCCTGTCCGATAATGATAGGTCCCGAGCCGATGATAAGGGTGTGCTTAATCGAGGCGTTCTTTGGCATTTAATTTTGGAAGTCAGATTTGTGTCTGTGCCTGACGGTCGGGGTGCGAATATAGAAATGCAGAGGGATTGAGAGTGCGAAATATCAAAAAGAATTTGCAGGTAGCTGTGGGTATTTATTTCAGAATAATTACATCGCGGTTTGCATATTCGCGCTTTGCTTTACATGAGTTTTCCCCCGCTGCTTATTGCTTCCCTTGTTTTTGCCGCCCTTTACCTCACTTTGGTGATGTATTTTTTTGTTGGATGGCTGCGGCTGAAGAGAGCAACAGACAACGGTGAACGAGCAACAGATAAAGACCTTCCTTTTGTTTCTATTGTTATTCCTACCCGCAACGAAAGCGAAAACATTAATGCCTGTTTAGAGAGCATTTTCAAACAGAACTATTCGAAAGATTTGTTTGAAGTGGTAGTGGTAGATGACTATTCCACCGATCCTACTTTACGATTAGCACGGGAAGTAAACGAGAAAAACTTAACGGTATTGAACCTCATGCAATACCTCGGCAATCCGGGCGAGTATGTTCCGAATAAGAAAAAAGCAATTGCTCTCGGCATCAAAAATGCGAAAGGAGATTTGATTATTACTACCGATGGCGACTGCACCATGAACGAAAACTGGCTAAAAGCAATGGTCGGTTACTATCTGCAGAACGATTACAAATTGCTTACAGGTCCGGTGATGATGAAGCCTGCCTATTTCCCCTTACAGATTTTTCAGCAGTTAGATGTAATGAACCTTATCGGGATAACCGGTGCTACGCTTCGCAACAACTTCCCTACTATGTGCAATGGTGCCAATCTGATGTATGCTAAACAAACCTTTCATGAAGTGGAGGGGTTTAAAGGCAACCATGATGTACCCACCGGTGACGATGTTTTTTTGATGCACAAGATAAACGAGCGTTATCCGGGAAGTGTTGGCTTCGTAAAAAATTATTATGCCTGTGTTTTTACTAAACCCGAAAGAGGAATCGGCAAATTTATCTCGCAACGCATCCGCTGGATTTCAAAATCAACAGACTTCAATGATTTTAAAGTTTCACTCGTTCTTTACTTCGCTTACTTCTTCAACATCTTCATCATTGTAGCTCTGTGTTTTACTTTCCCACTCAGCGAATTCAGCTGGCTGCCATTAGCAGTTGTTGCATGCACAAAACTGTTTGCCGATTTCCTCTTCAACATTCCTGTTACCATTTTCTTTCGCAAATGGTATATGCTTTTACTTTTACCAATCATCGAAGTGTTTTATGTGTTGTATGTTATTGTGATTGGCCCTTTGAGTTTAACAGGAAGATACCGTTGGAAAGACAGACTGGTTAAATAATGGCAGAGTTAAAAAGCACCTCTCTTAATCAAAAAGCATGGCGAAGGTTAAAGCGCAACAAGAGCGCGATGTCAGGACTTGTTGTAATCGTGTCTGCATTTTTGCTTTCCATCTTTGCTTATGTAGTTTCTCCCGACAATTCCCCTTCAGGGAATGAGCAGGTTCTTCAATTAGAAACACATGCACCGGGTTTCGCCATTAAAATTTTAAAGAAGCAAAGAGAAAGCGGAAACTCGTCAAATGTGTTTGATGGAATAATGAACGGTTTTATTAAAAACTATGAGCCGATTCCTGTACTTGATTACAAACTCGAAAGCGACAGTGTTTCTTACACAGAGTATAGAGGCAGAAATTTTCGTGCGGAACAGAAAAAGATTTCACTGCTTGAATTATCGGGAGGAAAACTGGCCTCTATCAATGAAATAGATTTTGAAAATAGATTCATCACCAGCCGGAGTTTCTTACTCGGCACCGATAAATTCGGCAGAGATATTCTTTCGCGTCTGCTGATTGGCGTTCGCGTTTCTCTTTCAGTTGGTTTAATTTCTGTTGCCATTTCGCTGTTCATAGGAATTTTTCTTGGTGCACTTGCCGGTTATTTCCGTGGCTGGATTGACCAAGTAATTATGTGGATCATCAATGTATTCTGGAGTATTCCAACTCTCCTTCTTGCTATGGGTTTGTACATCAGTGCGGGAAGCTTGATTGAAAACAAACTGGTAATGATTTTTATTGCTGTGGGTTTAACCATGTGGGTGGAAACCGCGCGCATTGTTCGCGGACAGTTTCTTTCGTTAAGAGAAATGGAGTACGTAAGTGCAGCACAAAGCCTGGGTTTCGGCAACGCAAGAATTATTTTCAAGCACATTTTGCCAAACATTCTTGGCCCCATTATTGTCGTTGCCTGTTCTAATTTTGCCAGCGCTATTCTTGTTGAAAGCGGATTGAGTTACATCGGACTTGGTATTCAGCCCCCGGCCCCCAGTTGGGGAAGTATGCTGAACGAATACAAAGATTTTATCGATACCAGCAAAGCGTATCTCGCCTTGTTTCCGGGACTTGCTATTATGCTGCTGGTGCTGGCTTTTAATCTGGTAGGAAACGGCTTGCGCGATGCCCTGGATGTTAAAGGACAATTAGACTAAAACTTTTACAAGTTGGAATACGTAAAATAGAATTGTAAATTCAATTCGCAATTTGTTTTATGCCGGAACCATTACAATTTTCTGAACTTGATTTTTTCAAGAAACGCCTTGGTTCTACCGAGCGGTTGCTAGCCGTAAAACAACAACAGATTGACTCGCTGCTTGAAATTACGCGAGCGGTAAACAGCAATATGCCAATTACCGCATTATCCCGCATTTACGAAAACATTCTGCATGCCCAGTTAGGAGTAAGAAAAATTGCGCTGTTTATTAAAGAAGCTGATGAAAAATGGACGTGTATTACACCGGGTGAATTGCCCGGAAGTATTTTGAATTATGATGTGCAGGTTAAATTCTCGCTCTTCTCGTCCACTACAGCAGTTGCCGCTTTGAATGATGAATTGTTGAAAGATTTTGAGTTTCTAATCCCCGTAAGACATCAAAAGGAACCGATTGGCTACGCATTGGTTGGTCCATTTGGCAATGAACAAAGCGATACGAAAGAGGAAAAACTGAAATTCATTCAAACCATTACAAACGTAATTGTGGTTGCCAACGAAAACAAAAAACTTTTCAAGAACCAGATTGACCAGTTAGTAATGCAGAAAGAATTGAAACTGGCTGCAGATATGCAGAATATGCTGGTGCCTTCCTCTCTGCCGAACAATGAAAAAATAGAAGCCTCAGCTTTTTACAAACCACACAAAAATATAGGTGGCGATTATTACGACTTCATTCAGATTAACGAACACGAGGTTGCGTTTTGCATCAGCGATATATCCGGCAAAGGAATTCCAGCCGCTATTTTGATGGCCAATTTTCAGGCAAACATGCGTATCCTTCTCACCCGTAAATATTCGCTCCAGCAGTTTATTGATATCTTGAACGGAAAGGTTTTAGAGATTACAAAGGGCGAAAAATTCATCACTCTTTTTGTTGCCATTTATAATTATCAAACACGGATGCTCTCTTACGTAAATGCAGGACATAATCCTTCTATCTTACAGTCAAACGGTGAGGTTCAATTGCTTGACCAGGGCTGTACTATTCTTGGAATGTTTGAAACATTGCCTTACATCAATTACGGAGAGGTGAAAGTAGAATCCGGTTCGGTTTTGGTAAACTATACAGACGGTCTCTCTGAGGCAACAAATAATGAAGGAAAACTTTTTGAAGTAGAAGGGCTTATCAGTTTTATGGCAGATAACCACCTGCTTGACTTAGTTGACTTTAACACCAAACTTATTGACCACGTGATAGCCTATAAACAGGACACTGAGTTTGATGACGATATCACTTTGCTTACCCTACGTTTTAGGTGATGATCGGTTGCGAATGTCCAGCGCAGCGAGCAAACCGATACAAATAAAAAAGAATGGTCCGACTTTATCCGTTTCCAGCATATCACTCAACAGCAGATTAATATACACCATCGCCAACATCAACAGAAGCATCATAACAGTTCGTTTGTCGTCTTCACTCTTCACTCTATGATACACTGTTTCTCCGTAAACAAATATTACAACTGTCAGAAGAATGAAAATGGCAAGTCCGATTATTCCTTGCTCTGCCAGCAGCAACAAAAGATAATTGTGCGCAGTTGAGCGTTCCGGATTGTCGCTGACATAAGTTTCGAAACTTGAAAGTGTATAGCTCTTGTAATACGGGTAGAAATTCCCGGAACCGAAACCCATATATGGATGCTCTTTGAACATTCGGGTAGCTGCCACCCACCGGTAAACCCGTTCCATACTGGAAACGTCTTTCCCTTCAAAAGTAGAGGAAAGGTGCTCTCCAAATTCATCGTGAATAATGGTTTCCTGAAAATCAGGGGCAAACTTCAGGTAGTTATTCTGGGTAAAAAGATGAGCTACCAAAAGTGTTGCTGCAATTGCAGCCGCCAGCAATGCCGGTTTTATCAGTCTTCTTTTGATAATAAAATACACCGGTACAATCATTAACAAAGCTATGTAACAGGTGCGCGTGTAAGAAAGATACACGGCAGCAACATAAAGCAGTGCAGAAAGTGAAAGTATTTTCCTCGCAAAACTTCGTTTAGCATATTGTCCGCGTGCCCATAAAATAAACGGAAAGAAAATAGAAAGGATAGCCGCATAGTTTACATGGTTCCGGAAGAACGGATACATGGGTTTGTTAATCTCATCAAACGAAAAACCCTGCATACCATGTCTGATAATTACCTGGATAACAAGCAGAGTGAGAGGAATAAAAATGTACCAGAAAGCTTTTTTTAAATCTTCTTTCGTTCTTAAAACAATGGCCGTTAAAAAACAGAACGTAGTTACGTACCAAACCTTTGCTAAAAACACTTTCAGCGACACAAAAAAATTTACGGAGTTAACGGCACACATAAAAATCCAAAACAAGTGAACCATGAGTGCCGCAACAAAAAAATTGACAAAGAACCCTTTTGGCAATGCTTTATAGTTGCTGAGTATAAATATGACTGTAACCAACATCAACCCAATCATGAGCGGCTCGTCAGGCAAGTCGGTGGCAAGCGACCCCGAAAAGTAATACTCTATGGAAACGGGTATAGTTGCAAGCAGCAGAAAATACAACACCTTGAAATTGATAACCGCTACATAAGCAATCAGCAGTCCGAATGGAATCAGTGCGAGGTAATAGAGTTCAGTTTTAAAAGCTGCAAGTACAGAAAGAATGGTTGCAGTCCCCAGAAATGCAAAAGCGCCTAACTCTACTTTGTCAATAGCGCGGTTCAATCTTTACAATTGTGACTTTATGTCGCGAATCTGCTCAATCAGCAAAACACCAATCAGCGCAACAAAGCCGGTGATTAAAACAGTAATAAGCACCACTAAGGAACGAACCGGCTTTTCGCGCCTGTCAGAAGCAAAGGCAGTTTCCAAAACGTAAAGAGATGTTTCGTTGTTTTGTAGTGAAACACTTAACTGTCCCTTTATATTAGTCAGGTTGTTCAACTCCCTAGTCGCATTATTTTGCTTCGATAAAATTGTTTTATACAACTGAACGGCTTTATAATCACTTCCATCTACAAGCACGGTACCGTCAGCACCGGTTGAAACTTTTATTTTATACTGCTGGCCTAAAGCAGCAAGTGTATCTATAAAAGAAGTAACATCTACTTGCAACTTAGCAGCCTGTTCACCAACAGATTCATAAACCTTTTGCTTTGATTCTGTAACATGCAGTTTATTCAGCTCATCTACTTTTCTCACAATCGTATTTACAATCGCTGCGGCAACTTTCGGGTCGTTATCGTAAAGTGAAACCTGCACTGCATCATGCTCGGTCTTTATGGCCTCATATTTCTTTTCAAACTTCTTGCGAACAATCGTCCTCCAATACGATTTCTCTTTACTCACATCATAATGTTCAGCCAGTTTAAAAGAATCAATCACGAAGTCAATCACCGGAACTGAATTGGCAATAGTAAGCACCCGGTTTACATCCGATTTGCCTCCGAAATACTCTACCTGTGTTTCATTTCCGAAAATAGCTGACCGGTCTGACAATGATTGATTAGTTGGGTAAAAAGTAGAGTAAGAAAGATACCATTCATCCATTACAAAAACAGAAAATACAGCAGCAACAATTCCGGAAACAACAGTGAGAACCAAAATTTGCTTTTTCCATTTCAGCATTATTCTGATAGCTGTTAAAAGATTGAATTCTTTATCCATGGTTTGTTTTTTTGAGGCGGGCAAATGTAAAATAATTTAAGTGGCAGTTTTTGATTTCAGCAGAGCGAAAACCTGATGAACAGGTATCAGTTTTGTTGCCACCGCTGCCAACGAACAAACACTTACCGCAAACAAAAAATTCAGTACCCAGTTGAAGGATGAAAGTTTGATTACAAATAATGCTCCTACACAAATCATTGTGAAAGCTGAAAGTTTCACAATGTCTTTCCACTCGTATTCAAAATTAAATTGCCGGTTGGCAGCAGCAATATGAATTACCGCTACAAAGAACTGTGTAATGAGTGTGGCAAATGTTGCGCCCAATGCTCCGTAAACCGGAATCAGAAACAAATTTAAGCCGACATTTATAATCATTCCGCTTAATGCTATGTAATTCAGGATTTTCAAACTGCCCTTAGCAGTCAGCAAGGTTCCGAAAACATAAATGCTGCTCATTGGGATAAAATTGAGCATCAGCCAGCCGAAAATTTCAGCCCAGTAAGCATTCGAATCGTGATAAAGCAAGTGCATGATTTCGCTGCGGAAGAAATAACAATTCACACCGGCAATTACCGCCATTACCAACATCAACTCCGAACTAAATTTCACCAATTGATTCACGTTTTCCTTTCTGCGAATCATTCCGGCAAACATCGGCAACAGTAAAGTAGCGAACAGATAGCCGAACATATTAAGTGCATCAAGCAATCGAAATGATGCCGCATAAATTCCTGCCTCGTGTGCACCATTGGGTAACATGCGTTCAATCATTACTGCATCAATGCGGTAGTAAATCCCCATCAGCAGCGCGAGCAGGGCAAAAGGGAAACTCTTCAGCAAAATCAGTTTCGTAAACTTCAATTTCCAAATATGAATTTTCAGAATCGTCTTTTGGAAAACAATTGCAAACGTAACTACCGCTGTAATGAAGAGGGCCAGCGTTTGAGCATAAATGAAATACAAGATGCTGAACGAATCTTTGAATGCAGATGAATAGAGCAGGACTAAACAGAATATGATAGTCAGCAGCCGGTCAAGAATTGAAACAATTGAGTCGGTTTTAAAAAGCTGCAATGCCGCAATATTGCTTCTGAAATACAAAATTGCCGACAGAAGAATTTGGTTTAATGCCAGAAACACAAGCAGCTTCATCTGCAACTCGTTGTAACCGGTTGAAAGAGCGGCAATAAAAGTGAAAGCAAAGTAGATGAATGCAAGAAAAAGTTTGAGAACAAGCAGGTTTAACAAATACTCTCCTGAACGCTTACTGTTTCGTGAAACTGCGCGGTTATTGAAGTTGTTAATCCCGAAATCGAGAATAATAGAAAGCAGAAAAGAGTAGTTGAAAACGGCAAAGTAAGTTCCGTAAACCTCTGCCCCCACTTGATTCTGTACCACACGGTCAATGCCGAAAATCCAAAAAGGTTTTACCAAAAGATTGGCAGCAAAAAGAAAAATAAGGTTAGTGGCAAATTTTCTGCGCATCGTGAGCTACAACGCTTAAAAGTAATATTATTGTCGTGTGGGCAAGCGAAAAACCATTGCAGTCAATACCCGGTTTCTGATTAAAAACAAATTGGAAGGTATTGGTCTGTTCACCTACGAATCCGTTAAACGTATTACACAGTCCCATCCCGAAATTGACTTTTACTTTTTGTTTGACCGGAAGTTTGATCCTGGGTTTGTTTTTTCAGAAAACATAAAACCGGTAGTGCTTTTTCCGCAAGCACGTCATCCTTTTCTGTGGTATTGGTGGTTTGAAATTTCTGTGGCCGGATGGCTGAATCAAAACAAGCCCGATATATTTCTTTCTACAGATGGTTACGCTTGCCTGCAAACGGAGGTTCCGCAAGTGCTGGTGATGCATGATTTAGCGTTTGAACATTTCAAAGATCATGTGCCGTTTCTTACAGCAAAGTATTACGGGTATTTCATGCCCCGCTTTGCCGGGAAAGCGAAACGGATTGCCACAGTTTCTGAATTTTCGAAGCAGGATATCATGAGTAATTACCGGGTTTCCGTAAACAAGATTGATGTGGTTTACAACGGGGCAAAAGAAGTATATCAACCAGTAACTGAGGAAGTAAAAAACCGGGTTCGGGAAAAATATTCTGAAGGAAAAAACTATTTCATTTATGTGGGTTCTATCCATCCGCGAAAGAACGTGGAGAATCTTTTGCTGGCGTTCGAGAAATTTAAATCAGAAACAAACTCAGATTATCAGCTGATGATTGTTGGACGAAAAGCCTGGGATTTTGAAGAAGTAGAAGAAACTCACGCGCAGATGAAGTTTAAAAGTGAAGTGAAGTTTCTTGGCCATGTTCCACCAAATGAATTGGGCGAGATTGTGGCAAGTGCATTCGCGATGGTTTATGTTTCGTTGTTCGAAGGTTTCGGAATTCCAATTGTAGAAGCTATGAGTTGCGATGTTCCCGTGATTACCTCTAATGTTACCTCTATGCCCGAAGCTGCCGGAGATGCCGGCTTATTGGTGAACCCAAAATCTGTAGAAGATATTTCCTCTGCCATGAGAAAATTGTTTCAGGATTCTCTTCTAAGAAACTCATTGATTGAAAAGGGAAAGGTTCAGGTCAAAAAATTCAGTTGGGATTTGACAGCAGATAAGCTGTGGAAGTGTTGTGAGAAAGTTTTGAATAATGCCTAAATTGCAATATGCGAAAATCAAAAAGCGAAATCATTGCCGAACTGAAAGGCAGTTTCGATTCCCTCCTTACTGTTTCTTCATCGGTAAAAGATGAACTATATAATGTTTCGAAAGACAACAAATGGACAACAGCCGAAAACATTTCGCACCTGGTGAATGCTACCAAAATGACTTCGCTGGTGTTTACGCTACCTAAGTTTATTCCTGTGCTGCTTTACGGAAAACCAAATCGAACTTCGCACGGGTTTAGTAAGATTGTAGATAATTATCAAAGAAAACTGGAAGGCGGAGCGGTGGCATCAGGTGTATATGTGCCGAAGAAAACCAACTACGCTAAAACTGAGTTGAACGAAAAATTGAAACGCGAAGCTGACAAGCTGATAATTGCACTTGACAAAAAGTGGAGCGATGAGCAGTTGGATAATTATCAAATCTCTCACCCAATATTAGGATTGCTTACCGTGCGCGAGCTGGCTTACTTTACTATTTATCACAACGGGCATCACTTGGAAACTATCCGGAAACACTACACGGCCTGACGTTAGTGTGTCTGACCGGTATCGTTATCAGACCAAGGTTATACCGCGCATAAAATCTACTGTTACCTGTATATCATCGTAGATTACTCTGTCCTTATTATAGAAAGGTACCGCTTTCCGGTAATCAGTTTTTACTTTTTCGATTAGAGGCGAACTCTTCAGCGGTTTGCGAAAATCAAGTGCCTGCATGGCTGTCATAAATTCTATGGCTAAAACCTTTTCAATGTTGTAGACAATCTTGTAGGTTTTTACAGCGGCATTAGCGCCCATGCTTACATGGTCTTCCTGTCCATCGCTTGATGTTATAGTATCCACACTGGCAGGAGTGGCGAGTTGCTTGTTCATAGAAACAATAGATGCAGCAGTATATTGAGGTATCATTAAACCGGAGTTCAGCCCGGAATCTTCTACCAAAAATTTAGGGAGATTCCGTTTACCGGAAATCAACTGGAACGTTCTGCGTTCAGAAATGCTGGCTAATTCACTCATTGCAATTCCTAAATAGTCCAGCGCAATTGCCAGCGGTTCACCATGAAAATTCCCTCCGCTCAGAATTAAATTTTCTTCTTCGAAAATCAGCGGATTGTCGGTGACTGCATTTATTTCTCTTTCAAAAACATCGCGCACCTGAGCTACTGCATACTTTACAGCGCCATGCACCTGCGGTACACAACGGAAAGAATAGGGGTCCTGAATATTCTCTTTCTGTTGTTTCGCAATTTCACTTCCTTCTAAAAACCGTAAAACATTTTGCGCACTCTCAATCTGCCCCTGATGATTCCTTACCCGTTGAATGGCCGGATGAAAAGGATTAGTCTGCGCATCAAAAGCATCAACCGAAATGGCCGCTGTAAAGTCAGCCAACTTTTCAACGCGTTCTGCTTCCATTAATGAATAACAACCCCATGCACTCATAAACTGTGTTCCGTTCAATAACGCGAGACCTTCTTTTGCTTTCAGCCGGATGGGGGAAATCTTCAATTCTTTTAAAACATCTTCTGCATTTCTCTTTTCGTTTTTGTAACGCACACTTCCTTTGCCGATAAGCGGAAGTGTAAGATGCGCCAGCGGTGCTAAATCGCCACTGGCACCCAGTGAGCCTACTTCCCAGATAACAGGGAAAATTTCTTTGTTGTATAACTCCGCTAACTTCTCTACGGTTTCAACCGTTACTCCGGAGTGCCCCTGAGCGAGACCCTTTATTTTAAGCAGCAGCATCAGTTTTACAACTTCGGTCTTTACCTCATCGCCCATGCCGCAGGCGTGGCTCATAACCAAGTTCTCTTGTAATTGTCCCAATTGGTCGTTCGGAATTTCCACATCGCACAACGCACCGAAACCGGTGTTGATGCCGTAATAACGCGCACCGGGTTCAGCAATCTTCTTTTCCAAAAATTTTCTACAGGAATCAATCTTCTTCTTTGACTCATCGCTCAACTCAATAGTATGCTGCGATGCAAGAAAACTCCGAAGGTCGTCTAACGAAATGTGTTGATTGGTAATATTGAATTTACTCATACAGTGTCAGGAAATGCACCTCAAATGTATTTGTTCTGACAAGAAAAGAAACCCTTCGACTACGCTCAGGGTGACACCGTCTATTACTGAAGGACTATCTTTTTCGAAAATCCACCCTGTTCGTTAGAGATTCGGGCGATATAAACACCGGACGGCAGACTGTTTAAGTCAATGGTATTTTCTCCCGAAGTAAGAAGAGTGGAAACCAGTTGTTGCCCGACCGAATTGAACAGTTGAAGGTTATAGCTGCTCTCGATTGGTTTGCTGATAAGCACCTGAAGATTTTTGTTCTGAGGTATTACAGATATTCTCTCTTCTGCTACCGGTGCAACAGATGTTGCCTCATCTACCACAATAGTAATGTACTGTGTATACACGCAACCAAAAGCGTTGGAGCAGTAAACGGTTACCTGATACACACCGGGCTGTATGTACGAAAAAGTAGGATTGACGATTCCTGTTATCTGACTGCCATCGCCAAAATCCCACAGGTAGTTGCTGGTGTTAGTGGCGTTTGCAAAAAACTGAACCGGTTGACCTACGCTGGTATGCGTAGTAGAAGCCGACACCTGAACAGTCACGCTATTCCCGCTTAAGTAAACGGGCTTAATAGTAGAATAGCTTGCAAGGCTGAGCACCAGATTATAATTACCGAACGAAAGACCACCCACGCTGAAGCTACCGGTAACATTTTGAAAAGAGGCTTTCAGGTTATAACTATCATCATACAAAGTGCCGGAGGTCCAGCGGATGCTTGTATCCTGGTCAACAGTTATAATACCGTCATCGTTGTTGCAGCCGGAAGGGGTAATGGTAATTGCAGGCGGAGTGGAAACATGAAGAAAAAATCTGTCATTCTCCTGTCTGGGCTGGTTAACAGTAATGATGTAAGCGCCCTGGCGCAAATCGTGAAACACGCCCATTGTTTTGTCTTCGAGCCGTATGATAGACGCGTCATCAAAGTTATCGAGCAGCGTGGCGTTAATGATGTAGGTACCGTTGCCGCTCACTTTAATGCCGAGAGGCACCACGGTTGAGGGCATTAAATTTCCATAGCTGTTTGAAAAGCAGGCAATCTGATTACTGCTGAAAGAATACAGCATACACGCAGAGGAAGAGGTATCAAAAACTTTCTGACCATCTTCGGGATAAACAAACGGAGAAGAACCTAAATCGAGGAAAACAGAGGTTTCGTCAAACACATAAGTAGCGGCCTCGGTGATACGAAGTTTTATTTCTTTTTTACCTGCCGCAGCAAACGCCTGCATGGCGAAGACAAGTATCAGTAAAGAAATAATCGAAGATTTTTTCATATCCGGAAAAGAAACCAATTTACGTTGTAAAAAAACTACCTGTTAGTATCCCAATTGCTGCTACAAGTTAATGACAGTTATGATAAATGTCAAGTATCCTGCAACATTTAACCTTATAACAATGATGATGCCGAATTGTTACGGGTTGCACCAATATGTGATTACTTGGATGTAAGACGCAGAATAAGGTCTTGCAGTTTAATGCCGTTTTCGGTTTCGCGGGTTTTGGCGTTGCGCAGGCGGAATTCGCCCGATTGAACTTCGTTTTCGCCTATTTCTACCAGATAGGCTATGTTTTTCTGCTCAGCATAGCTGAATTGCTTTTGCTTTTTGACATTGCCGAGGAAGATTTCGGCAGGAATGCCGGCATCGCGCAGCTGCTGAACCTGTTGAAAAGTAAATTCTTCTACTGATTGGTCGCGGGGAACGAAAAGAACTTTAACGCCCTGCGAAATGGTTTCGGGGAATAAATTGAGTTCTTCCATTACATCGTAAATGCGTTCGATGCCGAAACTGATGCCCACACCGCTCATGTTTTGCCCGCCAAACATTTCGGTGAGGTTGTCGTAACGGCCGCCAGAGGCGATGGAACCCATTTTTAGATTTTCGTACTTCTCATCTTCCGATTTCCAGTTAACAATTGTTTCCCAAATTAAACCAGTATAGTATGATAGCCCTCTTGCCAAAGCTGGATTATACTCCAGTGTGACATACTTTCCATACTTTAATTCCTTTGTTGGATAACCTAACTGTTTGTTTAGGATACTTTCGTAATCGCGTAAATTTTCATGTGTTTGTTTCCCTAATTCGGTAGATTGAAACCATGATTGATAAAAAATTTTACCGTGAAGTTCGTTCGAGATAAAATTCAATTGTGGCTCTGTTAAATCTAATTTAGTCTGTAATTCTTGCCTAACTCCATCCCAGCCAATTTTATCAAGTTTGTCAAAAACAATTATGAAGTCATTCAGCTTGTTGCCAAGTTTCAATGTTTCTCCTATAACATTGAAAATATCTCTATGGTTATAATAGAGGATTACTTCAATCTTCAACTTCTCAAATACCTCCGCATAAATCATTGTCAACTCCACTTCATTCAACAACGAAGTGCTTCCAATAACATCTGCATCGCACTGGTAAAATTCCTGATAGCGCCCTTTTTGAGGACGGTCTGCCCGCCAAACAGGACCGATATGAAAACGTTTGAAAGGGAAAGCCAGATTTTCCTGATGCTGGACTACATAACGGGCAAGAGGAACAGTGAGGTCGTAGCGCAAACCTTTTTCGGCAATCTGAGAAGTTAACTCCTGCGAGGTTAAATTTCTTACATCCGGACGGTTGCGAAGTTCAGAAAAATAGTCACCGCTGTTCAAAATCTTAAACAGCAACTTATCTCCTTCCTCGCCATACTTACCGGTGAGGGTTTCGAGACGTTCGATGGCGGGGGTTTCAATTTCTTCGAAGCCGTATTTTCGGAAAACCGTTTTAATGGTATCGAAAATATAGTTGCGCTTAGCCACCTCTGCGGGCAGAAAGTCGCGGGTGCCTTTGCTTAAAGAAGGTTTTATTTTTTTCACTTCGCTCATCGGGGGCTAAAATAAGTTTCTGTGTTCAATCGCATAAGATAATAAAGACATCACCTTATATAATCAGCTGGGAAATCATTGATTTATTCTCTGTTTAATATTCTATACAAAAATAGTTTGCCGAAAAAGTGAACGGGCTTCCAGAAGTCTTGGAGTGCGTTCCCGAAAACGCGAACGGGCTTCCAGAACTCTGGAAGTGGGTTCCCGAAAACGTGAATAGGCTTCCAGAACCCTGGGAGTGCGTTCCCGAAAACGTGAATGGGCTTCCAGAACTCTGGAAGTGCGTTCCCGAAAACGTGAATGGGCTTCCAGAACTCTGGGAGTGGATTCCCGAAAACGCGAACGGGCTTCCAGAACTCTGGAAGTGGATTCCTGAAAACGCGAATGGGCTTCCAGAACTCTGAGAGTGGATTCCCGAAAACGTGAATAGGCTTCCAGAACTCTGGGAGTGGATTCCCGAAAACGTGAATTGGCTTCCAGAACTCTGGAGGTGGATTCCTGAAAACGCGAACGGGTTTCCAGACCTCTGGAAGTGGATTCCCGAAAACGTGAAAGGGGTTGATTAGGTAAAACTGAGGGGCAGAAAGGCTAAACCGCTCCGTTGTCAGTATATTTTTCAATAATTTTATCGGTAGCCGCGTCCAGCATTTCGTAAACTTCTTCGTAATGCTTTTCGCTCAGGCTCCAGGGGTCGGGCACGGGCTGGTTCTTGCCGGGGTTCACCTCATTCATTATTAAATGCACTTTCGAAATTTCGAACTCGCTTTTCGCCATGTCGGTTACGTCTTTGTAATTGCTGCTGTCCATTACATATATGATGTCGAAGTGCTCCATGTCTTTTCTGCGCAGTGGCCGCGAGCGCTGGTAGTTAATGTCAACGCCATGTTGGTGCATTACCTTAATTGATTTTTCGTTCGGCAGTTCGCCTTCGTGCCAGTCGCTGGTGCCGGCAGAATCAATTTCCCAATTCAGTTTAAGTGCATCGGCTTTGTGTTTTAATAAACCATGTGCAATGGGGGAACGGCAGATGTTGCCGAGGCAAACGAAAAGAAACTTCATAATAGATTAGCAGATGAGATGATTAGCAAATTAGCAGATGGTTTACTTTACAATTAATCGCTTAATTGTTTCTGATGTTGCAGTTTTGAAGCGAATAAAATAAACGCCCGAAGAAAACGAAGCGGTGTTAATGAAGTATTTGTTATCACCGGTTTTTGTTTCGCCTTCAAAAACAGTTTGAATTTTTTCGCCCAGCATATTCAAACAATCAATAGAAACATTTTCAGCATAAGAAGTAAAGACCGGCATGCAGGTAATGCCGCGCGATGGGTTAGGAAAAATTTCTCCAACTGTTGTCAGTTGTCTGTTGTCTGTTGTCGGCACTCCGGTTGTTCCTAACACATGAAAATTATAGAAACCGGTGGGGGCTACGATGGGCCGCACCTGTTGCTTACCGGAGTTTGCCTGTGCCTGTATGTAATAGAAAACTTCGGTGCCTGCCGGTTGTGCGGGCAGGTATGCCTCATAGTGGTCGCCAAACACATCTATCATAGGCATGCTTTGGTAAGCCTGGTTAGTATCGGTGGTGTAATACAGCGCAGCCGACTGAATGCCCGACCGGTGATGAATTTTTGCGGTAACCATGTAAGGATTGGTTGTGTTGTAAGTATCGCGCAAGCGCTGGTGAGTAATCAGCAGGGGGTCGCTTACCCCAATTTCGTGAGTAATACAATGCAAGGCACCGGAGGCAGAAATACTGGAAGTGGAGTTAATGCCCACCACTTTATAACCGGGGCAGGCCTCGCGCCAAATGCGTAATGCAGTTGTATCGGTGGAGATATTATATGTGGGAACGATGATGGTTTTGTTGATAAACGAAGCATTGGCATACGTAAAATAATCGCCAAAGCCGCTGGGCCATTGTCCGTTATCGGAAGGCATGGGGATTCTGATTACCCGGTAATCGGTACCGAAAGGGGTTTTATGATTCGCCAGCACATATTGCAGGTTTGCTTCAATCTGCGGACCGTCTGCCACACCGGTGGGGTATTCGCCAACGATGAGGGTTTCTTCATCAAGCAGTTTCATGTGCATGTCAATGTGATGAATGCCATCGTAAGGCAATGTTTCCATTTTAATGTACCGGTCAACACCCATAAAGTTTTTAATGATAGTGTCAATCTCCGCCTCGGTGTGGTTTACTCCAAAGCCTGCACTGGTTTTGTTGTCGTTCAGAATAAGTTTAGAAGCAAAGGCGGTTCCCATACCATCGCTCATCCAGTTGCCACCGGTGTTCACCAAATCGTAAGGGGGTTGTGTGGTGTGGTAAACCGGAACCTGAAGATTGCGCGCCAGGCTTTCGGCAATGGTATCATCTTTCGGGCGAGGGCGGTTGTAAATCCAATCTACAAATGCAAGCGAATCCACATTATTCAGGTAAACACAGTTTTGTCCATAATCGCGTATCCAAACGCTGTTGTAAGGCGCATTCAAAAAAGTAATGTTGCTGGTATCTATCCCGTTGTTCTGCAAATCGGTGATGACATTGCCTGCATTGCCTGTTACAATATACATCCGGCACTCCTGTTTTCCGTAACGTACAATTTCGCGAAGCATACTCGTATAGCTTGTCCAGGTTACTATGTAGCCCTGCGCTTCTTCCCACTCAGCCGCCACCCGTACCGGTGAAGCGGGAGGAGAAAAAAACTTGGAGTATGCTCTTCCCGAGAAATCGTGAAACGGAACCTGATATTGCGGAAGAAATGATTTCTCCCCGCTGGTCATGCCCTTGGGCAAATCCTGCGCAAACATTTTTGTTGCAGTAAGCAGAAAAACCAGCAGCAAGAAATTTTTCATGTGGTGGTGTTTTGAATGAAAGGGAAAGATAAAAATGTTTTCAGAGGTAAAAGTTTCCCTTACCTTAGCACAAACATTCAGCTATGGCAAAGTTTATCTTCATCATACGCGAAGACCTCACCAGGTATCCGATACCGCAGGAACAAATGAACGCCCTTGTTGCTGCGCATATAAAATGGGCCAATGAACTTTCTGCCCGCGGTATTTTTAAAGACGGCAACGGCATTCAGAGCGATGGCCGCCTGATTGAAATGATAAACGGAGATTTAGTGGTGCAGCCCATCCGCGATGTGCATCAGGGAGTTGGCGGCTACTATATTATAGAGGCGGCAAACCTGCCCGCTGCTATTGAAATTGCGAAAGAGTGCCCTACTTACAAGGATGGAGATTTAGTGGAGGTTAGACAGTTGGGTTCATGATGAATAGCGATACGATTGTTGCCCTTGCAACTCCGCAAGGCGTTGGCGCCATTGGTGTTATTCGTCTTTCCGGCAATGATGCTGTCTCCATTGCCGGAAAGATTTACAAGGGGAAAAATTTAGCCAAACAGAAATCGCACACCATTCATTACGGACATATTGTTGAACGGGTCAAAACCCTGAATGGGTTTGAAACCCATTCGGGGTTGGAGGAAGACGGTGAAAAAATTATTGATGAAGTGATGGTTTCTGTTTTCCGTGCACCTAAAAGTTTTACTACCGAAGATGTGGTGGAAATTTCCTGTCACGGTTCTCCCTTTATTGCCGAACAGATTCTTCGCCTGCTGATTCAAAACGGTGCGCGTTCCGCCAAGCCCGGTGAGTTTACCCTTCGCGCATTTATGAACGGCCGAATTGATTTAAGTCAGGCCGAAGCGGTGGCGGATTTGATTGCTTCCAACTCGTCTTCTTCGCTTGACTTAGCCTTAAAACAAATGCGCGGTGGTTTTTCGCACGACTTAAAAATCCTCCGCACCGAACTCGTCAACTTTGCATCGCTTATTGAACTGGAACTGGATTTTGGAGAAGAAGACGTAGAGTTTGCCGACCGCAAAAAACTGATTGAGTTGATTGATACGATCCAATCGAAACTGAATCCGCTGATTGAATCTTTCAAACTCGGCAACGTAGTTAAGAACGGAGTAAACACAGTAATTGCCGGTAAACCAAATGCGGGCAAATCAACTTTGCTCAATGCCTTGTTAAACGAGGAGCGTGCTATTGTTTCAGAGATTCCGGGAACCACCCGTGATACGATTGAAGAAGTGCTGAACATCAACGGTGTTCAATTTCGTTTTATAGATACCGCGGGAATACGAATTACGGAGGATGTAATTGAGAAACTGGGAGTTGAAAAGACAATGGAGAAGTTGAAGCAAAGCTCTATCTATGTTTATCTTTTTGATGTCAATTCAACTACACCTGAAGAACTTGTGCGCGATGTTCATGAACTTGAATTGCTTGGCTTTAGCGGCTTATTGGTTGGAAACAAAGTTGATAAGGCGAAATGGCAGGCAACAGCACCTTTTTATAAAGTAATTGAAGAATCGAAGAAAAAATTACCTCATCTGCTTTTCATTTCTGCAAACACCCACTACAATCTTCCGCTGCTGAAAGAAAATCTTTACCGGTTGGCTACCGCTAATCTGCAACCGGATGCTACCGTAGTAACCAATACCCGGCATTATGAAGCACTTGTAAAAGCAAACAACGCCCTGAACGAAGTGAAAACCGGAATTGAGAATACGAACACCGGTGAGTTACTGGCTTTAGATATTAAGCGTGCATTAGAATATCTCGGAGAAATTTCCGGGGAAGTGACAAACGATGAGATACTCGGAAACATATTTTCTAAGTTCTGTATCGGGAAATAGCTGTGTCTAACAAAGGAATTCATCATACCGGTAAAAGCTAGTACCAGCGCAGGGTTCAGCCGATTTGTTTTGTCGTTTCTGCTCTTGATATATTGTTTCCTTCCGTTTTATTGTATCATAGTGGTGCCTTGAGAAAAGCCAGGGCACAATAGGGGCAAAAGAATTTCGCCTGTCCGTATTTGACCGCAACGGCTCAGCTTGGCTTAGTAGTAAATACCCGTGGCGGGGGTAGATTTGTAAATCTTTTTGCTCAATGGGTCTTGCGCTCTGCCCCCCTTTCCGGTAATTTATCTACAGATGTATCAGCGTAACATCGAAGTCTGTCTGGTTTCTTTATAAGCATCCAGTCCGCAGTCAAGAAAAGAAACATACTCTTTTGCATCAGGCGTGTATCCGCGCGGGCTTATCAGCAGTTTTTCCTCAGGCGAAACAATTACATAATACGGCTGGGTGTTGGCTCCGAAATATTTGGCCTGCATCTCGCTGAATTTGTTGCCCAGCGTTTTAATTTTTTTACCCTGAAACACTTCGCTCACAAACTGCTCGCTTTCGGGCAGCTCCCGCTTGTCATCTACATACAGCGAAACAATCACATAATTTTCCGACAGGCGTTTCAGCACTTCTATATCAGTCCAAACATTTTCCTCCATCTTTCGACAGTTCACACACGCCCAACCTGTAAAGTCAATTAGTAAAGGTTTATTTTCCTTCTTTGCTTTAGCCAATGCTGCTTCATAATCATTCTGAATTGATTCGATTTCTGGATTAATCTCTACTGATTTTTTCTCAACAATCATCTTGCTGTCATTACCTGTTACCTCATAAAACGTCTTCTTCTTCGTTATAAGTGAGTAAAATTTTGGCGGAGGAAATCCGCTAAACAGATGAAGGTCATTACCGGGAATACCGTAAGCGGTATACACCGTAAACAAAATAGCCAGCGCAGCCGAAGCCAGCCTTACCGGTGAAAGTTTTTGCACCGGTGAGTCGTGCGGGAACTTCAGTTTGCCAACGAGGTAAAAAAACAAACCTGCCCCGCAAAGTACCCACAATCCCAGAAACACCTCGCGCTTTAAAATACCCCAGTGCGCCACCAGGTCTGCATTCGATAAAAACTTGATGGCAAAAATAAGTTCAACAAATCCGAGCACTACTTTCACCGAGTTCAGCCAGCCTCCGGACTTCGGCAGGGCTTTCATCATGTTAGGGAACAGCGCAAACAAACCAAAGGGAAGTGCAAGTGCAAACCCGAAAGACGTCATACCGGCAACCAGATTTAACTTACCGCTCGAAGAACTTAACGCCCCCACCAAAAGCGAACCGATGATAGGACCGGTGCAGGAAAAGGAAACAATAGCCAGCGTAAGCGCCATGAAAAATATTCCTACCAGTCCGCCCACATTCGAAGCCGAGTCGGCTTTGTTGGCGATAAAACTAGGTAACTCAATTTCGTAGAACCCGAAAAACGAAAAAGCAAAAATGACGAATATGACGAAGAAGAAAACATTGAGCGGGGCACCGGTGGAAATTTCATTCAGTGTATCGGGCGAAATGTCGAATAGAAGAAAGGGCACCGCCAGTAAAAAATAAATAAACACAATGCTGAAGGCATAAAAGAAAGCCTCAAACTTTCCTTTGGTTTTGCTTTCGCTCCGCTTGGTAAAAAAAGAAACCGTCAGCGGAATCATAGGGAACACACAGGGAGTAACCAAAGCTACAAGCCCGCCAAGGAAACCAAGGATAATGATAGCGAACAGACTTTTGTTTCCTGTTTCATCACCCTTTCCGCAGTTGGACTGCGGTGTTCCGAATTTGTTTCCTGCAAGGGCTGTTGCTGCCTCGTTTAATGAATCGCTCTTAATCTCTGTTTGAATTACCGCCTGAACAGCCGAATCAAATTTTTGCTGTTCTATACTGCCCTGTGGCTTTACATCATCAGTTTTTTTTTGAAGCTCGCCTCCGGCTTTCAAATCAAACTCAAACTCTTTGCCGTCAGGCGGCAGACAACGGGAATCATCGCAGGCCATATATTCAAGGCTGCCTTTCAGTTTTGTATCCTTCAGCACTTTTACCTTCTGCTCAATCCGCATGTCATTTTCAAAATAGGTCAGGTCCATATCAAACACAGGGTCGTGACCGGAGTGCGGCTTACTTCCCCTCTCGGTGGCCTTACCCACGAGTTGTATATCCTTATTATCTGTGCCGAAAATAAGTGCAGTAGGAACCGGTCCCCCTTCGCTGATAAACTGCGAATAGGTATGCCACTTGGCATCAATCTTTGCGGTAAAAATTAATTTGTACTCTCCTTTACCTGTTTGTTCAGCACGCCAGCTCCATGAAATAGGATTGAGAATCTGTGCCAACGAAAAACTGAACGCAAAAAACGAAAACAAACAGAAAGCAAAAACCTTCTTCATTGAAATAATTTTATATGGAGGCGAAAATAGAAGAATAACCTTCCAAACAGAAAGCCTGTTAACGGGCGTTAACTATTCTCCATGCTTTAAAATTCCGTTGCATCTGACGTATATGAACCGGAATATGCTCCTCATAAGTTTTCAGCCATTCTTCAAACTTCATTAAGCCGTTTTCGGAATGATGAACCGTGGCCGTTTGCCAGGTTTCATCGCTTACTGCTTTAATCAAATCGTAAGATGCTTTCCTGAGCAGCCTGAACAGCTCCAGCGATTCCTCTATACTTTGCGAATGGTAATCGAGGTGCTTTGCCCATTTGTTTTCATCGTAGCCATAAACCCCGCTGCCCGGTTCGGCAATAAACCTGCGGCAGCGCACAAATGAATTGGCTTCGCTGTCGGTAATGTGAATGACAATTTCATGAATACTCCATTTTTCAGGAGCAGGTTTCCATTGCCACATCTCTTTGGGAAACTCTTTCAGCGCATCAACCAAAAGAGTGTAAGCGTTGCCGTAAGATTCAATAAGTGCGTTGCGCTCCGGTTGTGTCATATCTCTAAAATAAAAAACCTCAGCTAAACAGCTGAGGTCTCAATTATCTGTGGTTAAACTTTAGTTAGAATAAAGCACCGTCATCTCCAGTACTTTGCTCACCAGCGATTCGAACAGAATTTTTCCATCGGTATTAAACAATGCTTTTTCCGAAGCGCGCTCCGGATGCGGCATCATACCAAAAACATTTTTCTGCGCATTGCAGATACCGGCAATGTTATCGAGCGAGCCGTTAGGGTTGGCTTCATCGGTAATTTCTCCGTCTACATCGCAGTATTTAAAAAGTATCTGGTCGTTATCGTAAAGCGATTTCAAAACCGTTTTATCGCAATAGTATCTTCCATCGCCATGCGCAATAGGAATTTTCAGCACGGCCTCTTCATCAATTTTGCAGGTGAGCAGGGTTTTGGCCGTCTGCGGTTTGAGGTAAACATTTTTGCATTCGTATTTCATACTCTCGTTGCGGAGCAAGGCACCGGGCAGCAAATGGCTTTCGCATAAAATCTGGAAGCCGTTGCACACCCCCAGCACTTTTCCGCCAGTATTAGCGAATTGTATCACTGACTCCATTACCGGAGAAAAACGCGCGATGGCACCGGTGCGCAGATAATCGCCATAACTGAACCCACCGGGAAGGATAATGCAGTCATCAGACGTAAAATCGTTCAGGTCGGTTTCTTTATGCCAGATGAAACGCGCTTCGCAGCCCATTACTTCTTTTACTACGTGATACATATCTCTGTCGCAATTGGAACCGGGAAAAACTACAACTCCGAACTTCATACTTTTTTGTTTTAAATGAGATTTAAATACGGGAGAAACTGGCCTGCTAACACCAGCAAAATTAAAATTAAGTGGATGACTTCCGACAGCAGTTTTCTTTTTATTTGCATCATCACCATCGGGGCAATGATACCCAGCGGCAACGCCAGCAGCACCAGGTGGCTCAGGTGAATGGTTTGCTGAAGGGCAGCCGCCACAAAAATCAAAACCATTAACACTGCCAATGTGTTGGTGAACTTGCGCACCTGAATAAGCGATGAGTAAAGCGAAGCAGGCAATAACGTTAAACAGGTTACAATACAAAAGGCTATTCCTCCAATCATTATTTTATCGTTCAGCCGAAGAGAAATTCCAATCAGCCAGCCGTTGGTATGCAGGTTGGCAATTTCCGGAAATAGTATTCCGGCTTTGTCGTTCCAGAAATAAAAGGTGAACACCAGAAACAGCGGGGAAAGAAATCCGAGCAGGACAATCGTCCACTCGCGATAATTAAAGGGGCGCATTACTGCCAGACCAATACCGGCAAACAAAACAAAAATCACACAGGGAAAATAAAACAGAGTAGCCACAGCTATCAGAAACCCCACATCAAATACATCGCCATACGACTTTTCCTTTTTAACCAATCCGAACAACCGGGAGGAGGCCACTATAATAAAAGTAAGCGCCACCGTAGCCGGTGTAAGCAGCAGGCTTTCCTGAAAGAAAGAAGCAAAGACGATAAACACGGCACCGGGCATATAATTTTTCTTAGCCAGTATTTTGTTCTCGTTCACCACACCGTTAATGAGCAATGCCTGTATAAAACAAAGCAAAGCACCAAGCACCAAGCTGATGGTTGAATAGCCGGAGGAGAAATTTTTAAGAAACCCGAAAAGCAGGGCACTCAGAGGTTCGCGGTGCTCAAAAACAAAATTGGTATCTACCTCAACAAATGCAAAGCAAACCCTGAACAACACCAGATAAACTAAATAGAAAAGGACTACACCGGGGTTGTTGGATTTGAAGAAACTTAACAAGACATGAATTTTTAAAACGTGACTTTCACTAAGCGCAGGGCATTATTTTTAAAACTCGGCAGCACCACCTCGTTAGGCGAAACCTGTTTACCCATTTTAGGTAGCAGCATAATATCGTGTGTTTCCTGATTTAAGATAACACCGCGATCGTACTTGCCGTTGCTGTTTAATATGAACTCGTTCAGCGTTCCGCTGCTCGAAATATCATCGAGATAAATCAGGCGCAGTTTTTCTTTTTCGTTCATTGTCAAAAACGAAGAATAGGTGCCGTTGTCGTCTTCGCTTGCCTGCTTTTTACGCATTACTGAACTCCACTCCATTTTACCATCGGGGTTAACGGAAAAAGCAATAATGTCGTTGAACTGAAAAATATCGGAGGTGCGGTAACTGTTGTAACCGGGCTGTATACCCACCGGTAATACCTGCTCGCGCGAATCTTTTATAAACGATTCGGCAATAATGAGCGCCCCGCCATCGTTGCGCAGCATAGATTTGCGGATGCTGAAAGTGAACAAACTCCGGTTGGTTACATTTTCGCGGCCGGTAAGCTCGCTGATAAACTCGGCAGAGAAATACGTGTAGTTGGTTTTTAAAGGGGTGCCGTTAGCCGGGTCGAAACTGGCATACAAAAAGCCGCTGGCGGCTGCTTCGGCTTCGCTTAGCCCGGCATCAAAAAAAGCGGTCATTACCAGGTTGCCGTTCTTGTTATCAATATCAAAAACCGGTTCGCCAAAAATCTGTTTTTCTGTAGTAATGCTGTAAGTAGAAAAATCGCCTCCGGCACTAAAATGCAATACATCGTATTGCGCACCTCCGGTGCGGGTTTCGGGTTTCAGCATCAAAAATATGTTGCCCTTATTGTCTACCAGCGATTTCGATTCTTCCATTTCCCTTTCATCGCGGTTGAGTGGAACGGTTTTGTTGTAAAGCACTTTTAAACTGTGGTCAACACATAAAAACCGGATGCTCTCTAACTTGGTAAACGTAAACAGCGGATAGTAAATCATGAGGTACGACTGGTCAATAGATTGTTTAAAGCGCAGGTTAGAGGCCACCAGGTCTTTACGGTCTTCAATAGAATCTATAAGCACCGGTTTGCCTATTTCCATAAACTTGGCACCCACCGGTTGGGCGTAAAGCAGCGAACGCTTTTTATCCTGCTCCAGATAAAAAATAACCGCACCGGTTTTGTTGAGCATAATGTGCTGCAGCGGGCCGCTCTGGTTTTTGAAGCTGATAGATTTGGTGGTTTCCAGTTTCAGTTCATCGCCATATACGTGCACTACATCTTCGGTGCCAAACAGGCGCACTACTATGCCATCGTTGTTTTTACCCACCACTTTAAACTTACCCGATTTGGCGGGGAGCTTAGAGGGGTTCGAAATTTCTACCAGTTGGGCATTGGCAGAAAGAGAAAGCAGAAATAGTAAAACACAACAGAGGAAGCCGCAGGGTCCCGAAGCGGAGACCCTGCGGGGACTAAAAAGAAAAAGAAAACACAACAGCCGGTTCATTGCTCAAAACTAAGAATAGCTGCAAGATTTTTATGGGCACTTTATGCGGGTCTCCCGCGTGGTTAAACCTTGACTTTGTGCAGGCTTTTTGACCAACTCGCCAATAAGAACCGGTTAAAATTTTCAATGGAACATGCCGAAACAGCAAAAAAAACCTTCTACCTAAACAGGTTTTTCTGAAAAACCTACCTGCCACACCCACCGGTAACCG
>CAZBPG010000039.1:0-31260 GCA_964493695.1 uncultured Chitinophaga sp. | reverse complement strand
GTTAACTTCCTGTTGCGCCTTGTGCTTTGCAGAAATTGTATTGCTTAACAGTGTATCTCTTCAGCCCATCCCTGTTAATTTTGTGCTAATTGTGCAGATATTTTCAGCAATTGCTGGCAGTAGCAGTATTTCAGTTCAGAATATACTGGGCGAAACTCTGATTAGTCAAGGCATTCAATTGAATGGTGGTGCTAACACATTATCGGTTGATGTTTCTTCGTTTACTGCAGGAGTTTATTTGTTTACACTTCAAAGCGGAAAAGCAAGCGTAACCAAGCACTTTGTAAAGAGTAACTAAGAAAGAGGTAACAATCACGCGTCTCTTTTGCTACTTTCGTCTGAATATTTTTATTCCATGAAAATTTCCATCATAGGTGCAGGTAATGTGGCAACCAATCTGGCGCTTGTTCTGAAAAAGGCAGGTCATGAAATTGTTCAGATATATAACCGGAGCGATGATGCGGGAAAGGAGTTGGCTAAAGCGGTTGCTGCTTCGTTTACATCAGATGCTTCAGAAATTCTGGAGGCCGAAGTTTATTTAATGGCGGTGAAAGATGATGTGATTGGAGAGATTGCAGAGCAATTGAAACTTGGCGACAGGATTATTGCCCATACCTCAGGAACCAACTCTAAAGGTTTATTGAATGTTGCATCTTCCAACTCAGGTATTTTTTACCCGCTGCAAACGATGAAAAAGAATTCGAAAGTTGACTTTAAGAATGTACCGGTACTGGTGGAAGGCAATTCTGAAGCGGTTGTTGCCAAACTGGAAGCACTTGCCAAATCCATATCGCAAAATGTTCATCGGGTAGACGAGGCGCAACGCCAATGGATTCATGTAGCGGCTGTTTTCGCTAACAATTTTACCAACCATCTTTACAGTATTTCTGAATCACTTTTACTTGGTCACGGCTTACCTTTCGATATTTTGAAACCGCTCATTTACCGTTCTATCGAAAACATCCAGCAGAATTCTCCATCCGACCTTCAAACAGGGCCTGCCGCAAGGGGCGATATGCAGACAATTGAAAAACATCTTATGTTGTTAGCGGATGATGCCCGCCTGCAAAAAATTTATGAGGTACTCACGCAAAGTATCATTGCTTCGGCAAGTCAAAATCATAAATAACTTCGCGCAGCGTTATAGATAAAATAGTTCATGAATTCAATTACTTCTTTCCTTAAACTTATTCGCGCTGTTAACCTTTTTATCATCGCTTTAAGTGTTTCACTTTTTTATTATCTGATTCTTGTTCCGGCACACAAATTCAAACTTTTTACCACCCTGGTTCCCTTTACTGATTTTGAGTTTGTGCTGTTTGTTCTATCAGTTGTTTTCATTGCAGCAGCAGGAAACATTATCAACGATTATCTTGATTTTGATTTAGACAAAGAGTTTAAACCGGAGCGTCCTTTGCCTCAAGGCGCATTCTCGCTCGATACAGCCATGTATCTTCACGCTGCATTTGTTTTGGCGGGAATAGCTTTAGGATTCTATCTGGGTTACAAGGCAAACAACTTTAAGATTGGCTACATCTATATCATTTGCGCTTTAATGCTTTATGTGTATTCGGCATTTTTAAAAAAGATGCCTCTTGCAGGAAATGTTTTGGTATCGGCTTTAACCGGTTTCGTATTTGTGTTGCTCATGTTGTTTGAGGTAAATTTCCTGAATACCATTTACTTTGAAGGCTCGAGATATGTGTTGGATATGTTGCTTTGGCAGGTAAAGTTTTATGGCGGATTCGCCTTCTTCATGAATTTATCACGTGAAATAGTAAAGGATATTGAAGACAGGGAAGGAGATGCACAACATAGCGTCAACACACTTGCCGTTCAGTTTGGAGAACCGGTAGCTAAAATTGCTGTGGCAATTGTACTGGTATTGCTCCTTGCCGACCTTACTTTCTTTATGAGCGGATTTATTACTGCCGGTGCGGTAAAAGAGTTTATCTATCTTACAACGGTTGTGGCCATTCCTGTTTTAGTTTCAATTGTTTTGTTGTTTATGGCAAAGGAGAGGAAGCAATACTCGCGAATCAGTTTACTCTTAAAAATCATTATGCTGCTGGGTATTCTTTCTATTCCGGCTTTTTATCTGTTTAATCTACAACCGGCTGCATAGATTTATGGTACATAAAATCATTCTTGCCTCTAACTCTCCCCGTAGAAAGGAATTAATGAAAATGGCAGGTTTTGAATTTGTTGTTGATTCAAAAAACGTAGGTGAATCACACCCACGCGATTTAGCGGCCGATTTGATTCCGGCTTTTCTTGCCAAGAAGAAAGCACATGCGTTTATTGATGATATTTCAGATAAGGTGATTGTAATCGGTGCCGATACTATTGTAGTCTTGAATAATCGAATTTATGAAAAGCCAAACAACAGGAATCAGGCTATTGAAATGCTTTTAGCGTTAAGCGGACAAATGCATGAAGTGATAACCGGTGTTTGTATTTTGACTAAGGAGAAAGAAGTTGTGTTCTCAGAGAAGACAAAAGTTTATTTTAATGAATTAACAAGAGAGGAGATTGAGTTCTATGTAGATGCGTATAAACCTTTTGATAAGGCAGGTTCTTATGCCTGTCAGGAATGGATTGGGGCGGTAGCTATTAACCGCTTTGAGGGCGATTATTTTAATGTAGTAGGTCTGCCTATCAATCGTGTCTATCAGGAACTGAAAAAATTCTGATGGAAAATCCCTTCAAAGAATCTCCGCTTCAGCAAATAGAAGATGAGTTACTTGACCAAAAGGAAATTAAGCTTTACATCAAGCGCGATGATTTGATACATGAACACATTCAGGGGAATAAATGGCGCAAGTTGAAATACAATTTGTATAAAGCCAGGCTTAACAGGCTTAACACTCTGCTTACTTTTGGAGGCCCTTACTCCAATCACATTTATGCCACAGCAGCAGCGGCCAGGCTTTTTCACTTTAAAGCTATTGGAATTATACGCGGGGAAGAACCGGCTGTTAAGAGTGAAACGCTTCAGTTTGCAGCCGAACAGGGAATGGAACTCTACTACATGGACCGCGAGATGTACAGACAAAAGGATGATCTGATAAATATTGAAAGCCTCCGCGTTCAGATTGGCGATTTTTATCATGTACCGGAAGGCGGAACCAATGTTACAGCTTTAGAAGGAGTAGAAGAGATTATTAAAGAACTGGATGCGCCTTTTGATTATGTATGTACAGCATGTGGAACAGGGGGAACACTGGCGGGTTTGCTAGCAGGTTTAAAAGGAGAAAAGCAGGTTATTGGTTTTAGTTCACTGAAAGGAGTTGATTTATTAACCCCTTTCATTAACAACCTTGTTAAGGAATACACCGGTGCGGAGTTTTCCAATTTCCATGTCAATTTCGATTATCATTTTGGCGGTTACGCAAAAGTGAAACCGGAATTGATTCAGTTTATAAAAGACTTTAAACAAAAACATGACATACAACTTGAACCGGTTTACACAGGCAAAATGTTTTATGGTTTATTCGATTTTATTCATAAAGATTACTTTCCCAAAGGCTCTGCTATAGTTGCCCTTCATACTGGCGGCCTCCAGGGCTTGAGTGGGTACAAGGAGTATTTTACTTAGACCTTTCTTCTATCTTTTGTTCCTACTCTTTTTCCTTCCTAAATCCATGCGAGCAATGCCGACAACCGCTTTTACAACAAAAGCCAAAGTGTAAATGATATTTCTACTCGGAAATTCTCCCTACTACTATACTTTTTTGTTTTAAACGAACCCCTAAAACATCCATTATTTTTGTTTGCCAAGAATTCTTTCTTTTTATGGCATCTTTATCTTTGGGCAAACCCATTGCCAACGAAGTCAAGTCTACCCATTATCCTATTGGGCGGGTTCTTCATTCTAAGCATTGTTACTTTCATTGTTTTTCGCAAGCGCGAAAAGGAGGTAGAAAACGATTCTAAAGGAAAAGAGGACAATAATAATTATAGAGTAAGTTTCCCCGGGTGTGTTCTACTGCCATCAGGAAATTGATCGCATACCATTCGTTATGCTGTTCAATTTTTAACAACAAGGTTGTGCATTTCTTTTATAGAACGAAAGCTACCTCACCACCTTGCCTTCAACTGTTAGTATCAAAGAAAAATCTTTTCCGTTACCCACCTTAAAAAATACTGCATCCATATCCGGTCGTTCAATCTTTGCCGCTTCAGTAACTTTAGTTTTCGGATAATTTTCAGAAAGGTAACCGGTAACTCCCTTCGGAAGTTCTTTAACAGGAATAGATGTTTCTGTTTCTTTCCATTTGCCCTCGAGAGCGAAGATAGCCGACATGGTAAATCCATTCACTTTAAACGCGGCTTTGTAATTTCCCGTGTTTAGCTTAGTCCACTTTATGCCTTCAGCCTTAGGAAATTTGTTCGCAAATGCACTTTCAACTGAAGCAGGCGTATCGCCTGCCAAGGCATTGAGAATACACATAACAAGAACTACAAACAGAAAAATCACTCTTTTCATACCATAATCTTTTTGGATACAGAGCAATGATAAAAAATATCTATAAGCCATTTCGCTTCACTCATGTTCTTTAATCATTAATAGGCGGGCGCTTATATTTTCTTATTTAATTTGAATCTACGTTGGGGTTTCTCTGCTTCTTTCGATTTTACCGACATTCCGATATGTGTGCTCATTGCATACTTTAACTTTCCGTTTTTTATACCAGTGCACAATACATACGGTTGGCAGTTTGCCAGTGCTATTAGTGGACTTTCGGTTTGTCGGTTAGCTATAGCTTTTCCAGATATCAAAAATGATAAATTGCTCGTTGCGGTCTTCGGATTTTTTTGGGTGTGAAGGCATCGGTGTTTGGGCTTAAAGTAGGATGGTGATAGCTGCCACTGAAGTGCTGGCTATTCTCTAAAGCCGTAAGTTCGGCACAACCATTGGCGACATCATCATCTTCATCAAATTACAGTACTTTCGCAATTGAAAATTTTCTCAGTGCTGAAATTGCACTTAATTCTATTGTTGTGGTGACACAGGAAAAGGCACATAAAAAGGAATAATAAAAAAGCCCATTAAAACACTGTATGTAAAAACCTCATTAGGGAACCTAATTATTTATTTCTTTACCACCGGTTCATAAGCTAAAATGCGGAGGTTAATCAGTTTTTCTGTTCTATTGTTTATCAAAGCGCTTTCCGCTGTTTTCTACCGGTATAGAATAGGGTGGCCCCAAGAGTGTATCCGGTGGAATGAGATAAAACTGATTATTTTTCTTAATCATACATCTCTCTTCGAACCTATTTTTTTGGGTTTCCTTCCGATTACTTTTCTGTGGCAGCTTTCAGGGCGAATGGCGGCACCCGGTGCCGATAAAACACTTAACCGTCCGATAGTAGGGGCGTTTTACAAGCTAATGAGTCCGGGTATCACTTCTATTACGCGTAAGCGCGATGAAACCTGGGATGAATTTATGTCAACCATATCAGTAGATTCTATAATTGTTATTGCTCCTGAAGGAAGGATGAAACGTCAAAATGGACTTGATCTTGATGGAAACAAAATGACTGTAAAGCCCGGGGTTGCTGATATTCTTAGTGACTTAAATTTAGGCCAAATGGTGCTGGCGTACAGCGGAGGCCTGCACCATGTACAGGTGCCGGGAGAGGGATTGCCAAAACTTTTCAAAACGCTTAAACTTAATATAGAAGCATTTGAGATACCTGAGTATAAAGCAACTTTCAGTGAGCCGGTAGGAAGTAAAGAATGGAAGAAATCGGTAATTGCAGATTTGCAGAATCGGTTGGAAACAAAAGTGCCCGAGTGAAACTTGTTTTTATTTCTTGTCGAACAAGGAAGAAAGTTCAACTTCTAACGCTTTGGTTATTTCATAAATCTCGGTCATGTATGGGTCTGCTTCACCCACTTCTATTCCGGAAATATAAGACGGGGTTAAGTCTGTGAGTGAGGCAAGTTGTTCAATACTCATTCCCTTTTTTTCGCGTATCCTGCGTATATTCTTTCCGGCTCTGATGATATCATCATGCTCCGGACCTGTGAGTACTTTCCCTTCTTTTTTTACAACACGTCTCTTAGCGTATATCTCTCCAATATACTTTAATAAGCGTTCTTGTTCTTCTTTCATTCGGGCAGAATTTTAAAATCTAAAGTAATAAACATTCAAATAATAAGGCCGTCTTTCATCTGTACTTTCCGGTCAGCCATACCGGCTAATTCTTCATTGTGAGTTACAATAACAAAAGTCTGATTCAACTTATCACGCAATTCAAAAAACAGTTTGTGTAAATCACGCGCATTGTTGGTGTCGAGATTACCGGATGGTTCATCCGCCATTATCAAAGCAGGATTGTTTATCAATGCCCTGGCAACCGCTACCCGTTGCTGCTCTCCCCCGGAGAGTTCAGTCGGTTTATGATTAGCGCGGTGAGTTAGATTAAGTAAAGCCAGCAGTTCCATTCCCCTTGTTTCGCTTTCCTTTTTCGATTTCCCTCCGATAAAGGCAGGAATGCAAATATTCTCTACGGCAGTAAACTCAGGCAACAAATGATGGAATTGGAAAATGAAGCCGATTGATTTATTGCGGAACACAGAAAGGCCTTTTTCATTCTGCTTAAAAACTTCCCTGCCTTCAATTTTAACAACACCGGCATCCGGTTTGTCCAGCGTTCCCATGATGTGCAGCAGCGTGGACTTACCGGCACCTGAAGGACCAACCAGCGAAACAATTTCACCTTTTTTTACTTGTAGTGAAACACCTTTCAATACTTCAAGTGCTCCGTATTTCTTGTGAATATTACTCGCTTCTAAAATCATAGTGCGAATATGAATTATCATTCTCACATTCCAGTACCCTGACGTTCTCAAAATTGCTGTTGTCTATTCCTCGCCAAAGTTTATTTTCGTCCCGCTTACAAAAACAAATAACCAATACATGAACTTACACGAATACCAGGCGAAGGAATTAATGAAACAAAACGGGGCTGCCATTCAGGAAGGAATTGTTGCCGAAACACCGGAGCAAGCGGTAGCAGCAGCACAGAAACTGAAAGAGCTTTACAAGAGTGATTGGGTAGTGGTGAAAAGCCAGATACATGCCGGTGGCCGGGGCAAAGGGAAAATTGCCGGTACAGAGCAAAATGGTGTTGCGCTTGCTAAGAATCATGATGCTGTAAGAACAATTGCCACTAATATTTTAGGAGGGACACTGGTAACCAAACAAACCGGCCCTCACGGAAGAGTGGTGAACAAGATTTTGATAGCACAGGATGTTTACTACCCCGGTGAATCATCCACTAAAGAATTTTATTTCTCTATTCTCCTTGACCGGGCTAAAGGCCAGAATGTAATTATCTACTCTACCGAAGGCGGAATGGATATTGAAGAAGTGGCAGAGCACACACCGGAAAAGGTTTTGAAAGAATGGGTTGATCCGAAAGTCGGCTTGCAGGATTTCCAATGCCGCAAGATTGCATTCAATCTTGGTTTGAGCGGAAATGCGAATAAGGAAATGATAAAATTCACCAGGGCAGTTTATAATACTTACATCAATGCCGATGCAGCGATGGTAGAGATTAATCCTTGCCTGAAAACATCCGACAATAAGATTATTGCTGTTGATGGAAAAATATCGTTAGATGATAACGCTCTATACCGCCACAAAGATTTAGAATCATTGCGCGATTTGAACGAGGAAGACCCGACAGAAGTTGAAGCGAGCAATGCGGACTTGAATTATGTGAAACTAGACGGTAACGTTGGCTGTATGGTGAACGGTGCCGGTCTTGCTATGGCAACCATGGATATTATTAAACTCTCCGGTGGCGACCCTGCTAACTTCTTAGACGTAGGCGGAACTGCCAACGCTGAGCGCGTAGAGAAAGCTTTCCGCATTATTCTGAAAGACCCGAACGTAAAAGCAATTCTCGTAAATATTTTTGGTGGTATTGTTCGATGCGACAGGGTAGCACAGGGAATTGTTGACGCTTACAAATCCATAGGTAACATACCGGTGCCGATTATTGTCCGCTTGCAGGGAACCAACGCTGTAGAAGCAAAGAAATTGATTGATGAGTCGGGCCTGAAGGTTCGTTCGGCAATTCAATTGAAAGAAGCCGCTGAAGAAGTGAAGAAAGCATTGGCTTAACTGCTGAAGTGAAACTCTCGCTTTACCCATATCAGCTACAATTCAAATTTCCTTTTCGTATTGCACATGGTGTACGCACGCATACCGATGTGGTATATGTAAAACTTGAACACGAAGGCTTTACCGGTTGGGGAGAAGCAACACTTCCGCCATACTTACCGGAGACACAGAAAAGTGTTTCGGAATTTCTCCTTGAGTTCAGTAAGAATCTTTCCTCTGATACTATTGAAGTTTGGTTTGAGAAGCTTGGTAAGGTTGAAACAAACATGAGTGCAAAGGCGGCACTCGATATGGCATTGTGGAACCTGAAAGCGCAACTCGAAAACAAAACAATAGGAGAGTTGCTCGGTATTGAAAATATAGAGTCCCCTTTTGGGACTTACACTATCGGAGTTTCATCTCTCGATGAAATGAAAACTAAAATTGATGAAGCTAATAGGGCAGGTTTTGAAATCTTTAAGTTAAAACTGAACGGAGAGAACGATGAGGAAGTGATTCGTAACTTCAGAAGTTTGTCGGATAAGAAGTTTGCGGTAGACGTAAACCAGGGTTGGAAGAATTGGGAAGAAGCGCGCAGTAAAATAGAGTGGCTGGCAGAGGAAAGATGTTTGCTGGTAGAACAGCCATTACCGAAAGAAAGAAATGATGAAATGCGCTTAGTTAAGCGTGAATGTCCGTTGTTGCTTTATGCTGATGAAAGTTGTCAGCGGTTAAGCGATATTGAACGCTTGAGAGATTCCTTTGACGGCATCAACATTAAACTGATGAAGTGCGGTGGAATTACGGAAGCGCATCAAATGATTTTAAAAGCGCGTGAACTGGATATGAAAGTTTTGATTGGCTGTATGAGTGAATCATCTGTGGGTTGTACTGCCGCTGCTTACTTAACGCCTCTTGCGGATTATGCAGACTTAGACGGACCTTTTCTAATATCAAACGACCCCTTCAACGGAATGAAAATTAAGGAGGGGAGAATTGAGTTGAATCCTTTAAGAGAACTAAGCAGTAATCTTCTTAATCAATCCCTGTAACACAGTACCGGGACCGACTTCAATAAATTCAGTTGCACCGTCTGCCACCATTTGCTTTACCGATTGTGTCCACCGCACCGGTGAGGTTAGTTGAGCGATTAAGTTTGCCTTTATCGTATCCGGTTCTGTTTCTGCTTTGGCAGATACATTCTGATACACGGCACATACCGGTATGCTGAAAGTAGTGTTGTTGATTGCTTCTGCTAATTCTTTTCGTGCCGGTTCCATTAAAGGAGAATGGAAAGCACCACCCACCGGTAGCTTGATAGCTCTGCGCACACCGGCTTCTTTTAATTTTTCAATGGCAATATCAATTCCGCTGATGCTTCCCGAAATCACCAATTGGCCGGGGGCATTGTAATTGGCAGCAACTACCACTTCATTTTTTATCTCTGTACAAATATTCTCCACCTGTTCTTCACTTGCATATCCAACAACAGCCGCCATAGTAGAGGGAACCAGCTCACACGCCTTTTGCATAGCTAATGCACGAACGGAAACCAGTCTTAGTGCGTCTTCGAACGACAGTGTTTTGTTAGCGACTAATGCCGATATTTCTCCAAGTGAGTGACCTGCAACCATACCTGGTTTAAAATCTTCAATCAATGCCGCTGAGATAACAGAGTGCAGGAAAACGGCAGGCTGTGTAACCTTGGTTTGTTTCAGTTCTTCATCAGTTCCTTCGAACATTACTTTCGAAATACTGAAGCCAAGTATTTCATCGGCACGGTTAAACATTTGTTTCGCAATGTCCGATTGCTCAAACAAATCTTTGCCCATTCCTGTGTATTGGGAGCCTTGTCCCGGGAAAACGTAAGCCTTCATACTTCAGGGTTAACTCAGTTTTGCAGAAATCAAATTGATAAACTCGCTGCGTGTTGGTTGTTTCTCAAACTCACCGGTGAAGGCAGAAGTAGTAGTCACTGAGTTTTGTTTGGAAACCCCGCGCATCATCATGCATAAATGCTTCGCTTCAATAACTACCGCCACACCCAACGGATTCAATGCTTCGTGCAGGGCATCACGTATTTGAATAGTTAAGCGCTCCTGCACCTGTAAGCGCCTTGCATACACATCTACCACGCGGGCCAGTTTACTGAGCCCGACAATTTTTCCATTGGGTATATAGGCAATGTGTGCACGTCCGTAAAAGGGAAGCATGTGATGTTCGCAAAGTGAGTACAGTTCAATATCTTTTACAATCACCATCTGGTTGTGGTCTTCATCAAACAATGCACCACGGAGAATTTCGAGGGCATCCATCTGATAACCTTGTGTCATAAACTGCATGGCCTTAGCTACCCGCTGGGGAGTTTTTTCTAATCCGTTCCGGGTTACATCTTCTCCTAATGCTTTTATTATATCGGCATACTTGGTGCTGACTAACTCCAGTGTTTTTTCATCGAACGATTCTTTCTTTTCGTATTTCTTCATAGCGATGGTTTATTCTCCGTAATACTCAACATATATATTCTCCGTCTCCACCAGTTTGATGCAATGCAGTTTACAACCCGTGATATGCGGGTTAAGCCATTTCCAAATCTGTTTCACTACATTCTCGGTGCTGGGCAACACACCCTTCAGTTCCGGCACATCCATATTAAAGTTCTTATGGTCTAAGCGGTCAACAATTTCGCGTTTCATTATCTTGCTCAGCTCGTGTGCATTCATAATAAAACCGGTATCCGGATTCGGCTCTCCTTTCACGGTAACAAATACATCGAAGTTGTGCCCGTGCCAGTTCTTATTGGCGCACTTGCCGAACACATTGTCGTTCTGCTCTTCCGTCCAACTTGGATTGAAGAGCCGGTGCGCTCCGTTGAAGTGTTCTCGCCTCGTGAGATATACCATATTGCGTAAAACTAAAGTTTTTGAATTCGCTGAAGCATTTCAATATCTAATTTGTCCTGTGTTCTTCCTGCCAGCATTTTATTTATTATCAAATCGCGCACACTGATAAAATGAACTGTTAAACCATCTGCATACTTAAACTCTACCCGGTGGGGTTCAGCATCTTCGTATTTTACACCGGTTACAAAGTTGAAAACTTCTATATCATTCGGCTTGCTGCCGATATGAAACAGATAAGGCTCAGCAGTATTGAATTTGGCAATGTGATTTACTGCATCACTGTCAAACCGGAGAGTAGTCAGGGCAGAACAAATTTTGTTCAGGTTCTCCTCATTGGGTTTAACCCAGATATCCAAATCGCTGGTGTTTCGTTCGTAGCCGTGAAAATTGACCGCATAACCGCCAACCAACATATAGTTTACAGTGGCATTATTAAAAGCAATAAGCACTTCCGAAAAATCGTTTCCGAGATTTATCATGCTTCGTGCCCTTTGATGATTGTGATAGTTCTTTCAAGTGGAAGCCAATTGCCACTCGCATCTAAACGGTCGGCAAACATTCTTTTACGCAACACTTCGAGGTTTTCCATGCGCTGCGCATGACTATGAACGGCCATTTCCTTTAACCCATGCAGTTCCGCTTCTTCGAAAGAATTAAAAAAAGTAATCTTCCTTTCGTAAGATACTTCAGGGTCGTTCACTTTATTTTTTTCTTCTTCTTCCATGGTTAATACTTCTCCAAAATCATCGCATGTCCATGCGCACCGGCAGCACAGGCCGACAGCAACGCATACTTGCCGTTCTCTTTAATCAATCTGTTGGCTGCGGTGGTTACCAAACGCGCACCGGTGGCACCAAACGGGTGTCCGAGCGAAAGTGAACCTCCCCACAAATTGAGTTTATCCATTGGCACTACACCCACGGCTTTGTCTCTTCCCAATTTTGTTTTCGCAAAATCGTCACTGGCCATGCACTTGAGGTTCGCCATAATCTGTCCGGCAAAGGCTTCGTGAAATTCAAACACATCAATATCGCTTACGTTGATGCCTGTTTTAGCCAGCAACTTGCTCATGGCATAAGTTGGGCCTAACAACAATTCTTCTTTTAAATCGCAACCGCTGAAGGAGTAGGAGTGGAGGTATGCTTTCGGTTTCAGCCCCAACTCTTTTGCTTTATCTTCTGTCATCAGCAACACTACAGCCGCACCATCGGTTAAGAACGAAGCATTAGCCGCGGTAATGGTTCCGCCTTCTTTTACAAAAGCCGGTTTCAGTTTCGAAATCTTTTCCATAGTAGTATCGGCACGGAAGCCGTTGTCCTTACTGATGCGCTTAAACTTAGGTGCTGCCTCCACCGGTGCAATTTCGTGCGCCAGAATGCCTTCGGCATCTGCCTTGGCGCTTAACTGGTGCGAGCGCACGGCAAACTCATCCTGCTCTTTGCGGGTTACGCCATAACGCGCGGCAAGAATATCGCAGTCGAGGCCCATGGTTTTGTTGGTGAGGAACTCGGCAATAGCCGGTGCTTCGGGTTTAAAATCAGCGGGGCGAAGCGAGGTAACAAACTTGAGTGTATCGCCCAGGCCTTTAAGTTTCTGCGCTTTAAAAAGTTTTTTGCGCATAGGGCGGTTGAACAGTATCGGTGCATCGCTGGCGCAATCGGTGCCACCGGCAATAGCCACATCGGCATCGCCATTCTGCAGCACATGCATGGCACTTACTATCGCCTGGTTGGCGCTGATGCAGGCCATGGTAACCGTATGGCAGGGCGAGGTTTGCGGTATGCCCGCAGTTAAAGCGGCTTCGCGCGCCACGTTGCTGGTTTTTACATTGCTGATAACCGTGCCCATCACCACATAGCCTACTTCTTTAGGGTCAATGCCGGTTTTGTTGAGCAGCCCGCGGATGGCAAACTGCCCCAGCTGGTAGCTCATTAAATCCATATAATCGGTGCCCGAGCGCAGGAAGGGTGTGCGCGCTCCGTCTATTACTACTATTCGTTTGCTCATGTTTGTTTTTTAGAGAGGGCGAAAATAAGAAAGTTAGCGGATGGTGGTTGACGGTTGGCGGAATACAAACCACTCCGCCCTGCGGGCACCTCTCCTTAAAAAAGGAGAGGAAAGTGTGCGCTTGGCTACGAAGGTTCTCCTCCTGTTTCAGGAGGAGATGCCGGAGGCAGAGGTGGTAAATTACCCCGAAAGGGTTTTATGTGTAAGGGTATCTGCCCCATGTAACCCCGAAAGGGTTCCAAACCCTTTCGGGGTTGCATGGGTGCCTGTCCATGAAAAGGAAAACCCTTTCGGGGTTTTGGGAAAGTTTAATCTTCCTCGTAAACCACTTTATCTAAATCGCTGAACTCGCGGTACGAATCGTGAAAGGAAATAAATTCTGTTTCGTTGCCGAACCAGTCTATCACTTCTTGTCTGTTTAGTTTAGTGGGGCGTTTGCTGATATGCGATTGATAAGAGGAATAGGGGTAGTCTTTGTAGTTATCTATAAACCCGTGTTTCTGCGGATTGTAATGAATGTAAGCAATCAGACGTGTGAAGTAAGTATCGCTCTGCACTTCTATTCTCCGGAAAGGATGCTCAAACAAACTACCGGTGCGGTGGTACGATTTATTAATGCTTTGCGCGTAGCTGTTGAAGAAATTGGAGAATTGTTGCGTGGGGTCAAGTATTTTCTCTTTACCGGTGTTTATGTCTTTAACCAGTATATCTGCCGACTTAACGCGAACCAAAAAATGGAAATGGTTTCGTAAAAGGCAATAAGCAAATGTTTCAGTAACCGGTGCAAGAAAATCCTGCCACCGTTTTAAGAAATAAGTATAGTTACGGTCTTCAATAAAAATATTCTCCCCGTTAATGCCACGATTGTAAATGTGGTAGGTTCTCCCTTTTTCTACCTTGACGATATCACGCATTGGTCTAAAATAAAAAATGTAGTTATCAAAGACAAAATGGTTGAGTGTAGGGTAGTAACCCCGAAAGGGTTTTACTGGTAAGAGTACCTTACCGATAGAACCCCGAAAGGGTTTGGAACCCTTTCGGGGTTTCGAGTAAAGATTGCCTTTCTCCTTCAACCCCTTTTGGAGTTCTCTTTCCCCAACCTCTCCTCCACCAACTTTGTAACTGCCTTTTTCAATTGATCATCAGCGCGCAGTTGTTTTATCAATTCTCTTTCATCACCGGTTAAAATAACCGAGAGGTCTACTATGGGTACATCGCTTTTAATTACTTCTATCGGTATATTGTAAAGTTCAGACGCCTTAACGATACAATCATCTGGCACTTCGCGGTTATCGGTTTCGTAGCGGTTATATGACGGTTGACATATATCCAGTTTACCGGCTACAAATTTCTGTGCGTGATTACTGATAACACGCAGCAGTCTTAAGTTTTCGTTTACAGCCATGGTGTAATTATTTGTGGGTTATTAAATAACTAAACCGGAGTTCTTACAGGCGTTTATTACCGGCTTTGCAATAAAGCGTGTCACCGGTTTTCAGGAATTCATACTTATAAAAGTATAGAATGAAAAACATACGATGTATGTTTTCAGCTTGTTAGTGCTGGTATAAAATATACCAGCGTTTGGTATAAAGTATACCATAGCAAGGGAGGAGGTACACCGGTGAGGCACTTACATTCATCTTCGTAAAAATTATTCATTCATCAAACCTCAAAACAACACAACATGAAAACAAAATTCTATGCTGTATTACATGTTACAGCCCGCCAGTTTACCAAACTGGCTAACCTCGGCAACCGGGTAATCTTAAAGCTTACCGAGAATGTAGCTGACTTTCCGGCACCGGCACCTACGGTTGGGGACCTGACTACCGAAACCAACAAATTGGTAAGTTTAAACGCCCAGGCCAAAGGCAACACCCAGAAAAAGGACGAGCGCGACCAGCAGGCGCTATTGGTTTATGACATGCTGAGCGATTCGCGCAACTACGTAAACGGTATTGCCAAAGGCAACAAGGTGCTGGTAGATAAATCGGGCTTTGATGCCGATAAGGAGCCTGAAACGCAGGGCATTCCGCCTGTGCCTGCTATCCGGAAAATGGTGGACGGTGCAGCACCGAACACCGCCAAAATATTGTTGATGCGTCCATTAACAAAAGGGGCACGCTATAGTGTGCAGATAGTTACTGAAGTAGTGCCTCCACCGGTGCCGCCTTTGCCCGATGCACCGGCAGATGACCCGTTCGACCCTAACAATCTGCCCTGGGAAGAAGTGCTGGACAGCGTAAACAGCAACGAGCTTGTGCTTACCGGCCTCAAACGGGGCAAGGATATGGCCGTGAGGGTGAGGGCTGAGCACGGCTCTAAAAAAAGCGACTGGAGCGACTTGTTTCTTTTCATGCCGAGGTAAGCAGCAAAAACGAAATGGGAATTTGTCATTCTGAGCGAAGGCTCTGCGAAGCGAAGAATCTTGTATTAAAGTGCATTGGTAAATACAAGATGCCTCATTCTTCGGCATGACAATTTCGCTTTAAATTCGGATAGTGTCAGTCATAAAAAAACTGCTGTTAGTTAGCCAGTAACTAACAGCAGTTTTTGTTTAGCATACAGCAGGTTTGCAGTAGCTGACAGCAGTTGCAGGCTAACATACAGCAGTTTTTCGGTAGCTGCCATCAGTTATCCGGTAACATACAGTAGTTTTTGTTTAGCATACAGCAGTTTTTCTGTTCTTACTATCAGTTGTCCGATAACTGATAGAAGCTTTTTGGTAACCTGCATCAATCAATCACTAACAAGCATCTGTTTTATACCGGCTAGCAGCAGTTATGGTTTAACTTACATCAGCCTGCGGCTGACTACCATCTGTTTTTCCGTGAACCCTGCCTTTTTTCCCGTGAACCGCGAACCTGCCTGTCCGGCAGGCAGGCGGTGAACCGTGAACCCTGCCTCTTCGCAGGATAGTGTAGCTGATAACAAGAGTTTACTCTTACCGCAACAGCGTAATACTGCCTTTGTATAATTCAGCAGTATGGTTGTCGATGTAAACCAAACGGATGGTGTAAACAAGCACCCCCGGGTTTAGAGGTTTGCCTTGGTAAACGGCATCCCATTTAAAGTGCATATCGTTAGTTTCAAATACCTTTTCGCCAATGCGGTCAAACACCTGCAGAGAGAAATACTTCCAGCTTTCTTTGTTGCCGAATACTTCAAAATAATCGTTTACTCCGTCACCGTTAGGCGTAATGGCATTGGGAATGTAAATGATGTATTTGGGAATTACAGTAACCACTACCGATTTATCGGCCACACAACCTTCATCGCTTATAGATTGCACATTGTAGGTGTAGGTAATGAACGGCTGTGCTACCGGGTTCTGGCAACCGGTGCAACTGAGGAAAGTAGCCGGTGACCACTCCCAGCTTACGGCATTGCCGTTGGCAGCTACCGGACTGAGCTCAATGCTTTCGCCCAGATTAATAGTAACCACAGTATCCATCACCACCTGATAAGGTGGAGGCTGAAGTAAGGTGATGCTTTCTGAAACCACACAACCCAAAGCATCGGTTACGGTTACGGTATACACGCCCGGTGAAAGGTTGGTAATAATTCCGGAAGTGCTTCCCGAATTCCATACCATGCTGTAAGGAGGCGTAGCACCGCTCACCAGCAATTCGATACTGCCGTTGTCGTAACCGTAGCACACGATAGCGCTTACTAACGTGTCAACTACCAGTGGCGTAGGTTCGGTAACGTTATATGTAGCCGAAGCGGTACACTGGTTAGCATCGGTAAAGGTTACATCATAAGTTCCTGAAGTGAGGGAGGAGTTGGTCTGTCCGGTGGAGGCGTTGCTCCAGAGGTAAGTGAAGGGGCTTTGTCCGGCAACCGGGGCAAGCTGAACACTGCCATCGCTGCCGCCAAAGCAGGATACGTTGGTGGTTACTGCGCTTACGGTAGGCAGCACGTAAACGGTTACCGGTTGCGTTACAGTGTCCGAGCAGCCATTGGTATAGTCTGCCATAAGGGTAACATTGAAGTTGCCGGTACTTGCATACAGATGGACCGGATTGGTTTGAGTGCCGGTGTTTCCGTCACCAAGGTCCCACCAGTAAGCATTCACCGGATAAACCGTTGTATCGGTTGAATTGGTAAAGACCGTGGAATCGTTTAAGCAAACAGCAGGTGCGGTGAACTGGGCAGTGCTTTTACCCAGCACCGTAACCGGTTGGGTAACAGTATCGGCACACATGTTGCCGGAAATGGCAATCAACTGCACGTTGTAGTTTCCGGCACTGGCGTATACCTGTGAAGGATTTTGAGACGTAGCAGAGTTACCGTCACCGAAGAGCCAGTTAAATGTAGTGGCAAGTCCTGTAGGGGTTGATAAATCGGTAAACTGTGTGGCGTTGCCTATGCAAGGTGTGGTGGCACTGAAATCAGCCACCGGGGTATCATACAACTCCACCGAATGGGCAACTGTATCCCTGCAGCCGGTGTTGGTTTCTGAAATCAGCACTACGTTATAAATACCCGGTGCCGCATAAGTGACCGAAGGGTTTTGAAGGGAAGAAGTAGTGCCGTCTCCAAAGTTCCAGTCTGAAAGAACAATACTTCCCGAAACTACAGTGGAAGTATTGGTGTAGGTGTTTTGATTCGGGAAACAAACGTTGGTAAACGTAAAGTCCGAAACCGGAACCGGATAAGCAGTTACCGGATAGGTGACAGAGTCACTGCAGTTATTATCCGAAGTAACTTTCAACTGCACATTGAAAGTGCCGGGCTGTGCAAAGGCATGGGCAGGGCTTTGTGCAACGGAATTGGTGTTATCTCCGAAATTCCAATCCCATGCAGAAATAGCTCCCGATGAAACGGAAGAAAGGTCGTTGAACGCAACAGTCATACCCTGACAGGTATCTGTAAAGCTGAAATCGGGAACAGGAATAGGATGGATGGTAACCGGATGGGTAATGGAATCAACGCAACTGTTGTTGGAAGTAGTTATCAGCTTAACGGTATAAGTGCCCGGTGTAGTGTAAAGATTGGTTGGGTTTACCTGCGATGAAGTGTTACCGTCACCAAAATCCCAGTTATGCGAGGTAATGCTTCCTGAACTGATACTGCCCAAATCGTTAAACTGGCTGGTAATGGTTAAACAGGAATTAAGCACAGAAAAATCGGGAACCGGAACCGGATGAACGGTTGCATTCTGTGTAGCAGATGCCACACAATTGCTATCGGTAGTAACCACCAGCGTAACTGTATATTGGTTGGCACCGGTATATAAATGCGAAGGGCTTTGAGCGGTGGAAGAGTTGCCGTCTCCGAAACTCCAGTCCCAATTGCTGATGCTACCGGTTAACACGGTAGAAGCATCGGTAAAAACAACCGGGTTAAAATCGCAGACATTGCTGAAATTAAATGCGGCAACCGGTAGAGGGAAAACAGTTACCTGCTTGGTAACGGTGTGTGTGCAATGCTCATTATCCTCTACCGTAAGCGAAACATTGTAATTGCCCGGTGCAGCATATTGATGCACGGGGTTGGTGTCGTTAGAAAACGCACTGCCATCGCCAAAGTCCCAGGTGTTTTGAATAAGCGTGGTAAGAACAAAAGGAGAGGACTGGTTGGTGAAAGTGATAACCGTGTCCTGACATTGGTTGCTGAAGCTGAAATCTGCCACCGGATCCGGTATTACAAATACCGAGGCACTCATGGTGTCAGATTGAGGGCCGCAGTGGCCAAGAAGGCTGACCGTGTAAATGCCCGGTGAAGGAAAACTGTAGGTCATGGTATCAATACCGCTAACAGTTACCCCGTTTACTTCCCAGCTTTCGTGACAGCGCAAACCTATGGTGGTGGTATTAAAAAAGTCAACCGGCTGGCCGATGCACACCAAGGTATCGTTAGCTACAAATTGGGGGTCGGTGTTACACTGAAAGCACAGGAAATTATCTACCGGTGAAAAGCTTCCGGTGGTGAGTGCGGGGCTGCTGATAACTACAGCAGGCACCCCTTCATTTCCTCCGCTGGAAATGGTAGGCACAAAAGGTGTAACGATAGTAGGTGCAGAGCTTTCATTACAGCCCACGTTACCGGCACTATCCGTTTTCATAAAGATGGGGTCATAGTAATCGGCACCGAAACTGGTGGAGAACAGAGACATGGCGTAACCCCCATCGTCAGTAGTCCTTACACAACTTCCCTTCTCGTTACCGGCACCGCCATACACTTTCGACCACAGGTGATTTCCGTTCGCATCAATTTTTACCACATAGGCATCCTGAGCGCCAGCGCCAAAACCGGTGCTGTAACCGCACACAATAAAGCCGCCATCCAGCGTTGGCTCTATATGCCGCGCAGATTCTTCACCGGCACCGCCATAAGAGTTCGACCACATCAGGTTGCCGAGAGCATCGGTGCGGAACACCCAGAAATCGAAACTGCCGGTACCGGAACCATTGGTGTGTGAGCAAACCACATATCCGCCATCGGGTGTGTTGGCCGCATAGTTGCCCCAGGGCTGAGAGTCATCGCCCGGTGTGCCGAAGGTTTTTGTCCATTGCAGGGTGCCGTTAGCATCGGTTTTAAGCATGTATACATCTGCCCCGCCTGCACCATAGCTGCTGGTATAACCGGTTACCAGATAACCGCCATCGCTGGTTTGGGTTACGTAATCGCCCCAGTCATCACCGGCTCCGCCATAAATTTTATACCATTGAATGTTCCCGTTGGCATCTGTTTTTACCAGCGATATATCGGCAGCTCCCCAGCCCAGGCCGGAAAGGAAACCGGTGAGGATATAACCACCGTCAGAAGTAGTGGTTACATGAAGGCCGTAATCGGCAGGGCCGGCACCAATAATTTTATTCCAGGTTACATTACCCGACACATCCAGCTTCATAAGCCACATATCGTACTCTCCGTTTATCATTTTAGTGAGCCCCGCCACAATAAAACCGCCATCGGCTGTTTGCTTGATAGATTTGCCTCCGTCCTCGAGCAGGCCGCCATAAGTTTTAAACCATTCGGGGTCACCGCAACTGTTTACCTTGTACACATACAAATCGCAGCTTTGGTTCACATCTATTTCGTGTTGACCGGTGCCTATAAACCCGCCATCGCTGGTTACTTCTAATGCTAAGCCACCGTTCATGCCGGGGGCGCTGAAAGTGCGCATAAACGTAGAAGACACCTGAGCAAAAGCGATGGAGCAGGACAATGCCAAGCCGGTGAGGAGGAGTGTAAGTTTACCCATCATGGCTTAGTTTCCGGGCTGTGTTTCTGAAATAATTACGGTTACATCGGTAACCGGATAGCCCACCTTTACGGCTATATCCCTTAACTGGGCTTCAGAAACTTCGGGCTGGCCGGTAAGTTCGAAAGTAGCATAGCTTTCGCGGGTAAAAAGTTTAAAGTTCTGTATACCGGACACTGCTTTATAGCTTTGCTCTAAGCGGGGCCCGAGAAAAGGGCAGTGCAGGCCACCGTGGCCTATCTCGAGGCGAACATACTTAACAGTGGCATTGGTAGCTGCCGAAGCGGCATCAGTTACCTGCCAGCTGAACAGAGCGATGAAAAGTAACAGAAGGGCAGGGTGTTTGGCGCGTAAATAACGGGGCATAGGCTACAAGGTAGTTTTACAGATGTTTTAAACAGATAAAAGTGTCAGCGTATGGTTGCGTGTGCTCAAAGTTTCTGTCCGGAAACATAGAGCAAGCCAAAGGTAAATTTATTTAGATAATAGTGGGGTGGCCGGTAGTGAATAGAGTGTGGCGGGTGGCAAAGGGCAGGCAAAGGGACATTCCGGGTTATAAGAGATGTATTGACAGAAGTAAACGGATGCGCCTGCTCCATTTCGCTGAACTTCAGGTTGCCAACTGCAAAACTTTTCTACTTTGGCACAATAATTACATACACAGCAAGAAACAAAACATCATGCACAAGAACATTACAGCCCTTATTACACTTATCCTTTTAAGCGCATCCGCTTTTGCGCAACGCGAAAAAAACCAGATTGAGCACACGTGGTTTAATCAGGAGAAGACCAGCAAGATTGAAGTTTACTTAGCCAAGGACGGGAAGTTCTACGGTAAAATTGTTTGGCTCGATGACCCGAACGATGAAAAAACAGGCAAACCAAAAACCGATAAAGAAAATCCTGATGAAGCAAAACAATCAACGCCTGTTATGGGGCTTTTGATTCTGAAAGGGTTTTCGGTAAGTGCCGATGACAAAAATGTTTACACCGGTGGCACGGTTTACGACCCGAAAAACGGAAAGACCTATTGCGGCAAGCTTACTTTTAAAGGAAGCACCCTCGACCTGCGCGGCTTTCTCTGCAATGCCTCTTTCTTAGGAAGAACATCTACCTGGACACTCGCAGAGTAATTAATAATTTATAATTGTTAATTATTAATTGAAACAGCCGTCCTCTCTGTACTACACAATTTCCTTTCGCTGTTATTAATCAATAGCACAAATATTCTCTATCCGGCACCGGTGCTGCTATTTTCATGGCTCAAATAGTTGCGTATGCTTAAAAAATATGGCCCTTCTGTAGCCCTGGTGTTGTTTGTGGTAATTATCTGCGTGTGGACCGTGCAGATAGTAAGAGAACTGAGAGGAGGCGGTGCCCCTAAACAGGTTTCATTTACAGAGGAACCGGTACCGGTGATGAAATTCGGAGTTAACCTGAACGAGTTTAAAGTGCTGAGCCACGAAGTGCAGCCCAACGAGTTGTTCTCGCAGATATTTTCGCAGTATAATGTTACAGCCGGTGCCATCAATTATTTTATTGGCTCATCTGGCGAGGTTTTTAACCTGCGGAAGATTAAAGCCGGTAACTGTTTTACGGTGCTGTGCGAAAAGAACGATTCGCAGATGATTCCTAAAAAGTTAGTGTATGAAGAAAGTAAAGTAAACTATGTAGTGTTTAACCTCGATGATTCGCTTTACATGTACCGCGGACAAAACTCGGTGGAAAGAAAGCACCGCGAGGTAAGCGGGGTGATTCAGTCTTCGCTTTACGAAACACTGGAAGAAAACAACATTGACCCTTCGCTGGCTATCCGTATGTCGGAGATTTTTGCGTGGAGTGTGGACTTTTACCGCATACAGAACGGAGATAAATTCAAGATAATTTACGATGAAGATATGGTGAATGGTGAGAGCGTGGCTATTGGTGAAATAAGCGCGATTGTATTCAACAGTGGCGGTAAAGATAACTACGCCTTTTACTACGAAAAAGATAAAGCACACGAAGGTGACTACTATGACGAGAAGGGTAACAGCATGAAAAAGCAGTTCCTGAAATCACCGGTTAAGTTTTCGCGCATTTCTTCGCGGTATTCTAAAAAACGTTTCCATCCGGTTACCAAGGCCTGGAAGGCACACCTGGGAACCGACTATGCTGCCGCTTACGGCACGCCTATACTCGCCACGGCTGACGGGGTAGTGGAAGATGCCCGGTTTAAAGTGTTTAACGGCAACTATGTAAAGATACGCCACAACGGCTCTTACAAAACGCAATACCTGCACATGAGTAAGATAGCTAAAGGAATACGGGCAGGAGTACGGGTAAAGCAGGGCGAAGTGATAGGTTATGTGGGCAGCACCGGTCTGGCTACCGGTCCGCATGTGTGTTACCGCTTTTGGAAAGACGGCAGCCAGGTTGACCCTCTGAAACAGAAAATGACTTTTGCCGACCCGCTGCCTTCTAAGTATAAACCAGATTTTATGGCTAAAACCAAAGGCGTTAAAAATGCCTTAGATGCCATTAACTACACCGAGCATAACATCAACAAAACGGTAGCTGCGAGGTAGTTTTACCGGTATGCCGGTAACAGGTTATTCTTATTCTTCTGTATTTCTTACACCAAACCATTTTCTTACCGAGCCAATCGGCACCCGGTGCCAGGCGCGCTCGTGCAGATAATACAGAATTATTTTGGTGGCTACTTCGATAAAGCCGATTTTTAAACCGGTTAGGGCATTGCCGGAGTAGAACCAGCCCAGCAGCATGGTGTCAATGGTTCCCAATGTTCGCCACGATACGGATTTAATAAAGGAAACCACGGGAGTTTGGTCTTTATCCTCCAGAAAAAACAACCACACTCTTTCGTGCAGGTAGTAGAGCAGTATCTTGGTAATTATTTCGGTGGCGCCAATTTTAAGGGCAGTATTTATATAACCGGTAAGAAAAAATGAAATAACGATAGTATCAAGCGTGCCTACTGCTCGCCACGTTATTCCTTTTATTATGCTTCTGAAATGCGACTCGGTCATTGACAGTGATGAGGTACGAAAGTATTTTATTTCAGATATTAGGAACTGCTCACCAGTAATTATCTCGAGAACACCGCGGTTTCTTTGCGGATACTCAGAAAGTAGATGCCGTTAGAAAAATTTTGAATGGAGAATTTTGAATTTGAACAGCGGAGGGAACATTCCTCTGCCGGGAACATCGGCAATAGTAAGTGTGTTTCGGAGGAGTTCATCGGGAATGGAAAGTGAGAAAGATGAGGGAACAGGATTCGGGTAAATCAGCTAACCGAAAGGTTAGTGCTATAAGTTTTCCAGCAACATTTTCAGCGACATGCTTAGTCCGGGAATGTTGGCGGTTTTCATAATGTAAAACACCGCACCGGATTGCACAAGTTCCTTTACATCGGCACTGTCGGAAGAACTGGTATAGGCATACACCGGTATATTCTTCAAGTGCACGTTCTGTTTTATTTCTTTCAGAAACTTCTTTCCATCCCAACCGGGCATATAAAGATCTAAAAAAATAACTGCCGGTAGTTGCTCTCCTGGTGTGGCTAAAAGTTTCTCAAAAGCTTTACGGGCATCGGTTTCATACTCGCATAAAACATTTACACCGGTTTGTTCTAATGCCGATTCAAATATTTTGTGCTCTGCAATACGGTCATCAATTAACAGGCAGCGGAGTTTTTCTTGCTTCATGGAATCAGTTCACGGGTTGGGCGAAAGTAAAAAAATGGAGCAATCAGCAATGGGTTTGTTTATTTTTTTTACTCAATGGTATAGCTGTTTAACCAGCTATGTGGTGGTGTGGTAGAAACTATCCCTTTCTTAAGTACTTGGTCAGGATGACGATAGTTTGCCCCTCTATCTTTCCTTCTATTTGCTCAACATTATCTGCTACCAGTTTTATTCCTTTTACTACGGTACCCAGTTTGGCGTTTAAGTTAGAACCTTTTACATCCAGCGTTTTAGTCAGTACTACATTATCGCCATCCTGCAGAATGTTTCCGTTGCAGTCGCGGTGCAGTTCTACCTCACTGCTGTTTTCATGGTCACCGGTTTCTTTTGCCCAGGCCTGGGTAGGCTCATCCAGAAACATCATGTCAATGGCATCAGCCGCCCAACTTTCGTTCCTCAACCGGTTCAACATTCTCCAGGTAACCACCTGCACTGCGGGCACTTCGCTCCACATGCTATCGTTCAGGCAGTTCCAGTGCTTGCTGTCTAACTCCTCTTTCTTGGTTAACTGAAGGTTGCACTTTTCGCATACAAGTAAACTGTCCTCTTCCCTCTGCTCAGGGTGAGGCGGCACATCGTATATGGATAGGTTAACAGTTGATTTACAGAGTTCACACTGGTTGTTGCTGCGCGCACGCAAGGCATTTTCTACACTCATGGTTTAATTTTAGCGAGCGAAAGTAATTTTTTACAGGAGTGTAACGGACGAAAATGACCTGTAGGAGTTAAAAATCGAGATGCTTTTTGGTAATAGGGTCTAACTTCTCTATGCTGTCAATTATCTGGTGCTTTTGAGCATCTTCCACATAATATACCTTTTCTATATAAGGAGTCTTTGTTTTTCCGCCATTAGATAACATAAACTTGATTATCTGCCCGACTACAGTAAACCGCTTAACTACCTTAAAAACAACAGCTGTCTTAGGCTTGCCGTACACATACACCGTAGGCAATTCCGCTCCCTGCATAATGCCAATGGGCTGAACTTTGATTGCATTCAAACGCTTATACTGGGCTTCTAAAAATGCCCAGGGAAAAGTGGAGTCATTCTTCATTCTGCGGTATTCCACATTTACTTTTCCTAAATCTACCCCCACATTTTCCTGATACTCGTAAATGTAGCCATGCGTAGAAGTATCCGAATCAGAAATATACCTGCTCAGAAAATAACCTTCCAGCGCCTCGTTACCGTACATACTTTTCAGCGTATCTGCAATATTCTTGGCTACTGAATAGCCTATTTTATACCCCTCTAAAGAATCGAGATAGCGCTGATAACGCGGGTCCCTTACATTATCTACAAAAAGGGTATCAGCAGATTTAGCCGCAACACAAAACATACAAAATACAAACAACACAGTGTACTTCATGAAAGGCCTTACAAATGGGTTAAGTCAAATTTGATTTTATGCTAAATACAATACAAAGTGAATTAATCCGCATTTCATTGTCTCTTCACAACATTTTGCTATAAACTGTACTGCTGAATATACGTCTTTGACGTGCGTAATTGTCTGCAATATCTTCTTTTTCAGAACTATGTTTGAGTTACTCCAATCCATTGTAACAGCAGCGTCAAGCGAATTTCTTCAGTTCTTCAGCAATCTTCCTGTCATTGCTCAGGCGGGGTACTTTATTCTGTCCGCCTAATTTACCCTGTAGTTTCATGTATTCGATAAACGTATTTGGCTTTACCGGTCGTATAATTAACTGCCGGAGAACATTGCCGCAGCGCAAATCTTTGTAGTAAGAATTCTTTTGTTGAAGTATTCGGTCGGCAATCTCCGCAAACTCCTTTAAACTTATAGGCGGGTTACTGAACTCCACAAACCATTCGTGATACGGTAATCCGCTTTCAGGATTTACCTGAGGTGCTACCGTAAACTCAGTAACACTACACTGTGCTTCGCGCATAGCATGGAGCAAAGCAAGTTCCACTTCTTCGCCAATTACATGTTCGCCAAAGGCAGAAATAAAATGCTTTACTCGACCGGTCACCAGAATTCGATAAGGGTTTTTGGAAACAAATTTTACTGTATCGCCAATGAGGTAGCCAAACAGACCTGCTGTGGTATTTAAGACAAGTGCATAGTTTACGTTCAGTTCAACTTCTTCTAACGAAATGCGTTCAGGGTTTTCTGCATACACGTCACCGGCTTTTACAAACTCATAGAAAATTCCCCCGTTTACGTTTAGGAGCAAACCGGTTTCGGTTTGCGAATCCTGATAGGCAATAAAACCTTCACTGGCCGGATAAGTTTCTGCGGAATCAATTTTAAAACCAATCAGCGATTCTATTTGTGCACGGTAAGGTTCGTAGTTTACTCCGCCATAAGCAAACAAACTAAAGTCAGGGAAAATATCCTTGATGTGTTGTTTGCCGCTCAACTCCTTTAGCTTTTCAAAATACATCACCACCCAGGGAGGAATGCCGCTGATTAAGCTCATTCTTTCGTTAAGTGTTTCGCGGGCTATTGCATCTACCTTTTCTTCCCAGTCATCAATACAGTTTGTTTCGTAAGAAGGCATCCGGTTAGCTGTAGCGTAGAAAGGAACATGGTGCGCTACAATACCGCTAAGCCTACCGGTAGGTATTTTTCCGTGCAATTCTAATTCCGGGGAACCCTGGAGGAAAATCATTTTATGGTCGAAGAAATCTGCCTTGCCGGTTTCGGCAACATAAAGCATTAAAGCGTTCCGCGCTCCGCGAACCATTTTTTTTAACTGCAGATCCGTTACCGGTATATACTTGGTACCTGATGTAGTGCCGGATGATTTACAGAAGTAAAGCGGTCTGCCTTTCCACAACACATTTTCTTTACCGTCAGCAATCAGTTCGATATAGCCTCTTAAATCTTCGTAATCGTAAAGCCTAACGGCAGCCTTAAAATCATCGTATGTTTTTATGGAAGAGAAGTTGTGCTGCTTTCCGAAATCTGTAAGGTCAGCACTCTTGATTAAGTATCGGAGAATATTGTTTTGAATTTCAATAGCCTTCTTCTGCTCACGGTAAACAGCAGGCGCAATGATGTTTGCTGCAAACTTTGCGATGGAGGCTTTGATTTTCATACACTGAATCAGTCAGACTTACGTCAGACCGATATTAGGCCGAAGTTAAGTTTCTCATTCGCTGTAAAAGAGTGGGATGAGAGTAGTTGAAGAATACAAAAGCAGGATGCGGTTGCAGGTTGCTCAGGTGATTCACTGAAAGTTTCTTCAATGCAGTAATCATGGGTGCAGCGGTGTATGTTTCTTTCGCAAAAGTGTCTGCTTCGTATTCATTTTTGCGACTGAACACATTCATCAGCAAACCGGTGATGATGGAAACAGGAGAGTAGAGCAGCGAGAAAGTAACCAGCGAAAGATGGAATGAATTCTGTTTTGCTCCGAGTACCTCTGCCATTAACGGATTAGCTGCCAGCCAACCGAAAACAAAAAACATTACACCCATCTGTGCTACTGAAATAACCATGCTCTGCAAAATGTGTTTCTTTTTATAGTGCCCAACTTCATGTGCCAGCACCGCAGTAATTTCTTCGGTATTCATGTCTTTAATCAGGTTGTCGTAAAGCACAATGCTTTTTTTACTTCCAAGACCGCTGAAAAATGCATTGGCTTTTGTAGAACGCTTGGAGCCATCTATCACCATAATGTTCGTAAGCGGAAACTGAACTTTAGCGGCATACTTTTCGATGCTTGAACGCAGTTCTCCGCTTTCAAGCGGAGTAAGCTTGTTGAAGATGGGCAGCAGCAAGTTAGTATAAAACGTGGCGAACAAAATAGAAACCGCTGCTACTGTAAGCCATGCAGCCAGCCAGAATTTATCGCCTAATAAGCCAAAGAGAAAAGTAAGCAGGGCAATTATACCACCGCCAAGCACCACTGCAAGCAGGAGTCCTTTTAGTTTATCCATCACAAAAGTGCCGGGTGTGGTTTTATTGAAACCGAATTTCTCTTCTATCCAGAACGTGTCGTAAATCTCGAAGGGCAAAGCGATAAGGGAAGAAATAAGCCCGACAACAGCAAAGAAGATAAGCGCTTGCACCACCGGTGAACCGGAAAAGCTACGCGCCAATGCATCGGCACCGGCAAAGCCTTTAAACCACAAAACTGCAACCGTTATTATCAGCATAACTACCGATGTAATCATGCCTGTTTTATAGTTGGCAATAGCGTATTCTTTTGCTTCGGCATATTTCTTTGCATCATAAAGGTCGCGGACTTCATCGGGAAGCGGCTTGTCCCATGTTTTCAGATTTAAATAGGATAGAGTTTTAGAGAGAATAAACTCAAACAGAATAAAAGCGATAATCACATACAGAATTACCTGTGCCATTTTAAATATTTGAGGTGAAAATAATTTTATTGATTTTACATTCGTCCTGTATTTATTCCGAAATCCGAAATCTAAAATCTGCATTATGAACTACTGGCTTATCAAATCTGACCCTGAAACCTATTCCTTCGAACTGATGAAGAAGGAAAAGAAAACTTTCTGGAACGGAGTGCGCAATTATGCTGCCCGCAACCACATGAAGGCGATGAAGAAAGGCGACCTGCTTTTCTTTTACGAGAGCATGAACGGTGAGCCGAGTATTGTAGGTATTACCAAAGTAGCTAAAGAAGCTTATCAGGACCCAACGACCGATGAGGCAGCCTGGGTTTGTGTAGATGTGGAGTATGTGGAAGCTTTAAAGCGACCGGTTACCCTGGCAGAAGTAAAGAAGAATAAAAAGCTGGCCCAAATGGCCCTGGTGCGTATTTCGCGGCTGAGTGTGCAACCGGTTACTAAAGAAGAATGGGAGGAAGTGGTTAAAATGAGTAAGCAGTAGGCAATTGGCAGCAGGCAAGAAACACAAACCGCGTGGCTACAAAATTTTCTTTTAGTAAACTGCTTAACTCTGTTTCCAAATTTATTTCGGAAGAAGAAGTAAGCGGGAAGAGGTTATCTCCACAGCAAAAAGCACATCAACAGGAGATAGAAAACTCACTGTTGGTTTTAGCGGCTGAAGTTATCCGTTGCGATAAAAATCTGAATGAGAGTACAGAAAAATTCATTCACCGGTTTATGGAGAAGCAGTTTGGTGCCACCGGTGCAAAGCACAGGATAAAATCTATCAGCAGTCATCTTGAAATAGGCACTGAACCTTATACTAAGATAGCCTGCAAAGAATTGAAAATGCTCACCACCCACGATTCGCGCGTAAGCATGGTGAACTTTCTGTTTGGTGTGGCCGCAGCCGATGATTTTGTAAACGCCAAAGAACTCCGTTGTGTTCAGCGCATAGCCGGTTATCTGGGCATTAGTGAAAAAGACTTTAAGCAGATAAAACATGTTGCCCTTGCCGGTAATAATCCTTATTACGCTTTAGGCATAGAAGACAATGCCACTCTGGAAGAAGCAAAAATTGCTTACCGCAAAATGGTCTTGAAGTTTCACCCCGATAAGCGGGAAGATGATGTAAGCGAAGAAGAAGCCAGCCTTAAGTTCAGGGAAATTAAACGCGCGTTTGAGTTGATTAAGAAACAGCACAAGCGCTAACCGGGAACTGTTGCTACGGTTTCTGTTTTGCTGTCTTCGAAGCGAAAATAGAAATTGAGCCAGGCCAGCAGCGTTACAAAAGCCGAAGCAATTAAAGGCAAACGGAAATCAAAACTCACCAGCACACCGGCAATTAAAGGAGGAATAGTAAATGCCAGTGACGCAATAGATTGCTGAATGCCGAGAATTTCGCCTTGTGTTTCGCGCGATGCAAGTGCCGAAACTATACTGGTTTGGTTGGGCTGCGTTAGCCCCTGAAAAATAGCAATGAAAGGATTGATGAACAAAAGCATCCACCAGTAATCGGGCAGCAGAATAACCAGAATGGTAATAGCTAAACCGATGAGCGACACGCGAAGAATCTGTGGCGGTGAAAACAGCTTGGTTACTTTGCGGATAATAAACCCCTGTGTAAAAGCAATCCACAGACCGATGTAACCGAATATCAGCCCGATGCTCTTTTCATCGAAATGAAATTTTTTGATGAGGTAAACCTGGTTGAACTGCATAAAGAAACTGAACCCGAACGACTGCAGAAAAATGGAAAGCAAAATCACCCGCATGTTCACCAGTCCAAATGCCTTGCGGATGTTATTGATGCCCGACATCAGCGAAACCGAACCGGTGGCGTTGGGTTTAAACGTTTCGGGAAACTGGCTTTGCACATAGTAAATGTTTACCAGTGTAAGAAAAGCGGTAAACCAAAGAGGAGTGGAGTAATCGAACCAGCGGCTGATATCGCTGCTCGATAACATACCGCCTATAAAAGGACCGAAGATAAAACCAAGCCCGAAGGCCATACCTATCAGCCCGAAATTTTTTGCTTTCTCTTCGGGTTTCGAAATATCGGCAAGGGCAGCGGTAACAATAGAAATGTTGCCGCCCATAAAGCCCGGCAGGGCGCGCGCCACAAAAAGCAGCCACAGAATTTGATAATGAATAGCGAGGGCAAACAACACATAGCCTATGAAAGTGCCCGTGAGCGAAATCTGCAGAATTTTTTTGCGCCCGTATTTATCGGCCAGTGTGCCCAGTATGGGTGCACCGAAAAACTGGAAGAAAGGAAAAGTAGCGGTGAGGATGCCGTAAATAAGGTTGCGGGTGGCTTCCGTCATTTCCGGTGGCATCATGCCGTGTTTGTTTTCGATAATGAGCGGGGCAAACACCGGTATAATGATTCCAATGCCCAGCAAATCGATAAACACGGTAATAAAAACTGCTAACAGCGGATGGAGTTTCTTCTTTTCCTGCACAGGGCGAAGAAATAAAAATTTAAACCAAACGAATGACACATCCTTTAACCCAAAGCGCTGCCGGTTGTTGGTGATAACACATGCAACGACTAAATATTTTGTATTTTTCGCTTTATGAAGATAGCCGGTAATGCAAAGCTTATTATTGATGAAGGGAAAATTGCTGATTACCTTTTGAACGTAACCAGTGTTGACGGTAAACCAAAAGCAGAATTCTTTTTTGCTAACGGTATTACATTACAAGAGCCGATTGTTTTAGAAACGCTTTTAATTGAACAGGCAAGAAACAGCGATTACACAAAAACACAGCAAACTGTTTTTGGCTTAAAGTATATTTTTGAAACCGAACTGCTGTTTCCTAACGGCAAAATGCACATAATCAGAAGCATTTGGATTGAAGGCAAACAAGAAAATGTAATTAACCCAAGTTGCTAGTTGTTGGCGACTTTAGTCGCCTTAAACAGAAAATTTCC
>CAZBPG010000038.1:471-31562 GCA_964493695.1 uncultured Chitinophaga sp. | reverse complement strand
TAATTGCAGCTATCCATAATCTTGCTATAAAATGATTTTCCGAAGAGGTCTAATGTAAAACCAAACCCCCAACCCCTCCTCGCCTCATTTTTCTTTCCCGGCAGGGTCTGTCGCAGACGACCCTGCGCGTGGTGAATAGCTGCAGCGTTCCGAAACAGAAACCCTGCGGGAATGAAAAAAAACTGCCTCGCTGTCTTCAGTCTGAAGCCAAGCCCGCGCCAAGGGGCAAAAACAAAAATTAAAATAGTTTCGGTATAATAATAAACGCCACAAACTGACCGGTGAAGCCTAAGAAGTAACCGGTAAAAACTTCGCGCTCGGTATGGGCTTTTAAAATTAACCGGGCAGCCCCTATTATTCCTGCCAGCAAAATGAGTGCTACAAAAACAAACCGCAAATCGTAAGTAGAGGAGTTCACTATCGGCAGAATAATTCCCAGTAAATTTCCGGCACCCAGTGTGTGCAGGCTTACCTTCATAAAAATATTCATCACCAGCGCCATAAAGATGGTAAAGCACGAGCCGAGCATCATGTAAAAAATAAGTTTATCGGTAGGTATTTTCAGGTGCACGTTGCTCTTAAACATCCAGGTAGTCCACAAATAAAAAGTAGCGGTGGCTATAAACGGAACTATGCGCTCTTTGGTAGTTTCCAGGTTCAGTGAGTCAATCATTTCCAGGCGTTTCATCATCAGTAACCAAACAGCAGGAAAAAGAAAAGTGAGCGCAAAAATGATGATGAACCAAACGATATGCAGTTTTTCTCCTAAATGCCCGAACCGGTTAGGGTTGGTGGCCAAAAGCAAAAGCAAGCCGTAAGTAGGAAAAAGAAGCGGATGAAATATGTAAGAAACTATTCTGGCAATAATTTTCATGTGCGCGAATGTAACAGCATAAACGAAACCTGTATTTGTTCGCGGTCAGACTAACGTCAGACCGAAGTTAAACATTAAGGCACCGGGTCGTATCCATGCCCGCCCCAGGGGTGGCAGCGCGAAATTCTTTTCAATGCCAGCCAGCCGCCTTTAAACGGTCCGTGCTTTTGTATAGCCTGAACTCCATAATCGGAACAGGTAGGTAAGTACCGGCAGCTTGGCGGAAGAACAGGTGAAAGCAAAGTTTTGTAAGCTTTGATGATAAAGAGAAAAAGAAAAGAAAAGAGTTTTGAAATCATGCCATTTAATTCAGCCATTAATTACACGAATTACACGAAATTTTATTGGTGATAATCCGTGCAATTCGTGGCTTAGGTTTTAATAATCCTGTTCATGCAATGGATAACAGCCTTCGTCACTGCTTCATGCTTAGGCAATTCCTTTCCTTTATATACAAACATAATGGCCATTTCCTCTTTACGTTCCGCTAACTTCTCGTATAACAAAGTTTTATTCAACCGGTACGCTTCGCGCATTAATCGCTTAATGCGGTTGCGGTCAACCGCATGTTTGAAGAATTTTTTAGGAACCGAAAACCCTGCCTGTGCAGGATAGAGGGCATTAAGCGGTTTCAACAAATAAACGAGGGTAAACCCGTTTGTTGAAACCGATTTACCCTCTTTAAAAAGCTGGTCTATCATTTTTTTGCTTTTGAGCTTTTCGCCTTTGCCGAAAGTGTTCTTGCCTTTCAGGAGCGATACATCAAACTCAGCAAACGACTTATTTAAGCCTCTTCTCGTCCGAAGTGGTGAGTTTTTTTCTGCCTCTGGCTCTTCTGCTTGCAATAACTTTTCTTCCATTTTTAGTGCTCATTCTTTCTCTGAAGCCGTGCTTGTTTGCTCTCTTTCTTCGGCTTGGCTGAAATGTCCGTTTCATATTCTAAGTTATAATTTCGTTTTAAAAGGACGGCAAAAGTAATTATTCCACTCACAAAACCAACCCGTTCAAAAGCTTTTGGCTTTAGCTGTTCATGGCTACCAAAAACTCCTCATTGGTCTTGGTTCCCTTCATTTGTTGAGTCAGGAAATTCATCGCCTCCTGTGAGCTCATATCGGCAATGTGATTTCTAAGAATCCACATGCGTTGCAGCACATCTTTATCGAGCAATAAATCATCGCGTCTGGTAGAAGAGGATACAATATCAATAGCCGGGTAAATACGTTTGTTCGAAAGTTTACGGTCAAGTTGTAACTCCATGTTACCGGTTCCCTTAAACTCTTCAAAAATTACTTCATCCATTTTAGAGCCGGTGTCAATCAAAGCAGTGGCAAGAATGGTAAGTGAACCTCCGTTCTCAATCTTGCGGGCTGCACCAAAAAACTGCTTAGGTTTTTGCATGGCATTTGCTTCCACACCGCCCGATAAAACTTTGCCTGATGAAGGAGAAACGGTGTTATAAGCACGCGCTAAACGGGTGATTGAATCTAACAGAATTACCACATCGTGTCCGCATTCTACCAGGCGTTTTGCTTTTTGGAGCACAATGCTCGATACCTTCACGTGTTTCTCTGCCGGCTCGTCAAACGTAGAGGCAATCACCTCACCGTTTACACTGCGCTCCATATCCGTTACCTCTTCCGGTCTCTCATCTACCAGTAACACAATCAAATAAACTTCAGGATGATTCTTGGCAATAGCATTGGCAATATCTTTCAGAATGGTGGTCTTGCCCGTTTTTGGCTGGCTCACAATCATTCCGCGCTGCCCTTTGCCTACCGGAGTAAACAAATCGATGATGCGGGTTGAAAGGTCGGTTGGTTTAGTAAACAGGTTCAGTTTTTCCTGAGGAAAAAGCGGAGTGAGGTAATCGAAAGCTACCCGGTCGCGTACCTCTTCAGGCAAACGTCCGTTCAAAGTATCTACTTTCAGCAAGGCAAAATATTTTTCTCCCTGTTTTGGAGGGCGAATGTATCCGTGAACAGTGTCACCTGTTTTTAAGCCGAACAGCTTTATCTGCGAAGGCGACACATAAATATCATCGGGCGAAGAGAGATAAGCGTAATCTGAAGAGCGCAAAAAACCGTAACCATCGGGCATCATCTCCAGAACACCCGAACCCTCAATAGTAGCATCGTTTTCTACACTAAAAATATTTGGATTAGCCGGCACAAAGCGCTTTTGCTGATTTTCATCCTGCGGTTTTTCTTCACTGGTTTCGTTTGCCGTACTCAGTTCAGAATTACCATCTGCATCCTTAACCGGTTGCTGGTGCTTGATCCTGTTTTCAGATTCTGCATCCTGCACATTGACGAACCTGCCGCCTGCTGTTTGTGTTTCTTCCTGTTCAGCGGGGGTTATCAGCAAATCGCCTTTCTCCTCCAGTTTTTCCTTCAAATCCGGATCAATCGGTTTGCGGGTTCTTGGCTTTTTCATTTTATCCATTGGTTTGTCAGTTTTGGTTTGCAACTCAGGATTGAGTGCCTGTGCGTCAAGAATTTTGAGAATAAGGTCCTGCTTTTCGAGTTTGTCGCTGCCTTTTATTTTTAATTTTTCTGCCACTTCAAGGATTTCGGGCAGAATCATGTCATTTAACTGGAGAATATCGTACATGCCGGTGTTTGAATTTGAAAGTTTGCTTTAGATAAGTTTATCATAGAATAAAAAATCATGCGGACGGACAACAACACTTTACGTGTATATCAGGAAACCATTTTATTTTTTCGGAACTTTTAGAACAGTAAACTTTAGTTGGAAGAACTAAACTCTGTGCGAGTTACTATTGGATAACAGTGCAATGTTAGGCAAAGTTTCGGAATCGCCAAATTTTAAGAAACGGTAAGGTTTGAGTCTTATGCGACTTCCCGATAAGCCCGAAAATTTCTACCTTGCTTTCTCTAAATCCATAGTTATGAAAACACCATTTGCATTTCGCTATTATCTGTTTTTGGCGCTTTTTCTGTTTGCCTCTGCAATTGCCACCGCCCAGCGCGAAGCCCCGAAAGCGGTAGATATAAAAGGAGCAAGTGCCGCCAGTGCCGCTAAGGTATTTAACCCCAAAGGCACACCCGCAAAGATTAAAGATACCTACGGCATCTGGACCGATTTTAATCTCCGCACCAAAGCCGATGCCGACAAACTCCGCACACAGATTGGCAGTACCCTCTTCGAAGAAATTGCCAAGAACTGCAACGAAACCAGTGGCTGGCCGGGGGCCATCAGCAGTTATACGGAGCGCAACAAGGTGCGCGACCAAATGCTGAAATACGTTTGCTACCAAATTGCCGAAATAGATGACAAATGGATTTTGCGTGTGCCGGCCACAGAAAACAGCTTTCTGCCTTACGGTGTTCGCCCGGACCACGACATTTTTTTTATGGTGCGCAAAACCGATGTAGAACTAAACGGTGCACCTTCCAACACTGCTGCCGGAAGTAATTCTTACAGTTCATCATCATCTACTACTTCTTCTTACACTCCGGTCAGCAATCTGAAGGGGCCGCGCGCAAAAATCAAAGACAGTTTTGGTATCTGGACAGATTTTGTGCTTACCACCAAAGCTGATGCGCCTAAAGTGAAAGATAAACTCGGCTACACACTGTATAACGATGTGGCGGAGAACTGCAACGAAACCAAATGGCCCTCCGGAATTTCGAGCTACACCATGCGCGAAAAAGTGCGCCCTGAAATGCTGAAGTATGTCTGCTATCAGATTGGCGAGAGTGACGATAAATGGATTCTTCGCGTACCGGCTGCTGAAAATTCTTTTCAACCGTACAATATGCGTCCTACCCGCGATATCTATTTTATGGTGCGTAAAACCGATGTAGAGCTAAGCGGCTCACCCATCAACACGCTTACGACTTATACTTCCACCTCAACTCCATCATCCACCAGTACTACAACTACGTCTTCGTACTACAACAAAGCATACCCTGCCAAAATTAACTCCACCGGTGGTATGTATTATACATTCAGTCTGCTAACCGAAACAAAAGCTGCCTATCTTAAAGGTTACTGGGGCACTACCGATTTTGAGAATGCGGCAAAATATTGTCGGGAAGAAAACTGGCCCAGCGGCATCAGTTCACTAAGCGCACGCGACAAAGTGCGCTCACAAATAAACAACTACAAAGCCTACCGCATTGCCGAGTTTGATGGTAAATCCATTTTAAAAATTCCGGCAGATGAAAACAAGTTTATGCCGTATGACATGCGCCCCACCCGCGATATTTTTTTCGTCATCAATTCTACCGATGTAACGGTAACGGACGGTAAAAGCTCTTCTGCCAGCACCACCACCGCTACTACTACTGCCAAAACATCTTCCGACCTGCAATATTCTAAAGATGATATCGACAAAAAAGTAAAAATAGCCTACGGTTCAACCATTTACAGCGACCTTGCAGACTACGATATCTACGAAGACGTAAAAACCCAGCTCGATGCAACGGAGTATAGTAATGCGCTTGAATACAGCAAGTCGGAAAACTGGCCTGCCGGCATCGCTACCAAAGCGGCACGTGACAGCAACAAGTCTAAAATTTCGGAATACAATGCCGTGATTGCAGGATACTTTTGGGATGACTACGACATGGGTTTGTATCTGCTTAAGCTTACTCCAAAAGCTAACGCAACTATGCCGGCTGAGCTAAAGCCATCCAACACCATTTATCTGATGGTAGATGAGTATGATGTAGACCTCGAATAATTGCCGGCTGAAGGGCAAGGGTTGAATTTCTATATTCGCCATTCAAATTTTTGAATCATGCTTGAGATAATTGCCATTAGAAACAACGCGGAAGACATTAAACAACGCCTTGCGGTAAAGAATTTTAAGGAACTGAATTTGATTGACGAACTTCTGGCCGTTGATGAAAACCGCAGAAGCATTCAAACCAAACTTGATGAAAACCTGGCGAAGCAGAATGTTATAGCCAAAGAAATAGGCGACCTTTTTAAGCAAGGAAAGAAAGAAGAGGCTGACATAAAAAAATCTGAAACTGCTGCACTTAAAGAGGAATCAAAACAGTTTGAAACCGTTTTGGCAAAAGCGGAAGAACAGGTGAAAGATATTCTGGTGCGTATTCCGAATACTCCGCACAAATCTGTTCCGCTGGGCAAAACCCCCGAAGAAAACGAAGTAGTAAAAACCGTTGGCGATATTCCAACCTTGCATGAAGGCGCCTTGCCTCACTGGGATTTAGCCAAAAAATACGACTTATTCGATTTGGAACTGGGTGTTAAGATTACCGGTGCCGGTTTTCCTGTTTACAAAAAACAGGGAGCAAAGTTGCAGCGCGCCCTCATCAGTTTCTTTTTAGATAATGCGGTTGAAGCGGGTTATGCCGAAGTTATTCCTCCGCACATGGTAAACGAAGCCAGCGCATTCGCTACCGGTCAGTTACCTGACAAAGAAGGACAGATGTATGTAACCAAGGAAGAAGGTTTTTATCTCATTCCCACTGCTGAGGTTCCGGTTACGAATATTGTGCGCGATGAAATTCTCGAAACACTTCCAACAAAGTTTACGGCTTACTCTCCATGTTTCAGACGCGAAGCGGGCAGCTACGGGAAAGATGTGCGCGGCTTAAACCGTATTCATCAATTCGATAAAGTGGAGATTGTTCAAATCGTTCATCCTGATAAGAGTTACGAAGTGCTGGAAGAAATGGCGAAACATGTAGAATCTCTTCTTCAAAAATTAGAATTGCCTTATCGTATCTTGCGCTTATGCGGTGGCGATATGAGTTTTGCCTCTGCACTTACATACGATTTTGAAGTTTATAGTGCCGCACAAAAACGGTGGCTCGAAGTAAGTTCTGTTTCCAACTTCGAAACCTTTCAAAGCAACCGTATGAAAGTTCGCTTTCGCGATGAAAACAAAAAAACAAGATTGGCGCACACACTCAACGGAAGTGCTTTGGCTCTACCACGTATCGTTGCTTCACTTCTCGAAAATCATCAGACAGCAGACGGAGTGAAAATTCCTGCGGCATTACAGCCATACACGGGGTTTACTGTTATCAGGTAACTCCATTGTCGAATTGTGATATCGTCTAATCACATGTGCATTACTTCGTCAAGTAATTGCTACAAATCCACGTATCCCAAACAAAGTCACTTTTATGAAGTAAAAAAACATACTTCATAAATCTCTCATCTGCAACCAGTTTTAAGAGATAAAACAACCTGAGCCAGCCTTTACATGTATGTGGCACTATTATAGCCCGATTGTGGATAGCTTGTGAATATGACAATACTGTGACAAAGCATGTGTAATATTATCTGAAAACAAACGTTACACTTGTGTAATGTAAATTTTACTCAACCCAAAAGTAGAAGCTATGAAAACCGACACGTCCATGAATTTAATGTTGGTAGTGTTCTGTGTAGTGCTGATAGGTTTTGTTCTCCTAAATGCTCGTATGAGCGAATCGCTCTGCAAGAAGCAGGCAGAGTTGGAGAAACAAACGGAAGCAACACACTGAGAAAAAACCTACCGGCTGATAATTGTAACTTTCTTAGTTACGATTCCGCTCTCGGTATCTGTCCTCACCAGATAAATTCCCGATGGCAATGAAGAAACATCCGATACATTCAGACCTTCACAAAGTTCCTGCTGTAAAAGTTTCTCACCGGTAATAGAGTAAATTTTCATCGTGCAATTTTTCTTGCTGCCCGAATAAATGTTTAAAGTTCCCTGTACAGGATTTGGGAAAACATTCAGCACTGCGTTTTCTTTTGCTTCATTAACTCCATTATAAGAAAGTGAATGCACCAACGCTTTATGAGCGTTCACTCTTCCGTAGCCGAGTTCGCGGCACCAGGTTCCGTTGGCGTAAGAAGAATCGTAGGAGTAGCCCACCTTATCGCAGCTTTGTGTAATGATGTTGCGGATGTCTTCTGCCCTTAAGTGTGGCTGAAGCGAAAGTAGCAAAGCTCCCACCGCAGCCGCATTCGGGCAGGCCGCTGAAGTTCCGTTAAAAGTAAAGGTGTAATCGTTGTTCGAAAAACCTTCTGCACCGCGTATGTCGGTGGTGGTAATTTTTACACCCGGTGCACTGAAATCAAGATTGCCTGCAAAATCGCCTCCCCAGTTTTCGCCACTGCAGTCGCCCGGTGCCTTGCGCGTGTCGCACATGTTGGTGGCATTCACCGCAATAGTTTCCGCCAATCCTGCAGGCCAAATAGGGCCAACACTGTCGTTATCGTTTCCGCTGCTGAAAAACATAGCGATTCCTTTCCCTCCTCTGCCATTTGTATGAGCGGTCACAATAGCATCGGTAACCGGTTGTGTGCCTCCGGGTAAAAAAGTAATGAGTGCCGGAGGAAGCCCCCAGGAATTGCTGAGTACATCTGCATTAGCGGTGCTCCAACTCCAGCCAATGGCGTCTGAAAAAGCATCGCTGGTAGAATACGGAAGCGGGTCGCTCGCGCCTACTAACAAAATGTAGTAAAACGCGCGGACCGGAATTATCTTGCACGTAGGGGCAACCCCTGCACAGCCAATTACATTATCCTTTACAGCGGCAACAATTCCTGCACAGCAGGTGCCGTGTCCATCGTTAGGATAGGCAGGTGTGGGATAACCATCGGTAGAATCGCTGATGGCATCGTGACCGGGTAACATGTTTTGTACCAAATCAGCGTGTAACGTATCAACACCGGAATCAATTACACTCACTTTAATATTCGGGTCACCTGTGGTCATGGTCCAGGCACTGTCTACATCCATATCGGCATCGGGCACTCCGTTTCCTTGAATTACGCTTCCGGTATTTTTAATATTCCATTGCCGATTAAAAAGCGCATCGGAGGATACCAAGGGGTTGAGCAGATAGTTTGGCGAGGCGTATTCAACCCAACCCTCATTTAAGAACAAAGCACAAACATCAATCGTATTCCGGATTTTAGAGTTTGAATTTGTGATTTTGTAGAGATTCGGAATGTACTTATCGGAGGTTGCCTCGCCAAGGTTGAGTTGTTTCAGCTTTTCCTTTAATAATGGCTCAAAGTTTTTGTCCTTTAGTTTTACAAAAAAATTGTTGAGCACACCGGCATAATGGTCTTGGCCATCGGTGATAAAAAACGAAACGAATGTTACTTCCGGAACAGATGAAAAGAAGGTTTGTGCTTCTTCGAAATTGTTCGTCATGCAAATAGTGAGTGCTGGTGACGGAAGATGCGTAAATGCTGTAACCACGCCAGACGACTGAATGATTTCGGCTTTGCGTTCAGCCGAAACATTTTTATCAAAAATTAAAAGCAGGCGGTCTTTAGCCAGATGCTCTTTATACGCTGTAAACGAATTAGCCGATAGATTCAGGAAAGAGAAAAAAGTCAATACAAGTAAACCATTCTTCATTCTTCAGGATTTGTTTTTCGGGAACCAAGGTATAAATGAATTTGTGTTTCGCTTATACATAGTGTATTCATCGTTGCCCTCGTACTTTCGTTCGAGCATGGTAACCCCCGAAACTTTCATCAGTAGAAAAGTAAGTGTAACCGGTGCCCAAACAGATATATACCATTTGCCGGAAGGAATAGCCAGCAGAAAAATTCCCCACCACATCACTGCTTCGCCAAAGTAATTCGGGTGGCGGGTAAACTTCCACAGCCCTTTGTTCATTATCCTCCCTTTATTGTGCTTGTTGCATTTAAACATATACATCTGGTAGTCGCCCAGTGCTTCGAAGAAAAAGCCTACCACCCAAACGGCAACACCCACCGGATAAAGCACTTTGTACGATTTGAAAACCGACAGGTCGGCATTGATAACCACAATAGGCAATGTGTTGATGAACATAATTAGCCCTTGCAGCATAAATACCTGTAAAAAGGAGCGGAGCAGAAAACTGTTTCCCCATTCCTTCCGCCAGTTGGCATAGCGGAAATCTTCGGGCTGCCCGATGTTGCGGATACCTATATATATAGACAGCCGAAGAGCCCAAACAATTACCAGATAACTCGTCAGTTTTTGATGGAACCGGTCATCGCCATACACAAAAAAAGTAACCACTGTAACGATGATGAAGCCCACGCCCCAGCCGATGTCAACTATGCTGTTGTTTTTAACGAGTTGCGCCAACACGAACATGGCGCACATGAAAGAAAAAATGCAAATGGCGGAGAGGAGATACGGATTCACATCTTAAAAATAGAAAACTTAAAGCGAGTAGATGAAGCTGAAAAAGTTACTTCGTTTTTCCGTAGTGCATGGTCACCGCTACGGCTTTTTGCCAGCCCTTGTAAAGCTTTTCTTTATCGGGGGCTTTCATTTTAGGTTTAAACTGGTTATCAATTTTCCATTGCTTGATAATGTTCGGTTTTTTGTAATAACCAACTGCAAGCCCCGCAAGATATGCCGCACCCAGCGCGGTAGTTTCTGTAATCTTTGGCCGCTCAACCGGCACACCAAGCATATCGCTTTGAAACTGCATCAGGAAATTATTGGCAGAGGCACCGCCATCAACACGCAGAGATTTAAGTTTAATGCCCGAATCCTGCTGCATGGCCGTGAGCACATCGCGGGTTTGGTAAGCAATTGATTCAAGGGTAGCCCGTGTTAAGTGCGATTTGGTAGTGCCGCGTGTTAAGCCAAAAACTGTTCCGCGCGCCTGCATATCCCAATAAGGGGCACCGAGCCCCGCAAATGCCGGAACTACATAAACACCATCTGAACTTTCAACCGAACTTGCATGATATTCTGAATCGGCAGCCGTGTCAATTACTTTCAAGCCATCGCGCAGCCATTGAACCGCAGCACCGCCAATAAAAATACTTCCTTCTAAAGCGTATTCCACTTTACCGCCCATGCCCCAGGCAATGGTGGTAATGAGTCCGTGTTTCGACTTTACTAATTTGCTTCCGGTGTTCATCAGCATAAAGCAGCCGGTGCCGTAAGTATTCTTGGCCATGCCCGAATTAAAACAGGTTTGACCGAACAAGGCGGCCTGCTGGTCGCCTGCAATTCCCGCAATCGGAATTTCCACATCAAAAATTCCGCGATGAGTGAAACCGTAAATGCGGCTGCTATCGGTAACGTAAGGCAACATGAGCGAAGGAATGCCAAGTGCGGTGAGCATCTTCGGGTCCCACTTCAATGTTTTAATGTTGAATAACATGGTACGCGAGGCGTTGCTGTAATCGGTAATGTGCAAACTGCCGTCTGTCAGTTTCCAAACCAGCCACGTATCTATAGTGCCGAAAAGCAATTCTCCGTTTTCGGCTTTTTTGCGCGCCCCTTTAACATTATCTAAAATCCATTTGATTTTGCTGCCGCTGAAATAGGCATCAATCACCAAACCGGTTGTTTCGCGCACGTGTTTTTCTAACCCTTTCTTTTTCAGCGCATCGCATATTTCAGAAGTTCTTCTGTCCTGCCAAACAATGGCGTTGCAAACCGGTGTTCCTGTTTTTTTGTCCCAAACTACGGTGGTTTCTCTTTGGTTGGTAATGCCTATCGAGGCAATCTGGCTGGCAGAAATTCCCGCATTGCGAATAGCTTCCTTGGCTGTGTAAAGCTGTGAGTTCCAGATTTCTTCGGGGTCGTGCTCCACCCAACCCGGCTTTGGAAAGATTTGTGAAAATTCTTTTTGAGCCATCGCCACAATGTTTCCCTGATCATCGAATATGATCGAACGCGAACTGGTAGTACCCTGGTCTAAAGCCAAAACGTACTTTCTGTTATCTGCCATGGTATTGGTTTGATTAACGGAATCTGGATATTTTAACAACTAAAATAGAAAGAGTTAATACCCGAGCAAGAAATTAGCAAATATTTTTTGTTGAAAAGTCGCAGCAGGCTTAGTTTTTAGGGGGTAGTAATATATTTTTTAAAATCCCATGAAAGTGGTTGTTTTTTTTGGGGGGGGGATGGTGATTTTGCTTTATTTTTTTGCTTAACTCTGTAGCGGTAACATAAATTCCAACAATCGGCACGTATGCTCTGCCTCTCGGTATACAACTACCGAACGTGAGCCCATACATTCCTGCCTGCTGAGCGTACGTTCCAAATGTAGCAAGTTACAATGAAGAACTCGGATTTTATCTCGATAAGATTTCCTTGAAGTAGTGATAGTTTTTTAAAACAGTGTGTTTTAACTCAGAATTCAGTTTTGGAATTTCTGGTTTCTCTACCAAAGAAGTAACTCCATGACAACTGTCATTGCAACGAGATACCGGACAAGGCAAAGAAAATTCGCCCGGACTAAATGTCCCTTTAAACAAATTGCCATAGGATTCTTCCAATATAGTGCCGCATTTATACATCTCACCATGTATATCCATAAAAAAATAGTCTTTGCCAGCCCTGCACGGTTTATTTTTAAAATTCATTTTATCAAGGGTTGTAAAAAGTTCCATCTTTTCTACAGATAATTTTTCAATGATTTTTATTTGCTCGTGTGTATAGCTTTCCGGGTATTTTTTGTCTTCAAAAATTCCTTGAAATGTTAGAGGGTGAACCTGTTCAATACCTTTTGATTTCAGGAACTCAAAATCTTTTTCCAGCCGTTCAAAAAGCGGAGGATATGTTACATATGTGACAATGATGTTAAATCCTTTACTATGAAACAGGTGATAGTTGTCAATGAATTTAAGTAGGCTTGTTTCCGTATGATGGCCAATATGCAAGGAAGCATTGATTACAATAATGTTATCGGGAGAAACCTGTTCAGCAAAAGCTTTTACATTTTTGCTGTAAAGATTAGTTGAAATCATTATTGGGTGATGGGGTTTAACCACGTTCACCAATTCAATAAAATTTGGGTAAAGCATTGGCTCACCTCCAGCTATATATATATGCCATTGTCGCCCTGTTTTGTTAAATGCATTCAGTATTTCAACGGGGTTTAACTTGCCGACATCGGGGTTCTCCTTTACAAAATATGGAAAGAAGCAATACTCACACTTGAAATTGCATAAATCGTTTATATGCCAGTTGATTCTGCCCTCCATGGCTCTCATACTTGCATATGTGTACGGGTCTTTAATTATCATATTACTAAATTGTTAAAATCTTACAGTTTTTTTTCGCTGACCGTTTTCAAGTATCTGGTTGTACAAAGCAAAGCAAAACTTCAATAAATTGGTTTTACACATCTTATCTCAAGCCATTCAGCAAAATAAAATTCTTCAATTTCCCCAAACAGGTCTATTCCAAATCTTTCTTCAAAGTCATTTTTGATGGAAGCATCATTTTTAAAGCCAAACTGTCGTATAAAATAAATCTCAAAATTACTCTCTCTTAATGCTGTGATAGTATCGTTTAAATCAAGTGTATTATAGCTGTAATGATAGTTTAGGTTGCTGACTATACGGGTTATTTTTTTTCTGATTTCATTGTTTCTGGTAACCTTAGGATAAAAATCTTTAATATAAATTTCTCCCCCCGGCTTAAGCACTTTATAGGCTGCTTGAATAACTTTTGAAGGGTTACCGGCATGACCTAATGCCTCTAAAAACAAAATTCGGTCGAAACTATCAACAGGATAAATCAAATCAAGTTCATGATAGTCGCCCTCGCACACATGGATTTTATCCTGTAGTTCGTTTTCTGCTATTCTTTTTGTTGCTTCTAATACCTGAAGTGATGATATAGTAATGGCTTCAACCCGGATGTCAAATTTACTTGCGAAAAAGATAGAAGGACCACAGTTACCACAACCGGCATCAAGTATTTTCTGCCCGTCCTTTAAATCAGCACTTTTTGTTGTGTATTCCATTAAGTCATAATCGTCAGGAGGTCGATGTGCTTGAATGGTTTTGCCATATATCTTCGTATATTTTTCGTTCCACTCATTATAATAAGCAGCTACTTTATCAGATTGTTCTTTATAAGATTTTGACATTACTAGTCTATGAGTAGTTTGAAGTGTAATCTTAGGGAAAAAATCACGCCCGACATATTGTTATATATATTTGCGGTTGAATTCGTAAAAACCGGGAAAAGCATATTTTCGAATTGCGGTGTTCTTCGTTCAAAAAATTTCACTTTTTCGGTTTATAGAAATCAGTTTCCATCAGCTAATTTTATTCGAAACATCTAACAGATATTGAAATACTTCTTTGTACATACACCTAAGACATCAGGGACCACTTTTATGGAAGTCCTGCGACAAGATAAGAATAATCAAGTTGGTTTTTTTTATCCTCCACGCCCCGACATGGACGATTTTGAAAGCCGGATAAAAGAAGGTCCTTTTTATAATCTACAAAAGACACCTGACTGGGAAAAGTACAATATCATAGGAGGACACTTTACATTTGGCATTCATGAGATACTAAAAGAGGATAATTTCAAGTATATAGGCGTGGTAAGGGAGCCTGTTGAGCATTACATTTCTTCTTTCAAAGCTTATCATCGAATGAATGATGACTACAAAAACCAATTACTTCCTGGCTCAAAATCAATGGAAGATTTCTTGTCATTGGAGTTTCTGCATAATATGCAAACGTTTTTTTTGTCGGGCCTAAGTATAGACGAAATACGAAAGGATAAGGAGATGGCGTATAAAACCGCTATCGAAAACAGCGAAAAATATTTTGCGGGAATTTATCCTACGGAACAATTTGACCAGGGGTTGTTCTATTTTAAACATAAAATTGGGATAAAGCCGTTGTATTACCACAAAAAGAATGTGGCAAAAAATATTGTTGGACAGGAAATTTCAGATTCTCTTCTGGATAGAATTGCCAAGGTGAATGACGTAGATATCAGGCTTTTCAATTATTTCAGTAGCCGGTTCGAGAAGGAGTTTAATGCCGTTCCGTTGGGGAATCTTCAGGTTGCTTACTTCAAGGTAATGAATATGATTTATGGTTGGTCAATAAACAGAAAATAGAATTTCTCTATTAAATTTCTTGTCCTACATATTCCTTGAAGAATACAGTAATTTCTGCGATAGTTTTTCCTTCAAAAAAATGATGTAAACGTTTAACAGAATAGCTATTAAAAACTTTAAGAATCATATTCTTTTTCCCCTCGGGTATTTCATTTAAAACCATTTTTATTTTCAAAATCATTTCCTCTTTAGTTCCGGCTTCAGCCTCCCTGTCAAGAATGTCATCACATTGAATGATTTTTTCTTCCAGCAAATGGAGCAAATCTTTTTCAGAAACAGGTTCGGTGGTGGTTAATTTATTTTCTCGCCATTTTACTATATCATCAATTAGACCCTTAAATCTCTTTACGTTGTTTACTGAGCAGGTGGATACGGCATCAAATTTTTCATGTTCGTAAAGGGCTATAATCTTTTCAAGATACTCCGGTGTACTATGAATTAGGGCTTGTGAAAATGGCCGGTCAACATAAACGAAGTTGATGGAAACATCGTTTTTATTTGCGAAGCGAACAACCTCGGGAATCTTATCCCAATTTTTGGTTAACGGACAAACCGGTATGTTAACCGGTAAATTTTTACGGTTACCATATTCTTTAAACCATTCAAAATTGTTCATTAAAATATCAAAACTTGCATTTCGCCTTACGGCTTCATATGTTTCCCTATGAACAGAATCAATCGAAATATTAATCTTGAATCTTCCCTGCTCCAACATATCTTTAATCCTGCTATTCAAGGTTGAACCATTAGTAACAATACCTATGGTCATTTGGGGATTGAGGTCGAGCATTCTTTCCCATATTTTGTAGTAAATCGGTATCAAAAAGGGTTCCCCTCCTGAAAAAACAGCTTCTTTCAAAAAAGGAATATAAGGCAGTAACTGCTCCACAAATCTTTCGTCATATTTTTTTTCAAGAGGCGGAAGATGCTCGTTTTTACGAATAGAAGAAGACAACAAGGAATTGCACATGACACAAGCCAGGTTGCAGGTATTGTCCAGGCAAAACTCCATAAATGCAGGTCGTTCCGGATGATATGGGTAATACGCATCATAACTGGCCGCTTTTACACCCGTAAAATTTTTTGCTTGAATTTGCTGGTGGCAAATAGAACAATCAAACTTCAAATTTTCTTTCGAAACATTTTCGCGCAGTTGCGCGAAAGCCTCACTCTTCCAAATTTCATCAATAGAACCATTGGCAACATTAACAGTGGTTGTTCTATTCAAGCAACAAACGGTGGCGTATCCATCAATATTGAAACTTATAGAAGTCCATGGGGCGAGACAAGCAAAAGCAGAGGCTGGAATGGTTCTGTTTGCCCTGTAAGTAGCTAAAATACTTTCCTCCGTTTCAAGCACCCTTGGCGTTATAGTTTTACGAGAGTTTATTAGCCGCTGAACTACTTTATTGAAAATAGAAATTGCCATTTAAACGCGAATTTATTTGCAGAAAATCAATTGTACAGTTAGAAAATAATAAGCAACTTTTGTAATTGAGCCAAACTATATTTTTGCAGGTAATGCTATAAAACCATTTTAACTATATCCTGCTCGTTGCAATACTCAATATAAGTAAGTAATACTATCAAGAGATACGGATTGGACAGCGATTCAAAAAACCTTTCGCGTTTTTTGCCGGTCGGTAATTTAGCTAATAATGCATTCACTCTTTTATTGGCAAAAAGCAATACTTGTTTCTTCTCCTCATTACTCATTTTGTTATCCATACTTACAATAAAGGCTATTCTCTCTGCTATGTTCTTCTCATCAGCATTAATTGTAAAAAGTGTGGCAATTTGTTGTAGTCGTTGCCCTCTCCTTTTATCATAAGCTATAAATTTTTCTTTTATAAGGCTATCAAGGTTTATAGAAAAGTTAGTATTTGCGGAAACGGTTTCATCCTTTTTTATCTCAGCATGAAGACCTTCCGTATTGTAGCCTCCCCAAAAAAGTGTATTAGTGTGGTTTATTGAAATAGCCCTGCTGTTGAGGAGATAAAAAATAGTGGCATTAGTGTTTTTCCCTACAAGGGTTACATGTTGATGAAACATCGAAAAATCATTCAAATATTTTTGCAGTTCTTCTGAATTTATTTGGAACTGTTTATTGTCGATACTAATCGTGCCGGCACCTTCAATGGCGTATAAAATAAGTGGCGCACTAATTTCTGCCGTTTCTTTCCCATTAACTTCAACCGATAAAAACGAATAAGATGAGGAAAAGCTGTTACACGTTTGTATTTCGCTATTGCTGCGGCTTACAGGAAACTTTATTGTCGCTCCTGCCGGTAGTCGAAAAAAAGTATCGACTAAACTAAAATCAAAATTGTACCAACTATTTATTGCATTGTTTGAAACGCTGGAATAAGTATTTGCCATTTTTTCTGAGTGGGCTAATGCATAGGTAACAGCGTTTCCATTTTCAACCCCAACTCTACCTATGGGTTCAGTTATAAGTTCAGGGTGTTTTGAAAGTTCTTCAACTCCGGCAATTTCATTTTTCCTGTTAAGGTAGTACGTTTGATGTGAAGGGTCATACATGTGCCATTTCCCGTTTGAAAAAACTTCAGGGACAACATGCCCTTCTAACGCCCAAACTCTAGATTGCAATCCTAATGCCCTCCATAGTATATGAAGGGTTGAACTTAAATCATCACATATTCCATTGCCAATTGAGTTAATCATTAATACGGGTGAATGTTGCCAGTTTTCCGAAGAAAGCGGTTTGCTGAATTTTACATTCTTTATCACATATCGCCAGGCTTTTCTTTCCAACAACTCACCCGAATACTCTTCCGGCATTTTTTTAATCTCATCGGCAATTTCATTTTCGGAGCGATAGAAACCATTATTTAGCTTCATGAAAAAGCGAGCATCCTTTTTCCCTTGGTTTTCAATTGTAATTTGAGATTGGATAGGTGTTTCGGAATGCAGATTAACTTCCCTATATTTTTTTCCCTTCCCTGTAGAATAGCAGGAAGTGATAAGAACAATGAACAGAATTGCTGCATACGGAAATACCTTTCGGGTCAGCATTATTGTTGGATTAATAGTTTTATTGAAAATAGAAACCGATAAAAGGCAGCATTTGATTTATATTAAAAACAAATCTAAAGATCGCAATCGAATTAACCGGGTTCTGTATAAATAATGGCTGTGTGAATGATAGGTTTTATTATTCCGGGGTAATTGATGTTGTAGTCATCTTCTTTTTCATCCGCCATTTTTATGCTGATAAATTTCTCGCCTCTGAACAACAGCGATGCTAGTTGCGATTGTGCACTATGAGCATTGAAAACGGATTTTGCATCTTTAACAACTAATAGATCAACTGAGTATAAACCATGATTTAGAAGGTTCGATGGTATTTCAAACTCCACTCTGTATTTCCCTTCCAAACTAATGGCTTGATTGTTTTGCGGAAAAGTAGAAGCTATAAAAAGGACAATATTAGTTTGATCGAAAAAACGAATAGCCAGGTCAATGCATTTTTGTTCTAACAATTCCAGTTCCACAAAAATTTTAAACGAATGTTTATTGCTTATTCCTAAAGGCGTTCGTTTGAACTCGCTAATTCCGCTTTCAAGTAAAACTATTTCAGGCGATTGAGGTAGCTGCCCGTAAACGTCTTTAATCTGATAGAGTTCTTCGTTTTTTAGATGCTGAAACTGTGGCAATGAACGTGCCATGTAATTCTGTATCACATCTGTGCCTCCTTCGCTAATAACAACTCCGCCTTCAAGGAGCAAGATGCGGTTGCACAACATGGCCATTTCATTCATGTTGTGCGAGGCAACAATGAGTGTTTTTCCACGGGTTATCAGGTCTTCAATTTTAGTTTTGCATTTAAGCTGAAAATCGGCATCGCCCACGCTGATCACCTCATCAATCAGGTATATATCGGCATCCAGAAATGCAATTATGGCGAAAGCTAAACGGAGGTACATTCCGGAACTATAGTTTTTAACCGGTTCATCTATAAAATCTCCAATTGAACTAAACTCAACTATTGCGTCAATCTTTTCTTCTACTGCTTTTTTAGTAAATCCATAAAGCGAAGCTGAAAAAAAGACATTTTCGCGACCGGTTAGTTCCGGATGAAACCCTGCACCAATATCTAAAATAGAAACTGCTTTTCCATAGAAATTTATTTCCCCCTCATCCGGCTGGACTATTCCGCTTAATATTCGCAAAAGTGTTGATTTGCCGGCTCCATTTTTTCCTATAATACCAAGTGCCTCACCTTCACAAACAGAAAATGAAATGTCGTTCAGCGCCAAAAAATTATCTGCCGATTCTTTTTCTGATCGGATAAAACCGGTAAGAGTTTCTTTTAAACTATTGCCGTGCTTTTTGTGAAGCCGAAAATATTTCGATATGTTTTTAACTTCAAGTAATACCGCAGCCATGATATCTTTTATAAAAAATCAGCAATAAATTTTTCATTCTTGATAAAGAAGAAGAGTCCCCAAATGAACATAGCCAGCGCAAAAATCAGGGATATGATAACTTGTGGCAAATCAATTGGCATACTAAGAAACATCCATCGATAAAGGGAAACAACGTTGGCAACCGGATGTAAATAATAAATCCAGTTAAATGATTGGGGAACAATAGTGGTTGGATAAAAAACAGGAGTTAACCAAATGCCGAAACCAATAAGAAAGGGTATAATATGGTGTAAATCTCTGAACCTGATGGTTAATGCACAAAGCCAAATACCGGCCGACAGTCCGGTAATGATATTGGCTAAAACAACAATGGGAAGTAACACAATCTTCACAGAAAAAGAGTAGCCACTCATTGATAACACAACTATCAGTATTAATAAGGAAATTCCAAATTCAACCAAGCCTACTAATGCTTTGGATACGGGAAGCACTAAACGCGGGAATTGAATTTTCTTGATAATATGCTGATTGTGCATTAATACTGTGCCCGCTTGGCCAACTAATGTGGTGAAATAGAACCAACCCATAATTCCTGTGAAAGCAAATGCTGCATAAGGAACACCAATTTGCAAAGGAACAACCCTTTGGAAAAAAAATGCAAAAATGAGTAAGGCGGTAAGCGGTTGGATGACAGACCACAAAACACCCAGATAAGTTTGAGCGTACTGTACCTTTAAATCGCGTAAAGCAAAACTGAAAATTAACTGGCGTGAATGCCATACTTCTTCCAAATAAGGAAGAATCTCCGGATTGCCGCCTTTAATGGTCTTGTAAATTTTACGCTGCACTTTCAAATCAAGTAATTTTTAAAAATGATTTATTATGGCTTCTTAATGTACTCGCATTTATATCTATCCAAACTTCTCCTTCAATAACTTTTGCATCGAAATCATTTCATCCCGTAGCTTTGCTGCTGTTAGATAATCAGTTTCTTTTGACGCCTCCAGCATTTTCTGACGTGTTGATTCAATGGCTTTGTGCAATTGAACGGCATTCATATACTGCACTACCGGCTCTGCTACCATACTTTCCTCTTCCTCCATTTCTATGTAAGAATCGGGAGAAACACGAATATTCAATACCGAAGTTTGCTGCATGATATCTTCTTTACTCTTAAAGATAGTGATAGGTGTAATATTGTTTTCGGTGTTGTACTTAATTTGTTTTTCTCTTCTGCGATTGGTCTCATCAATGGTCAACTGCATACTGTTGGTTATTTTGTCGGCATACATAATTACTTTTCCGTTTACATTCCGCGCAGCACGACCGGCCACCTGAATCAGACTTCTGCGGTTACGAAGAAATCCTTCTTTGTCTGCATCCAAAATTGCAACAAGTGAAACCTCGGGTAAATCCAAGCCTTCGCGCAAAAGATTTACGCCAATAAGCACATCGAACTTACCGAGACGCAAATCGCGAATGATTTCGATGCGGTCAAGAGTATGCACTTCGCTGTGAATGTAACGACACTTGATGCTTACGCGTGCCAGGTATTTATACAGTTCTTCTGCCATTCGCTTGGTAAGTGTAGTTACCAATACGCGCTCTTGCTTTTTAACGCATTCGTCAATTTCGTCCAGTAAATCATCAATCTGATTCAAACTCGGACGCACTTCAATAGGTGGATCGAGCAAGCCTGTTGGCCGCACCACTTGCTCAATAAAGCTTCCTTCGGTTTGTGCCATTTCATAATCGCCCGGTGTAGCGCTTACATAAATTGCCTGTTTCATCAGGGTTTCAAATTCCGGAAAGTTAAGTGGGCGATTATCTAAAGCAGAAGGCAACCGGAAACCATATTCCACTAAATTAATCTTGCGTGAGCGATCGCCACCACTCATGCCGCCAATTTGCGGAATAGTTTGATGGCTTTCATCCACCACCAATAAAAAATCATCCGGAAAATAATCGAGCAGACAATACGGACGGGTTCCTTTTGCCCTCCTGTCCAGAAAGCGCGAATAATTTTCGATACCGGAACAATAACCGAGCTCACGCATCATTTCCATGTCAAACTCAACGCGTTCTTTCAATCGGGCAGCTTCGACATACTTTCCCACTGATTTGAAATATTCGAATTGGGAGTTTAGTTCCAATTGAATTTCGTCAATAATCCTTACTAGAGAATCTTTTGATGTAACATACAGGTTAGCAGGGAAAATAGACGTCATCGTCAGTTTGCCGAGTGTTCTGCCTGTAGAGGTTTCGAAACTTTCTATCTCTTCAATTTCATTGCCGAAAAAGGTAACTCGGAAAGCGTAATCAAGATACGGCAGAGCAATTTCTATTACATCGCCTTTTACACGGAAAGTTCCGCGCTGCAATTCTTCGGCACGCGAATAAAGTGAGTCAACCAGTTTATGAAGAAACGCATTACGTGCCATCACCTGTCCGGTGTGAATCCGGATAATTCCATTTTCAATTTCCACCGGATTTCCCAAACCATAAATACAACTCACCGATGCCACCACAATAATATCTCTTCGTCCGGACAAGAGAGAAGCTGTTGCACTTAATCGCAGCTTGTCAATTTCTTCATTAACGGCTAAATCTTTTTCAATGTAAGTGCCGGTTGAAACAATGTATGCCTCCGGTTGGTAGTAATCGTAATATGACACAAAGTACTCAACTGCATTATCAGGAAAAAACTGTTTGAACTCTCCGTATAATTGCGATACCAGCGTTTTGTTATGCGTAAGCACCAACGTTGGCTTCTTTACCTGTTGAATAACATTTGCTATGGTAAAGGTTTTACCGGAACCGGTAACGCCCAGCAATACCTGATGTTTATCGTTTTGCTGAACCCCCTGCACCAATTGTTTAATTGCTTCGGGCTGGTCACCTGCGGGCTGATATTTTGTAGTAAGGTTAAATTCCATCGGGGTGCAAGTTTACGCATTCTTACTTGATAGATATTTCTATTTTAGCACCCCTAAAAAATAAAACATGGATTTATCAGAAATTGTAGCTATTCCTGGCATGCCGGGTTTATTCAAAATAACAGCGCGCAGAAACGATGGTTTGATTGTTACTTCACTGCTGGATGACAAAACACAATTCGTTTCGGGCAGAAATAATCTTTTCAGCACACTTGATAACATTACTATTTATACTAACGAAGACCCGATTGCCTTGAAAGAAGTTTTGGCTTCTATCAAGAAAGACGGAACTGCTGTGCCTGATGCTAAGGATGAAAAAGTCCTTAAAGCGTGGATGGAAAAGGTGCTTCCTGCCTACGATAAAGAGAAAGTGCACGTGAGCGATATGAGGAAACTTGCGAAGTGGTATTCTATTTTAAACGGTAAAAACCTAATTGACGAGTTGACCGCTGAAAAAGCAGCAGATGAGACAACCGAGGTGAAAAAGGATTTGACCACGCATAAAGATAGCAAGCATATTGCTACTAAATCTGACCAGGGGGGAAAAGCCACAGCTAAACCCGCACCGGTGCGCAAAATAACTACGCCAAGAAAAGCAACGTAATACATGACTAATGAAACACAGCAGGGAATCGAGATTCCTAAGCGCAAAAAGAGAAACTTTGTAGCCGAAAATTTCGACCCTTCTACCTGGGATGCCATTGAGCCGTATTACAAAAATCTTTTAGAAAGAACTATCAGTTCATTAGAAGGACTGAAAAACTGGCTGAAGGACTGGAGCGAACTGGATGCCGTACTCGGTGAACACAGCCGCTGGATTTACGTGCGCACTACCATAGATACTTCTGACGAAAAAGCACAGGCGGCTTTGATGAACCAGTATACCAACATCTACCCGAAGCTGAGTGTGCAGATAAATTTGCTCGATAAAAAGTTTGTTTCAGCTCCATTTATTGAACAATTAGACCAGGATGTATTTTTTACCACCATCCGGAAGGTCAAGAAATCGCTGGAGCTTTTCCGGGAGGAAAATATTCCGCTCCAAAGCGAGATGAACATGAAGCAAAGCACTTTTGACCAGATTGCCGGTGCGCAGAGTATTCATTACAACGGATCGGAACTAACGGTGCAGCAGGCACATGTTCACTTGAAGAGCAACAATCGTAAACAGCGTGAAGAAGTCTTCCGGTTAATAACCGAAAGAAAATTACAGGATGCAGAAAAGCTTGATGCGCTGCTGACCGAACTGATTCAGCTTCGAACGAAAATTGCGAAGAATGCAGGTTTCGAAAATTTTATGGAGTATCGTTTCAATGAACTTGCCCGCTTTGATTACACTCCGGCTGATTGTATTCAATTTCACGCTTCGATTGAGGAAGTGCTGATGCCGCTGGTGAATCAGTTGTTTGAAACAAGAAAAAGCGAGCTTGGGTTAGATGTATTGAAACCATGGGACAGAGATGTTGACCCCAGCGGCAAGGCTCCTTTGAAACCCTTTAATTCAACAGAGGAATTGATTGATAAAACCATTCAGTGCTTTAACCGTCTGGATACTTACTTCGGTGAGCGCATTGAAATTATGAAGCGCATGAATTACCTCGACCTTGATTCGCGGATGAAGAAAGGACCGGGCGGATATAACATGACCATGCCCGAAATTGGCGTGCCGTTTATTTTCATGAACTCGGCCAACAGCGAAACTGATTTGATTACTATGGTGCATGAAGGCGGACATGCCATTCATACTTTCCTCTCGCACGATTTAGAGTTGAATGCTTTTAAAGATACTACCAGCGAAGTGGCAGAAGTAGCTTCCATGGGCATGGAGCTGATGAGCATGGAGCACTGGGATATTTTTTATCCGAATCCGGAAGACTTGAAGCGTGCGAAGAAAAATCACCTGCAGTACATTTTAACCATACTCACGAAAACCTGCCAGGGCGATAGTTTTCAGTTTTGGCTGTACCAGAATCCAAATCATACCGTGGTGGAGAGAAGAGCAAAATGGGTGGAACTGAACAAGCGCTTTACACCTGCAGCCGTTGACTGGGCCGGCAGCGAAACTGCTCTCGAAACCGGTTACCAGAGCATTCTGCATTTTTATGTAGTGCCGTTCTATTATATCGAGTACGCTTTTGCTGAACTTGGTTCCTTAGCGCTTTGGAGAAATTTTAAGCAGAATCCGAAAAAAGCAATCAACGATTATAAGAATGCCCTTCGTTTGGGTTATACCAAACCTATTCCTGTGTTTTACGAAACAGCCGGAGCTAAATTCGATTTCAGTAAACCTTATATTTCAACACTTGTTTCGTTCTTAAAAGAGGAACTGAGTAAACTTTGATAAAACCTGAACTTATGAAACACAAATTTACACGTCAACTGCTGGCAGCCGCTCTGTTTGTTTTTATATCGACTACAACTGCTTTCGGCCAGTGCGTGATTGATACCAATAATTTTGCTCTTATTGGCCCGGCATCCGAAGAACTTCCATGTGTAGAGCGCGGAATGGCTTATAATGTCACATTGCAATTGTTCTGCCCGCCCGATATAGGAGGGATAACCATTGATTCTATTAAGGTAACTACTTTCCCGGGTATGCCGGTGGGCCTTACGAAAGAAAGCACCCCTTCGAGCGAGGTTATGTATCCGCTCGGGAGAATGTGCATCAGCATTTCTGGCACCACTAACGATTCTACCGGTGAGTATGAAATTCTTTATAATGGAACAGCCTATACCAGCGCAGGCAATGCGCCATTCACTTATCTGCGCGCCAACCTTCCGGGTTCTTTGCCCGATTATATATTGACGGTGATTGACTCAGGCGCGTTTTGTGTCAATACCGATACCGTAGCTACCGGCATCAGCAGCGTGAAAAACACAGCCGTGTTTTCCGTTTATCCTAATCCTACTACCGGTGTGTTTACTTTTGCTCTAGCTACCGGACAAAGTAAGGAGGGAGAGATAAACGTAACTGATGTAACAGGTCGTACAGTATTTATGCAAAAAACCACGGCCGTAGCTTTCTATCAAACCACCATAGACATCAGCGGGTTCGCGAAAGGGATTTATTTTGTTCAATACCGTACGGCTGGAGGAGTTGTTTCAAAGAAAATTATAAGCGAGTAATTGAACCACATACGAGGTGATTTGACTTTGCATTAGACTTTAAAGATTCTTCAGAATAAAATCAACACGCTCATCTGGCGGAAGCACCGGTACCTGCACCACAGGGAAAGGCAGTGCGGTGTAAACGTCTATCAGCGTGGCATGAATTTTTTTCTGCGCGGCTTCATCTTCCCTTCGGGCATAATCCTTTACCAGCGGCAGACAGTCCAGTATAAAAACCTTTTTGTAGTAAATGTCTTGTAGGGCTTCGGCTAACTCAGGGTCTTCGGGCAGCCCCATATAGTGATAGTACGCGTGTGCATCGGGTATGGCGCGATCAAGAAAAACTATCTCTTCCTCCACCAATTTTTTTTCCTGCTCAATCTGCATTTTTAGCACCGCCAGTTGAAACTCCCGTTGGTGATTGCGCACCTCTTCCACCGTTCTGCCATTCAGCCGTTGCATATCTAAGTAATGGCGGGCATGTTCAATGGTGGTTTTGTAACCCCTTGCTTTCAGCAGGTCTACCGTAGTGGTTTTTCCTGAACTGGGCCCCCCGGTAATAACATACCAGTTGTTCGGTTTACGCCTTGTATTGTTGCTTGGGTTATCGGTTGACTGCATGTGTCTTATATATGTGGGCAATTACCCGAATGCATTTTCGGGTTATGCAAAGAAAGCCACAGAGTTTACTTTTTCTAATGTCAATCTTTTAAACGCTTGCTCCACTTTACTATTTCGTACCAACCAACCGAAACAAAACCAATGCCGGTGGCTGTGGCGAGCTGAACAATACTCAAAGCTTCCAGTTCAAAGAATGCCGCCATCGGTTTTACATAAAGCAAAAGAGCCGTAACAAGAATGGTAATAACTATAATCAACGGCACAAGTTTGTTTTTGTACCGAAGGGTGGTAAACAGCGAATAATAGAACGATCGGTTAACTAGTGTAAGAAAAATATTAGCGGCAATAAGGGTGGTAAAAACAAAAGCACGGGTAAGCGGCTCGCTTAAACCCTGATACACCGCATACTGGTAGGTGCTTAAAGTGCCGGTAGTAATTACCAGGCCCTGAATGATGCTGGTGGTTAGTTCTTTCCAGTTAAAAAAAGTAGTGGTGAAGGGACGTGGCTTTTGCAGCATGGTGTTCTCTTCCATTGGTTCATTTTCAAAAATTATGGAACACGTAGGCCCCATAATTAATTCAAGAAGGATAATATGCACCGGTGAAAAAATGTTGGGATAAATCCATCCTAAGGCCAGCGGAATAAATACCGTAAGCACGATGGGGATATGAATGGAGATGATGTATTGGATGGCCTTTTTAAGATTGGTATAAATTTTTCGTCCCATAGCTACGGCATCCACCATTTTCGATAAGTCGTCTTCGGTTAGAATAAGAGAAGCCGCTTGTTTGGCAATCTCTGTTCCCTTTTTACCCATAGCAATGCCGATGTGTGCGGCTTTCAGCGCTGGCCCGTCATTTACACCGTCACCGGTCATAGCTACTATTTCATTTTTTGCTTTTAGCGCCTCAATAATTTTAAGTTTAGCCTCCGGAAACATGCGCGTGAAGATATAAGTGTCGGATACGCGTTGTGCCAGTTCGCTTTCGGGCAGTTGCATCAGTTCATCACCGCTCATGCTTTTTTCAAATTCTTTAAAACCAATTTGCTTTGCAATAGAAGCGGTAGTAGCGGCATTATCACCGGTAATAATTTTTACATCCATACCGGCTGTGTAAAAATCTTTCAGCACCTGCTGAATGTTTTTCTTGGGCGGGTCGTAAAAGGCAACCAGCCCTTTGAAAAGGAATTTAAACTCTTGTTGTGTGGCGGGGAAGTTATTGCCGGCAAAAACCGCCTCTCCAACACCCAATACCCGGAACCCATCAGTGGCTAAAGATTTTACGGCTTCTTCCACCTCTTGCTTTTCGGTGGTGCTTAATTCCGATACCGCGAGAAGGGCCTCCGGTGCACCTTTTGCTGCAATAATTCTTTTGCCGGCTGCATTTTCAAACAGGTGAGTCATCAAGGGCGGATTGCCGCTCAACGGATACTCATGAATCATTTTAAAGTCAGGCCTTTCATCACCAGTCGCAGTTTTGCTGTACGCATCGTGCAAAGCCACTTCCATAGCGTCAAAAGGAATAGGTTCACTTGACCACATGGCAAGTCTTATAATTTCTTTCTCTTCCGCGCTCAGTGCTCCTTCGGTTCCGGTTATTTTTTTTGTGCTCAGCAAATAAAGCTTTGCCAGACTCATTTTGTTTTCGGTAATGGTTCCGGTTTTATCGGTGCAGATAACGGTGGCGCTGCCAAGCGTTTCAACGGTCTTCATCTGTTTTACCACAATGCCCATCTTCATCAATCGCCAGGCACCTAAGGCCATAAACGTGGTAAAGGCCACCGGTATTTCTTCGGGCAGAATACTCATGGCAAGGGTCAACGCTTTCAGTAAACTATCCAGCGAATTTTGTGTGCGGTAATAGTTGATGCCCCATACAATTACAAACACCACTGCACCAATCATCACCATCTTCTTCACAAAGTTGCTGATCTGCAATTCGAGCGGAGTTTTTTCGTCCTGTATACTCTCTAAGCTTTTGCCTATAGCTCCGAGTTTGGTTTTATTACCCACGGCAGTAACGGTGGCAATAGCCAGCCCTCCAGCCACGGAGGTGCCTCGGTATATCCGGTTATCTTCTTTTGTTTTGTCTTTATAAACCGACAATGATTCACCGGTCAGCACCGACTCATTCACCGAAAAATCGTTGGAATGGATAATTACGCCATCGGCAATAATGGAAGTGCCTTCCTCTACCATCAGGCAGTCACCTACCACCACCTCTTCGCTTATAATTTCAAGCACTTCGCCATTGCGTATGACTTTGCATTTGGGCTGTGTAAAGTCTTTCAGTTTTCCCAAAGCAATGCGGCTTCTTGAATCCTGGTAGAGCGAAATAGCAGCCACCAGCACAATAGCCGAAGCGAGAAAAATGCCGTCACCGGTTTTGCCGCTGAGGAGATAAATCACCGAAGCCGCCAACAGCAAAATAACCATCGGCTCTTTAGCTATACTTTTCAGTGCATCAATAAATCCGTTTTCTTTTTTGTAGTTCAACAGGTTGGCACCATGTTGCTTTCGCGCCTCTTCAACCTCTTCATTAGTTAAACCCCTTATATTGAAATTGCTGGCAGACATATACGAAGCTAACTCATTCCTCTACGGATGCGCGTTTAACTTATCCGACAAAATTCTGACACCGGTTTCATTCAGGTGGTCGTAGTCTACAAACATATCATCGTTAAAGGCGGGGTCGTTGTAGTAATCGAGGTAAGAAATTTTGTTGGCCACGGCAAAGGAATCAATAATATGTTTTGCCTGCTCTACGTTTTGTTTATTGCTGTAGGTCCGGTAACATTCTGTTTTAGGAGGGTCGAACAAAACAAGTTTAATGTTATGTTGGCTGCACAAAGCAACAATCCGGTTCAGCAATTCTAAATTCTCAGGAATATACTTCTGCTTGAACTTCAGCAGCGAATGTTCTTCGGCCCGCTTGCGACACATAAACTGGTTGTGGGTTTTATGCGGAAGCGCCACTTCGGCAACTTCTTCTTTAGCCGTGGTATCGCTGCTTTCCACCACCGGTGCGGTGGCCAGCGGAATATAATTCAGCGGCTTTTTCTCCTCTTTGTTTCGTTTAAACAAATATGCAATGTCGCGGTTAGCGCGAAAAAAATTAGAATTGCTCATGGCCCGGTTGGTCATGGTGTTGTTATACAGCGTATCGGTATAAGGGTAATACTCGCGGTCAATGTATTCCTGCCCACTGCAGGTTTGGTTGTAGCCAATCAAATCGTAATCGAGCCCCAGATATATTTTTTTCAAAGCCGGGCTTTTGGGTACAATGGTTTTAAGAGCCGTGTACATTCTGAAAACATCCTGACCGCCCAGCGACATATTGCCAACTGTTTTTACTTCTTCCGGAAATAGCACGCTGAATATACCGGTGTGTGAGTTGCCGATGTAAAGTGTTTCCACTGTTTTTGCTTTAGCGTAATACGGATTGAACAACCGGTCGGCTGAAGTGGAATAATTGCGGTAAGCAAACTCTAACAGCGCCATAGTTGCGGCACAAACAGCTAACACCAGAAAGGTAAACTTCGCAAACCTCATTCGTTAGAATTGAAAATAAATGAACGACTGCTCTTCAAAAATTCCGAAAACATAAATGCATAAAATAACCAGCGCACAAAACACCACATCGGCTGTCATTGATTTCCGGTTGGCAGGAAATAACTTGAACTGCCATTGTTTGTAGAAAATATATTCTACTGCAAACATCACCGCAATAGCTGCCAAACAACTCAGATTAAAAAACGTGCTGAACATAGGTATGCCGAACAGCACCCCTCTTTCAATGTTCACCGTTTCGCGGATAATGGTGAATGCATCGGTTACATTATTGGCGCGGAAGAACACCCAGGCCAGCATCACCAACACCATCGTAAATGCCCACTCGGCACCGGTAACTAAAAGACTGACAGGTTTCAACCGGTCTTTAATTTTCTGCTGAACGTTAGCGGTTAAATGCCCGAACACCTGATACACCCCGTGCAGGCCGCCCCAGATAACAAAGGTCCAGTTGGCACCATGCCACAGGCCGCTTACTAAAAAAACAGCCATCAGGTTAAAATACCAGCGCGGTTTACTAACCCGGTTGCCGCCCAGGCTGATGTAGAAATAATCGCGGAACCAGGTAGAGAGCGAAATATGCCAGCGCGTCCAGAATTCTTTAATAGAAGTGGCAATGTAAGGCAGGTTAAAATTCATCATGAGGTTAATACCCATAATGCGCGATGCCCCGAGGGCAATGTCGGAGTAACCGGAGAAGTCGCAGTAAATCTGAAACGTAAAAAACAGAATGGCCCAGATAACCGTCATGCCGTGGTAGTTGTTCGGGTCGTTAAACACCACATCGGCAAACATGGCTAAGCGGTCGGCCACTACCATTTTTTTGAAGAAACCCCAGAGCATTTGTTTGAGGCCCGAAATAGTGCGGTCGTAGTCGAAATTGTGTTCCTCGTAAAACTGCGGCAGCATATTCTGTGGTCGCTCAATAGGCCCCGCCACCAGTTGCGGGTAATACATTACATACAGCGCATACGTAATAAACTTCCGCTCGGCTTTCTGGTGGCCGCGGTACACTTCAATAGTGTAGCTCATGGCCTGAAACGTGTGGAAACTTAAACCTATGGGCAGCAGAATCTGCAGATACGGCACCGGATTTTCCATGCCGAAACTCTGCAGCAGCACTTCTACATTGCCGTTAATAAAATTGAAGTATTTGAAAATAGCCAGCACCAGAATGTTGGCTACAATGCTCCACGAGAGGTAAAACTTTCTTCGCGGGCCCGAAGCATTTTCGATGAGGATACCCGCGTAATAGTCAATAATAATAGTGAAGAAGAGGATGAGGATGTAAACCGGCTTAAAAAACATGTAGAAAAAACAGCTGGCCGCCAGCATCATCAGTATTCTGCGGTTATACGGCAGTAAAAAATACAGCACCGTTACTACCGGAAAGAAAAGCAGAAAGGGTAAAGAGTTAAATAACAAGCCCCGCGTTTTTTATGAACGGCATAAATGTAAACGAAGATTTGAAAAAGTGGAGAGAGTGGCTTGAGAGGAACCCCGAAAGGGTTTTAAACCCTTTCGGGGTTTGCTATCTACACCAGCGTTGCTCCCGGTATACCGAACCACTCATACGCTTCATTAACCAGGGTTCCCCGAATGCTCTGGAAGGTTCCCCGAATGCTCGGGAGGGTTCCCCGAATACTCGGGAGGGTTCCCCGAATGCTCGGGAAGGTTCCCCGAATGCTCGGGAAGGTTCCCCGAATGCTCGGGAGGGTTCCCCGAATACTCGGGAGGGTTCCCCG
>CAZBPG010000038.1:0-371 GCA_964493695.1 uncultured Chitinophaga sp. | reverse complement strand
AATGCTCGGGAAGGTTCCCCGAATGCTCGGGAAGGTTCCCCGAATGCCCGGGAGGGTTCCCCGAATGCTCGGGAAACCTCCAAAAAAGATAAAAACGGCAGTTTTTGATGAAAAATGAAAGAAAACAGCAGTTCGCGAGGTTTTAACTTAAACCAGCACCGCCCCCGGTATGCCAAACCACTCATAAGCTTCGTTCACTAAGCGACCTGCGATTACCGCGGGATCCTGGTTGGCGAGGGCAAGCACTTCTTCTTTATTACTCGAATTAAAAATGCTGATGCCTTTTATTTCGGGGTGGTCGAGCAGCGGTCCGTTGATTAGACCTCTTTCATAATTCTATGTTATAGATGGCGCAAATAAGGTTGAGTCTC
>CAZBPG010000037.1:0-31613 GCA_964493695.1 uncultured Chitinophaga sp. | reverse complement strand
GGCTTCTTCGTTTATTTGAAAGAACTATATTCACCATTCAGGGCGCACACAGAGCGTTGAATATGTGACAATAGAAATCATTTTATATTTCCATCCGAAGTTTAACCGCTTCGGATTTTTTGTTTAAACCAATATCCAAATGAGCAAAACAGTTACAGACGAAAACATTCTCACGCGCTTTATCGTTCCTATTTTTCTTGTTTGTGTAACTCCGTTTTTTGCTATGCTGATGTGGCATACTAACGTAGAACTGGATGGTTCGTTTATTAGTTTATGGAATGAAATTTCTACCAAAGGATTTCTTACTGTCATTAACGAAGTTTGGTTCTCGCGCTTTTTCGGCACGGTAACAGCCTGGAAAATTATTGGCGTATTTGCTGTGCTGCAATTGTTGCTCATGCGCTTTCTTCCCGGAAAAACTTTCACCGGTACTATTACCCCTATGGGAAACCTGCCGGAGTATAAAGACAACGGGTTAGCATCTTACATCATTACTTTTGTTCTCTTTTTCATTTGCTCCCTTGTGCTCAATTTGTTCCCTGCCTCTATTGTTTACGACCACTTTGGCGATATTCTTGGCGCACTGAACTTTACCGCACTGGTCTTTTGCCTTTTTCTGTATTTTAAAGGAAGATACTTTCCTTCTTCAACCGATAACTCGCACACCGGTAACTTTATTTTCGATTACTACTGGGGCACTGAATTATATCCCCGAATTTTAGGCTGGGACGTGAAGCAATTTACCAACTGCCGTTTTGGTATGACCGGTTGGGCGGTAGCGGTTACTTCGTTTGCGTTCGCGCAAAAAAATCTTTACGGCACGGCTGATTGGTCAATCATTATTTCTGCGGCTTTGCTTGTTATTTATCTTTTCAAATTTTTTATCTGGGAGAGCGGCTATATGCGCTCTATGGATATTATTGTTGACCGGGCAGGCTTTTACATTTGCTGGGGCTGTTTGGTTTGGGTGCCGGCCGTTTATACTTCACCGGTTATGTTTATGGTTAAGCATCCGGTTGGTTTGCCGTTTTGGGCTGCGGCTTTAATTTTTGCAGCCGGTGTGGGCGCTATCTTTATGAATTACTGGGCAGATAAGCAACGTCAGGATGTGCGTGCTACAAATGGCGAAACAAAAATCTGGGGCAAAGCACCCGTGCTGATTCACGCCACTTACACTACCGAAACCGGTGAGCAGAAACAAAATCTTTTACTCGCTTCGGGTTTTTGGGGCATCAGCAGTCACTTTCATTATTTACCCGAATTGGCTGCTGCGTTTTTGTGGAGTTGTGCCACCGGCTTTAGCTATCTGATGCCTTTTTTCTACTTCCTGTTCTTGTGTATTCTGCTTACACACCGTGCCTTCAGAGATGAGGCCAAGTGCAGCAAAAAATACGGAAAGTATTGGCTGGAATACCGCAAACTGGTGCCTTACAAAATCATTCCGGGGGTAGTTTAGTTGGTATGAGTAAAAAGAAACTCATCATCACAGGTGCTTCGGGGTTTCTGGGTTATCATTTACTCAGAGTTGCCGCAACCGGTTGGGAAGTTTACGGCACCACTCATTCAACAGGTTTTGACTTTGGAGATGCTGTTGCTGTTAACTGCGACATCCGTAATTATATTGAACTCGGCAATTTTATAGATGATATTGAACCGGATGCGGTTATTCATGCAGCAGCTATTTCCGATGCCAACTTCTGCGAGAAGAATAAAGAGTTGAGTTATGAAGTGAACGTAGAAGCTGCTAAAAACTTAGCAGGCATTTGCTGCGATTTTCATATTCCTTTTGCCTTTACCTCCACCGATTTGGTTTTTGATGGCAAGCAGGGAATGTATAAAGAGGGTGACGCAAAAAAGCCGGTGAGTGTATACGGAGAGCAGAAAAGTATTGCGGAAAATGAAGTGCTCCGCATTTATCCGGAGGCAACGGTGTTTCGTTTGCCGCTGATGTTTGGAGAACCTAAAGCAAGCGCAGCCAACTACTTACAGAAATTTATTTCGCAGATAAAAAGCGGTGGGAAAGTTTCTCTGTTTCATGATGAATACAGAAGTGTATGTGGCGCGCGGAGTATTGCCAAAGGAATTTTGAAACTGATGAACGAAACAGGAATCATTCATCTTGCCGGTAAAGAAAAGTTATCGCGTTACGATTTTGGAGTGAAAGTGGTGAAGGCTTTTGGATTAGATGAATCACTTCTACAATCCTGTTCGCAAAAAGATGTGAAGATGGCGGCACCACGACCGGCAGATGTAACGCTTGATGTTTCAAAAGCAGTAAGTTTGGGCTACGCTCCGCTGAGCGTTGATGAAGAATTAAATCTGATTGCCACCGGTAAATATTTTTAAGTGAAGAAACTCCTGCTCCTCTCCTGTTTGTTTTTATACGTTCGGGCCTTTGCGCAAAAAGATGAACCGCTGCTTAAACCGGGCAGAGTTATTTTTTACAATGTAGAGAACCTGTTCGATACCATTAACGACCCTGAAACACAGGATGAAGAGTTTCTTCCTAAATCAAAGAATCAATGGAATACCCGGAAGTATCAGGTAAAACTGAACCACACCGCAAAAGTTTTTGCGGCATTGCTCGATACTATTCAGCCGTTGATAATAGGCATGTGTGAAGTAGAGAACATGAAAGTGCTGGAAGATTTAATTGCACAACCGAATCTCAAAAAATTCAACTTCGGCATTGCGCATCACGATTCCCCCGATGAAAGAGGAATTGATGTGGCGTTGCTTTATAACAAGGATGTGATAGAAAGTGTTTTTGATGCCACGCTGAAAGTTGACCTCGGAAGCAGTGACAAAACCCGCGACATACTTTATTTCAAAGCATACATTACTGAGGAGTTTCCAATTTGGTTTTTTGTAAACCATTGGCCCAGCCGCAGAGGTGGGGCCGGTGAGAGCGATGATAAAAGAATGATGGCCTCAAAGGTGTTGAAGGATAAAATTGAGAACATATATCTGGGTGAACCGTTCGCGCGCGTGGTGTTAATGGGAGATTTTAACGACAATCCCGCTAATGCCAGTCTGAAAAATATTTCTGCAACATATAAGAAACAGAAAACTCTACCCTTGGTCAACCTGATGCACCCGCTGAAAGAAAAAAATGAGTTTACGCTCCGGTATAAAGACCAGCGCGACATCTTCGACCAGTTTATTGTGTCCGGTAATATGCTGGACAAGAAAAATCAATACTTCATCCGTAATTCATCGGCTTCTATCTTTTCTCCGCGCTGGATATTGTACGACCATAAAACTTACGGCTTAATTCCTAACCGCACCTATGCCAGCGGTAAATGGGTGGGCGGCTACAGCGACCATTTGCCGGTTTACTTCGACTTGTTATTTAAATAACCCCTCCTAACCTCCCCTAAAGGGGAGAGACTAAGCAGCCGGAAACTCAAAGTAATTCCGCTCTGTTTCGTAGAGACGCACCTGCAAATCGTATTTCGCGCCAAGCTTTGCGCGCAGCAGATTGTAAATGACCACCACTATATTTTCACCGGTGGGGTTCAGGTCTTTAAACTCAGGGCAATCGAGGTTAAGGTTGCGGTGGTCGAACCGGTCGTGTACTTCGTGCTGAACAACATCTTTCAATAAATTCAAATCAATTACATAGCTGGTTTCGGGGTTTATCTCACCTACCACTTTTACATCTAACCGGTAGTTGTGTCCGTGATAATTTTCGTTGGCGCACAGGCCAAACACTTCCTTGTTTCTTTCATCGCTCCAATCCTTGCGATAGAGTTTGTGAGCGGCATTAAAAGTTACTTTGCGGTATACCGCTACTTTGTTATTCGACATTCAATGTTAAACTTTAGACAACAGACAATACAAATCAGAACTTACAGAAAGCAAATATCTTCCTTCTGTTCAAATAATCTAAATCGTTATCCATAGCAAAAGCCTCGCGTTCAAAAATTATCTCGCGGTATGCTTTAAAGTGATTCCGGTACCGGATAAGATTAAACAGGTAGTTGATGAAGTACAGCAAATAGAAAGGCAGTATCAGCAACTCCAGTTGCTGCCGGTGATGAATTTTTTCGTGGTTAATGAGCACGGCATTGTGCTGCATCTCTTTTTTCTTTATCAGAATAAAAGGATACACCGCCATAGCAGAGTAAGGAACAAACCGGGTTACGAGAATCATAGATAAACAATCAGTTTTCAAGCAGAATTGAAACTATTATACTTCAACCATTTTCATTTACTGAATGGCAAAGGTGGAGACTACCACTTCTTAGTCAAACTCCGCATACTCCCATACTGCTGTTACAAAGAAGTCGTTGTCTTCCACCCATCCATTGTTGGTTAAAATACAAAGGCGTATAGCATCGCCTTTATTAAAGGCCCAGTTGTTGGGTGCCACAAACTCATAGTATTGTCCGTTGTCGAGGTTTACAAAATTAGTGCCTGCATAAGTAGGCGTAGGGTTGGTGTTGTTGCCCTGATTCACACTCATGCCGAAAGTAAAACTGCTCAAGTCGTTCCCCGCATTAGAACTGGCATCAGCAATCCGGATAATAATTTTCACCAGCCGGCCATTGTAAGGGGTAGCCCAGGTTTGTTCATAATTCATAGTGCCTATGTTATCGTCCGAGCCATCGCCACCGGGGCAGGGCAGCCATATTCTTTGGCTTCCCTGACCGCTGAAACCAGGCAGGTTAAAAGTGTGATGCGTGATATAGCGCACATAACCAAAAATAGTTCCGTTTACTTCCAGCGCTGCGTTGGGCGAAGTAGTGCCTATGCCCACATTGCCTCCGTTATTATAAATGTTGCTGTTATCTACCACCCATGTGCTGCCGTTCCAGAAAGTAGTGTTGCCCGCATTGGTGCCGTTCGGCAGCGAACCGTTGGCACCGGTAGGTCCGGTAGTGCCTGTTGCACCGGTGGCACCGTTTAATCCGTCATTTCCTGTGGCACCGGTGGGGCCGGTTGGCCCGGTAGCACCCCCGCCTGCACCGGTCGGTCCTGTAGCACCGGTAGCCCCGTTTAATCCGTCAGCACCGGTAACACCCGGAGTGCCTTGCGGGCCTACATTACTGTTAGCCGCATAAAGTGCATAAGGCACACTCATCAGCTGCGAAGTTCCCATATCCGTAAACGTTCCACTGTTGTTTACATCAGTTTCCACCTGCAGGTACTTGGCACCTACCCCCCAGTTTACAATAGCCAGGTTACCCAGCAGCCCTATCTGCACATTCACCAAACCAAACTGATTAGCCGTGGTAGTTTGGGTTTCGTTAAACACCACCGTGCCGGTGGGTGTGCCATCGTGAATACTAAACCGCAGTTTAACAGGTGTATTGTTTGCCACCGGTGTACCGCTGCTGCTGCGCACCACAGCCTGGTAATTCATTTGTTGCGGAGATTGTGCAGCGGCATAACCTATACCAACAATACAAAGCACTGTATACAAAAGATATTTTTTCATAGCCTGATTTTAGATGAATTAAAAGCAAGGTAAAAATTTAGAAAGCAGAAAAAAATTCAACTCCAAATAAAAAACCCCTCTGCAGGTATACAGAAGGGTTTTGGTATTTAATTGTAGAAGATAGACTTCTGTCTACCGCTCTATGGCATTCAGTTTGGCAGGCGTAGTTTGTTGTGTTTGCGTCTGCTTTACCTGGCGTGCCGGTGTGTTAGCCGGTTGCAGGTCAGTTGAAACTACGCGGGTCTGCACCGTTTTAGCGGTGCTTGCCGGCATAGTTACAGCATTGCTGGCCGGTTGCATGGTTGGTCTTACACGTTCGATGTTTACCTGCTTAACCTGTTTAGGAGTAACTGCAGGCGCCACCGTTTGCGTAGTAGGTGCTGTTCTTAAAGTCTGCCCTTCGTTATTTTGTGCAATGGCTACAGACACGCTAAACATTAAAGCCGGAATCAATATTTTTTTCATACAGTCGGTTTAAACTAAATTATGGTCTAACTATCAATAACTCCAGATGCGACTGAAAGCCGCCCGTAGCACCGGCCAGTTGAATATTGCTTCCTCCGGTTGGTCCGGAATGTGCGCCCCGCACATCTACAGTATAAGAACCGGCTCCTAAACTCGCAGCATAAGTAAGGTTCCAAGGCTCATAAGTATAACCAAGGTTTGTAAAGGCATCGCCAATAGTTATCCGCTGAAGTTTGGTAGTGCCTGCACCGTTAAGAAAAATTTCGAACTGTGCGGTGCAATCTTCATAAGCGCCCAGGTTAATAGCCGTGCCAAAAGCATTAGCCAGAACATGCCATGTTTCACCCGATGGAATGGAGAACGAATAAGTGAGGTTAGGAAGCTGAACATATGTAATAGCACCGGTAGGCGCCTGATTCAATCCGGTTTGCGATGCCAGACTTACCGTAACACTGTTATTAGCTGCCGAAGTTCCGGGAACACCCTGTGGTCCCTGCGCTCCCTGAGCACCCTGTGGTCCTTGCGGTCCTTGTGGCCCCTGAACACCCTGAATTCCTTGCAGCCCCTGGTTTCCCTGGTTACCCTGCGGTCCGGTTGCACCTTGCGGACCTTGTGGCCCCTGAGGTCCAGTTGCTCCGTCAGCACCTGCCGGGCCTTGCGATCCCTGTGGTCCGGTTGCTCCGTCAACACCTGCCAGGCCTTGCTGTCCCTGAGGTCCGGTTGCTCCATCAGCACCTGCCGGGCCTTGCGGTCCGGTTGCTCCGTCAGCACCCGCCGGGCCTTGCGGTCCGGTTGCTCCGTCAGCACCTGCCGGGCCTTGCGGTCCGGTTGCTCCGTCAGCACCTGCCGGGCCTTGTGGGCCTGTTGCGCCATCAGCACCTGCCGGACCTTGTGGACCGGTTGCTCCATCAGCACCCGCTGCACCTGCCGGTCCTTGCGGACCTGTTGCTCCGTCAGCACCCGCTGCACCCTGTAGCCCTTGCGGACCGGTTGCGCCATCTGCACCTGGCAATCCTTGCGGACCGGTTGGTCCGTCAGCACCGGCTACACCTGCCGGACCGGTTGCGCCTGTAGCACCGTTAAGTCCCGGAACACCCTGTGGTCCGGTTGGGCCGGTATTGCCAATAGGGCTGTTACCGGCATATAAAGCGTATGGAACACTTAATAACTGTGTTGTTCCCATATCGGCAAAATTACTTCCGCCAGCCGGGTCAATTTCTACCTGTAAATATTTGGGGCCATTGCTCCAGTTTACAGTGGCTAAGTTCGAAGTGCCGCCAATAATTTGCGTAATCAAACCAAACTGATTGGTTACAGCGGTGTTAACTTCGTTAAACACAACCGTACCGGTTGGCGAGCCATCGTGAATATTGAAACGAACAGTAATGTTGGTTCCCCCTACAATCGGGTTACCAAGGGCATCGCGCACTATCGCCTGATAATTCAGTTTCTGAGGTGCCTGTGAAAAAGCCGGCAAGAAAAAAGAAAGAAGCAACAGGAAAGAAAACATCTTCCTGACATTCGGGTAAAGATTTGTTAGCATAAGGTTTAGTTTTGTTTATTGTTAAGAGCGTGCAATGTAAAACGAAGATTTTAGAAAAGAGAATTTTAAATGCAAAAAGAAAGGCCGTTTTAAAAAAGAATTGCCTACATGGCTACTTGTGCTTTTCCAGTTTTTCGATTCGGTTTAGCAATAACACGTTTTGCAGTTTCAGTGAATCAATCATTTTTTGTTGTTCTTGTACTGAAGCTACTAAAATTGGAATCACAGTATTGTAATTGATAGCATTGAATTTAACCTCCGGTGAAATGGGTTTGCCCGTTTGCTGGTTTTCCCTTGCCGGCTGTACCGTTGCCTTTACTGCCCCCGGTAAAACTTTTTGCATGTCCCCCGCAATAAAACCATATTGAGTTCCTTCCGGCAAATGCATGAAACCGAATTCGTTTGTTTTATAATTATAAACCGATGGGCGAAGCGCAGTAATCATTTGCAGGGCATTTGGAATAGCACTTATGTTATCCTTCAGCTTTTCGTCAGAAGGCAGATATGAACCAGTGCTATAAACATTGCCTTGAAAATACCCTGCATAGATGGTGCCGGTTCCGCTCGCATCACCCATAATGCCATATCCTACAGCACTTCCATCAGCCGCTGCACTACCCTGCACCCCGAAGTTTATATTCGTACTCCCCGAAGCAGTTCCTATTACTCCGTATCTGCCGCCTCCTCCGGCTAACATAGCAAACGAGTTTACCCCTATTTTGCCTCCCCAGGTTTCTACTCCGGTCCCCATATCAGCAGTAGTATATATGCTGGCATATAAAGCTTTGAAGTTTGAAGTGGATGTATTTATGATATTGGCAGTTCTTGAACTTGTGTTGTTTCTAACATCCAATGTAAACGAGGGAGCATTGGTTCCTATACCCACATTTACCGAAGAAGGAGCACTGTTCACACCACTCACACTACCCAATACTAAACTGTTACTGGCATCTACTTGCGCATAAGCTCCAATAGCTGTGGCATTGGAAAGGTTGTTTACTGAAGCATCGGCATCATAACCAATAAATGTATTGGAACTGCCAGTCACATTTGTGAAACCTGCATTGGTTCCCACTGCCACATTATTTCCGGCAAATGCGGTGGCGAACAGTGCATTTGCGCCCACGGCAGTGTTATAAGCCCCGGTAGCTGCAGGTAATGCACTTGTTCCCACAGCTGTATTCGAAGAAGTAGTAGATGCGCTGGAAAGTGCACTGCTTCCGACTGCCACATTACCAATGCCGCTTATGTTACTTGCCAAAGCCATATCTCCAATGGCTGTATTGTCCGGTCCGGTAGTATTGCTTTGCATAGCTGCATCACCTAACGCTGTGTTGCGTGCACCGGTAGTGTTATTCAAAAGTGTCTGATAGCCTACAGCCGTATTATTGTTGCCGGTATTTGCCGAAGCAGTGGATGATCCTTTCAATGCTTCATACCCAACTGCCACGTTTTTGTTGGTAAAAGCAGTGGCTGTATTATTGGCATAATACATAGCCTGAAAGCCTACTGCAGTGGCATTACTGCCGGTTACATTATTATATAAAGCCTCGCCCCCAACAGCGGTATTATGCGCACCGGTTGTATTTAACCGGAGGGCGTTAAATCCCACCGCAGTATTATTGAATCCCGATGTGTTGCTGTATAGCGCTTCGCTACCACCAGCAACATTATAACTTCCATCTACGTTCAGATAAAGTGCCCGGTAACCATTAGCAACATTTTCTAAAGCTGTTGTATTATGATACAAAGCTTCAAACCCAGAAGCAGTATTAGCATCTCCGGTGGTGTTTGAGTAGAATGCCTGATAACCATGAGCCGTATTGAAGTCTCCACCAATGTTAGACTGGATAGCGCCTTTTCCTGTAGCTGTATTAAACTGTCCTGTAGTATTAGAATAAAGCGCCCGGTATCCTGTAGCAGTATTATAGTTTCCGTTTGTGTTGAAGTTAAGCGATTCCATTCCTAGTGCAGTGTTATAGCTTCCAAATGAGTTTGCATAGAGTGCGCGATACCCACTTGCGGTATTGTAAAAGCCGATTCCGTTGGAGTAAAGCGCTTGATATCCAGTAGCTGTATTAAAATCTCCTGAGTTGTTTGTATACAGTGCTTGATATCCGAATCCTGAGTTTTTCAAAGCTGTATTACTGAGACCTGACTGATAACCGATAAATGTTTCTCCTGTTGAGGCGACCCTGCCCGATTTCTGGTTAAAGACACGAACGTTAAAGGCAACATCATCTATTGTGCCTATGAAGTTCGTGCCATCTACCGTACCGGAATTACCCGTGAGATTCCACGCAGAAGACGAAGCAGGAGTTGTCCAAACCGGAACTCCACTACCGTTGATTGTAAGTGCCTGACCTGAAGTGCCGTTGGCAATAGCACGTAAATCTCCGCTGGCGTCAGCATACAATAACTTGTCTGTAGTTGCTGATGGAATAGTAATAAAAGTGCCCCCGGTGGCAAGCCCATCTATCCGTATTGTATTCCCAAGCCCCCCCACATGCAATATCCTCAAAGGGTTGATTACTCCTATACCTACTTCACCGGTTTGCTCAATACGCACTCGCTCTATAGTGGTAGTACTTCCATCCGGAGTTGTAAGAAAAACAATACGGCCGGGCATATCACCGGCACTAGTAGCTGCATCAACTTCAAAAGCGATCTGGGCGGCATTGCGAAACCCGGTACCGTCATAACCTCTTGCATTTATACGGGCATAAATACCAGTACCTCCTGAACCAATCAGGGTAGGTGCCGAAATACTACCCTGCGCACGGCTCAGATAAACATCGTTGGGGTTACCATAATTAGTGGTGAGAATAGTAAGGTTTGATGAGCCGTTGGTTTGCGCTACATCAAGTGGAGCAAACGGAGTAGCTGTTTGAACTCCCAGCCTGCCAAAGCTGTCTAACACCATCTGCTGAACATTATTGGTACGAAAGGCAAGCGAAAAATTATCTATTGTTCCTACGAAATTAGTGGCTGTATTTGTTCCTGTATTTCCGGTTATTCCCCATGCATTTAAAGCACCATTAGCTCCTGTTGCACCGGTTACACCTGTAGAACCCGTAGCTCCCGTTGGGCCAGCAATTCCCTGTGCTCCAGTTGTACCGGTAGCTCCTATCGAACCTGTAGCTCCCGTACTACCTGCAACACCTTGTGCACCTGTTTCACCAGTGGCTCCTGTCGGCCCGGTTGCGCCTGTATTACCGGTTACACCTACTCCTGTTGCGCCTGTAACACCAATACCAGTAACGCCTGTAGGTCCAGTAGGTCCTTGTGCACCCGTAACTCCATCCAGTCCATTACTTCCGGTTGGCCCTGTAGTTCCTGTCACACCTACACCGGTTGCACCCGTAGCGCCTTGTTGACCTTGAGACCCTGTGCTACCGGTTGCACCTGTAGCGCCCTGAAGACCCTGAGGCCCTGTATCACCGGTTGCGCCTGTAACACCAATACCTGTAACACCAGTTGGACCTGTAGATCCCTGTGCCCCCGTTACCCCATCCGATCCATTGCTGCCTGTTGGTCCAGTTGGTCCTGTCACACCTAAACCGGTTACACCTGTAGCGCCTTGAAGACCTTGAGGCCCTGTATCACCGGTTGCGCCTGTAACACCAATGCCGGCAACACCTGTTGGACCAGTAGGTCCCTGAGCTCCCGTTACTCCATCCTGTCCGTTACTTCCGGTCGGTCCTTGCGCGCCCGTAACTCCATCTGATCCATTACTTCCGGTTGGTCCGGTAACACCTACTCCGGTTGCACCTGTTTGTCCTGTTGGACCCTGCAATCCCTGAGGGCCGGTATTCCCTGTGGGGCCGGTAGCACCGCCACCAGCTCCTGTGGCTCCCGTAGGACCAGTCACTCCGTTCAATCCATCCGCTCCAGTTGGTCCGGCTGGCCCCGTAACTCCCGTTGCTCCATTTAGTCCATCAACACCCGTAGAACCAGTTACACCCGCAGGACCTTGTGGACCAGTATCTCCTGTCGGTCCGGTTACACCGGCACCGGTTGCACCTGTTTGTCCTGTTAGGCCTTGCAATCCCTGTGGACCTGTGTCCCCGGTCGGGCCAGTAGCACCACCACCTGCACCCGTTGCTCCTGTGGGACCAGTAACTCCGTTTAATCCATCCGCTCCAGTTGGCCCGGTTGGTCCTGTAACTCCTGTTGCTCCATTTAGTCCATCAGCACCCGTAGAACCAGTTACACCGGCAGTACCCTGTGGCCCTGTATCTCCGGTCGGTCCGGTTACGCCTGCACCGGTTGCACCTGTTGGGCCTTGCAATCCCTGAGGGCCTGTATCTCCGGTAGGGCCAGTAGCACCTCCACCGGCTCCTGTGGCTCCCGTAGGACCAGTAACTCCGTCCAATCCATCCGCTCCTGTTGGCCCGGTTGGTCCTATAACTCCTGTTGCTCCATTTAGTCCATCCGCACCCGTAGAACCATTTACACCGGCAGGACCTTGTGGCCCTGTATCTCCGGTCGGTCCAGTAGCACCGCCACCGGCTCCTGTGGCTCCCGTAGAACCAGTAACTCCGTTTAATCCATCCGCTCCTGTTGGTCCGGTTGGCCCCGTAACTCCTGTTGCTCCATTTAGCCCATCGGCACCTGTCGGGCCTTGTGGGCCGGTAGCACCTGTTACACCATTGATACCGCTTATACCTACTCCTCCTTGCAACCCTGTAGCTCCTGTAGGGCCGGTTGGTCCCTGTGGTCCGGTAGCACCGGTAGATGCAGTTCCTCCAGATGTTTCTGCGTACAAGGCATACGGAACACTAACTAATTCACTTGAGCCCATGTTTAGGTAATTTGTTCCTCCGTTTTGGTCGAATTCAACCAATAAATATTTGTTGCCACCTGCCCAACTTACGCCTGAAAAACTTCCGATAGTTGGATTACCATAACCGATTTTTACGGTGAACAATCCAAACTGATTAGTAATGGCAGTTTGTGTTTCCTGGTAAACAGGAAAGCCGGGATTAATACCGGTATTGATGGTAAACCGGAGTGAAATATTTCGATTCGGCAATGGATTTCCTCCGCCATCGCGGGCGATTGCCTGATAATTGATTGCTTGCGGTGCCTGTGAATAAACAAAAAACGTAGTCGCTAAAAGAAACACTAAACAAAAAATTAAACTAAAAGTCAGGAGAGTATGCTTTTGCATAAGAGGGATCATTTTATGTAGTACAAGATATGTTAGAGTTAGCCTTAAAAGGGTGTAATATAGCTCACTTTCAGAAGTAAAAGCAGTTCATCCTTCTATTGGTTTAGCAACTGTAAAATGTATAGTAAGTTAAAAAGCTCTGCTGATTCCAACCACCCAACGGAAAGCGAAATGTTTCTGATCAACATAGGGTGAGTGGCTGATAAAGAAAGGAACATCGAAACGGAAGGTTAGAGGTTTAATCCCCTGCAGTGGTCCCCATTTTTTTATTGTAAGCGCCACGCCAACACCCGCATCAAAACGCAAGCGAGAGAGTTGTTGTTCATTATTGCTATTGTTATATACAATAGCTCCCATATCGCCAAAAAGATAAGTGTTCAGGTTAAAAATCTCTTTCAACTTTTGGCTTTTTACCCTGACAATCCGATTGAAATCAATCTCTGCATTTACCGCAAACCCTGTATTGCCTTTGTAAGCCGGAAGAACAACTCCATTCTTGTCCTTCTCCGCCAAAAGGTAACCGGTGTAACCACGCATGTTTAAGCCACCGCCAAAATGCAAATGACTAATATCAACATCATATTTTCCTGCAAAAGTTTGCGGTACGAAACCCACAGCGCGGTAATATTTGCTGTCCATCATTTCTTCGGGATTCCCTCCTGCAAAAAACAAAGCACTCTCGCTCGGCACATCTTTACCGGTGCCGTATCTGCCGTAAACTCGCGTACGAAAGTCTAATTTCCAAACACTGGCTTTCAAAATATTCGTTAGTTCCAGATAATGATAATCGAAAGAAGAAGTGAGGGTACCGGAGCGAAGATGGGCTGTGATGAAACCGTTAAATTTTTCATGGCTGTATGAATAAGTAGAAGAGAGATTCACTGAAACATTGAACTTTCTTTTACTCGTCCAGATAGCATCCCATTCATTCGGATAAAGCAAATAGTTTCTCCACTCTTCCCGGTTACGTGTGAATGCTTTTACATTTATATCTGCCGAGAAATTTTTCGGAAACTGTTTTACTAAGCCAATCTTATACATTTCACAACCATCCAGCCATTGCGAATGGAAATAGAAGGTAGTACGTTTCATTACTTTATCAATGGCATTTGAATATTCGAACCGGTACGAAAAATAACCGGCTTTCTTTTGTGCCTCTTTACTGATGTAATATCGCGGACCACCTTGCGCTAAATGGGAGTTAAGCCAAACAGTGAGTGAAAAAACATGCTTCACACCCATATAGTTTCCGTTAGCGTTAACACCGAATTTCAAGCCGTCATACGCATTCCACCATATGTCAGGCCGCATATACAATCGATACTTTTTTGAAGATGAGGGCGGATAAATATGCGAATCGAACCGCAACTCGACATTGTCATGCTTACGGTTATCCAGCATGTTGATGTCTGCTAACCGTTCACTCGGATCGATAACTACATTCTTAATACCACCGGGGACAGTAACAGTTGCATCATAAGTCGGCTGCAGTTTATCCCAGCCGTACCATTTAGGAAGCGTTTGGACGTTTTTATCATCCTTTTCAAACCAGGTATTGGGAACATGATAATCATAAACAGAATCTTTATTCGAAATCACGCGCAAATCAATTGGCATTTGCATTCTGCCTTTACGCTTTAACCGGATTACATATTGGTTTTTGAATTGCCCTTTTTTAATCCTGCCGATTTTGTAATCAATGTTTTTAGTGGTTTCCATCCACTGATCAAAAAACCAGTTTAAATCTATATGGGTAAATTGCGAAACACTGTTACGAAAATCTTCCGGATAAGGATGTGCAAATTTCCATTGAGACACATAATGCTTCATCGCTTTACTGAAAAAAGAATCGCCCAACACATACTGTAAATTGTAAAGCATGGTTGATGTCTTTGCATACACATGCCGGTAGCCACCACCTTGCCCGAGTGCGCCATTAAAACCATCGCTATGTGTATTAATTGGTTCATCGTTGTAAATAATGGCATCGCTCAAATAGCTATAGTAGCATTTGTTTTCCCGCACCTTAGTAGGTTCAAAAAAACGTTTGTAGTACCAACTTGTTTTTGGACCAAACTCATATGGAATGGTATCACCATCTATTGCCTCCAGTCCCCAAGCGGTAAGAAACTGTGTGAAACCTTCATCCAACATTGCCCGGTAGGTTTCATTGTTGCCAAGCATTCCGTAAAACCAGTTATGGCCAACTTCGTGCACCAAAAGTCCCCGGTATGATTTATCCCGTCCGCCATCCATAGTAATCATCGGATACTCCATGCCATCCGCAGCATCGGCAACCACAATTTTAGGATACTCAAAAACACCGAAATCACGCGAGAAAACGGAGATAATTTTTGCGAGATAATCAGTTGCATTCAGCCATCCGCTGGCATGCGGTTCCTGAACAATAGCTACACAACGAACACCTTCGCCATTTGCACGACCGGGATAAATTATAGTGTCGTGAATCCGGTAGCTCGGGTCGGCAGTAAAAGCAAAATCATGAACATTCTCTGCGTGGTACTTCCATGTTTTACGTTCCGTTTTTTTGTAAGGTACAATTATCGAAGGGACAGAGTCCCATTTCTTATCCTTGAAATTATAGAGATCTAACTTCTTTTTAAGTGAATCGGGCAATACTTCGTTTTCGTTTTGCAAAACACCGGTCGCTTCCAAAATATAATTCGAAGCAAAAGTAAGTTCCACATCAAAGGTTCCGAAGTCGCCATAAAACTCACGGTTTAAATGCTGATCTGTGTTCCAACCGCTCTTGCGATCGTAGACACAGATTTTAGGATACCATTGACACCCGTTGTAATGGTTGGCTTCCCATGTTTTGTATTTTTTCATTCGTCTGCGGGTGGAGCCTGCATCGTAAAATGTCCTGAATTTGATTTGAAATAGTTTGGATGAATCAGGGGCGATTGGTTTATCGAGAAAAACTTTCAGGATAGTATTGTCTGATTGAGTCTTGAGCGAAACAGAATCCTCATTCTTGATTTCATCAATCAATATCCCGAGTTTTTGTTTTTCATATTTCCCATAGGTAACATGTGCGTCATTACTCTCCTGTAAATTATCCAAATAAGAATCGGGTTGAAAAGCGTTTTGATAAAGATGAAAGTAAACGTAGTAAAGCGTGTCAGGCGAATTATTAAAGTAAGTAAGTTGCTCCTCACCGTTAACGATATCCGTAGTTTCATCAACGCCCGCCTTTATTTTGTAATAAACATCCTGCTGCCAATAGCCTTCAACCGGTTTTTTATTTTTCCAGTAGAGAGGGTTTTGTTTCGATTGGAAATTGTTTTCGGGGCCCTTGTCGGAATAAACCTGACCATAGCTATTTGAGAGCTGGCAGAAAACGAGTAATACAAAAAGCAGAATTCCTTTCATTAAAGCGAAATGAGTGTCTTTTTTAAATTTGAAAACAAAATAAGCAGGTTTTGTCGAATAGCACTTCCAACGAAAAATTGTATCAGATTGCCGTTACCCTTTTGCCCAATGTAGGAAGCGTTCTCGCCAAAAACCTGATAGCCTATTGCGGAAGTGCAGAAAATATTTTCAAAACATCAAAAGGTAAGCTTGAGAAAATTCCGGGAATAGGTAAAGAAAGAGCCGAAGCGATTGCTTCAGCCGATGTAATGAAGGAAGCGGAAGAAGAATTGAAATTTACTGAGAAGTATGGCATTGTTCCGATTTTTTTTACCGACAAAAATTATCCATACCGGTTAAAAGAGTGCAGCGATTCACCGGTGTTGTTTTATTTTAAAGGCAATGCCAACCTGAATGCCGAGAGAATCGTGAGTGTGGTAGGCACGAGAAGAATTACTGATTACGGGAAAGAGATGACAAAAAAACTGATTGCTGACTTAGCTTCACAAAATGTTTTGGTGGTAAGCGGATTGGCTTACGGTGTTGACATTACCGCACATAATGCCGCGCTCGAAAACAATTTACTCACCGTAGGTGTACTTGGTCACGGTTTAAATACAATTTACCCGAAACAGAATAAAGGTACCGCTACAAAAATGCTTACACAGGGCGGTTTGCTATCCGAGTACAAGTCCAGCGATGAAATGCATCCTTCCAATTTTCCTACCCGCAACAGAATTGTTGCCGGTATGTGCGATGCGGTGGTGGTAGTTGAATCTGCCATTGAAGGTGGTGCGGTAATTACCGCTAATGTTGCCTTCTCTTATAACAGAGATGTGTTCGCCTTTCCGGGAAAAGCAAACGACCGGTTCAGTGCGGGCTGTAATTTTTTGATAAAAACATTTAAGGCGAAAATGATTGAAGGTGCCGATGATTTGCTGCGCGAAATGAATTGGGTGAACAAAACAGAAAACACAAAAAGCAAAAAACAACAAAGGCAACTTGCGCTTACACTTACCGATGAAGAGCAAAAAATTTACAATCTGCTGAACGAAAAAACGGAATTGGCGATTGATGAATTGGCAGATGCTACACAAATGAATGTAAGTTCATTGGCTGCTACACTTTTAGAAATGGAAATGAACAACATTCTCGTTTCTTTACCCGGCAAACGGTTTAAACTGATTTAAAATTTTACATGGCCTCCGCATTTTCGCATGCTATAGCATCTGTTGCCATCGGCAAAATTTCTTTCATAAAAAACATTGATAAGAAATTCTGGTTGCTTGGAATTTTTTGCGCTGTGATACCAGATGCTGATGCTATCGGATTTAAATTAGGAATAGCTTACGAAAGCCTGTGGGGGCACAGAGGAATTACACATTCGTTTTTCTTTGCGGCTTTACTTGCCTTTGCTGTCACTTACTTCTTTTACGAAAAAGAAAAAACGGGAAGCAACCGATGGTTTTCCTTGTTTGCTTTCTTCTTTTTTGCCACCACATCTCACTCTGTGCTGGATGCCATGACAACCGGTGGATTGGGAGTGGCTTTCTTTGCCCCTTTCGATAACACACGTTTTTTCTTTCCGTTTAGACCCATAAAGGTTTCGCCAATAGGTATTGCAAGCTTTTTTAGCGAGTGGGGTTGGCGCGTTTTAAAAAGTGAGTTTGTTTGGGTTTGGATTCCATCCTTTGTGGTAATTGGCATATCCCATTCTGTGAAGAAGTTGTATTCGCGCTAAGTGTTTTTATTTTCACGCAGCAAATTTTTAACCGTGGCGAAACAGAAAAAGCAACAAACAACTAATCTTAAACAACAGACAGCCGTTGCTCAGCAACCTCAGGTTCAAACCTCAAAATTCAAACTTCCCGATTGGGCTTTTTACGTTTTCATCTTCCTTTTTACCTGCATGCTTTACTCCAATACCCTTTGGAACCGGTATGCCATTGATGATACGATTGTTGTCACAGATAACAAGTTCACTAAAAAAGGGTTTGGCGGAGTTAAAGACCATTTCACGCACGATATGTTTGAAGGCTTTTTTGGTGAGCGTGGGGCAAAACTTGTAAGCGGAGGACGTTATCGTCCGTTAAGCATGACTTCACTGGCTGTTGAGTATGAAATTGTGAGAAAGATGCGTGGCGATAAGCGCGAAGTGATTGATGAAAAGAACATCATCATGACCGATGCCGACCCGTATCTGAATCCGATGCTAAGCCATGGAATAAATGTTTTGCTCTTTGCACTTACCTGTGTTTTGCTCTACTACATTTTGCAACTGGTTATCCCTAAAAAATATACGCTTAAATCCCCTGTGAGTGATTTGGGAGTTGCATTTTTCGCTACTCTTCTTTATGCGGCTCATCCCATACATACCGAAGCGGTGGCGAATATCAAAGGGCGTGATGAAGTAATGTGCATGTTGTTTTCACTACTTGCCTTGCTTGCTACCATCAAGTATGCGAAAACAAACAAAATTGTTCACCTGGTCTGGGGCGTGTTCATCTACTTCATCGCCATGCTTTCTAAAGAAAATGCGATTACCTTTTTAGCGGTCATTCCGCTCACGTTCTTTTTCTTTACTAATGTAAAAGTGAAGGACTACGTAATAACCATTGGGCTTTATCTAGTACCGGTAGCTATTTTTCTTTTTCTGCGGAGTCTCTACACACATGCAGGTTTAACTGATGAATCACCCGAGATTCTCAACAACCCGTTCATTGCCCCTTACAATGAGTTTGCCATCCGCTACGGAACTACTCTTTATACCTTCCTGCGATATTACTGGATGATGATCTTCCCTCATCCGCTTACACACGATTATTATTTTAATCAGGTGCCGTATCTCGGCTTTGACAGCGGATTAGTTTGGGCAGCTATTCTCTCAACAATCGCCTTGGTGGCTTATGCACTTATCAATTTGAAAAAGAAATCCATTGCAGCTTTCAGCATCCTGTTTTTCTTTATCACTTTCTCGGTAGCTTCCAATATGCTTTTTACAGTGGGTGTATTGATGAATGAACGTTTTATTTACATGAGTTCGCTCGGCTTTTGTATTCTCATCGCGTACCTTTTCATTGTTTCGAAAGACCGGTTCAAACTTTCGCCAAGTTTGATTTTGGGAGCATTTGTTGTTATTCTTTCGTTGTATTCGATAAAAACATTTTCTCGCAATTACGATTGGAAAGACAGCTTCACTTTATTCCGCAGAGATGCAATTCACAGTCCGAATTCTTCAAAGATTCAAACTTCGCTTGGCGGTGATTTAACTAAAGCGGCAGAATCGAATATTCCGGCATTGCGCGACAGCGGAATGATTAAATCGTTTTTCAAAGACCTTAACGGAGATTTAACCGATGAACAGTTAAACGCCATCAACATGTTGCCGGATTCTTCCATTCGCAACTTACTGCTTGATTCTTCGATTGCACATTTGAACGAAGCCATCCGGATTTATCCAACCCATTCCAACGCATTTTTGCTATTGGGCAATGCAGTTTATAAACGATACCATAAACCGGAGCAGGTGATTCCCATTTACGAAAAAGCATCGGCTTATCGGGTAGGTGGTTATTATGATGCAAATTTCAATCTCGGTGTGGTTTACAACGAAAACAATCAACCGTTCCTCGCTAAAGAAAATCTGCTTAAAGCCTTTGTAGTGAAACCGGAACAGGTGGAGTGCCGGTATCTGCTGGCTCAAACGTATGCAAAACTTAATCAACCCGATTCGGTGGAGTATTGGTTACATAAAGGCGAAGAACTTAGAAAGATTGATGCTTCAGATTACTATCAGGTGGGAACCGGTTTCGGAAAAGTAGCACACAACTTTGACAAAGCAATTGAATACCTGAACAAAGCGGTGGAACTAAACCCGAAGGTGGAATTGTATTTTGAAGACTTAGGGGTAGCCTACGGTTTAAGCGGACGTTTTGATGAAGCCATTGCCACATCAGAAAAATTAATTCAACTTAATCCGAGCTATCCGGCTGCGTATATGAATCTTTCTGTTTCGCATCGAAACAAAGGGAACAAGCAAATGGCGGATACGTATCTGGCAAAGTATAATGAAGTGCTGGCTTCGCAGAAAAAGTAGCCGGAAGTGTTGCTTCTGACTTCCATATTTCAAAAAAAAATTACCCGATACATTTTTGCTGCGATTGCGTGTCTGCTGATTTGTCTGTCCAGCCGAAACAGCATATTGCGGTTTGCTTTTAAAAGAGTACAAGTCCGCGTTTACGAAATTTATCAATTGAAACTGAGTTATTCATCAGTTCGTTTCTCCGGTTTTGACGGAATAGAGATAAAGGATATTACACTTCAACCGATAGGTGCGGATACATTAGCACACCTTAAAGAGATTGCTTTAAATCTTGCTTTGCTCGATTTAATAACCGGTAAAATCGGATTTGACAAGGTGAAACTCCAGGATGCACTTGTAACAGTTTACAACAGGACAGAGCGCAATAACTTACGTTTTTTGCAGCCGGTCGTCCGGCAAAAATCTGTATCGGGAAAAACTTCCGAAACCAGCTACAGGAAGTTGGCAATGAACTTGAAGTCAAAACTGATTCGTTCATTTAATACTGCGTTTGAATTGGAGAATATTCAAGTCAGGTATGAAGACAGCACAAATGCGGAAAACATTTTTGTTCCGGAAATGAAATACGATTTGAAGAATCTTTCGGGACTGGTGATTAATCAGATAGTTAAAGATACGCTGATAGTTAGCGGAAGAGTTTTAGAAAAAAATAAGCAGTATGAGTTTACGGTGCAGCACGAAAACAACGCAGGCGTCTATCTCCCTTTTCTTAACCGGGAACGTAGTCTAAAATGCACATTCAAATCTCTTACTGCTTCTCTAGGTTTTGAGAGTAGAACCGGTGAACTTCAGATTGCCGTAGGTATACAAGCAGAAAATTTTCATATCAATCATTGGAGATTGGCGAATGACGATGTGGTTTTTGAACGCGCTGAATTCAAGGGCAAATTGAATGTAAAGGATAATAACATTGAATTGGATTCATCTTCAACGGTGAAATTAAAAGACGTGCAAACTCGTCTGTTTGCGAGTTATCAGATACGTCCCGATACCGTTTTTACCTTTAGTATCCGTATGCCCGAAACGGTTAGCGATACTTTCTTTCATGCCTTGCCTAAGGGTATGTTTAATACTTTAAAAGGAATTTCATGTACCGGTTCGCTGGAGTATGATTTGTTTTTCAAAATCAATACGCGACAACCCGATTCGCTGGTGTTTCATTCATCGTTGAAGAAGAAGAATTTTTCAATCAGGCATTATGGGACTGAAAATTACGAGCGTATGAATGCTTCGTTTACTTATGAAGCTTTCGACAAAGATAGGTTTGTGCGAAACGTTGAAGTATCATCTGTCAATCCCATGTTCACTCCACTAAACCACATCAGCGATTATTTAGTGAAGAGTGTCTTGCAGTCTGAAGACCCTTCGTTTATGCTTCATCGGGGATTTTTACCGGAGTCATTTCGGGAGTCCATTATTAAGAATTATAGGGAGAGAAGATTTGCCCGGGGCGGCAGCACCATCAGTATGCAATTGGTAAAAAATGTCTTTCTCAACCGCGATAAAACTGTTTCACGAAAAGCGGAGGAAGCGTTGATTGTTTATCTCATTGAAAATTTGCGCCTTGTGCCAAAGGAACGGATGCTGGAAGTTTACCTGAACGTCATTGAATGGGGACCAAACGTATATGGCATTGGCGAAGCATCGCGTTTCTATTTTGATAAAACTCCGGGCGAACTCAATTTACAGGAAAGTATTTTTCTTGCGGGCATTATTCCGCAACCTAAGTATTTCAAGTATCAATTTGATAAAGAAGGAAAACTGAAACCATATTTGAGCGGATATTTCAGGATACTGACCGGACGCATGGCCTCTAAAGGATGGATTAGTTCTGTTGACACTTCAGGATTACTGCCCGATGTAAAACTAAAAGGACCTGCCTTGCAGTTGGTCGTTCCAACCGATACAATCATACCGCAGGAAGAGGAGGAATTGCTGATGGAATAAAGTGGTCTGCCTTTTCTATCTTTATTGCATGCTTAGGTTCTTGATTGTTTCCGGACTATCTATTGTGTTCACCGGTTGGTGTTACTCGCAAACTGACACTACTTACCATTTACCGCGTTACGATTATCAGATATACCTACCTAAACCTGCCAAAGAGATTCAGCAACTCCTTTTTGAAAAAGATTGCACACCTATCAACGGGAAAATTTCAGAAAGTAAAAAAACAATCATCATGAAAGACTATGAACCCGGTAATAAGGTTCATATAAAAGTGCTGTATCTTGATGGTACTGACGATGAGTTTGTGCGCAGCCCTTGTTATATCGACCCGGTGATATTATAGACGAATCAATTTCCTGGTCACGGTATTTTGATCGGAGGTTACTTTCAGCAGGTAAATTCCTTTCGGTAAATTCAACGGAATTTCTGACTTCCGGTTCCTGATCTCTGATTTGTAAATCAGTCTTCCATTGTTGTCGAACATCTCTACAACTGCGCCAATAAAATCATTACCTGCTTCTAAACCGCAGACACCGTAAGTAAGCGGATTGGGATAAACTTTTAGCCCATTATCAATAAACAAATCATCAACTCCCGTTACTGTAATTGTAGTTTGGTTTGAAAAGGCAGTACATCCGTTGCTATCCGTTACCTGCACGGAGTAATTGCCTGATTGATTGGCAATGTAAGTTGCTGAACTTGCTCCGGCTATTAAACTGTTATTGAAAAACCATTGGTAGCTGCTCGCCCCATACGCATTCAATGTGTCCCCATTCACGCTGATGCTTACCGGTGGCAGCGGATACACGGTAATGGCTATATGATTTGATTCAGCGGTACAGTTCGAATTATCGGTTACCGTTACGTAGTAGTTGCCCGCTTGATTGACATAAATACAGGAAGAAGTATCACCGGTGTTCCAGAGATAAGCATCAAACCCGTTAGGGGCACAAATCTGTGCGCTGTCATCAGCGCAAAAAATAAGTTTATCGGAAACAATGGTGGCACTCGTTCCTGAGCTTGAACTTACCGTTACACTGGCTGTAGCACTGCAGCCTCCCATGCCGGTTACGGTCACCGTATAAACGCCTGCCGCTAAATTTGAAACAGTAGCACCGGTTCCTCCGGTACTCCAGTTATAACTTACAACCACTCCGAGCAAAATACCAACGGTAGCTGTTCCGTTGTTGCTTCCGCAGGTGGTATTAGTTGAAGTGGCTGCAATACCGAGAGACGAGGAAGAAGCAACGGTGATAGAATCTACGGTGCTGCAAACATTTCCGGCATCGCTTACAGTAACATAATACTTGCCTCCTGCTGTAATAGTATCGTTTGCACCGGTTACACCGTTGCTCCAGTTAAAAACAGCATCGCTGATATTGGAAGCAGCAATAATCACCGTGCTGCTGTTGCCGCACGAAAGCGGTGTCGGATTATTGAAACTAACGGTCGGCACAACAAACGACTGACAGTTATTACTCATAGAAAGAATCCAGGCGGCATTAGCGGCATTGTTAGGTGCGCCCGGTGTTTCTGAGGAAGATACAGTGTCGACAAAATTGGTGGAATTAAAGGGATTATCGTCAACTGTGTTCGCCATATAAATAACCTTGCCCCCCTGGCTTCCGCTGTAATACACATTCACTGCAGTACTGTTGTTGCCCCACCCTATAGCAAAGTAGGTGGCTGCATAATCAGCCGGTGAAACAGTATGAAAAGCATCTCCGCCATTTGCCATACCCAGAACTGTCCAGCTACCGGTTGATGAGTAAACTGTTCCGCCAACAGCATAAGTAGTCATACTGCCGTTGCTGGCTGGCAGGGTGGTATTTTTCTGAAGAACCGGTGAATTAACGGGAACAATGTAAACACAATCTCCATTGGCATCGGTGGGGTCAACGGTTAAAGCATGAACAGAGCTGCTCGTATCGGCATCGTTATAAATAAGAATCAGCGAGCCGATTTTTACGTTTGCCCATTGCGCAATACTATCGAAACGAACATGCCCGGCAGCTATTCCTGTTCCCGATCCGCTGGCATGCCAACTGTTGTTATCATCGATAATCCACCCGCGTAAATCAACGGTGTTAGCGCCTCCACAGCTTGGTGAACCGGTAACCAAAAGTTCTACATACTCCTGTGTGCCCGATGGCCCCTGCGATAACTCGTTAATGATTAACTGCGCATTGCTGACAGTTGCAGCTAATAAAGAGGCGAACAGAAAGGCTAGATGTTTCATATCTCATTCATTTTTCGGGGGCGCAAAAGAAAGAATTATTCGTAAACGACAACCATTCTGCATGAATGTAAATATGAGGAAATGACTATAATATTGCCAATAAGAGATTAGTTCTTGCAACAAAAAAGGCATTGTGAATTTCAGAATGCCTTTTACATTTATTAATACGGATTTTTAGTGGCTAAACTTCAAAGAAACTTCTGCCGCCAAATCCTGCAATAGTTTTTCCATTGCTTCATCCATTGGCTTGTTCAATCCTTTCAGTTTATCAGGGAAACGGGACTCTAATTGAGTTAAGAAGTCCTTTTCGAATTCCTTGATTTTAGCTACCGGCACTTTAGAGGCAAGGTTCTTGGTTCCTACATATAATATGGCTACTTGCTTTTCTACAGTAAACGGAGAGAACTGTGCTTGTTTCAGGATTTCCACGTTGCGGGCACCCTTATCAAGTACAGCTTTAGTAGCAGCATCCAAATCTGAACCGAACTTAGAGAACGCTTCCAACTCGCGGTATTGCGCTTGGTCAAGTTTCAATGTTCCTGCCACCTTCTTCATTGATTTAATCTGAGCATTACCTCCTACACGGCTAACCGAGATACCTACGTTGATGGCCGGACGGATACCTGAGTTGAACAAGTTCGACTCGAGGAATATCTGACCATCGGTAATTGAAATTACGTTCGTAGGAATGTAAGCCGATACGTCACCCGCTTGTGTTTCGATAATAGGAAGCGCGGTTAACGAACCACCACCTTTAATCATGTGTTTAATAGAAGGTGGAATATCATTCATTTGAGAAGCCACTTCTAAGTTGGCGTTAACCTTAGCGGCACGCTCCAACAAACGGCTGTGTAAGTAGAATACATCACCAGGGTAAGCCTCACGTCCCGGAGGGCGTTTTAACAAGAGGGAAACCTCGCGATAAGCAACAGCTTGTTTCGACAAATCATCATAAACAATCAATGCGGGGCGACCGGTATCGCGGAAGAACTCACCGATAGCACAACCTGCGAATGGTGCATAGAATTGAAGCGGTGCAGGGTCGGCAGCAGAAGCAGAAACAACAACCGTGTAAGCCATTGCTCCGTTATCTTCCAAAGTTTTTTGAATACGTGCTACGGTAGATGATTTCTGACCGCAAGCCACATAAATACAGAAAACCGGTTCGCCTTTTTCGTAAAATTCTTTTTGGTTCAGGATAGTGTCGATTGCCACAGCAGTTTTACCTACCTGGCGGTCACCGATAATCAACTCACGCTGTCCGCGACCGATTGGAATCATCGCATCAATAGCTTTGATACCGGTTTGCAGCGGCTCGTTTACAGGCTGACGGTAAATTACACCCGGAGCTTTTCTTTCCAGTGGCATGTCGTAAAGGTCACCGGCAACAGGGCCTTTTCCGTCAATTGGCTCGCCCAGCGTGTTTACTACACGGCCAACCAAGCCTTCACCTACTTTTATAGAACCGATAACGCCTGTTCTTTTTACGGTATCACCTTCTTTAATTTTTTCAGAAGGTCCCATCAATACCACACCCACATTATCTTCTTCCAGGTTCAACACAATTGCCTTGATTCCGTTATTGAACTCCACCAATTCACCCGCCTGGGCATTTGTTAAGCCATAAACGCGGGCAATACCGTCACCTACCTGCAATACTGTACCTACTTCTTCCAGTTCCGCAGCACTCTTAAATCCAGCGAGTTGCTCACGGAGAATCGATGAAATTTCATCGGGTTTTACATCTGCCATATTATTATTGTTTGAATGATTTTTTAAAACGCGCGCAAATATACACGCGCAAGCCACATTTTCAAATGAATTTTATACAGGGAAGTGGCAAGGAATGGAAAGAATACAGCTACCCATTCTTCTTCACCACTACGGGATTGAGTTTTTTATTCAACTCATCCATTTGTGCCTGAAGCAATTTGTTTTGTTCGGCTGTGCAGCGCTTAGTCCAAAGCAGAAATTCAATTATTTTCTTCTTCAGCGGAGGGTTATCGTCAATAAAATCAGGGTTGGAAAATATTACGTTCAAATCTTCCGAAATGTGTTTGTTCAAACCGAGAAACGAGGGAAGAAAATGCTCGAGCATTAAACGCAGGAAACGTAGTTCTGGGTCTTTCGCATCTCGTTCCACCGCACTGTTCAAATGGTTTTTAGATTTCATTACGTGCCTCAGTTTGGCCCAATTCCCATCGTCATACTGACAATACAATCCGTTGCATAAACCGTAATAACTCTCTTCAGTCGGGGTTTTCTTTTCTATAGTCTCTAATTGTGAAGCCAATGAATCTAAAGCAGTTTTGCGCTCTGTTGCCTGCAAAAACAAATCGCGCAATTGCTGCCGGTTAAACTGCTGGCAGAAAATTTCTGTTTGAAGAAAAAAAGAGAAAAGAATAAAAAGCCATTTCATTTGATATGAAGATAATTTCTTTTCTCAAAAACTTACCGGCAACAATTACATTCGCGCACTTAATTTATACAGCATGAAAGTTTTGATAATTGGAGCCGGTAACATGGGCAAAACCTATGCCCGCAGTTTTCTGGCATCGCGTTTCATTGATGCCAATGATTTGTATGTGCTCGAACGTTCCGTTGGAAGTGTAACAGGAATCAAAGAAATTCCACAGGGTAATATTCATCCCCAGTCAGGTGAATTTATTTCGCAGGCAGATATCATCATACTCTCCGTGAAGCCGCAGGATTTTCCTGTATTAGGAAGACAGGTTATGCCTTACGTAAAACCCGGCCAACTTATTCTTTCCATTATGGCGGGAATTAAGATTGCTGCGATATATGAAGCCATTGGTGCCCCGAAGATTGTGCGCGCCATGCCTAACCTTCCGGCACAAATCGGCATGGGTATGACGGTGTTTACTTCTTCCACCGATATTGACAAGAAAGAGCTTTTCATTATGCAAAACCTCATCAATACCACCGGTAAGTCGGTTTACGTGGAAGATGAAAACAAAATTGATGCGGCTACTGCCATCTCCGGCAGCGGACCGGCTTACGTTTATTATTTTATGGAAGCCATGATTCAGGCAGGCGTTAAGATGGGATTCACTTTATCGCAGGCAGAGTTATTGGTGAACCAGACATTTATGGGCGCTGTGCACTTGCATAATCAAAGCGATTTAACCTGCGAAGAATGGATTGGGCGCGTTGCATCTAAAGGAGGAACTACTGAAGCTGCGCTGAAAATCATGAACGAGAATACGGTGGAATCAAACATCGAATCGGCTTTGTTTGCAGCCTTCAATCGCGCGAAAGAATTGGGAAACTGATTCGTTACAAAAATTATTTTCACTGCACAAAAACACATTATGTCATTTTTCGAAAACAAAGTTGTCTGGATAACCGGTGCATCATCGGGAATTGGTGAAGCGCTCGCTTACACATTTGCAAAAGCGGGAGCGAAACTGGTTCTCTCCGCAAGGCGTGAAGAGGAGTTAAAGAGAGTTGCTGCCAACTGCCAACGGTCAACTGCCAATTGTTTAATCCTTCCTTTCGATGTTTCGAGATACGAAGCAGCTGAAGCGAAAGCGAAAGAAGTATTGAATCATTTCGGACGGATAGATATTCTGGTAAACAATGCAGGCTTAAGCCACTGGAGTAAGGTAAAGGATATGGGTATGGATGTGCTGAAGAAGATTATTGACACCAATTTTCTTGGCGGTGCGGCATTGACAAAAGCGGTGCTTCCTTCTATGCTCGAAAAAAAGAACGGACAGATTGTTGTTATCTCCTCTATCCTCGGGAAAATTGTAACACATAAACAGGCGGCATACAATGCCAGCAAACATGCGTTGCATGGTTTTTTTGATACACTTCGCGCTGAATACGGAAGCGAGGGAATTAAAGTGTTGATTGTTTGTCCGGGATTTGTGAATACCAACGTGGCAAAAAATTCATTGGACAGAAACGGAAATCCTATCGGCAGAAATAACAAAATGATTGAAACCGGTCTGGATCCTCTTTATGTTTCCGAACAAATTCTTTCGGCCATTAAAAGCGGTAAGGAGGAAATTCTATTAGCCGGAACCAAAGAAAAATTCGGGGTGTTGATGAAACGCTTTGCACCGGGACTCTTTTCAAAATTCATTAGTGGTAATAAGTTAGTTTAAATCCATAGCCACGAATTACACGGATTCTACAAATTCGTGACATTCGTGTAATCCGTGGCTTATAATTATCAAATCATGGCAGGAAAGTTTTACTCCAAAGAAAACCTCAAATTTTTATTGCACGAAGTGCTTCATGTAGAAGAATTGTGTAAGCGCGATTACTTTAAAGAGCATACGCTTGAAAATTTCGATATGATAATCGAAGCAGCAGATTCGCTTTCCACCAATCACCTGCGACCGATATTGCTGGAAATGGACCGCAATCCTCCGCGCGTTGAAAACGGACGAGTAAAAGTCCATCCAAAGATGCCTGAGCTGATGAAAAAGTTTGGCGAAGACGGATGGATATCCATGAGCGCTCCGCACGAATTTGGTGGGCAGCAAGTACCGTTTACTATTCTTCAAGCCACCGCTTTTATTATGGCGGCTGCCAATTATTCTCCGATGGCTTATGCCTTTCTCACCACCGGTGCCGCGCATTTGATTGAAGCATTCGGAACAAAAGACCTGCAACAAATGTTTGTTCCGAAAATGCTTGCCGGTGAGTGGCAGGGCACCATGGCCATGACCGAGCCACAGGCAGGAAGTTCACTTTCGGATATTACTGCCACAGCAACGCCCACCGGTAACGGTTACTATTTGTTGAAAGGACAAAAGATTTTCATTAGTTGTGGCGACCACGATGGCTGCGAGAACATTGTCAACCTGATGCTGGCGCGCATTGAAGGCGCACCGGCAGGCACTAAAGGCATTTCGCTTTTTGTAGTACCGCGTATGCGACAGGATGAAAAAGGTGAACTTGTTTTTAATGATGTAAACACCGCGGGCCTGTTTCATAAAATGGGTTATCACGGTGCACCTATTGCACATTTGATAATGGGCGAGAAAAACGATTGCCGCGCTTACCTCGTTGGCGAAGAGCATAAAGGCCTGAGCTATATGTTCCAAATGATGAACGAAGCTCGCATTGGAGTGGGAGTAAGCGCTACGGCTATTGCTTCGGCCGCTTATTACAATTCTTTAGAGTATGCCAATGTGCGTTTACAGGGAAGAAAGCTGACGGAGAAGGACCCGTTGAAACCGCAGATTCCCATTATAGAACATGCTGATGTAAAGCGGATGCTGTTGTTTCAAAAAGCAATGGTGGAGGGAACGCTGGCATTAGAGATGCAGGCGTGTATGTACCTCGATAAATCAAAAACCTCTGCCGGTGAAGAAGCGGAAAGCAATTTCCTGAAACTGGAATTGCTTACCCCTATTGTAAAATCGTATCCGGCAGAGATGAGTATCCTCACCACCAGCACTGCGCTGCAAATTTTTGGCGGCTACGGATTTACCAAAGAGTTTATGGCGGAGTTATTTTTCCGCGAAACGCGCATACATACTTTGCACGAAGGCACTACCGCCATACACGGCATGGATTTGCTCGGGCGCAAAGTGATGCTGAAAAACGGACAGGCAACCCTGCTGCTGATGCAGGATGTTTTTGCAGATATAGAAGCCGCGAAGAAATTTGAACCGCTAAAACCGTATGCCGAAACACTGGAACAAAAACTTACCCAACTACAGGAATTGACCATGCGCCTGATGGGCGTGGCGCAAAAACATGGACCGGAAATTTTCCTTTCCGATGCTACACTTTATCTCGAGCTGTTTGGCATTATTGCCATTGGCTGGCAGTGGCTAAAGCAGGGAGTTGTTGCCGAGCAAGTGAAAGCTTCTGCTTCTAAAAAATACTCACCGGAGTTTTTACAATCTAAACTGCACACGCTGCAATATTTCTTCGAATACGAAATTCCTAAAACAGAGGGCTTGCTTACGCGATTGAGAAGCAAAAACAATGTAACGGTTGATGCCAAGCCGGAGGAGATAGTTTAGATTACAAAATGCTATTGGCACAGCGCAATACACAACGCGGCTCACTTTATGGCCTTCATTAACTTTTTCAGCCATAAACGCGGGGAATTAAAAATCGTTTGTACCTTTAGCTTCAAATGAAATTTTATGCCCGTACCAACAAAACTTGGCATCAGTTTTACCCCTGCCGAAGCTGCTGCCATGCAAGCCGCAGCACAGGTGATTATTGATACTATTGAGAGCAAAAGAGAGCTTAACCTAAGCAATGCTGAGCGCAAAAAATTGTCTAAGATGGGAGCCAAACGTATGGCTTACGTCCAAAAATCTATTTTAGAGTTGGGGCCCGGCTACCCGCAGTTTAATCCGCTGGCTTACACCTTAACCGATGCTCAAAACGACTTAGCAACCTCCCTTGTTTTAGAAACTATACTTACCAAACTGACCGAGGCCAGCGAACTGGCAGTAGAAATGAAAATGGTGGCCGGACATTTTTGCTATTTGTTTATGCGGAAACAATACGAAATAGCGCAGGTAAATAAGAACGAAAATGTAACGGGAGCCCAAGTTGTAGTGGATGAGTTAAAGGCAGCTTTCCCAAGTACCAAATCAAAAAGTAAGGATAAAACGAACAAACAGCACTAAACTGCAATTTTTAACTTCAATATTGTAGTTATTTTCTATAACATTTTTAAAAAAGTCTTTAATTCTTTAGATAATGTCTGTACTGTTATAGATAACTATTTAACTACTATAGTTATATACTTTAATGTTTTGGTGTATTACTAAAGTATTAAAGATTATATCTATAATATTGAAGTATAAATCTATAATATTAGAGATTTATACTTCAATAAAGTTCATTTTTTACAGTCTAACCAAGCACTATAACTTAAACTACCAACTCTTCTTTGGCTTTGGCCCCATTTCAAATTCAAGAGTGCCGCCATTTATAATATCGGCATGGTGCAGAAAGGGCTCGGGTAATTTTTTTCCGTTGAGGGTAACCGATTGAATATACCGGTTGACGGGCGAGACATGGTGCGCAACAATTTCAAACCTGCCTGACCGGTAGGCAGGCTTCTGCTGTCTGTTTTCGGGATTAAAATAAACAGTGGCCTTGGGAAATTGCGGAGTGCCGATGGCGTAAGAACCGGTGCCGGGAGTAACCGGGTAAAAGCCCAGCGCGCTGAAAACATACCAGGCGCTCATCTGTCCGCAGTCGTCATCCTCAATTGGCGCAAGAATGAAGCAAAGCAATGAGGAAAGCTTCTTGTGCCTGTAAATAAAAGTGGCTGTCTCAAAACTGAGCAGCGCTTTTTAGTTTGTACACACCCTGTTT
>CAZBPG010000036.1:0-32043 GCA_964493695.1 uncultured Chitinophaga sp. | reverse complement strand
ATCTGAATTGTATTATCAAAACTATCAGTCCATATTCAATGTCTAATTGGTATTAGAACAATCCGCTGTTCCGCAGGGCATGTCGAACTTACAGATAATTGCAGATTTGTAATCAAACACCTTAAATTATTGACCTCGCAGGCGGCTCGTCTTATTTACTCCGGTTGTTAATTGTTGTAGTACAATCTCAGCTCTCTGAGCTTTTAATCGCTCAATAATTTCATAAGCTGCGTAGCCAAAGGGTTTTGCAAATATGGTTCGACTACGCTCACCATGACATAACCCTGCAACTCAGCTAACTTAAACAGATTCTTAGTTTACGGCTTTAAGTCCATGAAACTCCCTGCAAGTATCATTCGGACAAAACTCGCTGTAGTTATCAAATATAAGTCCGCAGCGCATACATTTATATTTTGTGGTAAGGTTTTCTTCCGAGCCGCCCAATGTTGCATTTAACTCACCGGCATAAATTAACCTGACTTTAAAAACTTCTTCGCCCAGGTAAAGCACATCATAATCTTCTAAAACAACATCCTTTAACCGGCAATCTTGTTTAGCAATTCCTGCGTAAGTTCCGTTGGTAGATTTCTTATCATAAATTACCAATTGATTATTTATTTTCTTTACCCCGCAATGTTTACGGCTGATAACCGGCTTGCCCTCCACCAATATTTTTTTAAAAAACTCACTGCCGGAACTTTCACGCCCCAAAACAATATCGTTTACGTTCGTAAACTCCTCACATTCCCCGGTCTTTTCGTAGGTAAGTTTAAAACCGTTAACAGGTTTATCACCTTCCAAAATAACATGATTGGAGTCTATTTCAGAAAAACATCCGGGACACTCTGCATTCTCCAGAGTTTCCAAAGTGAATTCCTTACCAACTTGCTTGCACAAAATTCTAATTGCCAATGTTATAATTTTTGTAAAGTCAAAAAATCAACTCTATGTATTTAGTCCAAACCATGCATAGAACTTAACATAAACTACTGCTTTACAATCTTGATATTCAAACTGCCCGATTCGCTCTTTATTGAAAGAATATAATTACCCGACATAATAGTTTCGTCAAAATTGAAGACCTCTCGATGGAAACCATGTGCTCGTTTTTCTTTTGCAACAAAGGTTTTTACCACTCTACCCTCCACATCGTGTAAGACAATATCAATCCATTCATCATTTTTCAATTCATATTTTAATTCTGTCTGTCCATGAACCGGGTTGGGAAAAATTAAAACCTCATTTCCCAGATCATTCAAACTCAATACTCCAACATTAAGTCCTGAAAGGTAACGGGCAATAGCAATATCCTCGTTTAAGCCGGAATTTGCTCTTCCTACCAAAACTATTCTGCCATTTTGCTGTAAGACTATATCTTGTCCGATATCGTCATCTGTTCCTACCGGAGTGGTAACCTTACCGTTTATTCCGAATGTGCTGTCCAAAGTTCCATTAGTCTTATATCTCGTCAATGCAAAGTCCTCATTAAGGGCGATACTAGAAGTTCCACCTGCAACAATTTTTCCATCAGACTGAAGAGTCAACGAATGTGCGGCATCAATTAACCCCACATTTATATCCGTCTTAACCACTCCATTCGTACCGAAAGAATTATCTAAACTTCCATCAGTATTATACCTCACTAAAGCAATAACTATTGAAGCGTCATAAGAGGAGCCGACTGCCAATATTTTACCATCGGACTGAATTGCTATACCATAGCAATAATCGCTAAGCGAACTGAGGGTAGTTGACACCCAACCATTAAAACTAAACGAACTGTCCAAAGTACCGTTTGTTTTGTAACGGGCAACTGCAAAATCATAATAGGAGCCGCTTCTTACATGTCCACCCGCGACAATTTTACCATCTGTCTGCAATGCAATTGAATTTATGACAGCATCCCCTCCTAAATCGGTAGTTGCTATCCCATTGGTTCCGAAAGAATGGTCTAAGGAACCGTCAGGGTTGTAACGGACAAGCGCCAAGCGCGTGATGCCTCCAAACTCCGCATTCCCGGCAACAATAATTTTTCCATCGGTTTGAAGAACCAAGTCGTATGCCTCGTCATTGTCAGACCCAATGGCAGTGGTTGTTTTTCCATCGAAACTGAAAGTATAATCTAAATTGCCGTTTGGCAATAAACGGGCAACAGCAAAGTTGCGTTGTACACTGGGATTTTCGTAACCTGCCACTACAATTGCTCCATCCAGTTGTATCTGAACTGCAAAAGCACGTGCATCACCGCTGCTAAAACCAACTGTCGCTTTGCCAGATGAACCAAAAGAATTATCCAGCGAACCGTCAGGATTATATCTTACTACTATAAAGCTATCAGTTGTGCCGCTGTCTGACCAACCAGCTACCACAATTTTCCCATCTGGCTGAATTGCTACTCCTTGTCCCACATCGTTATTTCCATAATCAGTAGTTACTATTCCGTCAGCATCAAAGTCATAGTCAAGAGCTCCGTGCTGGGCGGAAAGAAACAAACATGATGGTATTAATATTAAGAGAGGAATATATTTTATCATAGTTTCTCTTTTTTTGTTAAGGTTAAATTACACAAAAATTGACGAACCAACCCCAAATCCATAAAAAACAAAGCCCTCCAAACGGAGGGCTTTGTTTTTATCCCCTCTCCGAAGGAGAGGGTTAGGGAGAGGTTGCCTTTCACCACTCGCCACTCGCTACTCACCACTGCCCGCTTCTGCCACTGTAGGGTCTCCCCCTCCGCACTCTGAGCCTGTTACAGGTGTTACAAATAAATTTCCGTCTTAGAAAAGAGTTTGTAGTTTTAAGAACAAATCCTTCCATGAAAAAACTGCTTCTGCTCCCGCTGCTTGTAGTCAGTTTAAATTCCCTTGCCGGTTGGGAAATGATGTTCTGCGATTCAGCAGACGAAAAGGGAAACTGCGTTGGCAAATCCGAAACCTTTGTTTTATCGGGAGCCGAACTTACTTTGAAGGTGGTATTGGCAAATGCAGCAGGCATACAAACCACAAAAGTGTATTTCGAAATTTATTCAGTAAACACGGCAACCTTTGCAGAAGATTTGGTAAAAATCGAAGAATTGACAACAGCCGAAAGCGCAACAACAGTTGTAAGTGCAATCAAACTTTCTAAAAAGGGCACCTATCTCATCAAAGCTCGTGACTCCTACAAAGATTATATAACCTCGCGGGAACTAATGGTAAAATAGCTTGATAGATCTTTCCGATAAAAAAATTCTTATCACCGGTGGCACCGGTCACCTTGGCTCGGCACTCATTCATTTTTTAGTGAAACAGAAAAACGTTAAACCGGGAAACATTCGGGTTTTTTATCTTAAAAATTCACCGGTCAACTCTCTGAATGATATCCCGGGTCTCGATTTTTTTGCCGGCAATGTGTTGAATGCAGAAGAGGTGGAAGCCGCATGCAAAGAGGTGCAGCTCGTATTTCACATGATTGGCTTAACCACCTTCGATACCCGGCAAAAACGTTTGCAGTGGCTGGTGAATGTAGAAGGAACAAGAAATGTTTTAGAAGCGGTACGCCAGTCCAATACGATTGAAAAACTCTGCTATACAAGTACGGTCAACGCACTTGGGGTTCCAAACCCTGTTGGAAGCCTCGGTAATTTTGAAAACAGCAACCCGTATTTGAATGAGCCGAGGGTACATTCATTTCGGTCGCGCGAAGAAACTTTAGCTTTCATCAGGAAGGTTCAGGAAAACAGGAATTCAAATTGGGAAAAACAAATAAGAATAGGATACTACGACTCTAAACTTGCCGCACAGGAATTGGTAGATAAGTATGTACTGGAACACAAAGTAAAGGCAGTTTCCGTTTTGCCGGGCACCATGTTCGGTCCCTACGATTATTTAATTGGCACCGGTTTGTATTTGCTTATGCTTTACAAAAACAAAATGCCTGTGGTATTAAATGGCGGATTACCTCTTGCGCATGTAATGGATGTTGCTGAAGGTCATGTGCTGGCTATGGAAAAGGCAGAAACGGGGAAGCAATATATCATGAGTGGCAGGGAGGAAGATAATCGTTCCCTTAAAGAAATGTGCGCGATAATGGTTGATGTATTGCAAAAAAAAATTCCTGGCAGGAGATTCAGCGCACCTAAAGTTGTAGTTCCAAAATGGGCAGCATGGGGCGCTGCTTATCTATCGGAAAAATATGCATCGGGTTTTAACCGGCCGATGCTTTTAAGCAGAGATGCAGTGAACGCGGGGGCGCATTTCCTTTTTTATTCTTCAACGCATGCCGAACATGAGTTGGGCTACAAGCCAAAAAGAAGTTTCCGCGAAGCGATAGAAGGAATGCTGGACTACTACCTGAAAGAAGGTTTACTGGAGGCGAAAGGGCGGTTTGTAGATAAAAGATAATCAGATGCGGAACTGCATCTCTATAGTGGCACCTTTATCAGAGAACACTACAAGGTCAGCCAATTGCATCATCAGGAAAACACCGCGGCCATGTGTTTTCTCTAAGTTCTCTATATCTGTCGGATCCGGAAGGTGGCCGTAATCGAAACCCGGTCCCTGGTCTTTTACAATAAAGGTGAGGTTTTTTCCACGCTCATCTAATCCGTATTCTATTACTACATCCTTGCTTTCATCGCACCGGTTGCCGTGTATAATAGCATTGTTGGCGGCTTCGGTAACCGATATAAGAACGTTACCATACACATCATCGCCAATATTCAGCTCTCCGCGTATATCGTCAATAAATTTTTCTACAGCAGCAACATTTTCGGGTTTAGAGGATATTTTCAGTGATTTCACAAGCGCCATTTGAATGATGTCGAAACTAAAAGAATTTTCTGATTAACAAATAAAGTAATCTCCACTGGTATTGCAAATACATGCTCAAAAATAAAGAAGCAAAACCGCGCGATAAAAACTATTGGGGCACGGTTATGCTCCGGAAATACTTTTCTGCCAGATTTTTATAATACGGTTTCAAACTTGGCGGAACCGTTCTGTATAAATCAACCTCGCTGTTTTTTGCTTTCAGATATTCTTCGAGCGATGGCGGCATTTTGCGTTCAGTTTCCTTACCGGTGTTCGATTCGCGTTCTTGTTTCTGGTCGCGTTCGCGCTGTGCATTTTCCGCTTCTAACAATTTAGTAAGAATATCCTGCTGGCGCTTCATTGCTTCAGCGGTCAGGTTCTTATTTACGAGTTCTTTTTCGGTTTGTTCCATCTGCTTGATAGCTTCTCCCAAATTGCCGAGCGGATTTTTGCCGTCTTTGTTTTCCTGCTGGTTTATTTTTTCCAGTTCTCTTCTAATCTGCGACTGCATCTGTGCCATCTCTGCAAACTCTTTGCTGTGCTTACCGGTTTGTCCTTTTTGCCCCTGTCCTTCGCGTTTCATCATTTCGCCCATCTGCTGCATTTTGTCTTTCAACTGCTTTTGCATTTTAGAAAGATTCGGCAGGCCGTTCCCCGGTTTCTTACACTTCATACACATCTTTGGCTTGCCATCGCTCTGCTGCTGGCTTTCGCTTTGCTGCATCTGCATCTGTTGCAATGCTTCACTTAGCATCAGCGCCAGATTATTGTAACCGGTCATAGTAAACTGCTGATTACTCATAGCCCTTACCACATTGCGGTCTTCCATATCAGTAATCGATTTGCCTAAGTATTTATTGATGTTCGTGATTTCTTTAGTGATGAACGATTTGATTTCATCCTGCCTGCGGGCCACAGCATACAAACTGTCCTCCACCATTTTCGAATTCTCTTTTATGCGCTGCTGCTCTTTCATCAGCTCCACGTACTTCGGGTTGTTGATGCTGGTGTTCTTCACATTGTTCATCAGTTTTTCCTCATCGAATGAAAGCTGAACAATGTTCTCCAGCAGTTGACGGATAGCCTGCATGTCTTCAGCCTCTTGCTCCGCTTCCATGGCGTTTTTCATGTCGCCCAGTTTTTGTGCAGCATCTTTCATATTGTTGGCTGCGCTCTTTTGATTTTTTGATGCCTGTTGGTTTTGTTTTTGATCCATGTTCTGCTGAGCATCTTCCTGTTGTTTCTCGGCAGTTTCCAAACTCTTCTCTATGTCTTTAAAATCCTGTTCACTTTTCGATTCTTCGTTCAGCTTTTTTAAATCGGCCAAATCCTTCTTCGCATCTTTCAATTCCTGATTTAACTTCTCCTGCTCTTTCTTCATTTCTTCCTGTGCTTTCGCATCTTTTGCCTCTGGATTTTTTTCTGCCTCTTTCGAAAGTTCTTCCTGTTTCTGTGCCAGCTTCTCTAACTTATCAGCAGTTTCTTCCAATTTCTGGTTAAACTCCATTTTCTTAAACAACTCCAGCATCCGGTCAAGTTCTTTTTCCATTTTCTCATTGTCGGCCTTCATGTCGTCCATCTTGTCGAGCGCATCTTTCTTTTGTAGTTCTTCCAGCATCTTCTGCAGTTTCTCCATCATTTCCTTCATCTCTTTATTCATCACCTGCTCAAAAAGTTCCTGCAGGCGTTGTTGCTTCTCCGCAATTTCGGGCGTTACTTCTTTGAACTCATTTTGTTTCTCGAAGTTTTCGTCCATCTTCTTTTTAATCTCTTCGAGTTGTTGCTGCAATTCTTTCTGCTTCTCGATATTCTGAGTGAGGTTCTTTTTATCTTCCCAGTTCAGGTTTTGCTTTTCCTGTAGCTTGTCTTTCATCGCCTGTAATTCATTTTTCGCCTCTTCGGCTTTCTTCATCGCATCTTTCAGTTCCTGCTTCAGTTCTTTGTTGTCTTTCGCCAGCTCTTTATTTAACTCATTGAGGGAGGGCATGTCAAACTGCATCAATGCGCTTTTGGTGGATTTGCTTCCATGAATGCCATCGTTATCCCAAACCTCGAAATAGTAAGTGACCCTATCACCGGGCTTAATGGAGAAGTCTGAAAGCTGCCAGTAATACTGAAAATGCGAAGCATTGCCTGGCGAGAAGGGCACATTCATTTCCTTTGTAACCGAAGAAGTAGAATCAGAGCGGGTCAGCTGATAGTTGAAGGTAAGTTTGCGGATGCCGTAGTCATCCGAAATTTCACCGATGTAATAGAAATATTTTTGTGTGGCCGAATCGTTTTTCTCTTTTACCACAATTACCGGATACAAATCGGGTGTTACGTTCAGCGAGTAAGAAACGCTGTCAGCGTCTTTCACATTACTGTTAGAAACCCTGAGCGTGTATTGGGCGCTCTGTAAAAACACTTTACTGAAGGCAAATTCTTCTTTTCCGGTACGCTTAACCTTGTACGAAGAATCGCCCACGGCAAATGAAATGCTCTCCACATTTTGTGTGTTAAATCTCCACGAAAGTCTGGTGCCCGCGGGAATCACCAAGTCGCCCATGTTTTTTAAAACTTCGTTGTGTTTGCCGGTGTACGATGGATAAGTGCAGGCTACTTCAAAACCTGCAATGATGGGCTTGGCAACAACGTCAATCGTATATTCTTTACTGTGAAAGCCATTGGCTGCGAATTGAAATACAGTTGACTTTTGAAGATTTACAAACTCATACGAGAAAATATTTTTCTCCCTCTTTTTTAGTTTGAAAATGTTCTTGTCAGCCTCTACAAAAACTTCGTTTGGCAAAACATCCCCCTCAATCTTTACATCCAGTGTGAAATTTTCAAACTGCAGCGCTTTCAAACTTTTATTCTGAATAACGAATTGGAAAGGTGCCTCTTTTTCGTAAAATGTATCGTTATGGTAAAGGCGTTTAGTTCCTTCTTTAATCACATTTGGCGCTGCGATGATGATGAACAAAAACAGCAACACCGGAGGGGCGAGATACTTCAGATATTTTTTGTTAGTGCTTAAATCAATGGCGAATGAAAAATCTATGGGTTTTAACTCGAATGCTTTTTGATCAATAGCTGCAAGAAGAAGTTGCGACTCGGTATTATAAGCAGCAGAATGCAGCTGCAGGATGTTAAGGAGCTTATCCTTAATTTCCTTAAAATGTGTGCCGATGATACTAGCGGCCTGTTCATACGAAATAATTTTTCCTAACCGGTAGTAGTGTAACAGCGGAACTAAAAAAAAGTTAGCTGTAAACGCAGCCGATGAAAGCAAAAACCCAAAAAACAGCACTTTTCGCAAACCGGTGGACATATAGAAGTAATACTCCAACAGGTTAATAGCGAGGAAAAAGCCCAGCACATAAACAGCCGAAAAGATTGCACCCCTGATAAGCTGATTCGTATAATACTTGCGAATAAACTTATCGAGCTTGCCGATGAGGGTGTTATATGATGACGATGTTTGCGACATTCTTATTACAATGATAGAACGATTGTGCGAAAGGTTTGTTTTCTATTAGCATAATTTGGTTAAAAATTAACGGCCCCGGATTCACAACAAAATTCTCATCTTCATCTTCTAAAAATTAAGGCGTATGCAATGGAAAGGAAGGCGCGAAAGCAGTAATGTTGAAGATATGCGCGGTGGAGGCAGAAGAAGGGGTTTGGTCCTCGGTGGTTTTGGAACAATTGCCGTGATTATAATAGGATTGTTGCTGGGTAAAAATCCAATGGAGTTGTTACAGGTGGTTAACCAAGGTCAGCCGGTTCAGGAACAAACTGCGCAACCGAATAATCCTGCTGATGACGAAGCGGCAAGCTTTGTAAAAGTGGTGCTGGCAGACAACGAAGATGTGTGGAATAAAATTTTTGAAGAACAGGATTTGCAATACCGTGAACCCAAACTGGTATTGTTCCGTGATGCGGTGCAGTCCGGTTGTGGAGATGCTTCAAGTTCAATGGGTCCGTTTTATTGTCCTGCTGACCAGAAGATGTACATTGATTTAAGTTTTTACGATGAACTGAAAAGCCGCTTTAATGCACCGGGTGACTTTGCCATGGCCTATGTGGTGGCGCACGAAAACGGCCACCACATTCAAAACCTCCTGGGTATTTCAGATAAGGTGCACAATATGCGCAACCGGTTAAGTGAGGAAGAATACAACAAGCTTTCGGTAAAAATGGAGTTACAGGCGGATTTTCTGGCCGGAGTATGGGCGCATCATGCACAGCAAATGAAAAGTATTCTGGATGCCGGAGATATTGAAGAAGCGCTGAATGCCGCCAACGCAATTGGCGATGACAAACTTCAAAAACAGGCACAGGGATACGTGGTGCCTGATGCCTTTACTCACGGCACTTCGGAACAGCGGATGCGCTGGTTCAAAAAAGGATTTGATACCGGGGATATAAAACAGGGGGATACATTCGGGGCGAATAGCCTATAAAAGATTGACTATTTATCCAGCCAAACCTCTCGCAACAACCGGAACTCCATACCATTGTTCGGAAAATTCCTTACGTAGGGTTGAAGTAACCTGCGGTTCATAGCATAGTAAATGAGCAGTACCGGTGCATCATCCACAATCATCTGGTCGAGCTGTGTGTAAATTTTACTGCGCTCTTGCGGATTGGTTGTTGTTAAAGATTTTTCATACAGAACATCGTAAGTTGAATTTTTGTAACGCGTAGGATTGGAGTAAGATGCTTCTTCCATAGTAGCCGGAACATTTTTCCCGTAAAACAGGTTAAAGAAATTGTTGGGGTCGGGATAATCAGCCACCCAGCCAAACCGCCAAAAATTTGTTTTACCGGTTTCTACATTGTTGGTGTGTTGCGCCCATACCACCTGCGAAATATCTACTTCAATATTCAGATTGTCGGTGAGCATGGTTTTAATGGCTTCGGCAATATCCTGATTTCTTCCGCCTCCGCTGTTTATTTCCAGCGTAACTTTCGGAAATCCTTTTCCATCAGGATAACCGGCCTTAGCCAGATACTCTTTTGCCTTTTTTACATCAAAAGTAAAGCCCCTTACCTGTGCATTATCGTAACCCGGCATACCCAGCGGAGCAAAACCATACATTGCAGGAACGCCTTCACCTTTGGCGGTGTAGTCAGCAATTTTTGCCCGGTCAACCGCATGGTTAAAAGCAAGCCGTACATTTTTGTTCTGAAAAAGTTTATCCGGAACCAGGAAACCGTAAAACTGAATAGAGTATTCGGGCGTAATCTGCAATTGAAAGTTTTTGTAATCGCCTTTCAGGTTTTTCTGTTCATCCAGAATCTGGTCAATCATGGAAAACGGCAACCGGTATTTCATTTCCAGGTTTCCTTTTACCAGTTCCAGCATTTCGGTTTTATCTTCTTTAATGAAAGATACTTTTATTCCATCGAGGTAGGGAAGTTGATTGCCGAATTCATCCTTGCCCCAGTATTTTTCGTTGCGCGCCATTACTACCGCTTCGTCAGCCTTCAACGCTTTTATAACAAACGGACCGGTGCCCACGGTATGATAAAGTATGTCACCCTTATACTTCTCTATAGCTTCATGCGGAAACACCGAAGCAAACGGTAATGCCAACCGGTTCAGAAAATCAGCGTAAGGCTTAACTAAAGTAATCTGAAGTGTGGAGTCATCCTTTGCTTTTACACCGAATGAACCGAGTTCATCGGCATCATGTTGCTTTTTCTCGCGTGCGGTGTAAAGATCCTTAGCGCCCCGGATGATATCACGGTAAAAACTAAATCCCTGATTTTTTGCATCAGGCGTGCAAAGAAGATTAAAGCAGTACACAAAATCCCTGGCAATCATTTCACGACCTTTACCATCGGGAAAACACGGGTCATCATGAAACAGTACACCGGTGTGCAGGTGGAAGGTGTAAACGGTGGCCGAGGAATCCACATCCCAGCTTTTGGCAAGCCGAGGTTCAACGGTTAAATCTTTTTGATTAAAGTCAACAAGCCCTTCATAAACCTGATTGGTAATCCGGTGGCTGGTGACTTCCGTTACACCCTGAGGGTACAAACTTTTCAGATATTCTACTTCGTTGTAACGGAATACGCCACCGTACTTTACTCCACCCTTGGCGCTGCGTTTTTCAGCAGATGAGGTTTTGGCGTTGTTGCTGCAGGAAGCAAACAGAGCAACAGAAAAAAGGATAATGGTCAAGCGATATAATGAATACATGTGTTGAACTTTTAGTGGCGCGAATAACGCGAATTCCAAGGGAATCAGAATTTTTTCTCGTCTACGTTTTTAATGAAATCAATAATACCCGGATAATACTCCTGCTGGGCATCCCACATGCTAAGATGTCCACCGGTGGGGCAATAGAGATATTTCCCATGCTGAACCAATTTGCTCATTTCTTCCATCTCTTCGGGATTCATGGTGTCGTAGCGCGAGCCAATCATCAAAGTTGGAACAGCAAGGGTTTTTAAACGTGTCCAACATTCCCAACCCACTAATCTGCCACTAGGAACAAATTCGCTCGGCCCTTGCAAAATTTCATACACCGGTTGATTGATGTGTTTGAAAGAACGCAGCACAGGTTCAGGCCACTCGCTGGCCGGCTTACGCAAAATGTGTTGGCAGTAATATTCGTCAAACACCAGTTTTTGATAAACCGGATTCATAAAATCATTTTTCTTTTCATAACTCTCCAACGAATCCACTAAGCTTTTGCGCATTTTCGAGCGTAGCTTTGCATTGTATGCTCCATACTTGGTAAAGTCTGCAGTCATATTTGAAACAATCAGTGCTTTCATATTCTGCTGATACTTGAGCGCATACTCCATTCCCAAAATCCCACCCCAACTGTTGCCGAGCAAATAAAAGTTGTCTTTGTTCAAGCCAAGCGCGATACGCACCTGTTCCACTTCTTCTACAAATCTTTCTAAAGTCCATAACGAGCTATCCGTTGGCTGTTCGCCATAGTAAGAACCGAGCTGATCGTACTCTATTAATTCAAATCCTTCTTTGGGTAAAAAACTTTCGAAGCACTCCATGTATTCGTGGGTGAGCGCAGGGCCGCCATGGAGAAGCAAAACTTTTATGCGTGGGTTATTGCCTATTTTTTTCGTCCACACCTTAAATGTTCCTTTCGGTGTTTCGATAGAGATCATTTTTACTCCGGCATTTTCGGCTTCTTCTTTCGTGTAGCTGAAATATTCTTCGAGGGAAGGGTTGTTTATTGTTTGTTGCTTGTTGTTGCAGCCAATTAACAGCAGACCACAAAAAAGAATAGTGAAAATGTTTTTCATGAGTTTTATTTTCTGTTAGTGCATGCAGCCAACATACAGTTCTGATTTCAACTTAAAACATTTCGGCTCTTGTCGCTTCAAAATGGTCATTGAACTGTCTGCAACTGCTTCGGTTTCATAAATTCCGGCAACTAAGGCGATCATTTTGTCGTTGGCATCTTTATGGTAGATCTCCAGGTACTCCAAACTTAAATCATCAGAAGGAAATCGTCTCGGGAAATAATCACCGGCATACATTTCATCATCATCATCGTACGGCAATGCAATTAAATTTTTGCTTTCGTTAAAATATCGCCCCATAGTATCAATGGGAATATTTAACCGTCTGCTAAGTGCGTACATTTTGGTTTGCAGCGACAAATAATTCAATCCAGTATCTGCAACTATTACAAAATATGCGGCATGGTCATAGTCGGTTGTATCAATTCCTTCAACCGCGTTTTCAAAAAGATTAGTTCTAACAATAGGCGGGCTTACGTTTTGATCTGCTTTATTCTGAGCAAGGTCTTCCTTTGACTTACTTGTGTGGCAAGAAGAGAAGGTGATAACCAATGCAATGATGAGCGGTTTTTTCATCAATTCAAGTTGTGCTCGCTGACATAAAACCTAAACAAAAAATAAGCGGCAACCGCATCCAGTAAATGCCAGATGGCGTGCCCTTGTATCAGCGATTGCGGATCGCACAAGTATGAATCATCCTGCCATAAGTTCCAGATAAGAAAAGCCAGGAGCAATGAGCCGAGAGAAAGAAATCCGTATTTTTTTTGGTGCTCCAGTTTCCGAACATAAGTATTAAGTAATTCAAAAATAACGGTAAGGGTAATGAACAGAGCAAAAATAAAGTTGCCTAAAAACCCCACTATCGGAACATGGTAAGGTAACTCCTGCACATACAAACACGTGCCCAGCGACAAAACGAAAATGACAAAAAACCAAACTGCTGAGAACGAAAAAAATCTTTCCATTGCGTAAGCAAAAGTGAACGAACAAATCAAGTACATCGAAAGCATATCAAACCACCCGCCCATGCTGGCTTCGGTAGCGTGCATAGCCATACTGCCCGGACCAAGCAACACCACAATGCAGGCAAAAAAAGTTCCGTAAAAGAAACTTTGCGTAATGGTATTTCTGTTGGCGCTGAAGGTGCCTTTCGATAATTGCCAGGCTATTGTTATTCCCGCGAAAATGAAACCCAGATTGCTCCAGGTGTTAGCCGGTTGCTTAATCAATCCGGGATGTGAAGCTTCGCAGAAACCATCACCGGTTCCGGTCCAGGGGCCAAACCAGCCGTTAACAACCGACACGAAAAATAAGACGAAGGAAATTGCAGCAACCGTTAATGTTATAGGAAAAACTGCTTTTTGATTTTTCATGCGCTGAATAATTACACTTTGATTTTACAATACACCGGACAATGGTCGCTGTGTTTTACCTGCTGAAACATTTTTGCTTCCACTAAATTTTTCTCCAGATTTTTTGTGGCAGCTATGTAATCAATCCGCCAGCCTTTGTTGTTGGCCCTGGCATTGGCACGAAAACTCCACCAGCTATACTCATGTGGTTGCGGATTGAAATACCTGAACGTATCTATAAAACCCGAGTTGAAATATTTTTCCATCCAGGCCCGCTCTTCCGGTTTAAATCCCGATGTGTCTTTATTGCTGATGGGATTATGAATGTCAATTTCGCGGTGACAGATGTTATAGTCGCCACATACCAAAAGTTTGTTGCGTTTTTTTTCAACTTCATGAATGTAGCCGAAGAAGAAATCAAGATAAGCCATCTTAACAGCCTGTCGCTCATCACCGGTGGTGCCGCTGGGGAAGTAAGCGCTCATTACGCTGGTATCGCCAAAATCAACGCGGATATTTCTTCCTTCTTTATCGTAAGCTTCATTGCCGGTTCCTTCCACTACATTATCAGCCTTTGCCCTCGAAAATACAGCTACACCACTGTAACCGGGTTTAACCGCAGGGAAAATGTAACAGTTGTAACCAATAGCTTCGAACGGCTTGGGGTCAAAATCTTTACGCGCAATTTTTATCTCCTGCAGACAAATCACATCAGGACTTTCTTTCTGAAGCCAGTCAATAAACCCTTTGGTAACCGCACTGCGAATTCCATTTACGTTGTAGGTGATAACCTTCAGTTCTCCCATAAATTACGAGTAGTGAAATCCGAAAATAGAAATTCAACAGTAATGGATAAAATAGAAACAAGAAATCCGTGTCGGCTTAGCCGACACGGATTTACGCCTATTGTTAACCTTAAAATTTTATTGCATCTTAATCACCATCGTGTTGAACGGGTCATCGTTCATGATGTATTTTACATTGGCGCTGCTTTTTTCATCGCTTTCCATAGGCTGCAGAAAAATATCTGCATCTACATAAGTTTCTTTTTTATCGAAACTCTTGATGACATAGCGCTTGTAACCAGCTATTTTAAAAATAACGCGAATCGGCTCGCCTAATTCTTTTTTGTTCAACGCCAGTGCGTAATTGCCCTTGTCGTCAATAGAAGCCTGAAGCAACTCTTCACCGAACTTATCGAAATTGATTTTAGCATTGCCAATCGGCTTCTTCGTGACCGCATCAATAATCTTTCCGGTGACCACTAACACATCGGGGTTAGTAATAGCATGGTTGGTAACCGCCTGGGGACCCGCGGTTAAACTGGTTTTGCCTGCTGTTAATGTGTTCTGAGCAGAAAGATTTCCACACACAAGGCTCAACAGGAAGCCTACGCTAAGCGTAAGAATGGTTTTTGTTTTCATACCGACCTCCTTTTTATTTAAATGTTATAAAATACTGAAAATGACTGTTTCTAAATTGTTAATTCTATGTTTCCCTTCTTTCCACTCACCGCGAAAATCGCGTTTCAGCGAATTTTCGCAACAAATATATGAAAGGTCAAACGAACTATTGTGGAAAACATTGTATAGTTTTTGTTAAAAAATGGAAAATCCATCAAAAACAGAAAATTGACCGAAATGGAACTGCTGTTAACCGGTAAGGTTAACCCTGTTTTCTGCCTATGTTATATTGGTAAATTTTATTCTGTTTGTCGGGAGCAAAAATTTAAGGTGAAACACATGCGCTGCGCGTTTTTTATTCTGTTACTCTTGTTTGGTGCCAGCTGCCCCGTTCTGGCACAGGATATCAAGACCATCCGAGGGCAGGTAATTGATAAAGATTCGAAGTATCCGCTGGTGGGAGCTAAAGTGGTGGTGGTAGATACCGGCACCGTGAACGGAACGGTGACTGACGAAAACGGTTACTTCAAACTCGAAGTTCCGCTCGGGCGCGTATCGCTGCGCGTTTCGTATATCGGTTACAAGGACGAGGGCGTAAGCAATTTGCTTGTGATATCCGGTAAAGAGATAAACACCACTATCGAACTACAGGAGAAGGTGACGGATATGAACGAGGTGGTGGTAACAGCCAACAAACAACAGGGGCAGGCGAAGAATGAATTTGCGGTTATCAGTGCGCGCTCGTTTGATGTGGAATTGACCAGCCGGTTCAGCGGCAACCGGAACGACCCTGCGCGGATGGCTTCGAACTTTGCGGGGGTAAGCGGTGCCAACGATGCACGGAACGACATTATTATTCGCGGCAATTCACCGATGGGTATGTTGTGGCGCCTGGAAGGAATTGACATACCGAGCCCGAACCACTTTGCCGGTTTCGGCAGTACCGGTGGACCGGTGAGTATGCTGAATAACAACACGCTTTCGCGGGGCGATTTTATGACTTCGGCTTTCCCTTCCGAATACGGCAATGCGCTATCCGGTGTGTTTGATTTGGGCTTGCGCAACGGTAATAAAGACAAATACGAGTTTCTTGCACAGCTCGGCTTTAACGGTATTGAGGCCGGTGCCGAAGGGCCGTTTGCGAAGAAAAAAAGCCAGGCATCTTTCTTAATCAATTACCGGTACTCCACGCTGGCACTTTTTAAATTGCTTAAGGCAAACTTCGGAACCGGTACGGCTGTACCGGAGTATCAGGACCTGACTTTTAAAGTAGATGTGCCTACTAAAAAAGCAGGTGTGTTCCGCTTTTGGGGTTTAGGCGGCTTGAGCAAAATTGAATTACTCGGTCATTTAGTTGACCTCGATAAGCCACAGCAGAATTTATACGGCAACGAAAACATTGACCTTTACAATAAAGTGCGCACCGGTATGTTCGGGTTTTCGCATACTTACTTCATCAATCCTAAAACGTATTACAAGCTGATGCTGGCCGGTTCGCATCAGGCGCAGATAGTGGATATTGATTCTATTGAACCGGTTAACCGCACAGAGATTATCCGCAACCAGAAAGTTTTTCTGAGGCAGAATAAATACAGCGCACACATCATGGCTAACACCAAGCTCGATTCAAAAAATACGGTGACGGTGGGCCTGATTGCCAATGTGTATGACCTGAAATTTGCCGACAGCATTCTTTACAACAACAAATTTATTCCCGCCAAATACGGCAAAGGTTACAGTGCGCTGATAGAAGCTTACGCCATGTGGAAACACAAATTCAGCGAGCAGCTTTCGTTGAATTTAGGTATGCATGCGCAGTATTATTCGCTGAGCAGCAGCTTTGCACCGGAGCCGCGCGCCAGCCTTAAATACCAGTTCCGCGAAAATCAATCAATCAGTCTGGGGTATGGTTTGCACCACCAGATTCAGCCGCTGCCTACGTATTATAATTACGATGTGAGCACTGGTGCCGGTACCGAACCCACTAACCTTAAAATGGATTTTACCCAGAGCAACCATGTGGTGTTCGGTTACGATTTGACCTTTGCCAAAGATTTTCACCTGAAGGCTGAAGCGTATTTTCAATACATCAATAATGCCCCGGTGGAGAAGCAACGGAGTTCGTTCAGTATGCTGAATGCCGGTGCCGATTTTGCCACACCCAACAACATCAACTTAGTGAACAAAGGCATCGGCCGCAATTACGGGCTGGAGGTAACGATGGAAAAATTCCTGAGTAAGAATTATTACTTCTTAGTCACCGGTTCGTTTTTTCAGTCGCAGTATCAGGGCAGCGACCGGGTGTGGCGCAACACTGCCTTTAACGGGCATTATGTAGTGAACGGCCTGGCCGGTTACCAGTATGTGTTTGGCGGAAAGAAAAACAAAGCCAAGCGCCATGCGCTGGCGTTTGATATTAAGCTGACCGGTGCCGGTGGCCGGTATTACACACCTATTGACCCCGTTGCCAGCGATGCGCAGAATACCGAGGTGCGGATTGACAGCCTGGCGTTTTCGCAGAAATACAACGATTACTTCCGTATGGATGTTAAACTGAGCTACCGGTTAAGCTTCCGGAAAATTACGCAGGAGATTTCGATGGATTTGCAGAATGTAGCCAACATTAAAAACATTTTCCGAAAGGTGTATAACCCGCGCACCAATACGCTTAACAACGAATACCAGCAGGGTATTTTTGTATTGCCGCAATACAAGATTTTGTTTTGACAACGACCCCTAAATCCTCCCTCGCCTTCGCGAAGCGTTTTGGCGGAGCAAGGTAAAGTGGACTTTAATAAAGGCAGCTTAGGGTTAATTTTATTGTTGTGCGCGCAGTTGCTGAACTATGCGGCAATTTTTTTGCGGGTGCGTTTGGCAATCTTCGCTACAGCACGCAAGGTTTCATTTACCGAATCAGAATCTGGAAAGACCTTTATCACATCCGGGTCCAATACAATTATATTGTTGCCTTTCGCAAATTTCTTCGCGTATTTACCTTTAACTCCATTGCTGAAATCGTATTCAGGCAAAAGGGCATCGTGCTTTTTTTCTTTCTTTTTCACAGGGCTAAGATAGTTATAGTTGTTTGTATTGCAGTCTTTCTTTTTTAGATGCCGGTCGCGCGCTGATAATTCTTATCCGGTTGTTTCTATTGGTATGCACCACCACCAAAATTTGTTTGGTATGTGAACTGCCCAGCGTAATAAATCTTGTTTCGCTGTGCGAGTGAGCAGGGTCGTGAATGGTTAATGAATCTTCATCGGCAAAAACAGTAGCGGCTTCTTCGAATGAAATGCCATGTTTGGTAAGATTGCTTTGCGCCTTGTTTTCGTCCCATTCAAATATAAGCGGCATTGGTTAATGTTGTTTAGGACAAACATAAAGAAACCGCAACCGAAAAACCAACTGGTTCGAGCATCCGCTCGGACCTTACCGCGCACGAGCGGACGCTCGCCAGTGGCGCACAAAACTGTCAACCAGCACTGAACTTGATACGAAGCACAAAACTTCATTTAACCACTGAACCGCCAATTTCTTGTAGCTGCTGTTGTGTGCCGTAATTTTTTAAATCATTCAGTTATTTGGTGTCTATGTAAGATGTATTGAATCCTTTGACAAATAGCCACAAAGGGAAAACGATTAGCTCCCATAATCCTCCAGGTGCATACAAAACAGCTCCCATTCCTTTTGTTGTGTCTATTAATCCACAAATATCTAAAATGCCGCTCAAGAACAGTAGAACATATCCAATTCCGCCCCAAACGGATAAAAACCTTGGGACTAGTCGGGAAACATATAACGAATAACAAAGAAATAAACTTCCTAATGCCAATACTATCATAGCAATCTGATAGCCATAATATTTTATCTTTAGTGCTAAAGCAATACCAATTGAGTACTGGGAAATATCTGTTTTATTCAGATACTCCCCACCCAAAGAAATTATATACAAATAGCTAATAGAGCCTATCATCAATAATAAACATTCAATTGCTCTGAAAATTACATAAGTAAGTGCTATTGTTTCATTTTGTTTTTTAATAACGGGATAGAATGTTATAGCAATAAAAAGAATTCCAATAGCCATTATCAATACAGAAAACACTCCTGTCAAAATTTGTCCATTGTTTTGAAGAATATCTGTTATTGGATTCTTAAACCCGGGAACTACAAAATAGGCATCAATCATCCCTGATAGCATGGTAAAGATGAATAGTGTTCCAATTATCACTGCATTCTTTTTGTATGTTTTCATAAATCAGTTATTTTAAATTTCTTTTTGTATGTAATGCATCTTCTTTGGATTATGGCACACAACTTATAAATACATGCACCTCCAAATATAACCAACTCATTTTCACACCCCCTCTATTGCGTCATTGCGAGGAAGCGCTCCGGCTGACGAAGCAATCACCAACTGGTTCGGGCATCCGCTCGGACCTTACCGGAGGTTTGCATTTATCCCGTAGGGATAACAGCTTGGTAGTAATCAAATAAACACCCCACCTTGGCCACGTAGTGGTCAAACATTTGTTCGACCACTACGTGGTCGCTTTTATGGCTGTTTTTCGTTTCTACCAATCTATGAATCCTACGGATTCAAAACCATACAATATGTATAAGTAACCCAAGTTGCCGGTTGTTGGCGACTTTAGTCGCCTTAAACAGAAAATTTCCTTTTATCCTGCATTTGCAGTTGGTTTAAACCAACTGCAAAGCAAAAGATAGGAAAATTGTTGTTTTATGCGGGCTTAAGCCCGCTATTTTGTACCGGCAACTTTAGTTATTTATTAAATTTAGCAACAATTTACTTTAAATTTGTAAATATTAACTAAAAATAATGAAGGTAAATTAAGCAGATGTAAAAATTAACTAATTTGCTATTTAATTTTATCATTATGAGTAACAGATAACTAAATTGTTATTAATTTATACTAACCTAAATAACTATTAACTAATATCGTATAAATAGTTACTAAAATCATCAACAATTAATAAATATAAACTAACAATTTGATATTAATAGCACTTATTAACTAAAAATAATTACCATTTACTTGTTTTTACTAAAATTTCTTTATTTTCGAAAAAAAATAAGCTCTTATGCCTTACCAAAACATTCATGCTACTATCAGCGATGCCGATTTAAACCAGGCGATTCAAAAAATTCAGGAAGCCAAAGCCCTGCTGCCCTTTTTGGTTAATCTTTCGAAAGGCGAAAAACGCAAAACCCTGCAACTGGGTAAAAAGACCGAAAAGTTTTTGTTCGATGTGCAGCACGTGATGAACACTAACCCCGCCCTGGTGCCGGGTTATGTTGACGGACCGGGTTATAACAGCGACTTTAACCTGCTTATAAGGCTACAGCAAATTGAGGTGCATCTGCGTATGCTAACCGAAGCCGTTAACGATACGCGCTTTGCCGTAGTGCAGGAATGTCAGAAACCGGCACTGGCTATGTATAAAAACATTCAAAGTGCCGCCCTTGCCAATGTGCCCGGTGCCGATACGGTGCTGAACGAACTGAAACCTTATTTTAAAAAGGTGCGGAAAAAGAAGAAGTGAAAGAATAAACCAAATACTGGTGCCACGGTTCGGAACCGTGGCACCGGTAACCGGCTTTGGTTTCACTTATTTTTTAAAAACCACTCTCCGGTCCGCTCACCCACCTTGCATAAGCATCACCGGCAGTTAAATCGAGTTTGCTTTTAACGGCACCGCTGAGGGCGATCAACTGTTCTTAGTACCGGTAAAGGAGTCTTCGAGTAAAATGGCTTTTGGGAAAAGAATGTTGTTCTCTAAATGTATGTGCTGAAACAAATCGTTCTGAAACTCCTGTAGTTTGGCATACAGCACGCGGTAGGTGTTGCAGGCATAATCGGGCGGAGTGAAATTGCTGCTTAGCTCCTGAATGTTTTTCATCAGGCTTCCGGCAAGGTCATGTTCCTGCTCCATCATCCGGATAGGGTTTTTTACCGTGCCGAAATGCGATGTCGGTATTTCTTTCAATACGCCTTTGCTGAAACGCTCCAGATTTTTGATGTAAGGAAACAACAACAACTCTTCTTTCTTCATGTGCATGGTCAATTCCGCCACAACCTCCTGCCATAGTTTAGCAATATCTTTTGTTTCGGGGCTGTGCTCGCCATGCACACGGGCTACTTTTTCAGCAAACTCTGTAATAAGATTCAGATTGTTGTTTATATAAGTATGATGCACATTCAAAATATAATCTGCCAGAAAAGTGAGCGCCCACTCATTAAAATTATGCTCTGCGTCTTTAGGTTTTGTTTGCAGGGCGATAATTTCCTTTTCTAAAAGTTCAGCGGGTATGTTTTTTTCCTCACAAACTTTGGCTATGCTTTTCTTACCCCCGCAGCAAAAATCAATACCGTGTTTCTTAAATATTTCAGCGGTGCGATAATCGTTCGCTACTAATTCTGCTACGGTGGTGTTGTTCAATGTTCCTGCTTCCATCATTTCCAATTTGGGCGCGAAGGTATTGGGGACTTACTTGTCCTTTATATGAGTTTACTCATTCGCCTTACAATCTCCTTTTAGCTGCAATATCCAATTGATGATAAGGCTGACGCCTTCATTGTCGGTGGTGGTTCTTCCCAGCTCGGGCATTTTAGTTTCCAAATCGGTAGCTGCCATACGGCATACTATAATTGACTCACCGGGCTTGCCCGGAACAATATCATAGCGCAGGTTGCAGGAGCCTCTGCCTGCAGAAGGCGGAGTTTTACAAATACCGTAAGTTTCCATGTTTTGGTTTTCGTAATTCAAAAGCAAACCGGAAGTTTTTGCCGGCCCCTTTTCGCTATGGCAGTACGCGCAGTTGATGTGGAGGTAAGCCCGCACTCTTGTATCTAAAAGCGCACCGGTATCTTTCCAAAAAACGTGTGGTGAAAAATTTTTTGGCATTGCACCGGGGTTCAACAAGCCCAGTTCGCTCCATTTCTCCAATTGCTTTTTATGGTTGAGTTCCTCTGCCGTAAAACCTATTGGAACCAATTGGCCATTTGAGTTATGGCAACTTTTACATTGGTTTTTTCCTGCAATTACAAAATCTACTTCACGCTCACTTCCATTCTTATCGAGCCATTTTATTTTTTTCGAATCGCCCACAATATTGAGTTCAGCATCCGACTGCTCTTCATTCCAAACATAATTGCGCGAAATCCAATTGCTTTTTTCTTTCGCTAATAGCTGTGTTTCCACCAAAAGTTTTCCGTTGGTTTCATCGCGCTCATCACGCAAATAATATACACAGTTGATAAGGCAACTTCCTTCAGGAAAAATGAACCTGCCGGCAGAATCGGTTTCCAGTTGTTTGCCTTCGGGCACATACACAAAACTTTTTTTGCGCGCATAATCGTTGAACATGGTATTAATCAGCGAGTATTCGACAACTCCTTTGTTGGGTTTCAGTTCCGCGATGTCACCGGTGAAAAATCCGTATGCTGAAAGAGTTTCGAAGGGGTCTGCGTTGATGTCGAAATGCACTTTGTCGGCACCTCGATGAGAAAGGTTACAGGCATTCAGCAGAAAAAGAGAAAGAAAAACACCAAGGATGTTTTTCATACATCATAATCTTTCGAAGCGGGCAGTGAAATGCCGCAGGAATGGCGGCTCATAAACAATCTTCAATCCGCGGGCTTTATTCTTCATCTCAATGATGTCATCAAAAACATCAATCACATAGTCAATGTGGCTTTGCGTATAAACCCTGCGGGGAATGGCCAAGCGTACCAGTTCATTCTTGGGAGGAATATGATTTCCTGCTTCATCGTATTTACCGAACATAACCGAGCCAACCTCCACACAGCGAATGCCGCCCTGTTCGTATAAATCGCATACCAGCGCCTGCCCGGGAAACTGATGAACGGGAATATGGTTGTAGAATTTCTTTGCATCTATGTAAATGGCATGACCGCCAAACGGGCGAATAAGCGGCACTCCTTTTTCATGCAAGTGGTTTCCGAGGTATTCGGTGCTTTTAATCCGGTAGTGCAAATACCCTTCATCAAAAACTTCCTGCAAGCCAACTGCTATAGCTTCCATATCTCTGCCGCTCAGCCCTCCATAAGTTGCAAAACCTTCGGAGATGATTAAAAGATTAGTGGATTTTTCAGCCAGCGTTCTATCGCGTAACACCAATAACCCGCCCATGTTTACCAAGGCATCTTTTTTGGCACTCATCACAAACGCATCGGCAAGCGAAAGCATTTCCTGAGCAATTGTCCGGTAATTTTTGTCGGCAAAATTTTGCTCCCGGTGTTTAATAAAGTAGCTGTTTTCGGCTATGCGGCAACCATCCAGCACCAACAAAACTCCGAACTCATCGCAAAGTTCACGAACCTGTTTCGCGTTTTCCATGCTCACCGGTTGCCCTCCCGATGAGTTATTGGTAACCGTAAGTACGACAGCGCCAATGTTCTCTTTGCCATACTTTAAAATACTTTCCCGCGCCTGTTCAATATCCATGTTTCCTTTAAAGGGAAGTTCTGCAACCGGGTCAAGCGATTCTTCGCTCATACAATCAATGGCCAAAGCACCGGTGAATTCGATGTTTGCCCTGGTAGTATCAAAATGCGTATTGCTGATAAAAACTTTATCTTTACCACCGAGCAAACCATAAAGAATTCTTTCCGCTGCCCGCCCCTGATGAGTTGGTAACACATAGTTCATTCCGGTTAAATCTCTCACCTCCCGTTCCAGTTTTTCCCAACTGCGGGCACCCGCATAACTTTCATCGCCCAGCATCATGGCGCTCCACTGGTGGTCGCTCATGGCACCGGTGCCGCTATCGGTCAGCAGGTCAATATAAACATCATCGCTGCGCAGCAGAAAGGGGTTGTAGCCGGCTTTATCTAAAACCGACTTCCGGTACTCCACCGTAGTCATTCTGAGTGGCTCCACCATTTTAATGCGAAAAGGTTCTGCTAAGGTTCGCTTCTTTTTCATTGTCAGTTCTTATAGTTGAATGAGGAATCAATTTCCTCGAGGTAGGAATTGATGTGCTCTAATGCTTCTTTCGATTTCACCATATCATCGCCATGTAAGGTCTCTACCTCCGATTTTATCTTGTCCAGCTTTTTGCAGAGAAGATTTTTTGTGTCGGCATCTAACTTGCAGTAAGTGGTTACCCGGTCCACATGCATCTGCATCAAATCGCCAAACTCCTGATAGGCTTTTAAATTTTCAAACTTCTTTTTGTTCAGCAAGGTGAAGTTCTCGATAGTGTTACGCATGCCTTTCAGCTCCTGAGCCGTTTCAAAATCGGTAGTGTACTTTCCTTCCTTTAACTCAGACGTAAAATTTCCTTCTTCTTGTGTTGAGTTTTGCTGACGCTGTGCGCTGTTACAACTCTGTAGCAAGCAACTAATAATAAACAGTACAATTATGTTTTTCATAAACGGAATGTATAAAAGATGCGATTATCTTTTATTACTGCACCCCCGCCTATGACTAAGAAAAGTAAACGGGATGAGTTTTGTCATTCCGCTGAAGAAGAGCAGCAGATACGTTTGCCGCTTATAAAACTAACTATTATGAAAAAAATATTATTCATGCTGATGATTGCAGCAGCATTTACTTCCTGCAACAACAAAGAGCGTTCCGAACAAACTTCTGCAACAGATGAAACAACTCCGGCTGCCGGTCAATCGGCTGTTCAGGATGACCAAAGCCAGAAGGATGTGGTGAAAGTAGCTGTTGGTTCTAAAGACCACACCACATTGGTAGCCGCATTAAAAGCAGCCGAATATGTAGATGTGCTGTCGAATGCAGGACCATTTACGGTATTTGCACCTACTAACGATGCTTTCGGTAAACTTCCTGCCGGCACTGTTGAGGGATTACTGAAGCCCGAAGCGAAAGGTGATTTGCGCAATATTCTTGAGTATCACGTTTTTGTTGGAGTTATCAAAACAGAAAATATGAAAGATGGCAGAACGCTGAATCAGGCTAACTTAGATAACGTAACAATTGGAGTTAAGGACGGGAAGTATACCGTGAATGGTGCGGCTATTCTTGCCTCCGTTCCTGCGTCCAACGGAATAGTTCATGTGATAGACGCGGTGCTACTACCTCCGGCAAAATAAAATCCTTTTTGTAGCATCCACACCGAAGTTTCGTTTCTGTAACTTCGGTGTGGATGCTATAAACAGATGCGGAAGGGGGGATGAAGTTTCACCTATATTTCAGGTGATTCTTATTCCCACGGCAATAAAGTAATACCAATACGTTTTGTGCGAAAAAATCAATTTGAACTATAGAGTTGTTTTGTAAGCCAACAGCCCTTATGTTTACCAAACCCAAAGTGAAAGACGGATTGAATAGTGATATTATGATGGCATCCTTGTTTGCGAATGCCACCGAAGGCATTGTGCTGACCAACAGAGCCGGTGAGATTGTATTGGTTAATCCCTGTGCTGAAAGAATGTTTGGTTTTACCAACGAAGAAATGGTAGGGGAGAGTATTGAAATTTTGTTGCCGGACGATTTAAGAAAGATACACATGCATCACCGCGAAGCATTTTACCAAAATCCGGTGAACCGAAGTATGGGTGCCGGCAGAGATTTGTTTGCAAAGCGAAAAGACGGAAGTGTTTTTCCTGTGGAAATAAGTTTAAGCCATTATCAACTGAATAGCACAACGTATGTAATAGCCTTTATTATTGATATCACTGCCCGCAAACATCACGAAGAAATTCAGCGGATGCAGCGGGAGGAGCTGCAGCGCGTGAGCAGCGAGATAAAAAAACTGAACAGCGATTTGGAACAGAAAGTGCAGGATCGCACCATGATGCTGCGCGAAACACTCGCACAACTCGAAACCTCGAAGGAAGAACTTGAAAGGGCATTAGAAAAGGAAAAAGAGTTGAGCGATTTGAAAACACGGTTTGTTTCTACCGTATCCCACGAGTTCCGGACACCGCTGTCAGCTGTCCTATCCTCAGCTTCACTGCTTTCAAAGTATACAAAGGAAGAAGAACAGCACAAACGGGAAAAACACGTTGCCCGCATTAAAGAGGGGGTGCAGCATTTAAACGGCATGCTTGAAGATTTGCTCTCACTCGGAAAACTCGAAGAAGGGTTAGTGGAAGCTAACAAGGAATACATGCATTGCGATAATTTTATGCAGGACTTTATAAGCGAGATTAAGGAAATTCTGAAACCCGGTCAGGACATTAAGTTTACGCATACCGGAAGCGAAACCGTGTTTACCGATAAGCGGCTGCTCAAGAATATCCTGCTTAATCTGGTTTCTAACGCCAGCAAATTTTCGCCTGAAAATTCTACCATAGAAATTTCATGCACTCACGGAAAGGAACAGATTGTTCTTCGGGTAAAAGACAGGGGTATCGGTATTTCAAAAGAAGACCAACAGCATTTGTTTGAAAGATTTTTCAGAGCCAAAAACGCGCAGAATATTCAGGGCACCGGATTAGGTTTGCACATTATTTCTAAATATATTGAACTGCTGAACGGGAAAATTGAAGTAAGCAGCGAAGAAAGTAAAGGAACAACGTTCGTTATTACTATACCACAAATTAAAAAACCATGAACAAGAAAATTGTATTGATAGAGGACAACAAAGCCGTGCGCGAGAATATTGAAGAGATTCTTGAACTCGCCAACTACGAAGTGCATTCAGCGCCCAACGGAAAAAAGGGGGTAGACCTGGTAATGAAAGAAGGTCCGGACATGATTATCTGCGATATTATGATGCCGGAACTGGATGGCTATGGGGTGTTACACATGCTCAGTAAAAATCCGAAAACATCTTCCATCCCTTTTATCTTTCTGACTGCGAAAGCCGACCGTACCGATTTGCGCAAGGGAATGGAAATGGGGGCTGATGATTATATCACCAAGCCGTTTGATGATATAGAACTGCTCAACGCAGTGGAAGTGCGATTAAAGAAAAACGAATTGCTGAAAACAGAGTTTGCCGCAAGCGCAGAGGGAATAAATGAGTTTTTGAATCAGGCACGCACCAACGGAAAAATAGATATTACCAAAGGCGACCGCGAAACACAGACTTACAAAAGGAAGCAGATGGTATATACGCACGGTCACCGCCCTTCGTACCTGCTTTTTGTGGTAAAAGGTAAAGTAAAATCGTTCCGCATGAACGATGATGGTAAGGAGTTGATAACGGCTATTCATAAAGATGGCGACTTTATGGGTTACACGGCTCTTCTCGAAGAAACTACTTATGCCGATAATGCCGAAGCTATGGAAGATAGTGAAGTGATGCTGATTCCTAAATCTGATTTTTATGCGTTGCTGAACACCGATGCCCAGGTGGCTAAACGTTTTATCAAACTGCTTTCGCATAATCTTGTAGAGCGCGAAGAAGCGCTGCTAAATCTGGCGTACAACTCTTTGCGTAAGCGCGTGGCAACCGCCCTGTTGCAGGTGTACGATAAATTCAAAAAAGCTCCGGGCGATAAACCAAAACTTGAAATTCCCCGCGAAGATTTAGCACAAGTGGTGGGTACCGCTACCGAGAGTTTAATCCGTACACTCAGCGATTTTAAAACCGAAAAGCTGATTGAAATTTCGGACGGGAAAATTCAGGTAGTGAATGAAGAGAAACTGAAAAACATGCTGAATTAGTGCCCTTCAAAATTGTCAACTGTTGACCCGCATCAACCCGTGAAATGATTACACTTACCGCGAGGTTTTGAAACAAACTCCAAATTGCGGTTTATATTTAGCCTATGCTGTTCGGATTAAATTTTCGCCTTCTTCGCAGATACCGTGAAATCATAGGCATCCTGATTAAATACGGGTTTCAGGATATACTTTCCGATGCCGGCCTTTCTTTGCGCGCCCGTTTTATCGAAGCTTTTCTACCGAAAGAGATGGTGGAGAACATCCGCAAATACACCAAGTGGGAGCGCATGCGCATGGCAGCCGAAGAACTGGGCACCACTTATATCAAGTTGGCACAGATTCTCAGTAACCGTCCGGATGTGATACCACTGGAGTTAGTAACTGAGTTTGAGAAACTGCAAACCAAAGTCCCTCCGTTTCCTTCAGCAGAAGCCCGAAAAATTATTGAAGCAGAATTTGGTAAGAGTATCGAAACGGTATTTGAACATTTCATTGATGAACCGTTTGCCAGTGCCTCTATAGCGCAGGTGCATAAAGCAAAACTGAAGGACGGAACTACCGTGGTAATGAAAGTTCGCAGACCGGATATACTTGAAAAAATTGAGCAGGATATCATCATCATGAAATATTTTGCGGGCATTATGGAGGAGCGCGGTTATATGGCGAACCTCGATCCGGTAGGTATTGTGCGCGCGTTTGACAATGCCATACATAAAGAAGTTGACCTGAGCCATGAAGGATATAATCTGCAGCGCTTTGCCGCTAATTTTGAGAAGAGTGAAATTGTTTTTGTTCCGAAGTACTATCCAAAGTATACGACTAAAAAAGTGCTTACCATGGAGTTTGTTGACGGGGTGCATCCGTACGATACAGAGGGTTTGGCGCGCATTGGGGTTAGTTCGCACGAACTGGCTGTGAACGGAATGTATTCGTTGTTTCAGCAGATTTTTGAGCACGGTTTTTTTCATGCCGATCCGCATCCGGGAAATTTGTTTGCGATGCCCGGCAACAAAGTTTGTTTTATTGATTTTGGTATGATGGGTACTGTGCTGAAGAGTGATGTAGAATTTTTTGCCGATATCGTTTACGGAGTTACAGCAAAAGATTCCAAACGCCTGATTTGGGGGTTAAAGAATATTGCGGTTAGTCAACAGTTTGAAGGCAACAAATCGTTTGAGTATGAAATTGAAGATTTGATTCAGGATTATCACGCCTTACCTCCCGAGAAAGTGGGTATGAGCGAACTCTTTAACCGCTTGCTTGATCTGGTGAATAAGTACACCATCAAAATGCCGCCCGATTATTTTCTGCTTTCGAAATGTTTTGTCACCATTGAAGGTGTCGGTCACCGGCTAGACCCTAAACTGAATATTATTGAAGAGTTGACTCCGCATATCAATAAAACTCTGGCCGATGAATTCAGCCCGCTGAGTATTTTAAAGAAACTGCTGGGCGCTGCCCGCGATACGATTTCGCTCATGCAAAACCTGCCGAACGATATGCGCGATATTATCGGCAAGGTTAAAAAGGGCGAACTGAAAGTGGCCATTGCCCACGAAGGCCTTGATGACCTTACCCATAAAATTGATTTAGCCAGCAACCGCATTGCCGGTGGTTTTATCATCGGTTGTATTCTGATGGCTTCCTCCATTTTGATTGCGGTTGAGTTTCCTCCGCTTTATAAACACATTTCTGTTTTAGGAGGACTGGGCTTTTTGCTTTCAAACCTGCTGGGCATCCGTATGCTCTTTGGTATTTTCAGGAACAGGAAATATTAACTTATGACGATAAGTGCGGTTGAAATAATCCTTTATGTGAGCGATCAAAACAAGAGCAGAAATTTTTACGAAGCTGTTCTTCATCTTTCCCCATCTCTTCATGTTCCCGGCATTACAGAGTTTTCGATTTCAGATAAGCTTAAACTCGGATTGATGCCAGACGCAGGTATTGCCCAAATACTCCTTCCGGTTACTCCGCACCCCGAAACCGGAACCGGTATACCGCGCTGCGAATTGTATTTAACGGTAGAAAATTTAGATGCGGAGTTTAGCCACGCCATAAAGGCAGGAGCAAAATTGGTGAGTGACATTGCCGCCCGCAACTGGGGCGACCGGGTTGGCTATCTGGCTGACCCTGACGGACATATTATTGCGTTGGCCGAGAAAATGTAAACTAAAATTATTCCCACTTATCGCGGTCACCCAAATCTGTTTCTTCTGCTTCTTTGTAGGGGTTTTTGTGTTGGTTGCTCATTTCAAAGCCTTCCCGGTTTTGCTGTTCGAGTGTCCAGGAATCGGTGAGGGAGGTTTCTATCCAAAGGTTTCCGCTTTTACGGAATACCTGTGCCGATAGCCCGAAATTTATCCAGAGTTCCGTTTCAAGTTCTTTTACTTTTTCGTCTTTCACCACCTTAAGTTTACCCTCGATGTGTTTTTTGCGGCAAGACGCCAACTTTTTGTCGTGTGAAATCATTTTCGATTTAGGCAATGCCTTTTCGTCTTTGTAGGGCGCATCAAAAAATTCGAGCTTTAGAAACGGAAACGCCTTACTGAAGTCGCGCTGTACTTCGCTTATAGTTCTTGAATCGCTGATTAGAATTTCCATGACCTTATTTTTTATGACAACAACTGTGTTTCGTGCAATCTGTTTTACTCAACTCCGGGCTTATGTAGGGTATACCTAAATTCATTCCCCGCAAAATCACTACACAAGCCATTGCTCCCATCCTCACCGGTACTACTTTCTGCCTCTTGTTTCTCCACACTATGCTAATGATGTTTGCCGGTAATGGCCCCAAACCATTCAACAAACCGATGGAAAAGAGCGATGCAAAGCTTTTTTGTTTAAACAGATTGCCCAACAAAGATTTCACTTTTGAAACAGTTGGAACGATGACTTTCGTCAACCCGAAAAATGAAATTACTCGTGCCGCAGCAGCAGGGCGAACAGAATGATTATACCTCTTTCCTGATTCAACTTACAAGACCTATTTGAAATTCGCCCTGTCCGCTGGCAACGGCATTGATTAACGATGGAGGATGACCGGCAGGGTTAATCCTTGTTCTTAAATCAATACAAACCTGGAATGGAATTATGAAAGAAGTCTATTACTAAAGTTCTCCGAAAGTATGGCTATGAGCCAGCCCTGGTTAAGTTTTTTCATGTTGGTAGAGTTAATTAGTTGTTAGGTGCTATGCCGGAAAGCCTAATTCCGGTCTTAAAAACATGACTTATCAAAGAGCTAATGTTTAATTTATACAAAGAATGTTTATTTTAGCTATAGTTAAAGCTTATACTTTTTTAAAAATACGAAGTTAAAATATAGCTAAAGTTAACTTTACTTTATAAAGATTTATATTAATTAAAGCTTTAGTTTGTATTATTTTAAGAATGTTTAATTTAGCTTTGTTTTGAGTTTAAATTCTTATATAAATATTTAATTTAGCAATAGCTAAAATAGATAAACTTTAAAAAATGTTTATTTCAGCACTATAAGAATGATTACTTTTAATCAATAATTCAGGTATTTACATCTAAAATCACCGAAAATGTCAGCCGAAAAGAAGTTTTATCCTAATTCTAACTACACCCGCTCATTGGCATTGGAAGCTGCCTTTATGGCGAACGCTGGTTTTACCCTCAATAACCCGCTTACCCAGCGCACCAAGGACAGGCTGCAGGCCGTTAAGCCTCTGCACGATAGTAAAATGCAGGAAATGGCGAACAAGAAGGCGATTTGTGCCGGGCTTATGGCGCAGAAAGAAACCATGCGTAAAAAGACGGCTATGTTCTGTTCGCATTTTTACCAGGTGCTTAACCTGTGCATTAAGCGGGGCGAATACAGCCCTGCGGTGCGGTCGTTTTATAACCTGCCGGTGGACAGCGATGCCCTGCCCCCGCTTAAAACCCAGTGGAATGTAGCCAGCGCGGCCGAGCAATTGCTTACCGGTGAGCAGCAGCGGGTGGCGCAGGGCGGTGTGCCTATGAGCCGCCCTTCGGCAGCCGAGGTGCAGGCGCACTTTACCGTTTACCAGAACCTGATAAACACCGGCAGCAATGCCAAAGATGCGCTCGACCTGGCGCAGGAAGCCGTGCAGAAACTGAACAAGGAAGTGAACGGGGTGATTAAAAAAGTTTGGGCGGAAGTGGAAACATTTTACAATGAGCAGCAGCGCGAAAGTATGCGCGAACATGCGCGCAGGTGGGGTGTAGTGTATGCCCGCAAAGGCGGCTTGAAAAAAATTACGGGCACGGTTACCGACAGCGTAACCGGTATGCCGGTAGCCGGTGTTAAGTTACAATTAGCCACCGGGCGCAACAAAACCGTAACCGGTGCCGATGGCCGCTTTGTGTTAAGCACCACACTCATGCACACTCAGATTTTAACCGCCAAACTAAAAGGCTACGACACCACCGAAATAAAAGCGGAACTATATGAGGATAAGGATACGGTGTGTAATTTGAAGATGGTGAAGGTGGAGTAAGCCTACCGGTTACCCGTGCCACGGTTTGGAACCGTGGCACGGGTAGTTTAAAAACAGAAAGAAGCCGTCTCAAAACTCAATTTGAGGCGGCTTTTTGTTTTAGAGGAAGAGC
>CAZBPG010000035.1:21288-32191 GCA_964493695.1 uncultured Chitinophaga sp. | reverse complement strand
TCGCCCTTCGAATTTAACGCTATGTTTCTTCTCACACGATTAACGACTGAACCCACATTTTACATTACTCTGACATTTCCGACTCCCCCCTTAACGTCCGTTAACCACGCTGTCGTTTACGTCTTTCCGTATGTGGTTTGCACCTTCTCCCCCCTCCGCCGTTGTTAGCATTATAGCCCTTCATTTCTTCCCGGTCTCTAACCAACAACTGCAACAAACTTTAAATATGAATCGTCCTATTTTGACATTACTCTTGAATCATTAGGTTTGAATCATGATTAAGAAAATTTCTGTGGTGGCTGTTTTACTGGCGGTTGCTTCTCTCCTGTTCACTTATTCCTCCTGCAAGTCGTGTAAAAAAGAAGATAAACCGGTCGTAACCGACACAACAAGTGTTTCCACTCCACCGGTTAACACCATCAATCTGCCTCATGCCGATACTGCCGTTATACCGGTGCTGGCAAAAGTACTGGACGAAGCCTTTGAAGCCTCCGGCAAAAAAGACTACAACAAACTCGGTTCACTCATTGTATATCGCGGTCCCGACCAAACACGTTACGGATATTCTGTTTTTAATGCCGCCAACAAGTACGACAAAAAATCGCTGAGCATTACAGCCGATGTTTTTAATAAGTGGAACCGGAATGTAGAGTCACGTGAATACGCAAGAGTATTTGCTTTAGACCAACCGGACGGAAGGACACTACCGGTACTGGAGGTTTTCTTTGTATCAAAGAAAACCGTAGACCGTAAATTCTTCGGCTTTCTCGAGATAAACGGAGAATACAAAATTGCCGATGTTACTTCTTCGTTGTAACCGGTGCAAATACAAATTTCATTCGCACACCATCGCTGGAATAAGCATCTATATCCAGCGCAATATCACTCAGCACATTTATCTTAGATACGGTTCCCGCGTGCTCATTCTGCGAAAAGATAGTGTCTTTGCTTTTGCTTAAACTCCAAACACCGGTTTCTGTCCTCTGCGGAAGTTTAATGCTGTAGGTGTGTTCCTTACTAAGACTAAACACACAACTGTCCTTAAACTGCTGAACAAGCTGAGGTTTATCCAGTTTGCTCACATCCACGCTGGCTTCATCAAAATCTACATCTACTACGCGCCAGGTGCGGCAAAGCAGTTTCTCGGTTGTGTTACAGGAAGCCACCAAAAGAATAAGCACCGCTGCCAACAAAAAAGAACCTCCTGCTTTTACCATCGCTTTACAAATGAATTACTTCCCCGTAAGCGGCAGCAGCAGCTTCCATAATAGCTTCGCTCATAGTCGGGTGCGGATGTATACTCTTGATAATTTCATGACCGGTGGTTTCCAGTTTACGCGCCACTACAACTTCGGCAATCATTTCCGTAACGTTTGAACCTACCATGTGGCAACCGAGCCACTCCCCATACTTCGCATCGAAAATTACTTTTACAAAACCTTCCTTGGCACCGGCTGCACTTGCCTTACCCGATGCACTGAAAGGGAACTTCCCTACTTTAACGGCAATACCCTTTGCCTTCGCTTCCTCTTCCGTTAAACCCACACTGGCCACTTCCGGGTTTGAATACGTGCAGCCCGGAATATTTCCGTAGTCAATCGGTTCAGGGTTTTTACCGGCTATCTTTTCTACACAGGTAATTCCTTCCGCACTGGCTACATGCGCCAATGCAGGCCCTTTAACTATATCGCCAATGGCATAAACCCCGGCAACATTTGTTCTGTAGAAATCATCCACAACAACCAACCCTTTATCCGTCTTCACTCCTGCTTCTTCCAGGCCAATTCCCTCAATGTTTGTCGAAATACCAACAGCCGACAGCACTACATCACACTCAATCTTATCGGTCTTGCCATCTTTCGATTTGGTACTCACCACACATTTCTTACCGGTGGTGTTTACACTCTCCACCGAGGTAGAGGTAAAAACAGCAATTCCCTTTTTCTTAAAAATCTTCTCCATCTCTTTCGAAACGTCTATGTCCTCACGCGGAAGAATGTTATCAAGAAACTCCACCACCGTTACCTTGGTGCCGAGTGCTGCATAAAAATAGGCGAACTCAATGCCGATGGCTCCGCTGCCCATTACCACCATGCTCTCCGGTTGCGAAGGAAGGTTCATCGCTTCGCGGTAACCGATAATCTTCTTGCCGTCCTGTTTTACATTGGGCAGTTCTTTACTACGGGCACCTGTGGCGAGAATAGTATGCTTGGCGGCATATTCCGTTTTCTTACCGGTGGCATCCGTTACTTCTACTTTGCCGCCTTTTTTCAGCTTACCGGTTCCGGTAATCACATCAATCTTATTCTTCTTCATCAAAAACTGAACCCCTTTGCTCATGCCGTCCGCCACACCGCGGCTGCGTTTAACTACAGCAGCAAAATCAGCCTTGGGTGCACCCCCCGTAATGCCGTAATCTGTTGCATGGTTAATGTATTCAAACACCTGTGCGCTCTTCAGCAAAGCCTTGGTAGGTATACACCCCCAGTTCAGACAAACACCTCCCAGGTTTTCCTTTTCAACAATGGCGGTTTTCAAGCCGAGTTGCGAAGCACGGATAGCTGCTACATAGCCCCCGGGTCCGCTGCCAATTACTATTAAGTCGTAGTTCATATTTCAAAGTGATGATTGGGCGCAAATAAAGGGAAAGAAGATAAAAGCAAAAACAATCGGGCCGAACAGTTGTTCGCCCTAAGGGGTAATGTATACCGGAGTTTTTACTTTAACCTGTTGGTAGAGTTCATCAATCTCCTCATTGGTTACTGCCACACAGCCCCAGGTCCAGTTGCTTTTAATGTGGTTCTTACCGGTGTTGTTCATATTCTTCATCAGCCCGTGAATTTTAACATCCCCACCGGGCTTTTGCCCGAGTTCAGCGGCATGGGCTTTATCTTCTTCGTTGGGGTACGAAATACCCAGGCTTTTATAATACGTGCTGAACGGGTTCTTTCCGTCAATGTAATAAAGCCCTTCGGGTGTTTTAAAATCTCCCTCTACCTCTTTTTTACCCACCGGGTTTATACCGAGTGCCACATTATATGTTTTTACCAACTGCTGTTTACTGAATATCTGCAACTTTCTTTCGCCTTTATGAATGGCAATGCTGTCAATATGCAGGTTGACAAATTTGCGTTTCGGCTTTTTCCCTTTCTTTTCATCTACCGGTGCGGCCACAGAATCTACCGGTTGCTGCGCAACAGCCTGCCGCCTTACCCGCTGCTCAAAAAGCAGGTAAGCCATTCCTCCGATAATGGCCAGCAACATTACTATGAGTATCTTCTGCATATCCGGTTCCTATAAAATAAAAACGGGCAACAATTCACATTATTGCCCGCCCGAAATAATTGGTTGATATTATTGTCTTACCGTGCGGCAGTTTTTACGGGTTCCTGCCGGAAACATAGGCAAGTGCTTTTTCAGGTTGTTGGCTCCGTTGGTGAACAGCCAGCAGTCGTTCAGTTTAACGGTAGAGCCGTCCATAGCCATTACATCAATAAAATCTATACGGAAATCGCCCTCACCTTTACGCGCAGAAGACTTTGACGACCGGGTAACCTTGGCGTTAACCTTGGCTTTGGCAGGAATCACCACCTTGCCGTCCACCAGTACATCTTCGGCTACTTCAAAAGGCACCGAGGCACCTGCCTTGTAGTTGTTTACATCCAGTTCCACTTTGGTGATCATAGGTACGGTAGTTCCTTCGGGAACGGTGCCTTGAGCAGCGGTCACAAAAAAAGAGAAAGCAAATAACAGGGAGAAGGCAAGTTTCATATTGTATTGATTTTATCGGTTTAAAAAAATAACAGGTTTTGTTTACAGCAGCGAAAATATTAAAAAACAATTTTGTAATGCAATATACAACGTCTGAACACATGAGAAAGTTTCTGCTATTATAAAAAAATGTTAACCGGAATCCCCCTGCTGTTCTCCCGATACAGGAAGAATCACCAAAAAAGAATATTTCCTTACTGATTGTGTTTTGAAATTTCAATTCTTTCATAGATTTGCGTAAACTAAAAAACAAAAACAATTATGAAAAAGACAATGTTAATTCTTATGGCAGTGGTAATTTCTGCCGGTTGTGTGTTTGCGCAGGAGCCGCAAATTCCGGACTTTAAAAACAAACCTATGTTGCTTAAAAAAGATGGCTCTTTAGGTGGCCTCGAAAAACCAACACAGGAAGTGAAATCTAAAACAAAAGGTTTCAGCTACGGTGCAAGTGCCGTTACGTTCCTGAACATCCTGGGTGGCCACTCTCCTATTACCATTGACCCGGCTGATGCTACTTTTATTATCAAAATGGGCGATGCTGAAGTTGACCCTGAAGGTTACTTATACATTACCAAGGTAATTGTAGCTAAAGATACCCGCGAGTTAGAGTTGGCACAGTCTGCTTCGGTAGGTGCATCTATGTTCGGTGGCGGCAAAGGTAAATCGGTTCAGCGCGATGATATTAAGTGCGAGTTCAGCAAAGTGGCTCCGGGCGTTTACAAATTCGTTCCTACTATCCCTCTGGTTCCAGGTACTGAATATGGTATTGTTTTGCCGGGTAACGTGGCTTTCTGCTTCGGAACTACCGGTAAGGCTCCTAAGAAATAGTTTTCAGAGTTATTAAATTGATAAAGGCCCGTTTCGGTTAAACTGAAACGGGCTTTTTATATTTCCTTTTCTAATACTCTCTCAACTAATCATCATTTTTATTTTGCCGTTCCAAACCTTATGCGGAGTTTTGCGCTAAGCAATAAACAATACATATCTTTGCCGCAAACAAAAAATAACATGGGTTTAGTGTATTCAGAAATCACATTGTCTAATCCGGTAAAAAGCGAATTGAGCCCCTTGCCTGTAAAATGTTTAGCCGATACCGGCTCTACCTATTTGGTATTGCCGCAGCATATTGCCACACAGTTGCAGCTTCAGCCACTCGAAACCCGTGAAGCTACCACAGCAGATGGTAGCTCACACACCGTTCCTTATGCAGGTCCCGTAAAAATCAGTTTTCAAAACCGCAACTGTTTTGTAGGTGCACTTATCATGGGCGATGAAGTGTTATTAGGTGCAGTGCCTATGGAGGATATGGATTTAATTGTTCATCCAAAGCTTTTAAAACTCACGGTAAATCCGGAAAGTCCCAATATTGCAAGAGGGCATGTTAAATAGCCTTTCGTGCTGTCTATCTCTATAACAACTCCAATAACAAGCATCCATGTCCATCCACAAAGAAATTAAACGCATTACCACCCACACCCTGCAGGAGTTTAAAGAGAAGGGAATAAAAATTTCCATGCTCACCGCTTACGATTTTTCCATGGCGGGTATTATTGACAGTGCGGGTATAGATGTGATACTGGTAGGCGATTCAGCTTCAAACGTTATGGCAGGGCACGAAACCACTTTGCCCATTACGCTGGAGCAGATGATTTACCACGGCTCATCGGTGGTGCGGGGCGTAAGCCGCGCTTTGGTAGTGGTTGATTTACCTTTTGGTTATTATCAGGGCAACTCGCGCATTGCGCTCGAAAGCGCTATCCGCATTATGAAAGAGTGCGGGGCACATGCCGTTAAACTGGAAGGCGGAAGCGAAATATGCGAAAGCGTAACGCGCATCCTTACAGCCGGCATACCGGTAATGGGGCATTTGGGTTTAACCCCTCAGTCCATTTACAAATTCGGCACCTACACCGTGCGCGCCAAAGAAGAAGCCGAAGCCAAAAAGCTGATGGAAGATGCTTTGCTGTTAGAGAAAACCGGATGCTTTGCCGTGGTGCTCGAAAAAATTCCCGCTAAACTTGCCACCGCTGTTTCAAAAAAACTGCACATACCCACCATTGGCATTGGTGCAGGTGGCGGCACTGACGGACAGGTACTCGTCAGCCACGATATGCTCGGCATTACCAAAGAGTTTAAGCCGCGCTTCCTGCGCAGGTATCTGAACCTGTATGATGACGTGCAGAATGCCGTGAAGCAATATGTAGATGATGTAAAAAGCAAAAACTTCCCGAACAAAGACGAACAGTATTAGTAAAAGACAAAAGTTAAAAGTCAAAAGCTAAAAGGAATACAAAATGGCTGTTGCAATGGTCAATGGTCAGCGGTCAATCGTCAGTCGTCAATAATTACATTTGCCGCCATGCTTAGCAGTTACCACAGCAAGAGCGACTTAACCAAAGCTTATATTCAAATGCACCTCTCCATCATTCTATGGGGGGCTACGGCTGTGCTTGGCCGCGGAATTGACCTTAGCGAAGGAATGCTGGTTTGGTATCGCTTAATCATCACTTCCGTTTCACTGGGGCTTTATATCTTCTTGCTGAAACAAAGCTTCCGGGTTTCCCGTCCAATATTTCTGCAGTTGTTTGGTATTGGCGCCCTGCTCATGGTGCACTGGCTGTTTTTTTACGGGGCTATAAAATATTCCAACGTCAGCATCACGCTAAGCGTGTTTTCATCTACCAGTCTTTTCACCGCTTTAATAGAACCGGTGGTCACCAAAAAGAAATTCAACCGCATCGAACTGCTCTACAGCATTATGGCCATGGCAGGCATCGGCATTATTTTTTACAGCGATGAGAACTCCTTTTCTGTGGGAATAATCCTTGCCCTGCTCGCTGCTTTTATAGGGGCATTCTTCAACATTCTGAACAAAGATGTGGTGAAGAAGGTTTCCAGCGAAGTGGTTTCCTTCTACGAAATCTTCTCGGGGCTGATAGTGCTCACCATCTTTCTTCCGTTCTACATCGGCTGGTTTCAACCAGCAAAACTTTTCCCCGGCAACACCGATTGGCTCCTGCTGTTTGTACTGGCTGTTGCCTGCACCCACATTACGCTTATCCTTTCACTCAATGCACTAAAACATCTCTCTGCTTTCACTCTAAATCTGTCCATCAACCTTGAACCGGTGTACGGGATAGCACTCGCATTTTTAATTTTCGGGGAGAACAAAAACCTGAATGCAGGTTTCTTTATAGGCACCGCTATCATTATGCTGTCGGTGGTGCTTCATGCTTACTTTGCACCAAAAGGCAATAACGAGGAACCGGTTTCAGCAATACACGAATAGAAACTACTTCTTCGCCTTTACTTCCTCTGCGCTTTTATACTCAGCAGGAACGGTAAACTCTGTATCAGCTAAGTCAGCAGAAGTTACTGAAATCAACTCGTAACCGTTCAGCACCTTACCGGTGTTGTCTCTGGTAACCGATGACAATGGGAACCCTTTTATCTTTCCCTCGCTTAAACCTTTCAGTTCATAACTGCTCCTGAAAAAAGAAGCGAACCGGTAATAGTCAGCCGTAAAATCTTTAGTCACCCACATTTCGGTTACTGTATTTCCTGAGTTTACAACCATCTTCTCGCAATTCATCCCTGAAAGCGTTTTTAACTCTCCGCTGCGCTGAACATTAACCTTGTTCTCCGTGTCTGTCTTAATATCCTTCACCGGTATACTGAAATAAGTCTTCACACTTCCCGCAGGAACAGGTCCGTCACTGTAGGTAAGCAATTTGCTTCCTTCTGCATCCGGTATAAAATAAGTCACCGAGTTCACGTCCTTATCGCTGAACAGCATTTTCAGTTTGCACTGTGTTTCGGTTACATACCAGGTTACGGTAATATGCTGTCCATCGGTACCGGTTATATATTTTTGTGTTACCACCAAACCTTTAGCCGCAAAAACAAACCCACCGGTAACCAAAAGAACAAAAAGAATTAGCTGCTTTTTCATTTATGATTTTTCATTTATAATTTCTGTATTACCTCTCGCTACTCGCCATTTACCCTTTACTATTCTAAAACGGAGAAACCTTCCCTTTCACTTGTTGCGTATTATAAGTGCCATCAGGTAATCCGTACAACGGTTTGTTGTTACGCTTTACAGCACGCCCGGGGTCACCGCTGGTTGGTCCGTAAAACGGCAGTAAGCCTCCGGGTATAGGAATATTAAAACAGATGTTTCCGATAATAGGAATGTTTACACACACATCAATCTGCAAATCCAAAAAACCCGGTGTACCCTGCTGTGCAAATGCACCACCGTCTCCGCCATGTGCGTTGGGGGTAAGGGTAATAGTAACAATGTTGATAGGAATACTGATAGGATAGTTTGCTGTAGGGCCAGCTCCGGGTACAGAACCTATACAGCAGGTAGCATCCGGTGCATTCTGAAACAAACCGAGCGTAATCAACCCTCCCTGATTCACCACTCCGCCTAAACCCGACTCCGAGCCACCTCCTCCGCAAAACCCAAAACCCAAAACTATAGAACCGATGATTGGAATGCTCGGTGTGCCCAACGCAAAACCAACCGCACCGCCACCGCTTCCTCCCCCGTATATCGCACCGCTGTTTACCAGATAAGTGCGGGTGGTCATATTTATCGCATCACCGCCATACTCACCGGGTGTTCCTCCGGCTATTAGCAAGCCAAGACCGTTAAAGTTAAATCCTCCTCCATCTCCTCCCCTTCCTAAAATATCTCCGTCATTCACAATACAAACAATCGAATTCGGGTGAAGGTTACCGGTGGTATAAGCCGGAATGGCATGGTCAGTCGCCCTCAGCGAAACCGAACTGGCTACATTGAACAAAACAAACTGCTCCGGGTTGGCCGGAAGATTATTGATGGCTTGCAGATTGTAATCCATCTGGTCAACCGGTACGGTAATCTGCACCGGTGGCCGTATATACACATTGTATGAAAGAAAATGAATCACATCTCCGCAAAACGCCTGAATCATTATCGGAAAGTTGCCGCCCACCGCAGTACACATATCCGACTTCACCACAATCTCCACACTACCGGTAGAGTCAATAGTAGGGTTGCCGTTAAAATAAACATTCACTCCCTGCGGCAGCGAGCTGATAAAAATGATACTGATATCCTGATTGCCGTTGGTTTGCTGCACGCTTATCACCGAGCTTACCGAATCTGAAACTATCCTGTCGAGCGTATCGGTAGGGTCATCAATGCTCATGGTAAACGCACACTCGTAACAATTCTTCTCATACACCTTCAGCCAACACTCACCGTTCCAGTATTCAATCACGCTGTCCTGCGTATTGTATATAGTTAAGCCTTTCAGCGGATTCACAATCGCATCGCGCTGCGGTGTGGTAAGGCGCGAAAGGCCCAGCCCTTTGTTGTTGGATTCTAATTGCAGCACCGCACTCGAATCGGGAATTAAAATATTAATGCCCACCTGCGCCTGACCAACAAAGTAAAGTAGTGTGAAAATTAAAGTAAAAGAGAAAATCTTCTTCATCAATAGATTTTTATAGAACTTACAGGCCCAAATTTATTCTGTTATTCGGGAAAGAAAAACCCATCAGCGCGCTGCCTGCTTCACTCGAATAAGATTGTACCGAGAAGCACAAAGATTTTAGAGTCTATCCATCTCCTTCATTTTAACCCCATTTCGGCATTTCCGCCTTCTCCCCTTTGGCTTACGTCTTCTCTTTTTTAACCTACGCATACTCCATTGGCACATCCGCTATAAAGCGCATCAAACAACGTACAACCGCACTCATTCCGCAAATCGGTCAATCTGTAACCCTGTAGATTATTGTATTTGACTCTTAGTTATCTTTAGGGAAATCAGGGGTTCGGATGATAAACCGACTCCGCTTTCTTCATTACCTCTTCTTTCTTTAAACTAAGCGGGCGCATTTCCTGACGGCTGAAGAGTTCCATCTGGTCGTTGTAATGATTGCTTTGGGGGTTGAGCGAGTTGCCCAGTGGCTGAAGCGCGGATAAACTCTCTACTCCGTTTTTACCAAACGAAGCAAACATGGTGTAAGTATCGCCATGCTCTACTTTAAAGGCAAACCTGTCCTTTACTTTTTTAGGGTAACTGGGGCTAAGCATGTCAGGAAAACCGCGCAACGGCATATCCTTATTGCCGCGAATGATACGGTTGATGGTTCCCCATTCCACTTGAACAGTGCCGAAGTTGGCGCGAAGCGTATCGCAGGTGGTGCGTAAGGTATTTGCCCATTCTTCCTCGCTTACGTTAAAGCCCAAAACAAAATCGGCATCGTCAAAATCGTGTTTCTCGAAAACAGTTTTGATGGTTAAACCCAAAAGCGTTGGGGCAAACTCGTTAATGTTTGCTATCCGGTTCCATGAATTGAGAATCTGCAAAGGTTCTTTCAGGTCGGGATATTTATTGACATCTAAATCGAAAAGAGGCTGAACGGACTTACCCATAGTGCCATTACGAGATAGGGTAATATCGAATTTCAGGTCGTGTATATCCTGCAGGCTGAATTTATTTTTTGAAGAAATAATTTCCGTAAAGCGCTGTGCCCGGTTGTTATCACCGGGGCGCAGGTCCATTAGTTTGCGAGAAGTATAACAGTACCCGTTTTGCGAACACTCCACACTTGAAGCATGAAAAGGGGTATTGTTTGTATTGAACACATAACCGCAGCTCGGGTTAATGGTTTTAGGCATACTGTCGAGCGGAATAAGTTTTGTCCAGAGAGTTCGCGAAGTGTTACCCGCCACCAAGCCACTCCAGTCAATAGTAGTATCGCGGTCGGGCATCATGCCGTGGTGGATGTAGAAGATGTTGTCATTATCATCGGCATATACAATGTTGAACAGCGTAATAGCGTGCACTCGAATTGCATCCCAATACTCTTCATAGTTTTTTGCCTTGCTCATTCTATATAACTGCTCACCGGTTTTAATGGTAGTGTTAGCAGGAAAGCGAATGGCATAATAGTTTTCGCTCTTGCCGCTTTTAATTGTAGCCCCATATTTACTCCAGTAAGTCATCTTCTTTACCGGTAACACGAACTTTCCCTTCTTGCTTAAATTCACCTTCAGCCACACCGGTTTCTTCTCCAGTTTCAACCAGTTGCCGTCAAATTCGTATTCGAGTTTCTTCTTCGGGTTCATATT
>CAZBPG010000035.1:0-21278 GCA_964493695.1 uncultured Chitinophaga sp. | reverse complement strand
ATCTACTTTGTCGAAGGTGTTCCAGGTCATGCCCCAGCCTAAGTGCTCGTTTACACCCATAGCCAGCGAAGTACTTCCCTGAAACATGCAACCCTCAATATTCAATCCTTCCTCGCTTTGCAAATGTGCTTCGTAAAACGAAAGCAACCCTTCCATGCCCATGTGCGGATTAATGCAGAGATAAGTTTTGCCGTCAATGGTCTTAGAACTGTTCAGTGCAAATGCATTAGAGCCTACAGATGGCTCCACATGTTTGGGAAATTCAAGAGCCATATTATCGAACTTACCGCCTACTGCATCGCCAATTTGATTTTGCACACGGCTTAAACCCGACATGATAACGACATAGCAACTCACCACATCTTTCGAAGTAACAGGAAACATCTTCTTCATTTTTACTTCAGCGGGATGCGCGTCAGCATAAGCATTAATGCCCTGCACGTAGCCATCCAGATATTTTTTGAATTCGGGTGATAAATCTTTTTCGAAAGTTTTTTCCACCAGTTCGTGTGCGCCTATGGCGTGAACAAAAAAATCGCTCTTGGCTCCACTAATCCCGTCTTTGCGGCCCATAAAACCCTTACCGGTGGCCAGCAAACCTTCCATTACCGGAAAAGCATCTTCGGCATTAGCCCAGGCAAGACCGTACGCCACTTCCGCATCGGTTTTGGCAAAGATGTGCGGAATGCCAAAGCTATCGCGCACTATGGTTACATCGTTAGGGTTGATTACCGGGAAGGGTTGCTGTGCGAAGCCGGATATACAGACAACAGCAAATACAAGACACAAGGCGCAAGACAAAGGCAAATTACTTTTCATACGGCAGGAAGAATTTTAGAAACGGTAAAACGGATGCGAATGTAGACGATTGAGAGGAGAAAATCTTTTGGGGTAAATTTTCAACCTTTGCACCCACCCCCTATAAATAACAGGGGAATCCTTAACATTTTAAAGCAATACCCTATAAATAATTACAAATGCCCTGCTTTTTGTGAAATAGACCCCAAAAATAACAAGGGATTCTGAATTTCTATTAAAGAATACCCTTAAAATTAATGGGTATTCTTTAAACAATCGAAAAAATACCCTGAAAATTACAAGGAAACCCCTAAATGTTAAGAGGGACTACCTAACTATTACAAGGGAACTGCGCAAAGGCTTTATACCCCACATAACTTATTAAAAAATTGGAAAAAGTGAGTCTAAACCGGGTTTTGGCATTAGTAAGTCCTCTCTAACACAAACCAGCTAAACGCGCGCAGGTTCAACTTCACCATGCTGTCGCGCAAAAGCGGGTCAATCTTTTTCCATGCGCGGTCAAGCGTGGTTTTGGCTTCGCGCTCGCAAAGTTCAATGGCTCCGACCTTATCGAGCAGCGAAACTGCTTCGGCAATCAAAGGAATGTTTTCGGTTTTCATGCTTACAATTTCCCAAAGGCGGGCGCGGTCTTTCTTTTCGAGAAGCGGCATGGCCCTGGCAATAGGGTAAGTAATTTTACCGGCAGTAATGTCTTCGCCTTTTGTTTTCAGGTGGTCTTTAAAGCCTTTCAGGTTCAGTGTATCATCAATTATCTGGAACGAAATTCCGAGGGCTTCGAAATAATCGCCCATGGCATCTATCTGCTCATCGGTTCCTTCGCCCAGCATTACGCCAATGCGTGCTAAGTAAGCAGCCGGTGCGGCACTCTTTAACCGGTGTGTGGCAATTACTCTTTTTTGTAAAAGTTTAGCCACTTCATCATCTTTCAAGGCATCGGGCATCATGTAATCGAGCCCGTAAATATCCATGGCCTGACCGCTGTGCGAAGCACGCATGGCTTCGAAGTAAGCATTGTAAATGCGCACTTTGCCTTCAAAACTTTTATCTACGTTGTAAATACAATACTGCCCCACAAAATAAGCACCGGTACCGCTGTTGATGGCAGTTGCCTCGCCATGCACCACGTGTGCTGCCGGTCCGCCTCTGCGCACAGCAGATTTATCCTGCACATCATCTACCATCAAAGAACCAACGTGCATCAACTCCGGCAGCGCGAGCCAGTCAATAGCCACCTGCGAGTTTCCGCCTACCGCATCGCAACAGGCAATGGTAGCATAGCTGCGCCAACTCTTTCCGCTACGGTCGGTAATTTCGCGAATAGGACGAATGAATTTATCAATGTAAGCCTGTTTATCTAAACCCTCGGTTAAATGCTTGTTGCCTTTTTTCGAAACCAGTTCTTCAAACTTTTCCTGACCGAATTCTAAAGGAAGAATTTTGCGAACGGAATTAAGCGTAGCTTTTGAAACTGCTTTCAAAAACTCCTTCATATTACTGCTGTTTACAAACCCGTGGCGCTCAATGTAAGCAGGACCGGAAACTTTCTTTCCTTTCATCTTGCCTTCTACATTCATTCTTCCTTCCCAAAATGCGGGTTTAGAAATAACCGTGGCAAATTCCTGATTAGGAAAAGCTGCAGTAGCAACTACGGATACACCAAAGTCCGGTGCTTCTAACTTCCATGCTTCGGGATATTCGTTAAAGGTGCGGGTGCTCGTCCACATTTCGCCAACCGGCTTTAAACTGAAGTTGGTGGAGTAATGCCGGTTGCCGGCTTTATCAATCATAATAATAAAGGAGCCGCAGTCTTCACCGGTTTTCAAATCAATCAAATCATATGCTGTCAGTTCGCAACCGTTATCCAGTTGCACAGCAATCCAGTTCCATGAAACATCTTTTTTCATGTCATCCTTCTGTCCTTCATCCTTTTTAGCGTGGCAGCCAAACTCATGATCGTACCAACCGGAACCGGATTGAATGGTAATCTTCTCTTTCTTGATCTTCAAACTACCGGTAACCTTACACTTGGGAATGAAGTAGTAGAACATATCCTCGGCAGATACTCCTCGAACCACCCCATTGTCACCGTGGCGCACCGGTTTCTTTAAAGGCTTGAAGTTGATGTCAACTGCCAATTCCATCTCCTTATGCGAAAGGTGAAGCTGATAGGAACCGTCCTTCAGTTTTTTGTAAGTGTTGCCATCGTAATTCAAACTAAGTGTGGTATGCGATATCACCGGTTCTTTCTTCAGTAATTCATCGGGATAAGGCATTACTCCTTTACTCAACATTTCAATCGCTGCCCTCTTGATGTAAGGGTCTTTCACCAGTTCCCCTTTCTTCAATCTTTCTAAACCTAATTTAGGAGCGCGCTTATCTACCAGCGAAACAGTGTGATACTTCTTTTCCTTTAAATCGGAAATTCCCCAGATAACAGAATAGGCGTAGTTTGGTTTTTTAGTTTTCTTATCGAAACTGATAGCATGACGAAAAAACGAAGCGAAGAGAGAATATTCTCTTCCACCCTTTGCTTTAACGTGAGTATGCATATACCACCACTCTGTTGAAGAAGAAGCATGGGGTAAGTCGTGAATATTTAAATCAATGAGGCCGTCTTCAGGCCAATCAGGAGCAAAAAATTTTCCGGTAACAGGAGTGTTTGTGTTTTTCATTCTGGGCGCGCAATAAAGAATAAAATTTAATGCCTCGCAAATGATTTTTGTTATGCTTCCATTAAGCCAATAAGTTTGAAGTGATATGAGAAGATTTCTCAGGTAACTTTCTTACCGGCTGAGTTTTTCATTTCTAACTTTTTAGAAAAAGGTTTGATTTGCGAATGGTTTAAACCGATAAATTACTTTTGGCCCGATGGCGGAGAATGAAAAAGAGATTGCGGGATTTTCAAAAATGGGCAAGCGAGAGAAAATTGCCTGGCTTGCCAAGAATTTCCTTTATGCCAACCCCGTTGAAGTGGTCAAAGAGTTTGCCGAGTACTGGCACGATAACGTTGAAGCACAAAAACTGCTCGATGGCTTCAGTGAGAATACGCTTACAAATTTTCCCGTTCCTTTTGGCATTGCCCCCAATTTTAAAATAAATGAACAGGTGTATGCTGTGCCGATGGTAATAGAAGAAAGCTCGGTGGTAGCCGCAGCTTCCAACGCTGCCAAGTTCTGGCTCAGCCGCGGTGGATTTAAAGCCGTAGTTCTTTCCACTAAAAAAGTAGGCCAGGTTCACTTTATATATCACGGAGCAAGGGAGAAGTTGTTTTCATTTTTTAATTCTATTAAGGAAGAATTGAAGGAGGGGGTAAAACACATCACCGGTAAAATGGAAGAGCGCGGAGGTGGTGTAATAGATATGGAACTTTTCGATTTTACCGGGTTGGAAAAAGACTACTATCAGTTGCGCACTTATTTCGAAACGGTGGATTCTATGGGCGCGAATTTTATTAACTCCTGTTTGGAAGAATTCGGAATTCAACTGCAGGAGAAGATTGCAACAAGCGATAGTTTTTCGGCCGCTGAAAAAGATATTGAAATAGTGATGTGTATTCTCTCTAATTACACCCCGGAGTGTTTGGTGCGTGCGGAAGTGAGTTGTAAAGTAGAAGAACTCGGAACGTTTGAAGATGGGAATGTAAGTGCTGAAGAATTTGCAACCAACTTTCAACGCGCGGTAAACATTGCCCGCATTGACCCGTACCGCGCAACAACACATAACAAAGGAATAATGAACGGAGTTGATTCTGTAGTGCTGGCAACCGGTAACGATTTTCGCGCGGTGGAAGCCTGCGCTCATACCTACGCCTGCCGCGATGGAGTTTACCGGAGTTTGAGTGAATGTAAAGTAGAGAGCGGTGTTTTCAGATTCTGGTTGACTTTGCCTATTGCTATAGGAACAGTTGGGGGACTTACTTCGCTTCACCCTCTGGCAAAACGCTCACTTGAGTTACTCGGAAATCCGAACGCCAAAAAACTTATGGAGATAATTGCCTGTGTTGGACTGGCGCAAAACTTTGCTGCACTTCGCTCACTCACCACAATAGGTATACAGGCAGGTCACATGAAAATGCACCTCACCAATATTCTCGCCAGCTTTCAGGCAACCGATGAGGAGGTAGAAAAAGCAAAACAATACTTTGAGGATAAAACAGTAAGCGTTTCCGCTGTAAGAGAATTTGTTGAAGCATTGAGAAAATGAAGTTGCGCATTACAAAGCAGGAAGATGAATTGAATTTCTACGGTCATGGCAAACTGCTGATTACCGGAGAATACTTTGTGCTGGACGGTGCACAGGCTTTGGCAGTTCCCACAAAATTTGGTCAATCGCTTCGCGTTAAAGAGTTACACTCTTCAGAAAACATTCTTTATTGGATTGCATTGGATAGTAAGAACAAGCCCTGGCTACAGTTGACTTTCGATAAAGAAACGTTGACCTGCTTAAACACTTCGCAGATTGAGGCCAAAGACTTAAGCATCATTTTAAATGCTGCACGGAACTTGAATCCTGAATTTCTTTCAAATGCTAAGGACAGTGCAGTGGAAACTCGTTTAGAGTTTCCACGCAATTGGGGGTTAGGCTCCAGTTCGACTTTAATTCATTGCATTGCCAAATGGGCAGGCGTGGATGGATACGCTTTGTTGCAAAATTCTATTGGAGGTTCCGGTTATGATGTGGCCTGTGCTGCGCATGATTCAGCTATTCTTTACCAACTGACAAACAAGAAACCGGAAACTTTACCGGTTGGCTGGAAACCGGTGTTCAGTGATAAAATTTACTTTGCGCATCTCGGGAAAAAGCAATCTTCTCCCCAAGCCATTAAAAACTATCGTGAGCTGGTAAAAGATAAAATGCATGGAGTGAATGAACTTACACGAATTACAGAAGCCGTTTTAAAGTGCAGCGAGTTGAAAACGTTCGAAGAGTTAATAAACGAGCACGAAATAGTTGTAGGGTCACAGTTGAAACAGATGAAAGTAAAGGATATGCTTTTTGATGATTATTGGGGAAGTGTAAAATCGCTTGGTGCCTGGGGAGGAGATTTTGTAATGCTCACTAATGATAGAAGCGAAGTTGATTTGAAAGGGTATCTTGCAGAAAAAGATATTACCACGGTATTTAAATGGGATGAAATTATTTTTGAGAATCAATCTTAAACTTGCGTTATGAAGGAAATAAGAAAAACCACCTGGAGAAGCCCTAGCAACATTGCTTTGGTAAAATATTGGGGAAAGAAAAAAGGTGTGCAGATTCCTGCCAACCCGAGTATCAGTTTTACGTTAGAGCATTGTTACTCTGAAACCAGTGTTGCCCTGGTTGAGAAAGAAACCAAATCGAAAGATCTGGAAATGCGGTTTTACTTTGACGGCAAAGCGAACATGGCTTTTCAACTAAAGATGTTCAAATTCTTCGAGAGTATTCGCAAGGATTTTCCTCTATTGAACCAATATGGTTTGCTGATCCATTCAACCAATTCATTTCCTCATTCATCGGGCATTGCATCCTCTGCTTCTGCTATGAGTGCGTTGTCAATGTGCTTATGCGATTTGCAACAACAACTGGATATGCAGAAAGTTTCTGAAGAAAAATTTCTTCAGCGAGCCTCACATTTTTCCCGATTGGGTTCCGGTAGCGCTTCACGCTCGGTGTATCCTTTAATTTCTCAATGGGGGAAAACAAAAACGGTGAAAGGCTCAAGTGATGAATATGCGATTCCTTTTGAAAAAAATCTGCATCCCGTTTTTAAGACTTTTCAGAACACCATTCTGATTGCCAGCAGCAAGGAGAAAAAAGTATCAAGCCGTATCGGCCATTCGTTGATGAAGACAAATCCTTTCGCAAAAACACGCTATGTGCAGGCTGAAAAAAATCTGAAAGAAATAATTGTTGCACTTAAAAAAGGCGACCTCGAAAAATTCGGAGCAATTGTTGAGGAAGAAGCAATGACTCTTCACGCCCTGATGATGTGTTCCTCTCCTTCTTTTATTCTGATGGCTCCTTCTACTTTGAGTATGATTGAGAAAATCAGACGTTTCAGAGAAGAAAGCAAACTGCCGGTTTATTTTACACTCGATGCGGGACCGAATATTCATTTGCTGTATCCAAAAAGCATTGCTAAGAAAGTTGACCGGTTTATTTATGCCGAGTTAGAACGGCATTGTGAATCAGGAAAAATGATTCATGACAACGTGGGCAAGGGTCCGCTCCGTGTTAAGCAGTAATTTCAATTTGTGGCTAAAAAAATCTCTCACAGAATATTCAACTCTAAAATTCTCCTGTTCGGTGAGCATATCATCAACAAAGGAGCGATGGGATTGGCGGCACCGGTGGAGCAATACAATGGCATGTTTCAGTTTGGAAATCTGAAAGACCGCAAAATCAGTGAGTCGAATAAATCGCTGGAACTTCTTGCCAATTACATTATTTACCACGAACAGATTTCTTCTCACTATGATACCAGCCGGTTTCTGGAAGATATTGAGCAGGGATTGTATTTTGACTCTAACATTCCGCAAGGGTATGGCTTGGGAAGTTCCGGTGCACTGGTAGCAGCAGTTTATTATCAGTATGGCAAATTCAGGAAAAAGGATTTTGTGGTAAGTGATTTGAAAAATGAACTGGCACTGCTTGAAAGCTATTTTCATGGGAAGAGTTCAGGATTAGATGCTATTGTTTGTTATTTAAACAAAGCTGTTTTGCTTAATAAAGGGGAAGTAGCTGAGGCCTTTGATTTAGCTAAAACCACAGAGCCTTCATTAAAGCTGTTTCTAATTAATACACATATTCCGCGAAGTACTGCACCGTTTGTGAACCTCTTTCTTGAAAAATGCAGGGACACAAAATTTATGAATTCCATTCAAAAGAGTTTAGTTCCGGCTACTAATACGGCCATCGAAAGTTTTATTCAAAAGAAATACCCAAAGTTGATGGACTGTATGAAACTGATTTCGCAACTGCAGTACGATATGTTGCCTGAGTTCATTCCCCATCAGTTTAAAGAAGTTTGGAAAGACGGTTTGAAATCTGACCAGTTTCATTTGAAAATTTGCGGAGCCGGTGGCGGTGGTTTTATCATAGGCTTTGCAAAAGCAGACGCAGATTTAGACTTGTTGCTGGGAGCGAAAGATGTTATTGAGTTAATGAAGATTTGAAATTTACGATAGTACAAACCCTGCTTTTTCTAAATCCTTCCAAAACTCAGGATAGGATTTCTCTACCACTTCCGGATTTTCGATTTCGATATCACCCAATATAGCGAGCGGGGCAAAACTCATAGCCATTCGGTGGTCGTTATAGGTTTTTATTGGAGTAACTGGCAATTGAAACTCCCCTTTCAAACGGTAAAAGAAAAACTCGGGGGCATAGCCAAATTCTACGTTTACTTTACCTAACTCAGTTTGTAAAGCACTTATCCGGTCTGTCTCCTTTATCTTTAAACCATCAATATCAGAAAACGAACAACAAATATTTTTTGCCGCAAACATGGCTGCAAAAGTCTGTGCCAAATCAGGATTGTTTTTAAAATTCAGCTTCATCAGCGTGGGGTAATCCACTTTTGCTTTTTTGAGCAAAGCCCCTTCTGAATTAAACTCGGTCAATACTCCAAAACGTTTCATCCAGTCGGCCATCTCTCTGTCTCCTTGGCTCCAATCATCCTTTAATCCTTCGAGAAAAATTTCTGCTTCATCAGCCAGAAAAGCAATAGAATACCAATAAGAGGCAGAAGACCAATCGCCACCAACAGAGTAGCTGCGAATAGCCAATGGTGAATGATGAATTAAAATACTGTTTTCATTCCACTCATGCGCTACACCAAAGTGTTCCAGTATTTTCACGGTCATTTCGATATAAGAACGTGAAGTGAGCTTTTTGGTAAATTTTATCTTCAATCCTTTCTCAAGAAAAGGAGCAATCAACAACAGAGCTGTAATAAACTGACTACTTACATTTCCCTCTATCCAAACCTCATCTTCTGTTTTGCTCAGATTAACCGGGTGAAGTTCGAGTGGCGGAAACCCTTCCTTCTCCAGGTAACGAACGTCAAAACCCATTTCACTTAAAGCATTCACCAGTGGTTCAATAGGTCGCTCTTTCATACGGGCATCTCCGGTAAGTATTTTGTGCCGGTTACACGCACAGAAATAGGCTGTAAGAAAACGCATACTGGTTCCTGCATCTAAAACATTTACTTCTGTTTCATCTTGTGAGAGAATACGGATTAAATTCTGTGTGTCACGTGCGGTAGAAAGATTTTCAATTGGCAGTTTGTTTCCGGCAAGAGCATTCAATATCAGCAACCGGTTACTCTCGCTCTTAGAAGAAGGAAGTTTAATCCGTGTTTGTATTTTTCTTGTGGGGTGAGATATTCTCATTTGTGTCGCAGGAACATTTCGGAATAGTATTCCAATGATTGAACAATAAGATTTTCTTCAACGAAGTTACCGGTCGAAAATTTACCTATGTCTCTTAAGAGTGTAAACTGGTTTTTACTTTCAAAATTTTTCTTGTCCTGCTTTATCAGTTTTAAAATTGCCGGAATACCTTGTTTGCGAAAATCAGGCAGGTCAGGGAAAATAGCTCCTATGAGTATCAGAATGTAAGGAAATCTTTTGCGTGGCAATAAACCCATATCGATTGAAATTCCGCTCTCACAAAGTATACCAATAGCAACGGCTTCGCCATGAAGAATTTTTCTCCCTTTGTTCAAAAAATAGGTTTCAATAGCATGACCGATGGTGTGGCCAAAGTTTAAAGCCTTACGCGCCCCTTTTTCAAATTTGTCTTTCGCCACAATCTTTGATTTAATCGCAATGTTCCTCCGGACCAGTACATCCAGATTCATTTTCCTTATGTCATATTCTTTCCCTTTTTTAGGGAAGAACAATTTGCTGATTTCATTGAACGCTTCTCTATCAGCAATCAGGTAATGCTTAATTACTTCTGCCATGCCGGCACGCAACTCCTGTTCGGGAAGTGTTTTCAGAAACCCGGTATGAACAAAAACCGCTTCCGGATCATTGAATAAGCCAATTTGATTTTTGAAATTTTTGAAATCAATTCCGGTTTTTGCGCCCACACTGGCATCAACCATGGCAAGAAGTGTAGTTGGCAGGTTGATGAACTTTATGCCACGCTTGTAACAACCGGCTGCAAATCCACCAAGGTCGCTGATTACGCCCCCCCCTAAATTGATAAGAAGGCTGTTCCTGTCTGCATTTACTTCGCTTAACTTTTCCCAAATCAATTCGCAAGTGGTAAGTATTTTATTTTCTTCTCCGCTTTTAACAAGAATGACGCTGTGCTTTGGCAATTTTTTTTTGACTTTCGGATAACAATGCTTGAAAGTGTTTTCATCTGCTAAAACAAAAACTTGGGAGAAAGAATTACCGGAAAAAAATTTTTGCAGGTTTTGAAGAGAATCTTTACCGGTAAAGATGTTCGGGCTTATTACGGACATATTTTAAAACTTCCGTTCCAAAATAACAGAACCAACAATGGCATCGCGCATATTTAGCTGAAAGGCAGTTTCGGTTTCCTCCACATCCATTTCTTCTACCGATTTTATTTTATAGATGCCTTCGTTCTCAATTTTCAATTTGCCTCTCTCAATTCTCTCCTCGTCAGTTAGACCACGCTCATAATTACCTTCCGCAAAAACTCCTTTCTGTTTTTGGTGAATGAGAATTTCTTTAGGTTGAGTTTTTTGCTTAGGAGCGTTGAGCGGTTTAGGTTGTGGAGTATTTACCTTCTTCTGGGCTTCAGCTTCTGCCTGCCTGCGCTTTATTTCGCGCATAATATCATCAATAGGGTTAGCGGCTGGCGGAGAAACAGGTTTGGTAGTTGGCGTGGGGTTACTATTCACGGGAGTTTGCTGCTTGTTCTCCTGCGCTTTTTTCGTAACCGAATAAATGAAATAGATTATTCCAATTACGATATAAATGATGGTCTTAAATTCCATGAAACCAAATTAAGATTTTAATTGATGTAGATGGTCTTGATGTTTACAAACTCTTTTAAGCCATATTCAGAGAGTTCCCTTCCAAAACCACTGCGCTTTACTCCGCCAAATGGTAGCCGTGCATCACTCTTTACAATGTCGTTAATGAAAACATTTCCGGCTTCCAGTTCTGCTGCGAGGGTTTCTGCTTTCTCTTTATCGTTCGTCCACACAGAGGCACCGAGACCGTAAGCAGAATTGTTGGCAGTAGCAATTGCTTCATTTACATTCTTTACTGTAATTACGCTCCACACCGGTGCAAATATCTCTTCTTCGAAGGAGGTTACTCCCGGTTGTACATGGGTGAGTACTACCGGTGATACAAAGTTTCCTTCATTATCAGGCAATTCACTTCCGTAATAAGCTATCGCACCCTGCTTAACAGAGTCAGCAATTTGCTTCTCCACTTTCTCCATTAAATCACGCCTTGCAAGTGGCCCGACATTGGTGGATTCGTCCAAAGGGTTTCCTACTTTTAATTCTGCTACTGCTTCAATCAGTCTTGCTGTGAATGCTTCCGCCACTTTATCTACAACAATAAACCGCTTGGCACCATTGCACGATTGTCCACTGTTGATACTGCGAGATTTAATAGCACCGGCTATCGCTAAATCTAAATCCGCATCCTCTAATACAATGAATGCATCGTTTCCTCCAAGTTCCATCACACACTTCTTGATGTGTTTTCCCGCTTGAGCGGCAAGTATGCTGCCGGTGGCATCGCTTCCGGTAAAGCTTATTCCGTGTATGCGTGAATCTGCAATTACTTTTCCTGCATCTTCGTTGCTAAGGAAATAGTTCTTGAAAATGTTTTTCGGAACACCTGCCTCATCAAACAATTTCTGAATGGCTAAAGCACATTGAGGAACATTAGGTGCATGTTTTAGAACAGTAACGTTTCCTGAAATTAAAGTAGGGACAGCAAAGCGGAACACCTGCCAGAAAGGGAAATTCCAAGGCATAATGGAAAAAATGATACCGAGTGGCTCGAAGCTTATATAGCTTTTAGATGCGTTGCTCTTTACATTTTCGTTCTGCAAAAACTTTGGCGCATTCTCAATGTAATAGTCAAAAGCTGTGAGTGTTTTGCTCAGTTCGTATTCTGCTTCACGAAGGGGCTTGCCCATTTCAAGCGTAATGAGCTCGGCATAATGCTTTTTGTTCTTCTCCAACAACACCGCTACTTTGCGTAACTGGGTTCCGCGCTCTTCTACCGATAGGTTTCTCCAAATCTTAAATGCTTCCTGCGAAACACTTAAGTCGGGAAAATCATCAAGGTCAAACTCTTTTACAAGTTGATTGTTAACCGGATTAACAGTAGCATACTTCATGCTGCGAATAACAGGTTTTTGGGTTACTATTTTAAAAATTGTAGCATTCAGGCAAAAAATCCCGGAATTCTGACATTAAAGTTGCAACTTGTATTTCGTGAGTAAAAGCAAATCTTTTTAGCTCTCTTAAAATTTTACAATTCTGTGACAATCTTTTGGGGTGGTTTTATCGTCTAAAGATAGCATGTGCATATTTTTTTTGGGTGACAGTCAGCGGGAATGATATTTTGGCTTTTATTAGTGTTAGATGCTTTATGAAAAAAAAATGGCATGGTTTTAATCATCAACCATAAACGAGGAACAGATGGCTTACAAAAATTATAAATTCAAAACCCTTCGCGTATTCGCCAGCGATGAATGGCTAGCCAACCGCAGCCGCGAGTACCGCAGCGTTTTCGACCGCACCGAAACTACCTACATAAGTGCCGAGATTGCTTTTTACAATAAAATGTTTGATGAGCAGGATTGGGAAACTACAGTTACGCTCAAAGCGTTTTCACATGCCGATGGAAAGAAAAAAGAGTTGAGTTCACAGGATGAAAAAAGAAAGATTCGGCTCGATGAAAATGTGGTTTACATCAACAAGGGGTGGGGTATGGCTACGCCCGGTTCTTTCTGGACTGCCGGTGAATACAGTTGGGAAGCGTACATCGACAATGAATTGATAGGCACTAAGCGTTTTTACGTTGAGGATATTGGTAAAGTAACTGCAGACGATAACCCGTATTTCGATATCGAAAGCATCCGTTTTTTTACCGGTGACTACAATGCGGTAAACAACGAAAACAAAGTTTACCTTAAACAAATCAGCCGTAACGAAACGCAGTATTTGTATGCGGAATTTAAATTCCGCAACAAGGTGCCCACCGAGTGGAACTGCGAATTGTTTTTCAACTGGTATAACGCCTCTGGTCTGCTGAAAGCGCGCATTGAGCGTTTCCGAAAGATAGAAGCAGGAAAAGAGAATGAAGTTTTTCCCTTTAACGAAGGTTGGGGAAATGATATACCGGGCACCTGGAAGGATAATCACTACCGGTTGGAGGTTATTTTTATGGATACGGTGATAGCGGTGCTGCATCTGGACACCGGTGAAGAAGATGAGGAAGGTGAAATAGAAATTTCAACCGTAAGTGGAAATGTAGCTGCGGTTAACTCCACTCCTTCAGCCGCACCGGATGAATCGCTTGACAGCAACGTGAAGAAACTGGATGATTTAATTGGTCTGGAAGAATTAAAGAAAGAGGTAAAGAACCACATTGATTATCTGAATTTCTTAAAACTCCGTCAGGAAAGAGGGTTTAAAGATTCAGAAAGAATAAATCTTCATTCAGTGTTTACCGGTAACCCCGGTACCGGTAAAACAACCGTGGTAAAACTGTTGGGGCAGATTTACAAAAGCATGGGCTTACTCAGCAAAGGCCATGTAAAAGAGGTTGACCGCTCGCAACTGATTGGCGAATACATCGGGCAGACTGCACCCAAAGTGAAGAAAGCAATTGAAGAAGCGAAAGGGGGAATTCTTTTTATTGATGAAGCGTATTCGCTCGCCCGCGAATCGGATGATTCGAAAGATTTCGGAAAAGAAGCAATTGAAGTTTTAATAAAGGAAATGAGCGATGGTTCGAAAGACCTTGCCATTATGGTGGCCGGCTATCCGCACGAGATGGATATTTTCCTAAAGTCGAATCCCGGAATGAAATCCCGCTTTGCCAACTACTTCCATTTTGAAGATTATCTGCCGGATGAACTGCACGCTATAGCCTTGGGCTATACCGCATCGAAGAACGTTCACATGACCGAGGCCGCACAAAATTTTCTGGCCGACCAGTTAATGGAAGGCTTCCGCAACCGCGACAAGAGTTTCGGAAACGCACGCTTTGCTATCTCGATTATTGACGAAGCAAAAATGAACCTCGGTCTGCGCTTAATGAAGCGCGCTGACCTTCGCGAGTTGGATGGGACTACACTGTCAACTATCGAACAGGAAGACATAGAACAGGTGTTTAAACAACGCGGCAAACGGAAGTTTAACATCAACATCAACGAAAAATTACTCCAGAGTGCATTGGATGAGTTAAATGAACTGGTGGGTATCAGCAATATCAAGAACGAAGTAAACGAGTTGGTAAAACTGGTGCGTTTCTACCACGACATAGGCAAAGACGTACTGAACAAATTCTCATTGCATACGGTGTTCACCGGTAACCCGGGAACCGGTAAAACAACCGTGGCGCGTATCATGGGCAAAATTTACAAAGCCCTCGGTTTGATTGAGCGCGGACACATGGTGGAGTTAGACCGTCAGGGTTTGGTAGCGGGTTTTGTGGGGCAAACAGCCTTGAAAACAGACGAGCGAATTAAAGAGGCCAAAGGCGGAGTGTTGTTTATTGATGAAGCGTACGCGCTTGGTGAAGGAAACGATTTCGGTCGCGAAGCAATTGAGACTTTGCTCAAGAGAATGGAAGACAGCCGCGGTGAGTTTGCGGTAATTGTTGCCGGTTATACCGAACCGATGACGCGCTTCCTGGAATCTAATCCCGGTTTGCGTTCGCGCTTTGACCGCACATTTACATTCAACGATTACAACGAAACGGAACTGTTCCGCATTGCTCTTTCATTATTGAAAGTGGAAAACATTCGCCTGGATAACGAAGCTTACGACTACCTGCAGAAGTACATCACTTCCATTTACGAATACCGCGATAAGTATTTCGGCAATGCCCGCGAAATCCGGAAGCTGATTGTAGAGGCTGTTCAAAATCAAAACCTGCGTTTAGCATCAATGAAGAAAGATGAGCGCACAAAGGAAATGCTGGAAACTATGTCGCTCGAAGACCTGAAGGAATTTAAAATCAACGAAGGCAAGCGCGGCAGTTTAGGTTTCAAATACTAATTCATTTTCTGCATGCCGGAGTTACCCCTCAAACGGTTCAACGTTCGTGTTTACGGATTACTCATTAATCCCAATCAGCAACTGCTGGTGGCAGATGAAGCATTTAAAAGCGGGCAACTGGCTACTAAGCTTCCCGGTGGCGGTTTAGAATTGGGCGAGGGTTTGATTGATGGGTTGAAACGCGAGTTTGTGGAAGAAACCGGAATTGAAGTAGAAGTGAAAGAACACTTCTACACCACCGATTTTTTTGTTCGTTCTGTTTTCGAGTTAAGCCCCGATAGCCAGATTATCAGCATCTACTATATAGTGGAATCAAACAACTGGCAGCAGATTAAAACATCAGATAAGAAATTTGATTTTGAGTTTGTGAAAGGAAAAGAATCCGAATCTTTTCGCTGGGTAAATGTGTCTGAACTGGAAAACGAAACCGACATTGTTCTTCCTGTAGACAGGGTAGTAGTGCAGAAACTACTGGAGCGCTTCGGCAAATAGTCCCACAACTGCGTTCCGTGACCAACAATTAAATCTTTGTAAACAACAATATCCAAACACGAACTAAACTTTCCATAGGGGCGTAATACATGGCATAACTAAATAAACGATTATGTCAACTCTCAACTCAGCCTGCGAAAACTATCATTTAACACACGGAAATTTTGTAGAAGCCTACAAAATGGTGAACGATTACGTTACAGAACTTTACAAGCTGCCTAAGCAGTTTCTGGACGAAACCGAAGGAACCATGAATTTGCTCACTTCAACGCATTTTGCGCCAAAATCGCCATCTGCCAAGGATAAATCAATGCGTATTGTAGTTGATTTTATGGACCAGCTCGATGAATTCACTATGCATACCATCAACCTGTTTAATGACCACATGAAGCATATTGATGAAACCCAGGTTTATCTGAATAAGATAAAGGCCATTGAATCAAAACTGAAAGGAAAAGGCACCCCCGAAGTGGCTCAGGAATATACATCGCTTACCCCCAAGGTAAATGAACTGATGGAAGGTTTAAAACAGATTAAAGTAAGAGCCGATGAAACCTTATCGTGGCTGGAGAAGCTGGAGGTAAAGTGGGAAGATGTTCAGGTTAAAATTAAGCTGGCGGCTTAACCGCACAAACGTTCTTTATATAGCCTTTAAAAAGGTTACAGAATTTAGCATTTGACAACGCACATTTTGTAGAAAACAGAAGGCGGGCTCTTGCCAAAAGTTCACGGGGAGTATATCTTGTTATCATAATCACAATGTTATGATGCAACCTGAAAGACCCTACGAACACTACTGTAACCTTCACCGCGAATTTTTGGACGAATACAGAACCATCAGCGCGCGCGTGGCGGCACTTTACCAGATGCCTAAGAAGTTTATAGAAGAAAACGCCATAGCCATGGACCGTTACATGTCCGAATCTTCTATGCCGGGTTCACCCGACAGTTCAGGCGACTCGGTAAGAAGCGTAAGAGATTTCATCTATCGCATCGAAGATTTTAAGCTGCAGATAATGTCAGTGTTTTTTGAGCACCGCAGCCTGATTGAAAAGTGTATGGCTTACATGAAAAAAGTGCAGGACCTGAAAGCAAATCCGGAGACGGCAGGAACAGAAGAACAATATGTGGCACTTATTCCGGAATTAGCCAGTCTTCGTTTCGCATTAAAATGTGTGGAAGAAAAAGCAGGCGGAATGATCGGCCAGTTGGAGAGCATAGAAGGAAAGTGGAACAATATCAACGGAAAAATAGCGGCTTAAACAGCCATTCATAAAGATTTCATGTGTCTTAGGTTAACTCCTCTCGCGAAAGCAGGGGAGTTTTTTTTATCTATAAAACTGTCATTGCGAGGAAGCGCGGCTTTGCGCGCTGACGAAGCAATCCTGAACCAAGGCTAAGTATTAGTTCGCTCTTACTCCGCCTATTCTCTTCTGTATATCGCTCAACTCTCCTTTCGGGATGGCGGCAATCAGTTTCTGTGTGTATTCGCGTTGCGGGTTGTTGTAGATATCATCGCTTATGCCCATCTCTTCCACCTTTCCTTTATTCATTACCACCATGCGGTCGCTCATGAATTTTACAACAGATAAGTCGTGAGAGATAAAAATATAGGTGAACTTAAACTCCTCGCGTAACTGAATCAACAGGTTCAATACCTGTGCCTGCACCGAAACATCAAGTGCCGAAACCGATTCATCGCAGATGATAAACTTAGGATTGAGTGCCAGTGCACGTGCAATACAAATACGCTGACGCTGACCGCCCGAGAACTCGTGCGGATACCGGTTAAAGTGCTCAGGCTTCATGTTTACTTTGTTCAGCAAGTCGAGCACTTTTGATTTGCGCACCTTATCGTTCTCGTAAACACCATGCACCGTCATCGGTTCCATAATGGCATTGCCGATGGTAATGCGCGGGTTGAGCGAGGAGTAAGGGTCCTGAAAAATAATCTGCATGTGCTGGCGGATATTTATCATTTCCTTTTGACCGAGCTCCAGCACATTCTTTCCGTCAAAAATAATTTCACCGCTATGCGCGGGAACCAAACGCAGAATTGTTCTTCCCAAAGTTGTTTTACCGCAACCCGATTCTCCAACAAGCCCCAGCGTTTCACCCTCATGCACATCGAAGGTTACATCATCCACCGCTTTTACATACTCGGTGGCGTTGCCCATAAAGTTCTTATTCATCGGGAACCAGGTCTTTACATTCTTCAACTGAAGAATGGTTTGGTTCGCCATTACTTTTTCTCTGCGTGCACGGGTTACCTCATCGCTAATCACCACCGCGTTAATCGCATCGGCAACCGAGGTATGTTTTTCAATCACTGTTCCATCCTCCTTCTCTTCCATAAAATCTACTACGGTGGGCAACTTGCTTAAGCGCTTGCCCAATGGCGGACGGCAGGCCAACAAACTCTTGGTATACGGATGCTGCGGATTGCCGAAAATCTCCAGCACGTTACCCTGCTCCACAATCTTTCCTTTATACATCACCAGCACGCGGTCGGCTATTTCGGCTATTACACCAAGGTCGTGCGTAATGAAAATAATCGAACTGTCAATTTCGCCTTTCAGTTGCGCCATCAAATCGAGGATGGTGGCCTGCACCGTTACATCGAGTGCGGTGGTCGGTTCATCGGCAATCAGTATGCTCGGGTTGCAGCTCATCGCCATCGCAATCATCACGCGCTGTTTTTGCCCGCCCGATAACTGATGCGGATACGCATCCAGAATACGCTGAGGGTTCGGCAGCTTCACCTTCTCAAACATCTTCAGGGTAATTTCCTGCGCCTGTTTCTTCGTTACTTTCTGGTGCAGCACAATCGCTTCCACCACCTGGTCGCCACAGGTAAACACCGGGTTGAGCGAAGTCATCGGCTCCTGAAAAATCATCGATATTTCGTTACCGCGGTACTTGCGCATTTCCTCTTCGGTAATTTTGGTGAGGTCAACCACGCTTCCGTCTTTCTGATAAAAATTTATTTCTCCGCTGGCAATACGGCCCGGTGGGTTGGGGATGAGGCGCATGGCACTGAGCGAAGTAACCGACTTACCGGAACCGGACTCGCCCACAATACCAATGGTTTCGCCACGGTTGAGCGTAAACGAAATATCGTTTACCGCTTTTACAATGCCGTCATCGGTTTTAAACTCGGTGACTAAGTTTTTTACTTCCAGTAATAATTTGCCGTTGCTCATCTGTATCTATTGCCTTTTTGTATTTGTATTTACTGCTGCTGCTACTGCCTCCTGCTACTGATTCTGAACGGGGTAAAAGTATTCTTAAACGGGAAGTTTGCAAAGACGACAATTGTGGGGTTCCCGCTCGCAAAGCCTCGCGGTCGCGCTACCGTTCCAAGTCCTCGCCCCAAAGCGGGCTCCGGGCTTTCCGCTCTATCCCTAACCCGAACAGCCGAATACATAAAACGAAACTCTCGCTTTAGCGTGTTTTTATGATTTGCGTATAGCAGCGAGTAGTTGTTCTGCTAAAAGATATACTTTCGTACCAGGAGTATTTGGAATAATAGGATGAGAATCTTTATCTAATTCTTTTGCTCGTTCAATAGCTTGTTCGACAGATGCAATAGGAATCTCCTGAGTACTATCAAAACCGCCAATACTTCCGAGATACTCTTTTAGTTCAGGACAATCTTTAAAAATCTTCCCTTTCGGCAAGTCCTGTTTATGAAGCAACAACCACAACTCAAAACAGTGCATGGATAAAGCAATAGCTCTGTTTTCACTTATCAATCTCCTTTCAGATACAAAATCTTTTCTGAATTCTTCCACTTCATGATGAGCATTAAATTTATCAGCATCCGCTACAACCCAAATACAGTCATGTGCTTCTATGTAGTTTTCAGGGTCTTCAGCATACCTGATTAAACGCTCCAGTATTTCGCGAGGTTTTACTTTACCTACATCATCAACTTGGTTTCCTTGATTATCAAATACATTCTGCGGAGCAAGCACTGCCACTTTAACTTGGGTAGATTGTTGGGCAAACCATTCAAAGTATTGTTTTTCACGCTTTGCACCCTCAACGGCAATTATTATTTGCCGAGGGTCGCGTAGTCCGCTTTTCTTTTTGTACCTGCTACTCATGGCTACGCTTCAGCGTATTTATCCCAACTTAAATCTTCTAAACTTCCCAAGAAAGGAATAGCACCAAACCGTCCATTCAAATAACCTCTGCGAATATCATAATCATATCGTGGATTAAATTCACTCAGTGGATACATATGACTTACACCTTCTTTATCTTTTTCAGTAAACCATATTTCATCTTGCCGGAAAATATCTAAGTCAAGCAATTGAGTTTCGTGAGTAGTAAAAATAAGTTGCCCTTTGGCATGCGGAGTATCCATAAATTTACGGACAAGTTCTTTCAGCATATTCGGATGTATGCTATTGTCTATTTCATCAATTACCACTACTACCGGTTCGTGAATTAAATAATAGAATAAAGGCATTAGCTCTATCATTCTTCGCGTGCCATGCGATTGATTTTCGAGTTCAAACTGAACTGATTTGTGCTTCCCTTTTTGCCGGGTAAATAATTGTTTTACTACAGGTTTGCCATTTTCCAATATTGCGATTTTGTCATAATAATCTGATTCAACAATAGCAAACTTATTCCCTTTGTCAAGAGACTTTTTAACCTCTTCTATCTTTCCTGGATTCGTTTTTCCAAAATAATTTTCAAGACCATAGGTCTCTAATTCAAAATCCAATAAACCGGTATCGGTTTTGCCCATATTATCTCGCATGAAACTCATAACTGCAGGTTCACTCAAAATATCTTTTAAGACATTTTGATGGCTATCAACGGATATTATTTTTAAAGATTCAAACCATTTATAAGCGATATCAATTTCTGGATAATGGCGGTCTTTAAGAACATCTAACGAGGTATAGCTTGGCTGAATTAACTCGTTTACCAAAAGGTTATTTCTGTCTATTGCAGTTTTATCTGTTTTATATTTTGCATGAAAATCATATTCATAAATTTGTTTGCCCTTTTTTGTTCTTTTAAAAATCAACTCAATTTTTTCACTAGGTAGAAAAATTTCATTCAACCATTCTTCTTTTAGGGCATCACGTGTTTCACTTATAATACCATATTCAAATAACCTTCCCTGACTTATGAATTCTACTTTCATGACGATTGGCAAATTCTGATTTGCATCATCTAGCAAAAATTTATGATTGTCCATTAAAAGATTTAGTCCTGTGCTGATGGACCATTTTAGGTGCTGTAAAGCCTTCACCAAATTACTCTTTCCACTTGCATTTGCCCCATATACAGCTGCACCGCGCAATAGCTCCAATCCATTTGTTTCGGTTACATGGTGCTTAAGTCTTCGGTATTTTGCCTCGGGGCTCGTGAGCATATTAAATTCCATTTCATCGCGAAACGATAGATAGTTGCTTACAGTGAATTTTACCAGCATAAAACGATTTTTTCTCTTTAGCGCACAATATATGGACTATTTACTGTAAATAGCAAGTAATGTTTCGCTATTAAGAGATTTTTTCGTTTTACAATTACTTGTTTCTTCCCCTCAGGGTGTCCGCCCCGGGACCCTGCGGCAGTAAAAAACCAATCACTTAATGTATTCGAGCCAAGCCTGTCTGTTCGCGCGGAGCGTTCGAACAGACGATTTTTTGGTTCCTTTTTTCTAATTAATACTTCGGACAAATCAAGATGCATTTTTAAGGTGTATCAATCCAAACTC
>CAZBPG010000034.1:5706-33013 GCA_964493695.1 uncultured Chitinophaga sp. | reverse complement strand
AATCCCACATTAAATGTACGAACTATTTAGTCCACTTTATGCTGACAACTTACAGTAACTGTAAACACCTATAAGGAAGCGAGTGCACCAATAATATGGGCAAACATTAACGGTGGTACAGGCTGGAATTGCAACGCTGTTCAGCATACCGCTATGCGCAGGCATTTTAAAATCACTAAAACTTCAAACTCCGCAATCAATTCTTCGGGGGTAGATGTTCAGTTGTTTTTTACCGATCAGGAGTATCTTGATTTGAAAAGCGATGCCTGGAATAACAATATTACCTATCCGAATCCGGGATATGAATGTACCAACGATGATGATGTTTACGATTTTACCGGAATTTACGTAACCAAATACAGCGGTCCTCTGGAGGATGACAATTACCTGAACAATTCGGCTACACCAACAGGTATTTATAAAGTATACGGAGATAATACTTCCCCCCTTCTTCCTTTAATTAAAGGCCAGTACACCGGAGGAGGTACAGGCTTTCAGGATATATACGGAGGAACCGAAACCCATCATTACGTTCAGTTGAATGTAAAAGAGTTTTCGGAATTCTGGTTACACGGTTCAAGTCACGGGGCAGCGCTTCCGGTAGAAATGATATACCTGCAGGCAGACCCGATTGATAATGCCTTCATCCGGGTTAGTTGGGCAACAGCTGTGGAGATAAACAATTCCGGTTTTGCTGTTGAACGGAGCGATGACGGACAAACATGGACTCAGATTGGCTGGGTAGATGGACATGGTAATACTACTTCGCAATACGATTATCATTTTGATGATACGAACGTGACCGCCAATGTTGTTTATTATTACCGGTTAAAGCAGGTGGACAATGACGGCACCAGCGAATACACGGATATTGTAAGCGCACGTATCACCGGGGATGTTACCTTCAGCATTGCTGATTTTGTTCCTAATCCTACCCTGAACCGAACAAATCTGGTTGTTACAGCTGCTAAAGATGAGCAGGTAATGGTCAGTTTCTATAATACCGTTGGCCAGAAGGTAATCGAAAACACTTATCAGATTTCGAAAGGAGCAAGCCGGCTGGAGTTTGATTTGGGTAAGTTAGCTTCCGGTACCTATACTGCTGTAGTTTCTGCTGCCAATGAAATTTACACCAGAAAAGTGGTGTTAACAAAATAGGGTAGTTACCTGTAAATACAAAAGTCTAACCTTAACCAATGAGATAAGGTTAGATTTTTGTATATTCTAAACATCAAAATTCGCCTCATACCGCATCTTGCGTTCCTTTTTTAAGTTTGCCCCGTGGAAGAAGCAATCGAAAAAAAATCACGGATTACCAAACCTGAATGGCTGAAGATAAAACTTCCGTCAGGGAAAGAATTCAGCGAAGTAAAGCAGAATGTAGAGCAGCATAAACTGCACACCATTTGCGAAAGCGGAAAATGCCCCAACCAAACCGAATGCTGGGGAGTAGGCACGGCCACCCTCATGATACTTGGAAACACCTGCACCCGCTCTTGTATGTTTTGCAGTGTAGCCACCGGTAACCCCGAAGTAGTAGATATCACCGAACCTGTGCGTGTGGCAGAGTCGGTTAAGTTGATGGGCTTGAAGCATGTAGTCATTACTTCAGTAGACAGAGATGATTTAACTGATGGCGGCTCAAAGATTTGGGCTGCGACCATCCGTGCCATCCGCAGGCATAATCCGGGCGTTACTATGGAAACACTCATACCTGACTTTAAAGGAATAGCCGAAAACATTCAGCGCGTTATTGATGTAAAGCCCGAAGTGGTTTCGCATAATCTGGAAACTGTAAAGCGGCTGACAAGGGAGGTGCGCATACAAGCGAAGTATGAAAGGAGTTTAGAAGTTCTGTTACAACTGAAACAAGGCGGAATAGAAAGAACGAAAAGCGGAATCATGCTCGGCTTAGGCGAAACCGAAGAAGAACTGTTTGAAGCGATGGATGATTTGCGGAATTCGAAAGTAGATATACTTACCCTCGGACAATACCTGCAACCCACAAAGAAACACTTACCGGTAGTGCGGTATGTTACTCCCGAAGTATTTAATCGTTACAAAGAAGTAGCACTCTCCAAAGGTTTCCGTTATGTAGAAAGCGGACCGATGGTGCGCAGCAGCTATCACGCAGAAAAGCATGTAATTTAATTAGCTGATGAGTTAATTAGCAGATGTGCTGATTGAAATGCCGAATACTATTTCAAACGCTTTCAGAAATTCTTTCTTGTAATCTTCTATTGAAGTTTCTTTTCCCAATTCCTTTTTAAGAGAAGTAGTTCCCTTACCTTCTAAACCGCAGGCGTGTATTTTATTGAAGTACGAAAGGTCGGTGCTGATGTTCACGGCTATTCCGTGCATGGTGATGTTCCGGCTTGCCTTCACTCCTATTGCTCCTATTTTGCTTTCGCCTAACCAGATACCGGCAGCATCTTCTACCCGCTCACCTTGCAATGCATATTTTTTCAGCGACTCGATAATGGTTTCTTCCAATTGAAAAATGTATTGCGCCAGACCAATCTTTAAAGAATCTATATCAAGAACAGGATATACCACCAACTGCCCGGGACCGTGAAAGGTTACATCACCCCCGCGGCTTACGTGATAGAACTCTGCCTTCATTTCTTCATCGCTCACTAAAATATTTTCGCGCTTGCCGCTTTTGCCCAGCGTAAACACCGGTTCGTGCTCGCAGAGTATTAAATAGTTTTCGGTAGGATGTCCGTTAAGTTTTGCTTCGATGTTTTTATTGTAGAGTTGCTCTTGCAACTCCAGAACTTCGGGATATGGTTTTAACCCAACATCAAGAACTTTCACCGGACTCATTTCAATTGCTTCAGCTGCTCTTTCAACTTCTTCCGTTCCTGTTTTACATAATTATCTAAACGCAAATAAGCTTTGTGCAGGTTCCGGTTCAGGTTCTCCACTGCTTTGTTGTAATTACCTAAATAAGTCTGTTGGTAGAATGGGAACGGTTCTCTGAGTTGAGAAAGTGAAGTATCAGAAATAAATATCACGCTGGTTGAAGAGGCAGATGCACTGGGCTCAGTATGATAAACGCCTTTGTAGTGATACTCATCTGTAAGAGCGTTTGATGTAATAGTTCCGTACTCGGCAATAAAGAAATACTTTTCGCTTAGTCTGATAGATGAGTCTACCGCCAGTGTGTCATTCAAAAAGATGCCCGGTTCGCTCTTCAAAAGAGCATTGGTACTCTTTGCGTAGATAAAATACACTTTACAGTAATCAAAAAAGCTCCTGAAAGCATCGGCAAGTTTCTGGTTTTGAATTCTGTTTTCTTCCACCAGTTTGTCGGCAAGTTCTGCTCTTCCCGATTTCCTGTAAGCCTCAATAGACCGGTCATTTGTTTTTAAGCGAACCACCAAAGCACCATTCTTTAAATCTTTGATTTGCTGAGTAGCAATCGTTTTATTGGTAGAAGTAGTTTGGGCAGAAGCAAAAACACACACCACACTAAAGCAGACGAAAACCCAATATCTGTTTATCATTTAAAATCCTTTACAATTTCCTCAGGAACAAATTTTCTGATTTTCCCTTTTCCCCGAATAATCTCGCGAACTATAGTTGACGAAATTGAGGAAAGCTCAGGACGCGATACAATAAGAATGGTCTCTAATTGCGGGAGCATATCGTGGTTAAGGTGGGCAATTGTTTTTTCATATTCAAAGTCACCGGCATTGCGAATACCCCGTAAAAGGTAGTTCGCTTTTTTCTTCTCGCAAAAATTTACGGTGAGCCCTTCGTAGCTTTCCGCCTTTACTTTCTTCTCCCCTTTAAAAACAAGTTCAATCCATTCCATTCTCTTTTCCAGCGAAAACAAACTTTGTTTTTGCGAGTTGCTTCCTATAGCAATAATTATTTCATCGAACAAAGGCAAAGCCCTTCTTACAATATCGGCATGACCAATAGTAATAGGGTCGAATGAACCTGGGAAAACTGCTATTTTTTTCATACCTCTTTTTGCGTTTCGTTTACGAAGATAGAAAAGATAGTAGTGCCGTAATTTCTGCTCTTTAAAAAATGCGGATGCCCTTCAAACTTGTGATTGGGGTTATGCTCCAGAATAAACCAGCCCTTACCGTCAACCAGGTTGTGCTGAAAGATTAAATCAGGAATAGTATTGAGATTGGGCAGCGGATAAGGCGGACCTGCAAAAATCACATCAAACTTCTGATGGGCGCTTGCAATGTATTTGAAAACATCCATCTTCAAAACTTTGATTGCCTTCAAATTATGTTTTTGAGCTGTAGTCTTTATAAAATCTGCACAGCGCGGAAAAATTTCAACGGTGGTAATATCCTCACAACCACGCGAAGCAAATTCGTAACTGATGCTACCGGTGCCACCAAACAAGTCAAGCACCTTAATGCTGTCGAAATCGAAACTGTTGTTGAGGATATTAAACAACCCTTCTTTGGCAAAATCGGTAGTGGGACGGGTAGGAATATTCTTAGGCGGTTCAAAGCGGATGCTTTTCAAATTGCCTCCTATAATTCTCATGCAGTTAAATTATAGAGATTAAAATGAAGATGCTTCGGAAAGACATCGAACGCTTTCGCAAAGTTGATGTCTTCCGGTTGGTGTATAAAATCAATATTCCAGAAGTAGCGGTAACATAAATCGTAAATCTTGCTTTGAACATCTACTTCGCCCATTAAAACCAGTTCGGCTTTTTCACGGTCAATGCTTAACTCATCGGTACATAACAAAAGGAAATAAATAAAGTCGGGTGCCGCCTTATAATCGTACCGGTTCATCAGCTTTAATTTTTTCCCGCTATCGAAACAAATAATATCCAAATAGTTTTGACTTACGTTTACAAACAACCTCTCCTGCGAATCGTTCAGATATTGAGGAAGCAAATGGAAGTAAGTAGAATTAAGATGCAATAACTCCACATTGCCAAACAATCTCTTAAGCGATTGAAGTAAAACTTCCTGACACCCGAAAACAATTTCGGTGCCGGGGCATTGCTGGGTGAGTTGCTCATTTCGGTTAATCATAAACAAGAACTCGTTCGGCACTAACGAATATTTATCATCCAAACCAATCATGACTTTTGAAAACGGCAGTTGAAGAATTTCATCCTTTTCAACGATTTTTTCTATCCGTTGTGCTAATTCATTATCGTTTACTACATGATACAAGGTGTAATCGCCATAAAAAATAATCTGCTGATGGGTTTGCGATAAAACAAAATAACGCAGGGCGGAACCGGTAACAGAAAGCTTAAGCACAAGCGCAGAAGGAGAAATACCTGCGTCTACTTCGCCAATACTGTTGAATGAATTTTTAATCTGAGCCGGTGCCACGGAGCGAAAATAAAAGAGTTAACGGTTATCGGTTAATGGGTCACAGTAAATACAGGTTTTATTACGCTTAACTAATCACTTTTAACCGTTAACTTTTTTATGTTTGAAAAGTATGAAGCAATTAGAAGCAAGAAACCCGAGATTCAGGGAATACGTGGAGTTGATGGTGGGCCGAAATAAGTTTATGAAATGGATAGGGCTGGTTATTACTAAGGTTGAAGCCGGTTACATTGAAGCTGAACTGGAGTTTAAAGAGCTGCACCATCAACAAAACGGATGGCTGCATGGAGGTGTTACTTCTACAGTTCTGGATATAGTAGAAGGGTTCGCTTCTTACTCGATGGTGGAAGAAGGACAGAAAGTATTTACAGTAGAAGCAAAAATTTCCTACTTCAATCCGGGGACTGCTGATAAATTTTTTGCCCGGGGTTGTGTTTTAAAAACCGGTAAGCGGTTTCATTTCTGCGAAGGAGAAATTTACTACCTGAAGGATGGAGAAGAAATAACCGTAGCAAAAGGAAGTGCGACAATGGCAGTAATTTAATTAGTTGATTAGCAAATTAGCTGATGATTCAATTTGCTAATCTGCTAATCAGTAAATCAGATAATCAAACGTGGCTCAGTTAAAAGCAACATACAAGGAAATTCTCACCATATCACTTCCGTTGATACTGGGCAATCTTGCCTGGACGAGCAACGGGGTGTTCGACACCATATTCGTAGGCAACCTTGGCAAAGTTGAACTGGATGCCATTGGTTTTGCGAGCATCTTTTACTCCGTGTTGTTTATGGCCGGCTTTAGTTTTACGCGCGGCACACAAATGCTTATTGCCCGCAGAATGGGCGAGTTGAACCGGCACGAAGTAGGCAACATTGTGGACACCACTATTATTGCCATGCTGGGGGTTGCCCTTGTTTTCTTTGCGCTGATTAAAGTTTACACCCATGAAATTCTCGGGTTCATGCTGACGAATGAAGACATCATTCAGAAGTGCGAAGTGTTTTTGAGTTACCGTATCTGGGGGCTGATACCAAGTTTTGTAAGTTTTGTTTTCATCGCTTTTTATTCCGGCATTGGCCGCACTCCTATTCTCGCTGCCTCTGTAGGCGTGATGACTTTTTTCAACATTGTTTTGAACTACGGTTTGGTGTACGGAAAATTCGGATTGCCCGAAATTGGAATTGGCGGCTCGGGTATGGCCACAAGTATTTCGGAAACATTAGCGGTGCTGGTGCTGTTTCTCGGAACATTTTACAAAAAACGCATTCACGACTTTTACTTATTCCGGTTCAAAAAATTTGACACCGTGCTGATAAAGCAAATGAGCAACATGGCTGTTCCCCTGATGCTTCAGTCGCTGGCGGCAGTGGGCGGATGGCTTTATTTTTTCGCCCGCATTGAAACGGTGCTGGGCAAAGATGCACTGGCTATTTCTTCCATTTTCCGGCAACTGATTTTGTTCTTTACCATACCGGCCTGGAGCCTTGGCTCTACAGCAAACACTATTATCAGCAATATGGTGGGGCAGCGCGACTTTAGCGGAGTGCGCGATGCAGTGCGGAGAATAAGCTTAGTGAGTTTAGCGTTTGCCATTTTCTCCTGCCTTATTATTTACTTCTTCCCTACTTTCTGTATCGGAATTTTTACCAGCAAACAGGATGCGGCCCTTGTGCCGATGGCCACTGAAATTATTCCGGTAATTTTTGTGGTGTTTATCCTGATGTCGTTTACCAATATTCTCTTCAACGGGGTTATCAGTCTGGGAGACATTTACATTGCCCTCGGAATTCAGATAATAGTGGTAATCATCTACATCGCTTACTTTCAGTTCATGTTCACGCTTTCGTTTGTGAGCACTTTCTGGATTTGGACAGCCGAATGGGTTTATTGGCTTTCGATTCTCGCTGCCTGTATGATTTTCTTTAAATACAAACACCTGGAAGTAGTATAGGAAGAAATACGAAATTGGAAATTAGAAATACGAAATGTTAGTAAGCTTGCTTTTGTATTCCGTTTCGTATTTCGTAATTCGTATTTCGTAATTTAATATCATGGAAGAAACCGTAATCAACTACAGTCATGTGAATGTTTATCAGGGTAATTCGCTTATACTGAGCGATGTGAACTTTGAGTTAAAGCAGGGGGAGTTTGTTTACCTGATTGGCAAGACCGGTGCCGGTAAAAGCAGTTTTATAAAAACGCTGTATGGCGAAGTGCGGGTGAAAGAAGGCGAAGCCAGTGTGGTAAACTACAATTTAAAAACACTGAAGAAGAAGGACGTTCCTTATCTGCGCAGGAAACTGGGTATTGTGTTTCAGGATTTTCAATTGCTTAACGACAGAACCGTGCAGGCTAACCTCGATTTTGTTTTGCGCGCCACCGGTTGGCTGAGCAAACCAAAACGCGAAGAAAGAATTGCCGAAGTATTGAATGAAGTTGGGCTGGCTCATTTATCGGGCAAAATGCCTTTTCAAATATCGGGGGGAGAACAACAACGATTGGTGATTGCCCGCGCCCTGCTCAACAACCCACCGGTGTTTATTGCCGATGAACCTACCGGAAACCTCGACCCTGAAACTTCGGATGATATTGTGAAACTGCTGATTAAAATAAACCGCGAGCACAACACTGCCGTGTTAATGGCCACCCATAACTACCAGTTAATTGACCGCTACCCCGCCACTATTTACAGCTGCACCGAGAATACGATAAATCTCGAAAAAGGAATCACCGTTAAGATGTAGTTACCCATAAATCTCCTTCATAATCTTCAGCGCATTGGCTCTGTTGCTGAAGCCCGCACCCAGGATGCGTTCGCGCTTTTCAATTTCATGTTGTGTAAAATCGAGTTTCATTAAATCGGTGAGGATACGTTTGGTGGCAGCGGGGTTATCTTCAATAATGCAGAGCGTTTCAAGGCCCGTGTTGTTCACCATCTTGCTGTTCACCACTACATACCTTCCGCGGTAAAGCGAGTTAAGCAGTTTCAGTTTTATACCGGTGTTCTGAAAAGTGAAAAGAAGATTGATGTGCGCCTGCTGCATTAACTCCGCCATTTTTTCGAAAGGAGGGTTTTCAATCAACTCAATGTTGGGAATGTTCTTAATCTCTTTCTTCAACGCTGCCGTTGGGTTTTTACCGGCTATCACAAATTTAAAGGGCATTCCCTCGGCAATCTTCTTGGCTATAAACATGGCGGCCTGGTTGTTCTCCGCCACACTCAAATTGCCCTGATACAAAATAAAATCTCCTTTACCGGTTTGGCCGGTAACTTCTTCGTTGTTATGAAAAGCCGGAACGTAACTGATGGTTTCGTAGCTCTGCCGCAGGTATTCGTAATCGCTCCGGCTGATGGCAAAAATCCTGTCGGCATTCTTTAACTCATCTTCAAACTTCTTTAGCTTTTTCGATTCAAGGTTAAAGTAGAATTTAATGAGGTAGTTGCTTTCCGCTTCTTTTAAACTGCGGTAATAATCCCATTCCACGTTGTGCATACGCACTGCTTTCAGTTTATCTTTAAGGGCCGGATGTTTAAGATACAGGCAGGTATGCAGGCCCTCGAACAAAACAGGGTAGTCGTCATTCGTGAGGTTAGTCAGCAACTCACCGCTTTGGCGCGAGCCGACTATATACGGCACGTTGCTGTAAATAGCCTGATAAAATTTCTTGCGCGGATAATAGTTCACCGTTTCGCAAATCTTTGCCAGCTCCTCGCTCTCATCTCTTCCGTAGTTGAAGCAATGCAAATGGATTTTTATTCCGAGTTGATTAAGCGCTTTTATCTTGTAATACACATCAATTACACCACCATAGTCTGGCGGATAAGGAACATTAAACGAAACGATGTGGAGGTGCCTGCCCGACTGAATTGAGTTTCCACTTGAATCATCAAGTAAGTCAGAAGTCGTTCGGGCGGGCTTATCGGAGTAATTCATTGTAAAGGGCAAGTAATTTCTTCTCTTCGTTTTGCCAGTTCATATTTTCGCTGCAAACCTCACAATTTTTCTGTAACCGCATATAGAGTTCCTTGTCGTTCAGCAGACGCTCTGCAGCCGTTTTTATTTCGTTTACCGAACAATCTTTAACTAAAAGAGCTACTTCAAACTCCTGATTTACTTTTCTGTATTCGGGAAAGTCAATGCAAATCTGCGGCACTCGCGCATGGATGTAATCGAAGAATTTGTTTGAAAGAGAATAGTAATAGCTCAGTCCGCTATTCTCCAGAAGATTTATCCCGATAGTTACATTGGCTGTAAGTTTTTTCAATTCTTCAGGTTTCACAAACCCGGGAAACTGAACTTTGCTTTCAAGATTTAACCGCTTAACCAAATCGCGCAACCCGTTCGATAAATCGCCTTCTCCGGCAAGTAAAAGTTTTGCATCAATACCTTGCATAGCTTCAATCAAATGTTCAAGTCCGCGGCCTTCGTTGAGTGCTCCCTGATAAAGAAGAGTTGGATACATACCCGTGCCACGGTTTAAAACCGTGGCACGGGTAGAATACAAAGGAACATTTCGGATGACGTGAAATTGCTTGCCGTATTTTTTCGAAAACAACTCTGCCAATGCCGGAGAAACAGTATAAGCCAAATCGAACTTTGGAACGAAAGTTCTTTCTACCCATTCCCAAACCCGTTTTACTGATTTTCTTCTTACTACCTCAGGAACTTCGGTGAAGTATTCGTGAGCATCGTAAACCAGTTTTGCGCTTCTTAATTTACCTGCAAGAAATACGGGAACAATCGTATCTAAATCTATAGCACAAGCCGCATCAAATTCCAGTGAGCGCAAATAGAAGAAGAGCCGCAGATTATACTCGAGATAAAAGAGTTTGCCTTTATCAAACCAACATTTCAATCGCGTTTGCTTATACGGTTCAGTAGTAAGCGCAACAGAAGTATCCCTTTCTCTTCCTACCAATTCAACTTCATAACCCGCACCGGACAGACTTCTGCAAATCCTTTGCATCCGCTGGTCGTAGGTTAAGTCGTTCGTGACCGTAAAAATTACCTTCCTGCTCAGTGCCATTTTATTTTCCCGTCAGCAGTGGTGTCTGCTTTCCCTTTATCTAACAAATAATCAATAGCGGTATTTGCGTGCTCTTCTTTCAACTTCAGTTTGCTGATAAGTTGTGAAGAGGTTAACGCAGATTGCTTCAATTCATTTTCCACCGCTGCAACAATTCCGGAAAATTCCTCTGCGCTTAAACCGCTCCTTTTCTGTGATACACACACATCGCAGATGCCGCAATTTTCAGCTATTGTTTCCCCGAAATACTTTACCAGCAAGCGGGTGCGGCAAGTATTGTTCTCCGTAACATAGTTGCGAACGGCCGTGAGCCGCTTTTCAAAATCTTCCTTTCGCTTATTGATAAAATTCCGGTCCAGTCTCAAATCCTGCTTCTTAACCCTGCTTTGCAGAAAAAACAGCAGCGGTTTGTTCTTTCTCGGCTGGTAATTGAATATTTTGAACTTATGCAGCGCAGTTAACTGCCGGATGACTTCTTCCGCTGAAATTTTCAAGCGCGGGGCATAGGCTTGTTCATCTACCGGAACAAAATCTTCAAATACACCTTCGGATGTGCGGAGAATGAACTTAACGACCGGTTCGAGTTTTTTATTCTGTTCCTGAAAACGGGTGAGCGTTTCCTTTGAACAAACACATTTGATTTTTGAAAGCTCAAATACACTTTCGGTGATGTAAAGCAACTCCTGCTGTTCTAACATCTTTAAGGCACTCATCACTTTCACAGGGTTCTGCTTCAACGAGTCCGAAAAAACGGCCAGGTCAAAATCATAGCCGTGATTCATTCCGTCATTCAAGGCAATCTGCAAATGAATACAAAGCGATTCGTAAACATCTTTTACGAAATCAACCGAAGGGAAACCCTCTTTAAGTTTCTTATCCAGTTCAGTTAAATCACTCTTTTCATACAACTGAACGGCATACGCTTTCTTTTCATCACGTCCTGCTCTTCCCGCTTCCTGAAAGTAAGCCTCAATACTTTCCGCTAAATCCATGTGAATGACCAGACGCACATCCGGTTTGTCAATCCCCATTCCGAAAGCGTTAGTGCAACAGATAACCCGGGTTTTGTTCTTTATCCAGTTATCCTGCCTGCGTGAGCGCTCGTTTGGCTCTAATCCTGCATGATAAAAATCTGCCTTTACTTTATGCTTGGTAAGAAAATCAGCATACTCTTTTGTTTTCTTTCGGTTGCGCACATACACCAAGGCACTGCCTTTAACTTTGGTAAGTATCCCGAGCATACTTTGCTCTTTGTTACTGCTTTGACGGATAACGTAACTCAGGTTCTTGCGCACAAAACTTTTCTGCAAAACGTTTTTCTGCTTAAACAGCAGTTTCTCCTGAATGTCCGTTACCACTTCCGGTGTGGCGGTAGCCGTTAAAGCAATCAAGGGAACTGTTTTCATTTTCTCCCTCACCTCGGCAATCCTTAAATAAGGCGGACGAAAATCGTAACCCCATTGTGAAACACAATGCGCTTCATCCACCACCAGCAGACTGATTTTCATTTTCATCATCCGCACCCTGAAATCCTCGCTGGCTAAACGTTCCGGTGAAACATACAGGAACTTAATCTTTCCATACACAGCATTGTCAAGCAAAGTATCTATCACCCTGCTTGGAAGGCCCGAATAAATAGCTGTGGCTTTTATTCCCTTTTGATTCAGGTTGTAAACCTGGTCTTTCATTAAAGCAATAAGCGGAGAAATAACCAGACACATTCCTTCCATTGCCATAGCCGGAACCTGAAAACAGATTGATTTCCCCCCACCGGTAGGCAGGAGCGCAAGCGTATCCTTTCCGCTCAAGACAGATTGAATAATCTCTTCCTGCAGCGGACGAAACTTTTCAAAACCCCAATACTGTTTTAAAATCTGGTGGATATTCTGCACGAGGTAAAAATAGGAAATCAGATTCCAGAACTTCTTTGAATGATAAGGTTACAGCTATTTCAACTGTGCAGGTACTTCAAAGTAGGCTACTAATTCCTCTAACGCGCGCTGTGAGCCGCCTGCTTTCTTTGCCCGCTTATAATTCGCCTCTAACTTGGCAATATATTGCTTGCTGCCGGTTTCGAGCCAACGTGACAAATAATAATAAGTATGAATACTGATATCATTCCCTTCGTATACCGGCTTGTCTTTAATTATTTTCAGATAACGCTTAAAAGTATCTGCGCATTTATCGTATTTCTTAACCGAGAAATAGCCAATCATCAGCGATAGAAAAACACTGTCCGTACTTCCCGATAAGTTCAATTGTTGATAGGAAGTCAGCAACGATTCCAGTTCTTCAATTCCTGCTTTAACGTTCTCCCCTCCTCTCAGAATCAGCAACGCCCCGTAAAGCATCCTTATACTCACCAAATCGTTCTTGTATTGTTTCTCCCAGATATTAAGATCAATCAATTGAGCGCAACTGTCAGAAAGGTCTTTCATCAGTTTTTGCTCAGGAGCAGGAACAATGCGGTGATAATCGCTTCTGTGAACCTGATAATGATAGGCAGAAATAAAGCGCGTAGCCTGCACTGCAATCGAAAATATCTGCGGCATGTTAAGATAGCACTTCCAGAACTTAATGAAACTATAATGCCTGCACAACTCTTTGAAATGCTTTTTACCTTCCGCACTGTCTGCTTTCAGCAGCGGAGAGTTGAGCAACATGAAACCAAAGATGCCTTTAATGTCGAACAGAAAAGGAAAAACTACATGACTGTTATTGGTAAGTTCTTTTTCAAGTTTTTGAATCAACTCCAGGTCTGACGAATCATCGAACATACCCGGATGAAAATAGTAAGCGGAGTACAAATAAGCATATAGGCTTAACACCCGAACAGACACCGATGAATGCTTATAGAACGACCGGTAGAAATCTTTCAGTTGTTTCAGTTTTTCGGGATTCCGCTTTTCTGAATGCTGATGAAGAGTAGCGCGTAGTGAAGTAATCAGTACATTAATTGTTTTTTCGTTCTCCAGTGCTTCCTCCAGCTTGGTATTTAACTTAAAACCGTTCGTAGCATCGCGGGTAAGAAACGCCTGCTGACTAAGAAACTTTAAAACAGAAATAAGCGACAGGAAATCTTCCGTTTGCCCCGCAATATCCAACAGGCAATCGGCACGGAAGTTTGCCTGCTCCAATTTACCCTCATTTACGGTTTGCTGAATCAGCGTAATGTTCGGACGCAGATAATCGGGATAGTTTTGTGCTAAGAGATACGAAAGCTTAAAAGTGTAAGAAGTTAACTGATTGAAGTTCTGTTTCTGTTTAACGCTGCCATACACTCTTGTACAAAGCTGCTCATGCGTATCAAACTCGGGCAGGTTTTTACGAACGGTTTTTACCAACTTAAGCGGTAATGCTGCACCGGACGATTCAAGATTCGAACAGAACTCGTTGTAATGAAAGTCATCAAGGAGGTAAACAAATTTCTGAATAGTCAACAGTCCGCTTTTATCAATCATCTTTTATCGTAGCTTTTAAAGTGCTACGAAGTAAAATAATTTTGCGGAACCCCATCTGATTCACTGCATTAATTCGCGAATTTCTTTTACTGGTGCCGAACCGAAGCTCAAAAACTGCTCGTGGAATTTCTTCAAATCAAATGCGCTGCCCTGCTTTTGTTTCAGTTCTTCGCGCAGTTCATAAATTTCGGTTAAGCCGGTGAAATAACTGGTGAGTTGCACCTGCGTTAAAGAAGCGCGCCTCCACTTTTCGGTGGCTTCTTTATTCTGCTGAAAAGCTTCGTTCACCAATAGGTCGCGGACCTGTTGTGCACTCCAGTTGTTGCAGTGAATGTTGTAGTCGAGAATAAAATTGCAGGTTTCGCGGAGGTTCCATTTGTAGTAGAAGAGCATCATTTCGGGGGAGGCATTGTAACCCTCTTCGAGCATCATACGCTCTACGTAGCAGGCCCAACCCTCTATGGTGGCACCATTCCCCAGAATAGTCTTGATGATACTTGGCGACCGGTTGGCGTAAATACCTTGCGTATAATGACCTGGAATGGCTTCGTGAATGTTGAGAATCTGCAATACGTAATCGTTGTATTCGCGCAGATAGCTTTCGGCATCTGCATCGGAGTAATTGGTGAGTGGGGTAACGTTGTAATAGGTAACGGCATCTTTATCGTAAGGGCCGGGAGAGTTGATACCGGCACCGGCCACACCTGCAGCGTAGTCGGGTGTTTTGCGAACGGTGAGGGGCTTGGTAGAATCTAAATCAATTAACCGGTGCTGGTTGATGAAGGCGGTGAGTTCGGGTAATTGCTTTTCGATGGTTTGTAGGAAAGCATCGCGGTGGCAGTGCTGCAAACTTATCTTATCGATGAGCAGTTTTATTTTGCTCAGGCGGTTTTCGTTACCTGGCTTAGCGGTAACGCCAAAGTATTTAGGCCAGAGTTCATCGGCCAGCTTATCCATTTCGTTATGCAGATATTGTTTCCGCTCTTCGGCTTTGGCATACATTTCGGACGCGGTGTAACGCGAATTGATATCGAGCAGAAACTTTTTAGCGTAGAGCTCCTTCCCTATTCTGAAGCTGCGGAACTTAGCGGTGTCGGAGGATGGATAATTCTGCTTTAACCATAGTATGTAATCTTCGACTGATTTTTTTGCGTTTGCCGTAACGGAATTAAAGGCAGCGAGTTCAACCTTACTGAGCGCGGAGAGTTTAAGCGAATCAGGGAGGAGTGTGTTGAACATGTAGAGCGAACCCTGGTTCTGCATGATGGCGAGTTCGGTGTGCTCACGGGTTGGCTGACGGATGTTTTGCTTAGCGGCTTCGTAGAAAGCGGGAATGCCCGCGAGCTTTTTGGTGAGCAAACGCAACCGGTCATCGAGAGGGGTTTTCTTGTAATCAATAATGTCGAAAATCATTCCGCCTATGTTGTAGTTGGAAGGATCCCATTCGTGGCTTTTGAATTCATTAGTGTTGAACCGGATGCCAGCCGTGAAATTCTGAATGAGTTTATAGTCGGTTTTGTTGTTGGCATCGAGCTTTTCGAAATTTATCTGCTGGAGGATGCTGTCGGTTCTGCCGGCAAAGGCAAGTTCGGCATTGCGCCTTGCCTCGTTTGGAATGAGGAGGAGTGAATCGTATTTGTGGTAGCCGACACCGGTAGCCCAGCCGGGGTAGGTTTGCCAGAGTTCTTCGACAAAAGCGGTTTTGAAGTTTTCGAACCTGGTTACTTCGGCAGCATCAGCGGCAGGAGAACCGGTGCGGGTTTTGCAGGATTGAACAAGCAGGATGGCAAGGAAGAGAAAAAGGATTTTTTGCATAAGGTATTTGTTAGCGGAAACAATTTTAAGAAAAGAAAGCAGTAGATGAGCTTATAGGGAATTACGCCAAGGTAGTTACACGCTTGGAGGTAATTCTCTCCTCTCCATTTCTTGATCTATGAATCATACTTCCTCAGCAGTTTCAGCACCGTTTCCATATCCTTAGGTAGCGGTGCGCTGAAAGTAACTTCCTGACCTGTGGAAGGATGTTTTAGAACAACCTGTGCGGCATGGAGAGTAAGGCGGGCAATGGTAGGGCGTTCTTCTTCACCGGTGGCTTTATACTTCTTCTTGATGGCGGAAAAATAAAAGGCTTGTGCCTTAGCGTAGAGGTCATCTACTAGCAAAGGATTGCCAAGTGAAGCAAGATGAACGCGAATCTGGTGGGTGCGCCCTGTTTTAATCTCCACCTTTAAAAGCGAGGCGTGTTTAAATTCTTCCACCACTTCGTAAAGCGTAAGGGCATCTTTGCCTCTTTTATGTATGAGCATACTGCCAGGGCGCGCCATGTTCTCGGCAATGGGTTCGTTTACGGCGCCGCTTTTAAAACCCATTCTTCCTCTTACAATGGCGGTGTAAATTTTCTTTACCTCATGGTTCTGAAACTGCAGCGAGAGGTGGCGGTGAGCGGCTTCGTTGCGCGCAAAGCACAACACACCGCTGGTGTTGCGGTCAATGCGGTGCACCACCCACAACCTGCCGAACTGCTTTTGCAGAATAGTTTGAACGGTTTCAAGTTCGGTGTGAATGCGGTCAGGAATAACAGTAATACCGGATGGCTTGTTGGCTACCACCAGGTCATCGTCACTGTAAATTACTTCAATGCTTTGCTTCATTTACCTGTTGCAGTTAGCAAAGTAATCAACGCCCTGCTTGTTTAAGTTAATTGCAAGATTATCCCCGTTCAGGTAACCGGAGCCATCTACCGGACCAGTATAACTGCCGGTGGCATTCTGGGTAAGTATTTCGAACTTATCGAAATCGAGCATGGTACCCACCACCGTGTAATTTTCGTTGTTAAAGTTACTGATAATGATTTGCTGGGGAATAGGGCCGTTGGTCACATACAGCGGATGCTCAATAACACCGGTAACATTGGATGAAGTAGTAGCGTTCCATGTTCTTACGAACTTATTGCGGGAGGCAATGTTGCAATAGGTGCCTTCAAAACCAATAGGGCAAAGGGTATCGCAATACAAACCACCCCACCGGCCCGGGCAATCGCACACGCCACCAGCCTGGCATTTACCATCGTGCAGGCATTTCACATCTTTACAGCCCGGCTTACAACCGGTAAAAGCAAAGACCGCCATAAACAGCAGGAGAAAAGAGAAAAAGGTGATTTTCATCAGCGCGCAAATCTATTAAAACTGAATTCAAAAATTTTACTTTCGATAGCCCTTTCTCAAGACAGATTGTTTATGCGTGCGCTTGTCCTCACTCTCTTTATTCTGCTTCTCTCTTCTCCGCTCGCGGCTCAGCAACTTACCACAGTTATCAAAGGAAAAGTGATTGATAAGGACAGTCATCAGCCGCTGTTTGGTGTAAATGTGTTGCTGCTTAATTCAAATCCATTGCGCGGTACCTCTACTGATGCCGAAGGAAATTTCAGGATTGAAAATGTAACCGTAGGGAGGCAATCACTGAGGTTTTCGTATGTAGGTTATGAAGACGCAGCGGTAAGCGAGTTACTTCTTATTTCTTCCAAAGAACTTTCGCTGAATATTGAAATGCAGGAGAAGGTAAGGAACATGAAAGAAGTGGAAGTGATGGCGCAGAAAGATAAGTCGCGGGCGAATAACGATTTTGCACCGGTAAGTGCCCGTTCCTTTTCTGCTGAAGAAATGAACCGGTATGCCGGAACACAGAGCGACCCCGCCCGCATGGCACAGAGTTTTGCCGGTGTAGTTACTGCTAACGATGAAAACAACCAGATTGTAGTGCGCGGAAACTCTCCGCGCGGTTTGTTGTGGCGCATGGAGGGTATTGAAATTCCGAACCCGAATCACTTTGCCGGCAGCGAAGGCTCTACCGGTGGAGGGGTGAGTATACTTTCCTCGAACATGCTTACGAACACCGATTTCTTTTCGGGTGCCTTTGCTGCAGAATACGGTAATGCACTCAGCGGAGTGTTTGATGTGAACCTGCGGAAAGGTAATACAGAAAAATGGGAGTTTGCACTCAAAGCCGGTGTGTTGGGTGCCGAGGCTGCACTCGAAGGTCCTTTCAGCAGAAAGTATAAAGGCTCCTATCTCATCAACTATCGTTATTCAACACTGGACTTGTTTGCGCTTATGGGTTTTGAAATAGGAGGAAGTGTAACTCCGAAGTATCAGGACGTTTGCTTCAATTTCTATTTCCCTTCTAAAAAAGCGGGCAGCTTTACGCTGTTTGGCATTGGCGGTTTAAGTTCGCTTGGCAACACCGCCAAACGCGATACCACCAAGTGGAAAACAGTAAGCGACAAAAGCGAATTTGCTCAAAAGCAAATGCTGGGTGTAATAGGTGCCACGCACCTCTATGCGCTTAAAGACAACAAGACCTATATCAAAACCGTAGCCAGTTACAGCTATACCAATAACAGCAGCACCGATGATACACTTGATTACAATTTCAACAGGTTCGATATCAGCAACGAGAAGTTTATCTACAAAATTGCCCGCATTACTGCTATGCTCAATACAAAGCTCAATGCTGCCAATATTTTAAGGCTTGGCATTATTTACAGCAACACCGGTTACCAACTTTACAGCGAGCAATACTCTTACTTAAACCTACAGACAGAAACGCTGGTAAATAACACCGGTAACACTTCATTGCTTCAGGCTTACACACAATGGAAACACCGTTTCAGTGAGCAGTTCCAGTTGAACAGCGGGGTTCATTTTCTTTTCTCGTTCTTGAACAACAAGTTTTACATAGAGCCACGCATGAGTGCAGAGTACCGCATCAACGAAAAGCAGTCGCTGAGTTTCGGAACGGGGCTCCACAGCCGCGTAGATGCAGTTTCTACTTATGTTTCGTATGTCATACAAAACCAGCAACCGAACAAGAACCTTGATTTTTCAAGAGCGTTTCATGTAGTAGCCGGTTACAACTTCAACTTCTTCAAAGATTTCAGACTGAAGGCAGAAATCTATTTCCAATATCTGTTTAATGTTCCCATCGGCACCGATTCACTGAACCGGACGTTTTCTATTCTCAACTATGATGACGGCTTTGTAAATATTCCGCTTACCGGTAAAGGCGTAGGGTATAACTACGGCCTGGAACTGACGCTGGAAAAATTCTTTTCGAAGAACTACTTCTTTATGTTCACTACCTCTCTCTTTAATTCTAATTACAAAGCGACTGACGGCATCCGCAGAAACACGGCTTATAATGTGAATTATGTATTGAATGCACTTGGCGGAAAAGAATTTGTAGTGGGGAAGAAGAAAAACAACATCATTGGCATCAATGCGAAAGTTATCTGGCGCGGAGGTAACCGGGTTACTCCTGTTGATTTACAAAAATCTATTGCCGCCAACGAAACAGTCTATGAAACCGATAAAGCATTTACCGAGAAACTACCCGATTACTTCCGGATTGACTTTGGAGTGAATTTCAGGCGCAACAAAAAGAAGTACTCCTGGATATTTGCCTTTGATGCACAAAACATCATCAACCGCAATAACGTAGCCGCGAAAATTTACAACCCCGAAACCCAAACAATAGAAACAAAAAAAAATCTGGGCATTGTTCCGGTGTTTAGTTGGAAAGTTGAGTTTGGGATTTAAATTTAGCGCATGAAACGTATGGAAAGAATCGTACAGATTCTTATTCTTCTCTTCTTCATTTATTATTCCCAGTTCTATAAACTTGGTTCACTTGCGTACCGCATATGGGATGAAGCCCGCCTGGCAACCAGCGCGTACGAAATGACAAAAACGGGTAATCTGCTGGTAACCACCGTAAACTATCAACCGGATATGTGGAGCACCAAACCACCTATGATGATTTGGGCTCAGGCTGTTTGCATTAAGCTTCATGGTCTTAATGAATATTCAACACGCTTTCCATCTGCCGTAAGCGCGATGCTTACCATATTTGTTGTTTTCTTTTTTGTCCTTTATCTTACAAAAAACGGTTGGGCGGCTTTAGTGTCAGGACTTGTGCTGTGCACTGCACAAGGTTATATAGGTTATCATGGAACGAGATACGGTGAGTATGATTCCATGCTTACTCTTTTTACCACCTCTTACCTGCTTGCATTCTACCTTTACACCGAAGAACATGCGGAGGATAGAAAAAACAAGTGGCTGTTGTTGTTTTTTGCAGCCCTGATACTGGCTGTGCTTACTAAAGGCATTGCAGCTTTACTTTTTGCACCGGCATTATTTCTGTACACCATTTTCAGGAAACAATTGCTTGAAACCCTTTCCAATAAGTGTTTTTATCTGGGTGCTATCAGTTTTTTGGCTGTAGTTTTTGGCTATTACATGGTGCGTGAACATTACAACGCGGGCTACCTGAACGCGGTAGTTGATAATGAATTGGGAGGGCGCTTTTTGAGAGAAATAGAAGAACATCAAGCACCTCCCGGTTTCTATTACAATAATCTTAAGTGGGAACGATTCGGTAATTGGTTTTGGCTGTTACCTACCGGTTTGGTTCTTGCTTTTTTAAATACGAATCATACCAGGTTAAGGACCACCTTATATGCTTTTCTTTGTGCTTCATTATTCCTTGTTATCTTATCTATCAGTAAAACAAAGTTGTGGTGGTACGATCTCCCCACATATTCGCTATTTGCCATCATCATAGGATTAACTGTGCTTCAACTTGGTTATTTCATCAGTATTTTGTTGCCCTTTATGAAGAAAAAAATTGTTTTCTTTTCTATTTGCGTAATTGCCTGCGCTCAGCCTGTTTATGAAGTGTTTCAATTCATCAGATACTCAGGCGATGATTTAAACAAGGATTCTTTTTATGCAGCTTCTTATTATCTGAGGGATGTTATCTCCGATAAAAAAGACTTGAGCGGAGTTGTATACTTTTATCATGGTTATGCCTTGCAATGGATACTTTATGTCAACAGACTAACCGAGCAAGACATGTGTATAAAGCAGGAAGATCTTAACGGTAAAAATGAATTCAATAAAGGACAATTAGTTATTGCTCATCAATCGCAAACAAAAGACTACCTTGAATCAAACTTTACATTTACAGTGAAAGAAGAGTTTTACGATATGAAGGTGTATGAAGTCACCGGAGTTAAACCTCAAACAAATTAGCTATGCCTGCTCCGAAAATTTCATTTGTAGTTCCGCTTTTCAACGAAAAGGAAAGCTTTCCTTTGTTAGTCGAGCGGTTGAATAAGCTGATGGATTCAACTCCGCTTAAGATGGAAGTAGTGATGGTAGATGATGGTTCGAGGGATAACACCGCACAGCTAATGCAGGTAAATGCCTTACAGGATGAACGCTACCATTGCGTTTTTTTATCCAGAAACTTCGGACATCAGTTAGCTTTCACTGCCGGGCTTTCGGTAGCAAGGGGAACAGAAGCTGTGATGTGCATTGATGGCGACCTGCAAGACCCTCCGGAATTGTTTCACGATTTTTACAAACTGTTGTTGGAAGGAAACGATGTGGTTTATGCCGTGCGTAAAAACAGAAAAGAAAATGCTTTCAAACGCAGCGCTTACCATTTATACTACCGGTTGGTAAAGAGCATTTCGAACATCGAAGTAAACTTGGATAGCGGTGATTTTGCATTGTTAAGCCGCAGAGTGGTAGACATTATGAATCAGTTGCCGGAGGAAAGCAGGTATTTGAGAGGTTTACGCTCTTGGGTTGGGTTTAAACAAACAAGTTTTGAATACAACCGGCCTGAGCGCGCTGCCGGAGAAACAAAGTATTCCTTCAAAATGCTTTACAGGTTGGCTTATAACGGCATATTCAACTTCAGCGATTTCCCTGTAAAGTTCATCACGAACATAGGGATTATAACTATACTGATTGCACTCTCCTATTTCGTTTATACGCTGGTAAAGAGATTCCTGCTTGATGTTCCGGTAATTGAGGGTTTCACCGGTTTGCTGTTTACTATTATTCTTTTTAGCGGAGTGCAGCTTGTTTCACTGGGAATTATAGGGGAGTATGTCTTGCGAATCTTCTTTCAGGTGAAGGGCAGACCGCTGTTCATCATCAAGAACAGAATAGTGAATAAAGAGTTTACAGAGTAATAATCTCCCTGCTCCGGTTCCCCTCGCTAAATATTAAATCAAGCGCACACAGGTTGGGTATGAAACCGTTTCGCCCTTCAAATACCTGATAGTACTTTGCAGAAGTTTGATCATAAACACTCCGCAAATCAATTACGTCCGGTTCCTTTTCATATTCTGTAGTTAACTTAAACCGCTTTTTTTCTTTTAAAGCCTTGAGCGTGGCTTCGAGCAAAGCAAGATTGAATTCAAAAAGAAATTCAAACTCTTTTTCGAAGAGCGGCTCAAATTTGTCGGCATAAAACTCAAAGAAAGGGGCACTGCCATAAGCAGAGCGGATGGCCTGCCAGTGCTTCCTTTGCCAGTTACCTGTATTAGCAATCCTTACTTCTTTATAAAGCCGGTGGTGGTCTCTTCCACCCTGTAATGGAATGGTGAGCATTTGTTTTCCGTTGGCTCCTGCAATTTCACAGCGGTTGCGGTAAGTTGACTTTACAAAGTTTTCTTCGTGCTCAATAATAACAGATTCGTGCCTGGTAAAGTTTTGCAGCCAGGCGATGTTGGGTAAGTATGGAAGATACAGAAGTGCAGTGGCCATGTTCTAAAACTTCAAATAAAACTCTTTGGTTAGTTCCTTATACTGTTCGGTAAAGTTTCCTTCTTCGTCCTGAATTACAATTGTTTCCTTAAACACCCGTGCCACGGTTATGAACCGTGGCACGGGTAATCTTTCCAATTCAAGTAAAGCGAGGTAAGGGTTCTTTCCTTTTACCGCAATTACTCCGGCATGTTTGGTTACAAAAAGGTTCTCCTCTCCTGCTATGGTTTCGAGCAATTGAAAATTAAAAGCCGGAATCACCAGAAATGCTTTACCGGTTGTTTTCAATAACCGGTTGATACCTTTCAACAGTTCTTTGTAACTTAATGCAACGCTGTGCCTGGCAACGTTTCGTTGATGGTTCTCTGTTTTATAGTCGTCAACAAAGTAGGGAGGGTTGGAAATGATGACATCATAACATCTCTCCCCCAACCCCTCTCCGAAGGAGAGGGGAGCAACAGCCAAATCCTGCAAAGAAGTATGAATGGCATTTAATCTTCTACTCCATTGGCTTTGTTCAAAGTTATCTCTGGCTTGCTGACAGGCATTCTCCTCAATGTCTATGGCATTAATAACTGCTTCGCTGTTTTTCTGCGCCAGCATTAAAGCAATTACACCGGTGCCGGTGCCTATGTCGAGAATAGTCTTTGCTCCGCTTACATCCGCCCACGCGCCCAGCAACACACCATCGGTGGTTACCTTCATGGCGCATTTGTTTTGCAAAACTGTAAATTGTTTGAAACGAAACATGCTGTATAGATAAAAAAAGATGCCATCGCTTGAAGCGATGGCATCTTTATATTGGTCAGACTTACGTCAGACCGGGGTATCAATGAAACTGTTCTGCTTCTGTTGAACCTGCCAAAGCAGTAGTGGAACTTTGTCCTTGCTGAACTACGTTCTGAACAGCATCGAAGTAACCGGTGCCTACAAACGCCTGGTGTTTGATGGCTTTGAAACCGCCTTTCTCCAACGCAAATTCGCGCTGCTGCAATTCGCTGAAACCGGCCATTCCTCTTTCTACATACGCTTTGCTCAATTCGAACATAGCGGTGTTTAAAGCGTGGAAACCTGCCAGCGTAATAAACTGGAACTTGTAACCCATAGCTGCAATTTCTTCGCGGTAAGTAAGCATTTGTTTTTCGTTCATGTATTTTGCCCAGTTGAAAGATGGCGAACAGTTGTAAGCCAGCATCTTCCCCGGATACTTTGCATGAATACCTTGTGCAAATTCGCGCGCCAAACCTAAATCGGGGTCACCGGTTTCCATCCATATTAAATCAGCATATGGTGCGTAAGAGAGACCGCGGTCAATGCCCTGCTCTAAACCGTTCTTTACATAATAGAAACCTTCGTTGGTTCTTTCACCGGTAATAAATTTGGTATCGCGCGGGTCAATATCGCTGGTAATTAAATTCGCAGCTTCAGCATCGGTTCGTGCAATTACCAAAGTAGAAGTTCCGCAAACATCGGCAGCTAAACGGGCAGCTACCAGTTTGTTGATAGCCTCTTGAGTTGGCACCAAAACTTTTCCGCCTAAGTGTCCGCACTTTTTAGCAGAGGAAAGCTGGTCTTCCCAATGCACACCGGCTGCACCGGCTTCAATCATTCCCTTCATCAATTCAAAAGCATTCAGGTTTCCTCCAAAACCTGCTTCTGCATCGGCAACAATAGGCACGAGCCAGTCGCGCTGAGGCTCGCCTTCCAGATATTCAATCTGGTCTCTGCGCAAAAGCGAATTGTTGATGCGCTTAACCACTGCCGGTACCGAGTTGGCCGGATACAGCGACTGGTCCGGATACATTTCGCTGCCCAGGTTAGCATCAGCCGCTACCTGCCAGCCCGAAAGGTAAATGGCTTTCATACCGGCTGCTACTTCCTGTACCGCCTGGTTACCGGTAAGGGCACCTAAGCCCGCTACCCACGAGTCGGTATGCAAACGTTTCCAAAGTTTTTCGGCTCCGTTTTTTGCCAGGGTGTATTCAATTTGTACCGAACCTGCAATATTGATTACTTCTTCTGCCGTGTACGGACGGCTTACACCTTTCCAGCGTGCGCTGCTTTCCCATTCTTTTTTGAGCGCTGCGGCTCTTTCTTGTTTTGTTGCCATGTTTAGGTTTATTGTTGATTTATTGATGAATGATTGTTTTATGAATTGCTCCTGTTTAACCTGAATGTACCCGTTTCCTTTAACAAGGTACCCCTTTTTTGATAGTTGTACCCAGAATACTGAAAAAGGTACCCGGAATTTTGATAATTGTACCCATTTCTTTCAGAAAAGTACTCCCGTTTGTTAAAATTTCGACCGTTTTCTAAATAATTTTGACCGTTTTACTGATTGTTTCGACCGTTCTCTTCAGAATTCCGACCGTTTCTTTAATTGTTTCGACCGTTTTCCCAATAGTTTCGACCGTTTTACTGATTGTTTCGACCGTTCCCCTGATTCTTTTACTGCTTTTTTCTATTTTCTACTGCTTTCTCTGATTTTTCTACTGCTTTCTCTGATTTTTCTACTGCATTTTCTGATTTTTTTACTGCATTTACTCAATCTTCCACGTGCCTTATTCAAAAAAAGGGGTAAAACAGAATCTTCCTTAATCAATCTCCTCATAAGCCGGTAAAGTAAGGAACTCTTTGTAGTCTCCTTGCTGAACCAACTCATCAAATATTTCAATTGCGCGTTTCATGGTTGGCTTGTTGAAGGCTTCTTCGCCAACGTATGCCTTAACACTCTCCAACTCCGAAGGCAATAACTCTTTAAACAACTCATAGGTCACCTGTCTTCCATCATCGGTCTTCGAACCATTCTTTATCCACTGCCAAACCTGTGTTCTCGAAATTTCAGCCGTAGCCGCATCTTCCATCAGGTTATGGATAGCCGCAGCGCCTACTCCGCGCAGCCAGCTTTCTATGTAAAGAATACCCACGTTAATGTTCATGCGCAAACCGGCTTCGGTAATTGTTCCTTCCGGTGCAGTCAATAAATCTTTAGCGGTATAAACTTCCCCCTCGCGTTTCACAGCGTAGTTGTTCGGGGTTTTCATGTATTCATTAAAAACATCCATAGCCACACTTACCAAGCCCGGATGCGCCACCCAGGTGCCATCGTGGCCGTTAGTCGCCTCGCGAACTTTATCCTGCTTTACTTTATCAATAGCTGCATTGTTGGCGGCTTCATTATTCTTAATAGGAATAAAAGCACTCATGCCGCCCATAGCGTGCACCCGTCTTTTATGGCAGGTTTGTATCACCAGTTTGCTGTAAGAAGCCATAAAAGGAACCGCCATAGTCACCTGCCCGCGGTCGGGTAAAACGTAACCCTGAAGATTGCGGAGCTTCTTGATATAAGAGAAGATATAATCCCAGCGTCCGCAGTTTAAGCCTGCCATGTGCTCCTTTAACTCATATATTATTTCATGAAGTTCGAAGGTAGCGGTGATGGTTTCAATAAGCACCGTAGCCTTAATAGTGCCCTGCGGAATACCCAATTCTGTTTGCGCCAGAACGAATACATCGTTCCATAAGCGGGCTTCAAGGTGGCTCTCCATCTTAGGTAAGTAGAAGTATGGCCCTGAGCCGTTTACAAGCAACTGCTTAACATTATGAAAGAAGAACAAACCAAAGTCAAAAAGCGAGCCGCTCATCACCTCTCCGTCTACCTTTACATGCTTCTCCGGCAAGTGCCAACCACGCGGACGAACCATTAACACGGCCGTCTTTTCGTTCAGCTTATATTCTTTACCCACTTCGTTTTTGTAGGTAATGGTTTTGCGGATAGCATCGCGAAGGTTAAGCTGTCCTTCTATATTGTTCGCCCAAAAAGGCGAATTGGAATCTTCGAAATCTGCCATGAACACCTTCGCACCGCTGTTCAGAGCGTTTATTATCATCTTCCGGTCAACCGGTCCGGTTATCTCCACCCTTCTGTCCTGCAAATCTGCAGGTATAGGTGCTGCTACCCAATCACCTTCTCTTATGGCTTTAGTCTCTGGAAGAAAGTCCGGAGTCTTTCCGATGTCAATTGCTTTTTGGCGCTCAACACGGGCAGCCAGCAAGTCAATTCTTCTTTTATTAAAGGTGCGTTGCAGTTTAACTACAAACTGAAGAGCTTCGGGAGTAAGGATTTCGGCAAACTGCCCGGTGATTGGAGCAGTAATTTCTAAACCCTGAATGTTTGGTGTAGCACCCATCGCGAAAATTTCGGCAAGAATAGGAACTAAGTTTCAAAAAAGCAAAAAAGATTGGCGAATTTTCGCTATCTCAATAATTTCGCTTGATTTGCAGTAGAGTTGACCATCGTCCATTGACCACCGACCATTGTAATACAGGTTGGTTTTTCAATGGTCAATCGTCAGCCGTCAATCGTCAACAACATGGAAACAACTACTGAAGAGAACATTCGCATCATTTTCGGGTTAAAACTCAAGAAACTAAGAACCGACAAAAAACTATCACTTCAGCAATTATCTGATATGAGCGGGGTTTCGGTTTCGTACATGAACGAAATTGAAAACGGCAAAAAATACCCCAAACCGGATAAGATAACCGAACTGGCAAAAGCACTCGAAACTACTTATGACTCGCTCGTTTCGCTAAAAATTAACAAGAACCTCACACCGGTTGTACAGGTACTTAACCTCAAAATCATTAACGACTTTTTGTTCGACACGTTTGGAGTTGACAAAGGACTTTTGATGAGCATGATGGCAAACGCGCCTACTTCCCTTTCAGCGCTTATCAATTCTGTATTCGAAATTGCCCGCAATTACAATTTACAGGAAGAGCACTTTTATTTCAGTTGTCTTCGCTCCTACCAGGAAATGAACGACAACTACTTTGAAGACATTGAAGAAGCGGTTATCA
>CAZBPG010000034.1:0-5696 GCA_964493695.1 uncultured Chitinophaga sp. | reverse complement strand
GTATTGAGAATCCCGAGAAACTTACTTCTGTTCAATACGCTCAATTGCTCAAAGACAAATTCAATTACCGCTTAGAGGAATCTGATTTTTCTGATTATCCGAAGCTGCGTGGCTTCCGTTCGGTGTTTGTGAAAGGCGAACAACCAACTCTGCTTTACAACAACCGCTTAACCGAGCAGCAGAAGATATTCCTGTTTGGAAAAGAGTTGGGTTTTGCAGCTATGAAGATTGAGAAGCGACCGATTACTACATCCTGGTTAAAAGTTGAATCGTTCGACCATGTAATGAACAACTTCAGAGGGGCTTACTTTGCGCAGGCGCTGCACATCAATAAAGATTTGCTGATACCGGATTTGGAAAATTTCTTTTCTCAGTCGAAGTGGAAACCGGAACTGCTGATTGCCCTGCTGGAAAAGTATAATACCTCACCGGAGATGTTGTTTCAGCGTATTGCTAATTTATTGCCGAAGTATTTCGGCTTCAACGAGCTTTACTTTATCCGCTACTCCAGCAAGGAACCGGCTAAACACCTGAAAGAAATTTCGAAAGAACTTCACCTCAGCCGCAATCAGGTTGATTTGGAATACATCATCAACGAGCAGAACTACCGCAGATGGATTACTAAAACCACGGTGAAGTATCTCGATGATAAATTCCATGAAACCGATGGCAAAAAAACCTTTGCCGATGCCGTAATCAGCCAGAACGATGATAAGGAAGACTACCTGACTATTTCCATTCTCCGCCCAATGCCGGAGTTGAACAACAACGCAAACTCTGTAACGGTGGGCTTTGTGCTTACCGATGCCGTGAAAAAGAAAATCAACTTCCTGAACGACCCTGCACTGAAGTTCGAAAAACTCGGACCTATTAACGAACTGCATTACGAAACACCTTACGCGCTCCGCAAAATGCGCGATGAAGAAGTAAAACGCGCAGAGTATGACCGGTTAGCCAAGGAGTTAAACGCTAATGTGCCTGCATAATACGGAGCAGATGGGTAAAATAAGTTTACTCTTATTGTTTGCATTGATTGTTATTGCTTCCTGCAAAACAACCACCAAAACAACCGGTGCTTCAGCACCGGTTAATGATACCATCAGCGATTACTCTTTTCGCAAAATCACCCGCGATAAAGAACTTTATGCCGCAGTCAAAGAAATGGTTCCCTTAGATACCGCTTATCTGACTAACGATACCCTGCATATTCTCACCAAAAAAATTCTGGGTTGCGATGCCGGTGATTTCAAAGTATTCTGGAACGGAGCATTTCAGAAATCGCTGCCGCCACAAACCAGCATCAAACTGTTTCAGCAGGTAAATGCGGAATGCAAAGAGCAGCACCGGTTCCACCTTACTTATAATGTAAAACCACTGCGCTTAAAAAACGATACCGCTTCTTTTAATCTCGATAGCTGTGCCGCCAAATCTACCTCGCTCCGCATTGGCGGTTACAAGGAAATGGTGAGGTATGAGTTCTGATTTTTCAGATTAACACATTCCCCACACTTCGTTAACACCAAAACCCCGCTTATCAACAGACGTTTAAACACAACACCTGTTTATTAGTGGAGAATCCGCCCTCTTAATGTTCCACACATGTTCTACTATTACAGCGCAATCAGAAAATGAAAATTACTTACTACGGTCACGCATGTTTCGGGGTTAATTTGGTAGGTAAAAACCTGTTATTCGACCCGTTTATCAGCCAGAATGAACTGGCTAAACACATTGATGTTTCGGCTGTTCCTGCCGATTATATTTTTATTTCTCACGGCCACTTTGACCATGTAGCCGATGCCCTGGAGATTGCCAACCGGACCGGTGCGGCAATTGTATCTAACTACGAAGTAGTCACCTGGTTTGAAAAGCAGGGAGCAAAGAAAACTCATCCGATGAACCCCGGTGGCAAATGGAAATTCAAATTCGGCACAGCCAAGTATGTGGCGGCTGTGCACAGCAGTTCGATGCCCGATGGAACTTACGGTGGCAACCCCGGTGGTTTTGTAATGGAAAGCATCGAAGGAAATTTTTATTACAGCGGTGATACAGCCCTTGCCATGGATATGCAATTGATTCCGCTTACCTGCGGCAAACTAAATGTGGCTCTGTTACCTATTGGCGATAACTTCACTATGGGGGTGGACGATGCGGTTATTGCCAGCGATTTTGTGAAATGCAATAAGGTAATTGGCCTGCATTATGATACCTTCGGTTACATAAAAATTGACCATGCCGAAGCGAAACAAAAGTTTGTGGCAAAAGGAAAAGAACTTCTGTTACTGAACATTGGAGAAACTGTAGAGTTATAAAACAAGAAACAAAAAACCGGAAACAAGAAACACGCAACTACTATGACTAAAAAGAAAACCAAAGAAAAAGAGCACAACGCCAAAGTGATAACACTTGCCAATCAGAAAGGCGGAGTGGGCAAAACAACTTCAGCTATTAACATAGCAGCGAGTTTAGCCATACTCGAATACAAAACCTTGCTGATAGATGCCGACCCGCAGGCGAATGCCACCTCCGGTGTGGGCTTCGACCCGAAGACGGTGAAGACCAGTTTGTATGAGTGCCTGGTAAACGAAGTAAAGCCGCGCGATATTATTCTGGAAACCGAAACTCCGAATTTGTATCTGCTTCCCTCCCACTTAGATTTAGTAGGGGCCGAAATTGAGTTGATTAATCAACCCAACCGCGAGAAGGTTTTTAAAGGTCTGCTCGATGATTTGAGAAAAGATTACGACTACATCATTATTGATTGTTCGCCTTCGCTCGGTTTAATTACCGTCAATGCCCTCACCGGTTCCGATTCTGTTTTGATTCCGGTGCAATGCGAATACTTTGCCCTCGAAGGTTTAGGCAAATTGCTGAACACCATCAAGATTGTGCAGAGCAGGTTGAACCCGAACCTGGAGATTGAAGGAATTCTGCTGACGATGTATGACCCTCGGTTGCGCTTAGCCAATCAGGTGGTAGATGAAATTAAACGCCACTTCGAAAACATTGTTTACGAAACCATCATTCACCGCAATACCCGCCTGGGCGAAGCACCGAGCTTTGGCAAGCCCGCTATTATGTATGATGCCGAAAGCAAAGGCAGCATCAACTACATGAACTTAGTGCGCGAAATGCTGCAACGTGCCGATGGCACCCTCATTCCGAATGAGAACAAGGAATTAAATTTATTAGAAGAAGACCCTGCATCGCAGAATTAGAAATTAATTATTAACCCTTCGACTCCGCTCAGGGTGACACTGTCATAGTGAGAGGAGTCGAACTATCAAATAAATATGACCGAAAAGAAGAAAAGCGTTTTAGGGCGCGGGCTGAGTGCCTTGTTAGATTCCAACGATACAACCGAGCGTACACGCGAAAAACAATTCAGCAATAACATCGCCAGCCCTCAACAGCAGGGCTCAGTTATTTTGAATATTCCTTTAGACCAGATTGAAGTAAACCCCTTTCAGCCCCGCACTACTTTTGAAGAAGAAAGCCTGAACGACTTAGCCGATTCCATTAAAGTGCATGGCGTTATTCAGCCCATCACCGTTCGCAAAATCGAGAACAACAAATACCAGTTGATAGCCGGTGAGCGCAGGTTGCGCGCCTCTAAACTGGCAGGTAAAAAAGATGTTCCCGCTTTTGTGCGTTTAGCCAGCGACCAGGAAAGCATCGAAATTGCGTTGATAGAAAACATTCAGCGCGAAGATTTAAACCCGCTCGAAATTGCCATCAACTACAAACGCCTGCAGGACGAATGCGATTTAACACAGGAAGAACTCGCCACCCGGTTAGGCAAGAACCGGAGCAGTGTCACCAACTTTATCCGTCTGCTTCGTTTGCCGCCCGATATTCAGGCGGGCTTGCGCGATGAAAAAATTACCATGGGTCACGCCAAAGCTTTGCTGGCTATTGATAATCCGCTGTTGCTGCTGAGTGCTTACAAAGAGGTAACCGGTAAAGGCCTGAGCGTGCGCCAGACCGAAGAACTGGTGCGCACCCTCGAAAGCAAACCGAAGAAAACCACTTCCACTGCCAATAAATCTACCGCCATTCCGTTTACCATCAAAAAAATGCAGGACCAGCTTACCACAGCCCTCAGCACCAAAGTGCTGATTAACCGCAGCAACGATGGCAAAGGCGAAATCCTCGTTAAGTTTTATAACGATGATGACTTGGAGAGATTGGTGGAGGAAATAACGGGGAAATAAAAATGCAAAACGTGGAGAGTAAAACGCAAAACGCAAAACACAAAACGCAACTAACAGCCGGCCCTTTGCCTTTTGCCTTTTACCCTTTGCCGTTTGCCGTTTGCCGTTTGCCGTTTACTTTTTGCTCTTTGCCTTTTGTGTTTTGCTTTTTGCTCTTTGCCCTTTGCTCTTTGCCCTTTACTTCTTTCTCTCAAGAATCTCCCGCTCCCGATTCAACTTCTATAAAATTTAATCAGGATGCCAACGCCAAAAAATTAGCCGTTGGACAGGATACTACGGCCTCTTATCCCTCAGAGGTGCCACCGGCTGACTCGCTTCAACCGGCACCGGTGCGTAAATTCGGCATACACCACAAAGGCAACCGCAGGTTTTACTGGAACAGTGCCAACTACCCCACCGGTGACTCTTCGCTGAAAGCAAAAAAACTGCGCAGGCACAGTCCGCTGTATGCCACGCTGTTTTCTATGGCCCTGCCGGGGCTGGGGCAGGCTTACAACCGCAAATACTGGAAAATACCTATTGTGTATGCGGGGCTCGGGGGACTTGGCTATGCCTGTTATTACACCGCCAGCAATTTTATTGGTTACCGCAACGCTTACCGCGCACAGGTGGCCGAGGTGCCCGACCCTTTTGCCAGTTACAAGGGCGTGGACGATGCCGCCACTTTAAAAGAATACCGCGATTACTTTAAAAAGAATTTAGACATCTCCGCCATCTGCACCGGTGTATGGTATATCCTCAACATGGTAGATGCTGCCGTAGACGCCCACCTGTTTGAGTGGAACATGAAAGACGATATACACCTGAGCTGGCAACCGGTTATGCTCCATAACACCAGCTACGCCTCTGCCGCACCGGGCCTGAGGGTGAATTTGAATTTTTGAGGATAATTATCCTGAACTGGAGGGGCCCCAAGGCGGGCGGGGCAGTTAACAAGCAAAACCATAAACGCACAGGCCATACATAACTTTGTTACAGACGGCAGCAGAACTGTGCTGACAGCGCTTCAAAAAATGGACAGCCCCTCCACAACTATGTTACCGGCTGCCAGAAAAACTGCCACCGCCTCTGAACCTTCAGGGCTGCCTTTTGAGTTTTGGGGCACCCTGGCTGAAAGTTCAGAATCGCAAGCTTAAAAAACACCCACTCCAGCTGAACTTTAAACCCGCTATCCGGAAAAGCTGCCACCGCCTCTGAACCTTCAGCGCTGCCTTTTGAGTTTTGGGGCACCCCGGCTGAAGTTTCAGAATCCAAATCTGAAAAAAGTACCCCCCACGCTGAACCTTCAAACCCACCAGGCATAAAAAAGGCGACCGACTTTGAACCTTCAAACCCCCTGCCCATAAAAAAGGCGACCGACTTTGAAACTTCAGACAGGGGGGGCATAAATCCAAAAACCGACTCTGAAGTTTCAGCCCCTATGCCCCAAAACTCAAAACGCGATTCCACAACTATTTTCACCCTGCCCCAAAATATGGCAGG
>CAZBPG010000033.1:0-33974 GCA_964493695.1 uncultured Chitinophaga sp. | reverse complement strand
CTGAGACTCAACCTTATTTGCGCCATCTATAACATAGAATTATGAAAGAGGTCTACTGTTTTGAAAGGATGCACCTTAGCGGTCATCACCCCTTGCTTTACGCAGGGGTCGTTTTGCATAATGTGCAATGCTTCTGTTTCATCGGCTGCTTCAAAGATGGAAATGCCCCGGTTATCCGGGTGGTCAATGTCGTACTCGGTTTTGCCTACAAACTTTACTACCCCTTGCTCAAAAAGCGTCTTGAGGTAATTAAAATGTTCGCCAACTATCCGGTTGGTATCTTCTGTCCAGTTTTCGGATTTGGTGTATTGGGGTTGGAGTTGAAGAATGTAGATGAATTGCATTGTGTATTTTTTGTGAAAATAAATATCTGTCTTTAGCTGCACAATTCATTTCTATTTCTGTTCGCTTATCTTCGCCCGCTCAAATGAGTAAGAAAGGGAAAGTATTAGTAGCCATGAGCGGTGGGATTGACTCCACCGTTACTGCCGTAATGCTGCATGAGCAGGGTTATGAGGTGGTGGGCATTACCATGAAAACATGGGACTACGCCAGCAGTGGCGGCAACAAAAAAGAAACAGGCTGTTGTTCGCTCGATTCCATTAACGATGCGCGGCAGGTTGCGGTTGATTTGGGCTTCAGTCATTTTATCATCGACATCCGCGAAGAATTTGGCGATTTTGTCATCGACAATTTTGTAAACGAATACATAGCTGGGCGCACGCCTAATCCTTGTGTGCTGTGCAATACTCACATTAAGTGGGAAGCACTCCTTAAACGTGCTGACATGTTGGACTGTGAGTTTATAGCCACCGGACATTATGCGCAATTGCGAAAAGAAAATGACCGGTTCGTTATCTCAAAAGGTCTGGATGAAAACAAAGACCAGAGTTATGTGTTGTGGGGCGTAAGTCAGCAATGCTTAAGCCGAACGATGTTTCCGGTAGGGAAGTTTCATAAGCCTGCCATTAAACAAATGGCGCGCGATATGGGTTACCTGGAACTCGCCAATAAAAGTGAGAGTTACGAAATTTGTTTTGTGCCCGATAACGATTACCGCGGTTTCTTAAAACGCAGAGTTCCCGACCTGGAAACAAAAGTTGACGGAGGAAATTTTGTGGATACCACCGGTAAGGTAATCGGTAAGCATCACGGTTATCCGTTTTACACTATCGGTCAGCGTAAGGGTTTGGGAGTAGCATTCGGCAAGCCGAAGTTTGTAACCGAAATAAACCCCGATACCAATACCGTAGTGTTGGGCGAAGAAGAAGATTTGCAGCGCAATGGCATGTGGGTGGGCAAACTGAATTTACAGAAGTATGAAAAAATAGACGCCAACACACCGGCTATTACCAAGGTGCGCTACAAGCACGATGGCGAATCAAGCATACTGAACCAGATTGGCGACAGAGTGAAAGTGGAGTTTATGACAAAGGTGTCTGCCATTGCCCCCGGCCAAAGCGCGGTGTTTTATGAACAAAACGATGTGATTGGCGGAGGAGTTATTTTTTCTAATTTCAACATCGAATGATTTATAAATGCAGAATGATAAACTACAGATTGGCTAAGCAGCTATTGATATTTTGCTTTCTGCCTTTTGCCGTTTGCGTTTTGCTTTTCGCCTGTAGAGACAAGCAGGATACGCTCGATATAGATTACAAGTACGGCTACTTCCCTCTCGATACCGGTCGTTACATTGTTTACGATGTTGACTCTGTTTTCTCTTACAACTCCAACTTTACCAGAGATACCATTCATTACCAGCTAAAGGAATTGGTGGCCGATACGTTTTATGATAACCTGGACCGGTTAAACTACCGCCTGGAGCTTTACCGCAGGAGCAACAGCACTTCGCCATGGGTAATTGACCGGGTATGGTATGCTATAAAGACACAATATAATGCACAAAAAGTGGAAGACGATATCCGTTTCATCAAACTTGTTTTCTCTCCCGAACAGGATAAAGCCTGGAACGGAAATATTTACGTTCCTACCACCGACCCGTTCCGTGATTACAAAAACTGGGATTACCATTACGAAACCGTGGATGTTCCTTATTCTATAAACGGATTTAGCTTTGATAGTTCGCTGACTGTATCTGCGGTAAACGACTCTACCTTTATCAGCAAGCGTTTACGAAAAGAGATTTATGCTAAAAACATTGGAATGATTTATCAGGACTGGGAAATTAAGAACAAGCAATCTGCCGGTTCATGGGATACCGGTCAATGGAATGGCTTCAGTATCCGGATGAGGATGATTGAACACAATTAACCCGTCTGTTTTTCGTTTGTTGTTGGTTGTTGAAGAATTTATGCAAAAACTATTTCTGCTCCTCTTTCTGCTTATTACTTCCTTTTCGTTCTCACAGAACAACAAGTACTGGATTCGTTTTAAGGACAAAAACAACAATTCGTTTTCCCTTTCCAATCCCCAGCAGTTTCTTTCTCAAAAATCTATCGACCGCAGGAGCAAACAACATATTCCGCTGAACGAAACCGATTTACCTTTATCACTGGCTTATATCGACAGCCTTGCCCCGTTCATCGGCCACCTCGACCACCGGCTTAAATGGTTTAATACTGTTGTGGTGGACATGAATAAAGCCATAAAGGTTGAAACCGATACGTTTGAAAAAAAGCTGACGGTGCTAACCAGCGATTCGTTTTCTTACACCATCATCGATTCGTTTGTTACTTACTATGCCATTACGGTTAATGGGTTATCAATCAGCTACGATACATTCTCTTACTCTTCCAACACTGTCGTTATTGATACTCCCTTTCATCCCGGTCCGATTTTCATTCGCGACACCGTCATCTTCACCGATTATATTACCAGCAATGGTTTCGATTCGCTGCCAAATCTTGCCTTTATAGATTCCTTCGCTCCCATCCGGTACAATCCAACGCGCTCTCTTTTTCGTGAGGAAAAACTGAAAGAAGCGCCACCGGTTGACCAGCAGATAGTTTATCCTAACATTTACGGGGCAGCATATCACCAGATTAATATGCTGAATGCCGATTTGCTGCACCAGATGGGTTATCGCGGAGAAGGAATCACTATCTCAGTAATGGATAACGGCTTTTATAACGCTCACTTGATTTCGGCTTACGATTCCGTTCGCCAACGTATACTCGGCACCTGGGATTTTGTAAATAATGAATTGAATGTATATAACGATGGTGGCCATGGCGAAAACACTCTTTCGTGTATGGCGGCTAATCAACCTCACAAATTTATAGGCACCGCACCGGATGCCAATTACTATCTGTTTACCACCGAAGATGACGGTGCTGAGTGGATAATGGAAGAGTATAACTGGGCTGCTGCTGCCGAAGTTGCTGACAGTGCAGGCGCACAGGTGTTTTCTACCTCATTGGGTTATACCGAATATGATGACGATGAAGGAAGCCACACTTACGCTGATATGAATGGACACACTACTGTAATTACCAATGCCGCCAATATGGCTTTTGGTAAAGGAATACTCGTGTTGAACTCTGCTGGTAACGAAGGTGCTAAACATTGGAAGTATATTTCAGCACCTGCAGATGGGGATAGTGTGCTGGCTATCGGGGCGGTTGATTCCGCTGAAGCGGTTACTAATTTCAGCAGCCGCGGACCTAATTCAGCAGGAAGAGTAAAACCGGATATTTGTGCGCAAGGAGCGAACGCTGCCGTTGTTACTACAGGTGGTGGCGTAGCCACCAACAACGGAACTTCTTTCAGTTGCCCGATAATGGCGGGTTGTGCTGCCAGTTTATGGAGTGCCTTTCCGGATAAAACGGCTCGGGAAATTTCTGATGCCATTGTCATCAGTGCAGACCATTTCTGGACACCGGATAGTTTACATGGTTATGGCATCCCTAATTTTTACAATGCGTATCTTCTTTTAAAAACAAATTACAACGGAGGAATACTTCGTGTTAACGATGATGCAGTAGTTTTTCCGAACCCGTTTATCAATGAGTTAAATGTTTCTCTCTTCAACAACGAACCTAAAGACCACAAGTTGGAGTTGTTCGATTTACAGGGAAGGAAAGTGTATGAGCGCAGTTTTTTTATGCGGGATAAAACTTTCGAGATTGTAAAAATTGACGGCTTGTTATTACAACAGGGGGAATACATACTTCGTATTGACGGTGCTAAAGTCGCCAGACATTTACTTAAACTGAAGTAGATTTGTTTGCCAGTCCCTTTTTGGCAAATACCGCATAACTAACATAGGCAAAAAACGGTGCCCCCAACACATCGGCTGTATAATGAACCTGCTGCCATACCAGCATTACCGCTACAAGTATTGCGCTCACTATCATGAAATATTTCAAGGGATTGTAACGGCAACAGAAAATGAAAATGCAAACATCCGCTACATGCCCGGAGAAAAACAGGTCATTGTAAATGCTGTTGTTATTGCCGACAATCCAGTCAAGTACGGGGTCATTCAGCACAATCATAGTATCCGGTGGAGAGAGTGGAATCAAGAGGATAAATGAAAAACGGAGAAGAAAGACAACTAAAAAAGCACGGGCCGCAAAATAAAAATCGCGCGGGCGCGGAACAACATAAATGATAAATGCCGCAATGCAGACATAGGTAAGCACAAAAATAGGAAGCGAAAAATCAACCGGTGTAAAAAACTCCTGTATAGGGTCGCTTAGAACCACTCCTTCCCGAAAACGGTTCCTTACTAACAGATGGGTTACGTAAATATACAGAGCGTAGCAAAAAATTAGGTTCGCAAAAAACTTAATGACGTAATACTTCTCGTTCAGCGCATCACTCCAATTCTTTATAAACAATCCGTACCACTTCTTCATGCCGCGAATCAAGTTAAAATTCCAATTTCTTTGTTGTCCTACACATAGCTTTTCTATTCATCGGTCGGGTTGTCCCAGCCATCCATCTTATTTGTTTAACACCGTTAATACTACGAATTAATACTGCAATTTTCATTTCATAAAAAAACTAATTTAAGTTTGAACGCCTAATAAAAAGCGTTTTTGTGAAAGAAGGAATATTGATATACGGCTGTTACGGTTACACCGGTAAACTGATAAGTGAGTTTGCAGCGGAACAGAAATTGCCGGTGATACTGGCCGGCAGAGATGCTTCCAAAGTTCAGGAACTTGCGGACAAACTGAACCTGCCTTACCGTTCATTTGATTTGAACGAAGAGCAAACAGTGGTTGAGAACATACGTGACGTAAAAGTAGTGCTGCATTGTGCCGGGCCGTTTAAATTCACCTCCAAAGTTATGGCTACTGCCTGCATCAAGGCACAAACACACTATCTGGACATTACCGGTGAGTTTGATGTGTTTGAGAGTCTGTTTGCAATGGATAAACGGGCAAAAGATGCCGGTGTCCTTTTGATGCCCGGAGTTGGCTTTGATGTAGTACCTACTGACTGTCTCGCGCTTTATCTCAAAGGCAAAATACCCGGTGCGGATACTCTTGAACTTGCTCTGATGATGAAAGGCGGGAGAATTTCGCACGGTACTGCCATTACAGTAGCAGAAAATTTAGGAGAGAGTTGTATAGTGCGCAGAAACGGAAAGATTGAAAAGATACCGAACGGAACATTAGTAAAACAGATTAAACTGGAAGATAGACGGAAGAAAGATGTAGTGGCAATTCCCTGGGGCGATGTTTCCACCGCTTACCGCACCACCGGTATACCTAACATAACCGTTTACAATTATTTGCCCGAGAAAGTTGTTTCAAGCATGAAATTCAGCAACCACATCGGATTTATTTTAAGGTGGCGACCGGTAAAAAACCTAATTATTCAGCGAATCAAGAAACGCCCTGCCGGCCCCAGCGATGAAGAAAGAAAGACTTCTACGAGTGTTGTATGGGGTGAAGTAAAAAATATGTTTGGAGCCAGTGTTCGTGCCATGCTTGAGTTACCTGAGGGCTACACACTGACCGCCCTTACCGCTTTGAAAATTGCGCAAAACGTTTTAGAAAAGGAACCTCCTCACGGAACACTAACCCCGGCTGCTGTTTTTGGCGCAGATTTTATCTTACAGTTTGATAAGGTGAAGCGTATTGATTTGCGCTGATTAAGACAATTTACCCAGCATCAGTAAACGGAGCATATTCATAGCCGCGTTGGAAAATACCCTGATGTTTTCCATTCTTGAAGGAAAGAACTGAAACTTCTTTGCTACTACCTTATCTTTTGAGCCTACAGCAATCCATACTGTGCCTACCGGCTTGTCGGGTGTTCCTCCGTCCGGTCCCGCAATACCGCTTACTGCAATACCATACGTTGTGCCGGTAACCTTCAACAAACCGTCCAGCATTTCGCGAACACATTCTTCACTTACTGCTCCTACTGTGTTCAATGTCGAATGCTTCACACCAAGAATTTTTTCTTTCACATCGTATGAGTACGAAACAACTCCCCCTTCAAAATATTTTGAACTGCCCGGAACAGAGGTAAAGAGATGAGCAATATTTCCACCGGTGCAGCTTTCAGCACAACTCACAGTTTCTTTTCTTTCCGCAAGTGCTTTCCCGATAACAATTTCAAGTGAATCCTCTCCCTCTGTGTAAACAAAATCTCCCAGTACAGATTTAAGCTTTTCTTTCTGCAATTCCACCTCACTTTTCAATTCATCGCCATCACCACGTGCGGTTAAACGAAGTTTGACAACACCCAGATTAGGAAGGTAGGCGAGTTTGATGTATTCCGGCAGTTCGTTTTCAAAACTGCTGAGCATGTTTGCTATTACAGATTCTCCTGCCCCTGCTGTCATTACTTTGGCATGAATTATTTTGGGAAAGGAAAATTTTTCTTTCAACTTTGGAATCACCTGTGTTTCCATCAGGTGTTTCATTTCGTGCGGCACCCCGGGCATGGAAACAAAAACCACACCTTCAATATCAAACCACATACCCTGCGCTGTTCCCCGCGAATTAGGGAGCATAGTACATGCTTTGGGAATCATAGCCTGCGACCGGTTCATCTCCAACACTTTCAGGCCGCGCTTTTCAAAAATCTGTTTCATCCTTTCCCATACTTCTTCGTTCAGCACCAGCTCTGTGTTGAAGTATTCTACCAAAGTCTTTTTTGTAATGTCATCTTTAGTTGGCCCCAGGCCACCGGTCATTAACACAATCTTAGACGAAATTTTAGCACGGTTCAGAGCACTCACGATTTGCTCCGCGTCATCTCCCACAGAAACAATTTCATTCAGCTTTACTCCCAGATCAGAAAACTTTTGTCCAATCCACGCACTGTTAGTGTCTACTATCTGTCCTATAAGAATTTCATCTCCAATCGTAATTACGGTAGCTTTCATATCCTGTTCTGCTTTCAGACACAATTATGGGGATAAAAACGGTTTCTTTTCAGATATTTAAAACAACGTTTAATGACTCATTTACTATGTTCGTAACATGGACTTATCCTATATCCTCAACCATCTTGGCGAAGAACGCGAAGAATATTTCAATGCCGTTTCGCCTCCTGTTATTCAAACCAGTAATTTTTGTTTTAAAGATGTAGCGGGTTTGCGCAAAGCATTTTTGAGCGAAAAGGAGATTCCGATTTACACCAGAGGCAATAACCCAACTGTTCAAATTCTGAGAAAGAAGATTGCTGCGCTTGCCGGTGCAGAAGATGCGTTGGTTTTCTCCAGCGGTGTAGCAGCCATAAGCGCTGCGGTAATTGCCAATGTAAAGACGGGCGACCATGTGGTTTGTGTGAAGAAACCCTATGGATGGACTCACCGGTTGTTTGATAAGTTTCTTCCGCGCTTTGGTGTAACCGCAACCATGGTTGACGGAACAGCCGTAGAGAATTTTGAAAAAGCCATTCAGCCCAACACGAAAATCATTTTCCTTGAAAGCCCAAACACTTTCACTTTCGAGTTGCAGGATATTGAAGCGGTAGTAAAACTAGCGCAAGCAAAAAACATCATTACCATTATTGATAACTCTTACAGCACTTCGCTAAACCAGCGGTGTATGGAGATGGGAGTAGATATAGAAGTCCACTCGGCCACTAAGTATTACGGAGGCCACAGCGATGTAGTAGCCGGTTTTCTCCTAAGCAACAAAAAGATGACCGATAGGATTTTCGAATCGGAGTTACTGAATCTGGGTGGTATTATTTCTCCTAACGATGCCTGGCTGTTGATTAGAAGTTTACGGACACTTCCTTTAAGGTTAAAACAAACCCGCGAGACAACGGAACAGTTGGTGGAGTGGTTAGAGCAACATCCGCAAATTGAAAAAGTGGTTTATCCCTTTTCAAAATCGTTTCCTCAATATGATTTGGCAAAGAAGCAAATGCAAAACGGTGGAAGCCTGTTCACCGTTTTGCTAAAAGCAAAAGATGTGGCACAGGTGGAAGTATTCTGCAATAGTTTGAAAAGTTTTCTCCTTGCAGTCAGCTGGGGCGGACATGAATCGCTGCTTATGCCCGCCTGCAGCTTTCCGGTGCAGCAACATTACAGAGATGAAGTTTATCCGTTCAACCTCATCCGGTTTTATATTGGTTTAGAAGATGCAGAAAGCCTAAAGGAGGATTTGAAACAAGCGTTTAAGAAAATAGAATAAGCGGTAATGCGTTTAAATCTGATTGTCCTGATTTTTTTTGCCGGCATTACCACATTATTTGCCGGTGGCAGCTATACTTCTCTTGCCGAAGCACTAAAAAACCCTGCAGATGTAAAGTCATTAAACCTGAGTGGTAAAGGATTAACCGTGCTTCCGGAAAGCATCGGTAAACTCGTAAACCTGGAGCGATTGAATGTTTCATCAAACAATCTCACTACTCTTCCTAAAGTTCTTTTCACGTTAACCAAGCTCAGGTATCTGAATCTTACTTCCAATAAACTGAAAATAATTCCGGTGGCAATTTCCAATTTAAAGAATTTACAGGAGCTGGAAACAGGGTTTAATCAGATTGCCACTTTGCCGAAAGAAATTGGCGCACTTACAAAGCTCAGCCGCTTTGTTGCCACAAAGAATTTACTGAAAGCATTACCTGCTCAAATGAACCAACTTGCCGCCCTTGAAATTATAGACCTTAGTTATAATCTGCTTACGGCTATACCAGTTGCGGTGACCGGTATGAAAAACCTGCGGACGCTGGATGTGAGTTTCAATAAGCAGCTTTCCTCATTTCCTGCTGAAATCAAAAACATGAAATCGCTTCGCCTGCTTAATCTGAAGAATACAAAAATCAGTTCTAAGCAGGTGGATGAATTGCTCTGGCTTATTCCCGATTGCCAGACAATGCTTTAACCCTTCGACTACGCTCAGGGTGACATCGTTTTAATTGTCTTTCCTATATTCAATTTATGAACGAAAAATTGCTCCACTTCATCTGGAAGTTCCGGTTATTCGAACAGCAAGACCTTTGCACTACCGGTGGAGAGAAAATAGAAATAGTTCATCAGGGAACTTACAATACCGATGCGGGTGCCGATTTTCAGAATGCAAAAATCAGGATTGTCAAAACGCTTTGGGCGGGTAACATTGAAATACACGTCAATTCAAAAGACTGGTTTGCGCATAAGCACGAACAGGATGCTTCTTACAACAACGTAATACTGCATGTGGTGTATGAAAGTGCGGGCAGAATTGCATCGCGCAAAAACGGTGAAACCATTCCCACACTTGAACTAAAGAGCAGGATAAATACCAATACGCTTTACCGGTATGAGGAATTAGCTAAACGCAAAACGTGGATACCCTGCGCTAAGTTCTTTAAAGAGGTGGATGAGTTTACCACCAAAAATTTTCTTGAACGGTTATCGATTGAACGGCTGGAAAACAAAGTAGCGCAAATCAATCTGCTGCTGGCAGATTCGGAAAACGATTGGGAGAATGTGATGTTTCAAATGACAGGCCGCTACTTTGGTGCGAGCATCAACAAAGACCCTTTCTTTCTTCTGGCAAAATCGTTACCGGTGAAGGTTTGGGCTAAGCACCAGAACGATTTGCTGCAGATGGAAGCCCTGCTTTTCGGGCAAGCCGGATTTTTAGAGGAGAAGTTTGACGATGAATATCCTAACCGGTTACGCAAAGAGTATCTGTATTTAAAACGCCTGCACTACCTTCAGCCCTTAAAGAAAGAGGTCTGGAAGTTTCTGCGCCTTCGCCCTTCTAATTTTCCAACCCTCCGGTTAGCGCAGCTGGCAGCACTGATGAACAAAGAAGTAAAACTGTTTTCCGCCATTCGTGAAGCAAAGAATACAAAAGCCATTCACCAATTGTTTGAGGTGGATGTTTCGGATTACTGGCTGAATCATTATCAGTTCGATAAGCCATCGAAGAAAGTAAACTCACATTTGGGGGCTGCTATGAAAAATACACTGCTTATCAATGCCGTGGCACCGGTGCTGTTTGCTTACGGTAAGTATAAAGACAACGATGCCTATTGCGATAAGGCCATTGCGCTTTTAGAGAAGTGTGAAGCGGAAAGCAATTCCATTATCACCGGTTGGAAGAAACTGAACTTATCTGCCACAAACGCTTACGAAACACAGGCCATGCTGCAATTGAAAAACGAATACTGCGACAGGTTTAACTGTTTGAATTGCGCTATAGGTACCCGCATCTTAAAGTAGAATGTCATGCTGAGCGGAGTCGAAGCATTTTCGTACGGAAAGAACCCTTCGACTCCGCTCAGGGTGACATCACTCTTTTAACTTTTAATGTTTGTGCAAATTCAATTCTTCATTTATCTTCATTCAACAAAACCTTTCACTATGCCCGTTGAAACTTTCAAGTTTGTAGTTGAATCTCATGTGTTCGGAGTTTGTGAGCGGATTGGCGAGCGATTGAAGATGCCCGCTAAAGACATCCGCATGTTTTTCATCTACGCCAGTTGCCTGACTATCGGCTCTCCGGTTATCATCTACATGATTCTCGCCTTCTGGATTCGCATGAAAGATTACGTGCGCGGAAAAAGAAACACTGTTTGGGATTTTTAAAACAATAGCCACTAATTACACGAATTGCACTAATCAATTCATCACAATTCGTGTTATTTGTGTAATTCGTGGCCGGTATTCAGCAATAATTCTTCCACTCCAAGCGTTTCATACGTAATGAAAAAACTTCTTTCCGTCCTTCTTTTTCTTTCACCCGTGCTTCTCTCCTTTTCGCAGCAACCGGCAGGCAAAAGCCGCAGTAAGAAACCGGTGGCCAGTCCGGTGATGAGCAAAAGCGATTTGCAAAAGATAAAACTGCTCGAAGACACGCTTCATACGCTCTGTGTCCGGTTCACCACCGATACTTCTATCGAAGCCCGCAAAAAAGCCTGCCACACGTTTATCCCAAAACTGGTGAGCGCACTTAAACTCAACAACTCTTTTTACTACCGGTTCGACTCGCTCGAAACCGTTTCAACGGTTTATCCGCCCGACAGTTCTTTCCGCATCCTGACCTGGCAACTGGTGCTGCCCCGGGGGCAGTTCCGCTATTACGGGGTAATGCAGATGAAGAGCACGAAAATGAAAATTTACCCCCTGCACGATTTGAGCGACACCATGCAATACCATACCCAGCAGGTAACTACCAACGACAACTGGTATGGCGCGCTTTACTACAATGTTATTCAGCAGACCGTTGGCAGGCAAGCGGTTTACACGCTCTTCGGTTTTGAGGCTGCCGACTACATTACCCGCAGAAAAGTGGTGGAGATACTCACCTTCGATAAAACCGGCAAGCCGCATTTTGGCGCGCCCCTGTTTCATTTTCAATACGACAGCACCCACCTTAAACTGCTCGATACCATGAGCCGTTTTTTTATTGAATATAAATACAAGGCCCCCACGGTACTCAATTACGACCGGCAACTGCAGATGATTGTGTTTGACCATGTAGCCCCGCAAAACGAAAAGGCCAAAGGCGCCACTTTTACCTATGTGCCCGATGGCACCTACGAGGGTTTTCAATGGACCAAAGACCACTGGCAGTGGGTAGAAAAGGTCTTTACCTTCAGCATTGGCGAAATGGACAATCCCCCTATTCCTGTTCCGCTGTTCGGGCAACCTAACCGGCAGCCTGAATTGCCTAAATAGAGCAGATTAAGGTAAAAAGATACGATTTTCGGTATTCCCGTAAAATCTTGCAGTGTTCTGGAAAAGTTTTGCGGTGTTCTCCGAAAGTTTTGCAGAGTTCTCCGAAGTTTTTGGAGAACTCTCTAAAAGTTCCGTAGAGTTCTCTAAAAGTTCTGCGGTATTCTCGGAAAGTTCCGCTGAACTTCGAAAATCATTAAAAAACAGCAGTTTCTGTTTAAAAACAGGTGAAAACAAAGACTTTTTAGGTGTTTTGAAAGTTTAAATGCGAATAGCTCCTGTTATGGTAAGCCCTGAACCAAACAAGGAACATTTTTGTTTTTTCAAGGAACTTTCTTCTGCGAAACAATTTTAGAGAAAAGCTAAAACACGTGCGGGTGCTATTTACGGCACCCCCTCCGGGCCGCATCTTTGGCACATTGTTTCACAAAACATATTTCTATGGAACTGAATGAAGTTCAACAGAAGTTTGGCGCCCGCTTATGCGAGGCCATGCAAAGGAAAGGTTTGAGCCAAAGCAGGCTTTCGAAACTTTCGGGTATTTCCAAAACCCATTTAAAGGGCATCATGAGCGGGCAGACCAATACCAGCCTCGACTCTATCCGCAGGTCATTGCCTGCGAGGTAGACATGAAGTTCTTCTTCGACTGGGAGTAGGGCTTCGACTACGCTTAGCCTGACATTCAATTAAAAGGGTTATGTCACCCTGAGCGAAGTCGAAGGGAACGATAATTTTTTTTAGTGTAGGTTATCGTGGTGGCGGAGCGATGTTGAAAAGGAAAGGAAGTTTTTTAGGTTTGGTGGGAGAAGTTGTTGGTAGTTTAATTCAAACAATAGGAGATATTGCAAGTAAAATCTAAACACACCATGAAACAGTTACTAAATATTGCCTCGTTAACTTTGTTATTGCTGGTATGTTCATGTCATACAGGGCAGTATTATTCTGTTAATGCGGAATTTGATAAAGTAGAAGGTTTATATGAAGACGCAAGGGTAATGGCTGGCGGCTTACAATTAGGATACGTTAAAAAAATAGAGCTGAGTGGAAATAAATTCAACGTGACTATCTGTATTGATAAGAAGAATAAAGTTTCGGATAAAGATGTGTTTGCAATAAAATGGGCTGATAAGGTGGGCACCAAGTTTATTAACATTGAACACATCGAAGGCAGCGATAATTATTTGCAGGACGGGGCAAAAGTTACAGGCATTTTTGTGGACGAACCAATTGATACCACTTCAGGTATTGACAGCCTGATTATGAAAGTTGCAAAACCAATTTTGGACAGCTTGGGTTACGATGTGATACCGAAACAAAAAATATAATTTTCTCCAAAGTGAACAAAGACACCCAGGCCTACAACGATAAACAAACTGCCGCAGACCGTGAGGTTTGCAATATACTGGCAGAGGAAATCAACCGGCACTTACCGTAAGCAGAAAACAAAATATGGCATGCCATGCTTTTTCTTATCGCTCAGTGTCCTCACCGGCCCGAACTAACACACCCTCTACACCGTGTTGTGTAGAAGACCCCAACCACTAAGAAAAAAAGAGATGATGCTTGTTTATTTCTATTGAAATGGTACCCCGGAGAAATGTTATTTCTTTTTCAGGCTGTTTATCTCCTGTTTCAATAGTTCTATTTCAGCCTGAAGTTCCTGTATCGCTTTAATGGAAATTACTGCGAAACCGTCATACACCAGTCCCTTAAATCCATTATCTGTTTCGCGAACGAGATTAGGGAAAACCTGCTCTACATCTTGTGTAACAAAACCGGTTGAGCGTACTGCATCAGCAGCATTATCAATATAATGGTAAGTATAGGGTTTCAATAAGGCTACCTTTGCAAGAACAGGTTCCATTACTTCAATATCGCGTTTGAGTCTGAGGTCAGATGCTTGAACATAAGCGCCATCTACCGAAGAAATATCGGATTTGAATGCCCCGTTATAATAGAACTTGTAGTTGCCGGTAGATACTCCAATACCGTTTTCCCAGTAATTGGTATTGCTTTCATGCTCAATGCGCAGAGCCCTGTTGGCAGTAACCTGTTTAATATGAAAAGAGATACCCGGGGTGATGGTGCCTACACCTACATATCCTGTGTTGTAATAAATATCGCTTCCGCTAGTGGTCCATTGACCTGTATTATCATAGACCGGTATCCATTCAGTTCCGTCCCAGCCAAGGATATTCCCAGCAGTGGGTGAAGCGGCAGAAACATCGCTGAGTTCGTTGAGACTCATGTTGGTAGCTTTTAAAGCTCTGTCAGCGCTTAAAGCATAGGGCACACTTATAAGTTGCGTGGTGCCCATGTCTATATAACTACTGCCACCTGTGGGGTCCAATTCTACCTGCATAAATTTATTATTGTTATCCCAGTTAATACCTGTAAAAGTGCCACTGATAACATTCCCCGCGCCTATTTTACTCGTGAATAAACCAAATTGATTAGTGGTAGCGGTATCACGTTCAGCATAAACCACGGCACCGCCAGCCGTGCCATCATGAATGCTCACCCGTATAGCTACACTCGAATTAGTTATAGGATTTCCGGCTGCGTTGCGGGCTATAGCCTGATAGTTTATACTTTGTGGAACTTGTGCAAAAGCAAAAATCGAGCAAAGCATGAATAATAAGAGTTGTAAATTTTTCATTTTATTTATTTAAAGTTAATTACTATTGAAACCGGTTTTAAGATTATTGCACCGCGTTTACATCGCAAGTATAAAGGTTTCACCACAAAAATCGTATAACGCGCTAAATTTTATCTTATCGTTTAGCGTGCTCACCAACCAAACTAATACACCCCAACACCGTGGTTGGTGAAGACATCACAACTATTCGGAAGATTATTACATGGCGGCTTTAGCCGCCTTGAATAGATATAAATTCCTTTTATCAACCACTTGCAGTCCGATTAATCGGACTGCAAGCAATGGATAAGCGGAAAATATTTGTTTATAAGTGGGCTAAAGCCCGCCAAATATTTCTACCGAACAATAGAGGTGAAGAAACCAACCACTAAGAAGGCATTAAAACGCTGGCTTAAAAAATCTGCCGCCATTCAATGGGATTACAAAAACCTGATTAAACGCAAAGGGGTTTTGGAAAGGTTGAAGGGAGCGGCTCCTGTCTGCATTTCAATCCAAAATTCGCATTATTTCTTTTTCATCTTCCTTAACTCTGCCATCGAAATAATTTTTATTCTGTTCACCTGCTTTAGGTTGAGCAGAGCATTTTCGCGTGTAACCAGGTAATGCGATTTAACGGTGTATGCTAAATCAAACAGATAGTTGTCATCCGGGTCGGGAGAGCGGTCAAAACGTTCATCAATTTCTACCACCTCGGCAGTAAGCGCAAACGTTTCAACATAAACTTTAGGTGCTGCAACAAGGTGTTTTTTCACTTTCGGCTTAGAAAGTGTTTGCCGTATTTCAGTCAGTTGTTTTGAGCAGGTGTAAATTTTAATTTGATGAACCGCAGCAAGAGAAACAATTTCTTCTAACTGATTATTGATAACAGCCGATACAATCACATTCGTATCAAGTACTAAACGGTCAAGCGGATAGCTTTGCATTTTTCTTTCGGATGTTTCTGATGATAGAAACAATTTCATCGTTGCTCAAAAGCAGTTTGCCTTTGTTAGCGGAGCGTTGTTTTTTGTCTAATGCACGAGCCTGTAAAAGTGCTTTGCGCAGTTTTAGCTGTTTAAGTAAACTACTTTGCTCACTGGTATCTAGTTGTGTAATGTAACTCACTAACTCTGCCTGAGGATTTTCTTTGAACATAACCTGTGTTTACTTCAAAAGTAATAAAAAGAGTTGGTAGAGTAACAATCCCCGCTGGCCTTTCATCTGCTAATCTGCTAATCAACTCATCCTCTCATCCCATCCTTTTCCGGTTTTTCTTCGTCTATACAATACTTTTAAGCACCTTTGTGGTCTATGAACAAAGCATTCCTTCTACTGTTTTCATTCTTACTTCTTCAATCTTCATTTTCGCAATCGCCTAAATACCGGGTGGTCAGCATACCGGTAGAGCGCAACTCGGCAGATATGCGCGAGCCCTGGGTAGGCGGCATGAACTCGCCACAATTTTCGGCCATTGATTTAAATGGCGATAATCATAAAGACTTGTTCGCCTTCGACCGCGTGGGCGATAAGGTGCTTACTTACATCAACTCCGGCACCGGTTCAACTTTTAATTACGCGCCTCAATACGAGCAGCTTTTTCCGGCCATGAGCGCCTATGCTTTGATACGCGATTACAACAACGATGGCGTGCCCGATATTTTTGCCCACGCCAACTCCGGCACTATGGTTTTTAAAGGAAGAATGGAAAGCGGGCAACTGCGCTTTGACACCGTAAGCCCCCTGCTGTTGTATTCCGACCCACCGTATATGGTCAACATCTGGACCAACGTTTCGGATATACCGGTGGTAACCGATGTCAACTTCGATGGCGATTTAGATATACTTACTTACGGAGTGTTTGGCGCGGGGGTGGAGTATTACGAAAACCAAACCGTAGAGCACACCGGTGACATTCACTTTGCGGCTGACTCACTTAAGTTCATCAACGCAACTTTATGCTGGGGTAATTTTCAGCAAGCTGCGCTCAGCAACTCTATTAACTTAAATGTAAGCTGTAAAGGCAACAGCGGTTTGGCACAGCAGGGCGAGGGGGCACGCCATGCCGGTAATTCCATTTTCAGTTTCGATGACGGCAACGACCACGATGTAGATTTGCTGAACGGCAACATCGGTTACGATAACCTCATGTTTCTCGAAAATGGTGGCGACAGTTCGTGGGCGAACATCACCAAATGGGATTCTATTTATCCCGTTTGCAACACACCGGTGCTCATGCCTACCTATCCCGCAGCTTTTGGTGCAGATGTAGATAACAACGGCCTGGAAGATTTGCTCATTTCGCCCAACGTAACCGCAGGCGGCCGCGATGTAAAGAATGTAATGCTTTACAAAAACGTCAACAACCAGCTTTGCAATTTCGAATATCAGAGCGATTCGTTTCTGGTGCAGGATATGCTCGACTTCGGCACCGACTCTAAACCGGTGTTCTTTGATTTAACCGGTGACGGATTGAAGGACATCATCATCGGCAACTTCGGCTACTTCCGTCCTTATCAAACTTACAAAGGCACACTTGCCTTTTACGAAAACATTGGCACCGTCACACAGCCCAAGTATAAAATGCGGAATGAAGATTACAACAACTTCAGCAACTATCAACTGGTGGCACCGCACCCCGCCTTTGGCGATTTAGACGGTGACGGTAAAGAAGATATGCTCACCGGTGAACTGAACGGGTATCTGCACTTCTTTAAAAACACCGGTGGCGCGGTAGCTAATTTTTCGGTAATGACCGAACCGCAGTATGACACCATAGATGTAGGCCAGTACAGCGCACCGTTTATTTACGATATGAATGGCGACTCGCTCTTAGATTTAGTGGTAGGCCGCAAAGACGGTAAGATTTCCTACTTCTGGAACATGGGAACCAAGACGAACCCGGTTTTTCACAAAGACTCGGTTAATCAGAATTTCGGCAACATCAATGTAACACAATATGGTTTCAACGAAGGGTATGCTCAACCGGTGGTGTTCAACGATGGCTCGGGCACTTTAAAATTGTTTGTAGGCTCGCACCGCGGAGTTGTTTTTAAGTATGATGTGAACACGAATAACCTCCGCAGCGGTGGATTTGCTTTAACCGATACTAATTTCCTTAAACAGGACGTGGGAACCAAAGCCGTTATCTCCATTGCCGACATCAACAGCGATGGCTTGCTCGAATATCTGGTAGGTAATTCGAGAGGCGGCCTGTTGTTTTATTCCGATTCGCTCTGGGACACGGGTACCTTTCTTTCCACACCAACTGTTCTTCCCTATCAAAACCACTTGAAGATTTACCCTAACCCAGCCCGCGATTATTTTGTCTGTGTAAAGGAAGGAGAAGATTGGAGCAACGCGAAAGCAGAACTCTATAACGTTATCGGTGAGCGTGTATATGCCGATGTAAAACAAAGCGGCAACCGTATAGCCATCAACGCCAACGAACTCAGCAGCGGGTTCTACATCGTTAGAATTTCCCAGGACGGAAAGACTTACTCGGGAAAGATTTTGATAAACCCCTAAATCCCCTAAAGGGGACTTACCCCCAACCCCCTAAAGGGGGCTTAACAGCCAATACAAAATACAAACAGTCTCGGCTGAGCCGAGACTGTTTGTATTTAAGTCCCCTTTAGGGGATTTAGGGGTGCTTTACAGCCTTTCCACCACCACCGCACTCGCACCACCGCCACCGTTGCAGATACCGGCACAGCCGTATTTGCCGCCTTTATGTTTTAACACCGAAAGAAGGGTAATGATAATCCGCGCACCGCTTGCACCTACCGGATGCCCCAAAGCCACTGCACCGCCAAAGGCATTCACCCTGGCAGGGTCAAGACCGAGCAGTTTGGTGTTGGCCATAGTTACATTGGCAAAGGCCTCGTTTATTTCAAAGTAATCAACGCTCTTGATATCCAGACCGGCTTTAGCTAAAGCTTTAGGCATGGCAATAGAAGGCGAAGTAGTAAAGTCATCCGGTGCCTGTTCGGCATCACCGTAACCGGTTAGCTTGGCAATCGGTTTCAAGCCAAGTTCTTTCACTTTTGCACCGCTCATTAAAACCACCGCTGCTGCACCGTCATTAATCTTAGAGGCGTTTACTGCGGTCACTGTTCCGTCTTTACCGAAAGCCGGTTTAAGCGTAGCCACTTTATCGGCACGTAGTTTTTTATACTCTTCATCTTCTTTTACAAAAGTAGATTCTCCGCGTCCGGCAATCTCCACATCAAACAGTTCATCGCTGAACCAGCCATTCTTGTAGGCTTCACCGGCTCTGCGGTAGCTTTCAACAGCAAAGGCATCCTGGTCTTCCCGCGTAAAGTTGAACTTCTTGGCACAACGGTCGCCACTGTTGCCCATCATCTCTTTGCTGTAAGGGTCTTGCAAAGCATCGCGCACAATGGCATCCAGCAATTCTCCGTTGCCGTACCGGTAGCCGCCTCTTCCGTTCGCCATCATGTAAGGCGCGTTGGTCATGCTTTCCATGCCACCGGCAACCACAATGTGTTTATCGCCCAGCATAATAGATTGTGCTCCGTAGATAATGGCTTTCATTCCGCTGGCGCAAACCTTGTTCACCGTAGTACAGGTAGCACCTGCATGAACGCCCGCTGCCAAAGCCGCCTGCCGTGCCGGTGCCTGACCGGTGTTAGCCTGAATAACATTACCCATAATTACTTCTTCCACATCGCTGCCGGTAATGCCTGCGCGTTCAATGGCTTTCTTAATGGCTTGTGTGCCTAACTGCACAGCCGAAAGCTGCGATAAAACCCCGCTCATGCTTCCTATGGCCGTGCGGGCTACACTTACAATATATACTTCATTCATAGTTCTGTTTTTTGCGCGGCAAACCTACATGAATTTGCAAGAAAGCAAAACGCATAAACCGGACTTTCAGAACATTTAATACACCGAAAGGTGAAGCGTCTTGCCGTCTTTCTTAAACTCCTTACCTTCTTTCTGAATCACAGCCGGGCGTGCGGCTTCGTTCAGCAGAATCTTATCCAGATATGTTTTTACGCTCGCGTTGCTTACGGTTACCGCCTTGCCGTTTGTCAGGGCTTCGGTAGCATACGATTTTAAAAGATTGTCTGTCTGCTGGCTGAACAATACACTGGTGGCAAACATATCGCAGCCTATTACCTTGTCGCCACTGGCAGCCACAAAACCTATTACACCGGGCTCTTTACTCAATTGTGTTTTAAAATACGAAACATACTTGCCCACCTTATCGGTGTAGTCTTTCGATTGATCAAGTGCTGCATACGTACCGGTGGAGGTTTCGGTGTTATTCTTCACGTTTACTTCTTTCACCTTTTCCCACACAGCCGATTGGTTCTTGGTTACCTCTGCCGATTTACGCACCGTAGTGGAAACCACACCACCGGTTCCTTTAAACTCGTTACCGGCTCCGCTGTTATGCACCCAGCGTCCGTGCTCCACACAATAAACATCCAGGTTTATCTTGTTGCTCTTTGGCGGCAGAATAACATCCTGAGCAATCACCCGGTCCTGCTTTCCGCCTTTCACTACTTCGCCACCCATAATGTAAACGGTATCAGATGAGGTGTTCTGAATGTAAAGTGTGTTGACGGTAGGCGAAGAACTTTCGCGGGTGTTATCATCGGAGGTTTCAGTTATTTTCACTTTTTGTTTAGCGAGCGCATCGTTCAGCGGAGTATACTTGCCCACGTTTTTGTTGGCATTGGTAAAATTCTCTTTCGCGTAGATAGGATAGATACGCATGTTTTCGTACGTGTAAGGTTTCAGTTGTTCGTTAGTACGGTCTAACTTTACATCGAGGTGCTGGTAATCGTACTGGGCAAAAAGGAGAGTAGTGATAAACAAGAGCGGGAAAAAGAAAATGGTTTTCATAATGATTTGGATTTTGGTTAATAAACAATCAACGAAAACTACGATGCTCAGATTATCCTTATTCCATACGGCTTTACATTTTTTATGATTTATGACAATTAGATGACAAATGAAAAAAAGAGTGAATTTTGTTTTGCTGTTATCGCTTATCATTCATCTTAATTCCTGTAATTCGCAGTCGAAGATGGATCACGCCTATACTAACGAACTGATAAACGAAACCAGTCCTTACCTTTTGCAGCACGCCCACAATCCGGTTGAATGGCGGGCGTGGAATGAGGCAGGCTGGAAGAAGGCGAAGGAGGAAAACAAACTCGTCATCATTTCCATCGGTTATTCCGCCTGCCACTGGTGCCACGTAATGGAGCACGAAAGTTTTGAAGATACCGGTGTGGCCAAAATCATGAACGAACACTTCATCTGCATAAAAGTAGACCGCGAAGAGCGGCCCGATGTGGACCAGATATATATGGATGCGGTTCAATTGATAACCGGAAGAGGTGGCTGGCCTTTAAATGCTATTGCCTTACCTGATGGCCGGCCGGTTTATGCGGGGACTTACTTTCCCAAAGAGAACTGGAAACAGGTATTGAATTATTTTATTGATTACTGGCAGAATCACCGGGAAGAAGCACTGGAACGCGCCACTGAGATTACTAAGGGAATTAAACAGATGGATACGATTCCGCAATCGGCAATGCGCGATGGGCAGTTTACAATTGACCGGTCAGCCATCTTCGCAAAGTTCGATACGGTTTGGGATTATGAGAAGGGAGGAAGGAAGGGAGCGCCTAAATTTCCGATGCCGGTGAACATGCAATACATTCTCCGCAATTATTTCTACACCGGTAACGAAAAGGCATTGAAGGCAGTTACTGTTACGCTTGACAATATGATGAACGGTGGCATTTACGACCAGGCAGGTGGCGGCTTTGCGCGTTACAGTGTAGACGATTTCTGGGAGATTCCGCATTTCGAAAAAATGCTGTACGATAATGCACAGTTGGTTTCGCTGTATTCGGGAGCCTATCAGATTACAAAGAATGAACGGTATAAAGAAACCGTTTACGAAATACTGGAGTTTGTTGAACGCGAGTTGAGCGATGCTGGCGGAGGTTTTTACTCCGCACTGGATGCCGACAGTGAAGGTGAAGAAGGGAAATTTTATGTGTGGACTTATGAAGAATTGGAGAAGATTATCGGAAACGACTTCGAAGAATTTAAAAAGGGATACAACGTAACGCAACAAGGAAACTTTGAAGGGAAGAATAATCTGACGAGAATTCCTCAATCCCCTATCCGAAATTCGCAATTGAAGGAATGGAAAGCTAAACTGATGGCTGAACGCTCCAAACGCGTTCGTCCCTCTCTTGATGATAAGGTTTTAACTTCCTGGAATGCGCTGATGCTGAAAGGCTATTGCGATGCTTACAAAGCATTTGGTGAAAAGAAGTTTCTAAGCCGCGCCTTAAAGTGTGCAGGGTTTCTGAAAACGAAAATGATTCAGTCTGACTACAGCATTAAACGCAATTACAAAAACAACCGGGTAACCATCAACGGCTTTTTAGACGATTACAGTTTTACCTGCGAAGCTTTTATGGCTTTGTACGATGTTACATTTGATGAAGAGTGGCTGACTTTAACGAACAACATCACGGCACACGTTATTCAGCATTTTTATAACAGCGCCACCTGTATGTTTTTCTATACTTCTATTAACGATGACCCGCTGATAGCCCGTAAAACAGAAATGAGCGATAACGTAATTCCCGCATCTAACTCCTCGATGATGAAAGTGCTTTACACGCTTGGAACCATCTACGATAACAACGACTATATTGAAAAGAGTAAGCGCGCCTTGTATAACATGCAGGAGAATATTGCCGGTTATCCTTCTTATTACGCTAACTGGGCTATACTGGGAGATTATTTTAACCGTGAACCTTTTGAAGTGGCCATAACAGGAGAGAAGGCCATTGAAGTAAAGCAAGAGTTTGGTAAGTATTTCGTGCCCAACTGCATTTTTATCGGTTCAGCGAAAGAAGTTGATTTGCCCTTGCTTAAAGGCAAATACAAACAGGGCGAAACACTGATTTACGTCTGCCGGAATAAGACCTGCCAATTGCCTGTGAAAACTGTTGAAGAAGCGATAAAACAGTTATAGGTTAACAATATTCAACTTATTGGTTTCGTTTTTGTTTAGAGATAATCTAAATTCGCACCCGCTGTGAACGAAGTATTAACCGAAGAGTCTATAAAGAATGACATTGTTGAGGTGTTGAAAACAGTTTTCGATCCTGAGATACCCGTAAATATTTACGACCTCGGACTGATATACGAAATCAATGTCTTCCCTGATCATAATGCAGAAGTAGTAATGACGCTCACTTCTCCTAATTGTCCTGTGGCGGGAACTTTGCCCGGTGATGTAGAGCAGAAAGTAAAATCAGTAAGCGGGGTGAACGATGTAACTATAGAACTTGTTTTTGAACCTGCATGGAACCAGGAAATGATGAGTGAAGAAGCAAAACTTGAACTTGGATTTCTTTAATTAGCATATTGAATAACCAAAAATAAAATCAAAACTATGTATCCTCAAGAACTTGTAGCTCCTATGAAAGCCGATTTAACTTCGGTTGGATTTGAAGATTTAACCACTCCGGCTGATGTTGACATTGCACTTACGCAAACCCAAGGAACCGTTTTCCTTGTATTCAATTCTGTTTGCGGTTGTGCAGCCGGTGCCGCACGCCCGGCACTGAAAGCAGCAATGAAAGAATCAGCCAAACTTCCGGATAAACTGGTAACAGTATTTGCGGGGGTTGACAAAGAAGCCGTAGCTAAAGCCCGTGAATATACTTTGCCTTACCCTCCGTCTTCTCCTTCTATGGCCTTGTTTAAAGATGGCAAACTGGTTCACTTTGTAGAGCGCCATCAGATAGAAGGAAACAGTGCGCAAACCATAAGCGAGCATTTAAAGAAAGTGTTTGAGCATTTCTGCTAAAGCACAACTCAATGAACAAGCGCAAAATTTTCAACGACCCGGTGCATGGTTTTATTACCATTCCGCATGAGTTGATATTTGACATTATTGAGCATCCCTATTTTCAAAGGCTTCGGAGAATTAAACAGCTTGGTTTAAGTGACTACGTATATCCGGGGGCTATTCATACCCGTTTCCATCATGCTTTAGGGGCATTTCATTTAATGCGGAAAGCTATTTCCATTCTTAAAATTAAGGGAGTAAAAATAGCTGAAGAGGAGGAACTGGCAGCGGAGATTGCCATTCTTTTACACGACATTGGTCATGGGCCGTTTTCGCATACGTTGGAAAAATGTCTGATTGCCGAGGTTCATCATGAAGACCTCTCTAAGATTTATATGAAGAAACTGAACGAGCATTTTAAAGGTAAACTTGAAATGGCGGTTCAGATTTTTGAAGGCACTTACAGGAAAAGGTTTCTTCATCAGCTGGTTTCTTCGCAACTGGATGTTGACCGGTTAGACTATCTCACCCGCGATGCATTTTTTACCGGTGTAAACGAAGGAGCTATTTCTTATGAGCGCATCATCGAAATGATGAACGTTCGCAACGATGAACTGGTGGTGGAGCAGAAGGGTGTTTATTCTATTGAAAGTTTCATCATTGCCAGGCGCTTAATGTATTGGCAGGTGTATCTGCATAAAACAGTTTTATGTGTGGAGCAGATGATGGTAAAAGCCATTGAGCGCGCTAAATACTTAATTGCAAAAGGAGAGGAACTGGACGCCTCTCCTGCGCTGTCTTACTTTCTGCATAACAAAGTGCGGCTAAAAGATTTTGAGAAAGACCCGAAGGTGCTGAACTACTATTCGCAGTTAGATGATGTAGATATTTTTTCCGCTTTTAAATACTGGCAATACAGTAGCGATAAAGTCTTACGCATACTCTGTGAAGCTATCCTGGAAAGAAAACTTTTTAAAATTGAAATAGGCAGCAAGTCATTTTCATACAAGAAGATAAAAGACCTGAACGAGCGCGCTATGAAGAAGTTTAAGCTGAGCGAAGAAGAAGCCGGTTACCTGGTGTTTTCTGATTCAACTTCGAACCACGCCTACAGCACTACCGAAAACCGGATTAATATCATGCTGGGTAAAAATGAGGTAATTGATATTGCACAGGCCAGCGACCAGTTGAATATTTCCGTTCTTTCCGTACCGGTTACCAAATACTATGTCTTTTATCCTAAAACTCTCCTCAAATAAATGAAGCAAATCCTTCTCTTCCTTTCCCTGTGTGTTTCTTTACCAACTTTTGCGCTCGACTTCACCGGTAACAAACTGCTTTCCTATTCGCTCTGGAAAACCGTAACCAAAGCCGAGCTGCAAAGCAAGATGAAGGAGAACCATGTGCCTGCTGCGCTGTTGAAAGTAAAATACGATGTAGATGTTTACGAAATTGCTTACAAAACCTGCTGGCACGACAGCACCTGCATCAAGGCCACCGGTTTGGTATTTGTTCCCCGCGCGGTAAACGAACCTATGGCGCAGGTGGTTTATCATCACGGCACAAGAATTCAACCGGGCAGGTCTAAACGCCTGGGCGGTGAAGACTACCTTTGCCTTGGTTTAGCAGTAGACGGTTACCTCGTTCTTCAGCCCGACTACATCGGTTTGGGTTATGGCGATAAATTTCACCTCTATCAGCAGTATAAATCTTTAGGGCAGGCAACTGCCGATATGATTTATGCCGTTCGCGAATTGAACGATTCGCTGAACGTAAAGACAAACGACCAGTTATTCCTCACCGGTTACTCCGAAGGCGGCTATGCCGCTGTGGCCGCCAACAAACATATTCAGGAAAGCTACCCCGACTTAAAAGTAACCGCCACCTCGGGCAACAGTGGCGCTTACGATATGGGCGGTGTGCAAAGCGAGGTGATGTTTACCAAATACTCTAACCCCCACTACCTGCCTTACCTCCTGCGCGGGTTTAACGAAATCTACAAAATAGTGCCCGACATTAATACCGTTTACAAATCACCTTACGATACCCTCATCCCTAAAATGTTCGATGGCTCGCACGGCATGGGCGATATTGATAAAGTATTGCCCGAAGTGCCTAAAGATATGGTGCGCGATACCTTTGTCAACCTCTACCTTACCGACCCCAACTTCCCTATGCACAAAGCCCTGGCCGATAACTCGCTCGTGAACTGGAAACCCGAAAACCCCGTGCAGCTTTGCTACTGCAATAAAGACGAGCAGGTGAACTACAAAAACGCCTTTGTAGCCCGCGATGGCATGCAAAGCCGGGGTGCCAAACATATTACCCTGCGCAATGGCGGAAAAAAATACGGGCATTACAAGTGCGCCATTTTTGCCTCTATGTATTCTAAACTCTACTTCGATAGTTTCCGCAACGGCAGCAAGTATGGCCGCAAAGGCAAGGCAGGCAAAAGGTTCCTGCTGGCATTGGCAAGGCTGGCTATAAAACCGTAAAGCAAAAAGCATTAGGGCGTTATGTCCCGGCAGGTTCTCCCGAATCCAAGCCAGTGGCAGGCGATGAACCTGTTGCGACAAAAATGAAGGTAGTTATTGCTGATGAAAACACCACAACTGTTCGGAAGATGGGTTTTATAGGGTTATTACATAACTCATTGATTTTCTAGCCGAATGGTGCCTCCCGCTATAGCGGGAAGAGGTATCCTGTTCTGTCTGAAGCCTCCCGCTTAAGCGGTGAGGGGTATCCGGATCTGTCGGAGGCCTCCCGCTTGAGCGGTGAAGGGTATCCGGATCTGTCGGAGGCCTCCCGCTTGAGCGGTGAAGGGTATCCTGTTCTGTCGGAGGCCTCCCGCTTGAGCGGTGAAGGGTATCCTGTTCTGTCGGGGGCTTCCCGCTTGAGCGGAAAAGGGTATCCTGTTCTGTCGGACACCTCCCGCTATAGCGGTAAGTAGCGTACAGGTCTGGATGGTAGTTGCCGCTATAGCGGCAAGTTGCAGACAGATCCGAATAGTTGCTCCCGCTCAAGCGGGAAGTGCCCGACAGATCTGGTAGTATGCTCCCGCTCATGCGGGAGGTGCCCTTCTGGTCTGTAAACAGCCACCGGTTGATTTTCAAAGAACATTTTGATGTGCTGTTACCGGCTCTGCGTCACTCCCCCGCTGTTCGTCATGTTCAGGGCATGTCGAACTTACAGATAGTTGCAGATTTGTAATTGCTTAACAGGCAAGTGTAAAGCGCAGGTGGGTTAAAATGTAAAGCCAACCCCCAACCCCCTAAAGGGGGCTTAAACGCAACAGCCCCACGGTATACCCGAGGGGCTGTTGCGTTTCTACTGTCAGATACTTTTTTTCTTTAGAAAGCCGGTATCTCTCTTATCGTGCAAAACGGCAAATACTTTAATCGTTTTGGTTTCTGCGTAACGTTTGTAATAAATTACGTATGGAAAGCGTTTCACCAATACTCTTCGTAAATCGTCAAAGGCTATTTTGTGTTCGGGGCTTTCCTTTTTTAACGCGTTAATATGTTCGCGCACAGTTACTGTAAAACTTTCTCCCAATCCGGTTTGCTGCTCTTCGTACCAATTCTTTGCATTTGCAATTTCGACTTCGGCTTCGGGTGCAATTTCAACAAGGTAATTCATAGCTTTTTTTGCACATCATCCCAATCAAGCATTTTGCCATCGCCTTTTTCATATCGCTCTACGCGCTCGCGCACAACTTCTTTATGCCACTCAGGCACTTCACCTTCATCATCTAAATGCAACAACCGCGAAATAGCCCAAAGCACTTTTTCATCCTGCAAATTTTCTATCTCGGTTTTTATTTCCTGTTTCTTTAGCTCAATATTCATGGCTTCTATTTTTAACTAAGGTAAATGAAATTCCATTTACTGCAAACATACGTCAACTTCCGCTCTCTGCAAGCCAAACCAAACAGGCAAGTGTAAAGCGCAGGTGGGTTAAAATGTAAAGCCCCAAAATTCCCTTGCCATTTGCTCTCTGCCTTTCATCTCGGCTCAGCCGAGACTACTCGTTCCTCACCACTCGCCTTTAAATGTTCAAAAAATATTTTCTTCGCGCACACAATAAAAAAACAACAGCGCGTTTAACGTGCATATTCAAGAACCCGGGATGGAGATTACAGCGAAGGAATTAGCGGTTTTGCTCAATGCAAAACTAGAAGGAAACCCAAACGCGAGGGTAAACAAACTCGCCAAAATTGAAGAAGCCGATGCCGACTCTTTCTGTTTTCTCGGCAACCCCAAATACTTCCATTATGCGCAAACTGCAAAGGCGGGTATTCTGCTTTGCGATGAAACACTTGAATACAACACAGCGAATATCGCTGCTGCGCTTCGTGTTAAAGAACCGTATCAGGCATTTCAAAAACTTATGGAGGCGTATGCTTCCATGAACGGCAACCAAAAAACTTCGGGCATCGAAGCCCATTCGCACATCGGCAAAAACTCCGCTTACGGAGAAAACTTCCACCTCGGCTCTTTCAGTTATGTGGGCGATAACGTGAAGATTGGCAGAAACGTAACCATCTATCCCAACTGTTTTGTGGGCGACAATGCCGAACTGGGCGATAACACGGTTCTCTATGCCGGGGTTTCGGTCTATCACGATTGCAAAATAGGCAGCCGCAGCATTCTTCACTCCGGTTGTGTAATCGGCAGCGATGGTTTCGGCTTTGCCCCCCAGCCGGACGGCACCTACAAAAAAATTCCTCAGACCGGTAACGTTATTATTGGCAACGATGTAGAAATAGGGGCTAACACCTGCATTGACCGTGCGGTGATGGGCGCTACAAAAATTGGCGATGGCGTTAAACTCGATAACCTGATTCAGGTAGCACATAATGTAGAAATTGGCGACAACACCGTTATAGCTGCACAGGCAGGCATATCCGGTTCCACTAAATTCGGTAAGAACGTAATGATTGGCGGACAGGCAGGCATCACCGGTCACCTCACTATTGCCGATGGGGTGAAGATTCAGGCACAGGCGGCTGTTATCCGCGATATACCGGAGAAGGGAAAAGGGGTTTCGGGCGCACCGGCTATAGATGCGCGGGAGCACTACCGGATACTGGCTTCCATGAAAATATTGCCGCAGTTGATTCAGCGGGTAAAAGAACTGGAAAAGAAACTCGAAGAGAAAAAGTAACCGTGCGGGATGTATGTGTAGTTAATGTCATGTAAATAAATAGTTTTGCCACCCTTTAGAAATCGTTAATGACGCATTCTTTACAGCAGACAATTAAACAGGAAGCCTCCCTAACCGGAGTAGGCTTACATACCGGACAAAACGTTACGGTAACATTTCTCCCCGCTCCGCCCAACCACGGCATCAAGTTCCAGCGAACTGACCTGACCGATAAGCCCCTCATTAATGCCGATTGCGACTTAGTAACCACCGTTCAGCGCGGAACTACTTTAGAAAAAGGCCCCGCTATGGTGGCAACCGTAGAGCATTTAATGAGCGCCCTCATCGGTTTGCAGGTAGATAACTGCTTAGTGCAGATTGACGGTATTGAAGTGCCTATTATGGATGGCAGTGCTAAATATTTTGTAGAAGCCCTGGAGAAAGCGGGCATACAGGAACAAAACGAAGAGCGCGATATTTTCGAACTGCGTCAGAACATTCACTATGTAGATAAAGAAAGCGGAGTGGAGTATCTCGCTATGCCTTCTAACCGCTACAAAGTAACAGCCCTTATCGATTACAAAAGCGAAGTGCTCGGTCAGCAGCACGCTACGCTCGATAAGGTAAACGATTTCAAAAAAGAAATCGCCCCCTCACGCACCTTTTGTTTCTTACACGAACTCGAAATGCTTTACGAAGCAGGTCTCATTCGCGGTGGCGATTTGAACAACGCCATCATCGTAGTGGACAAACCGGTGACCGAAGATGAAAGGGTAAAACTTGCCGCCCTCTTCAACAAACCCGATATCAAAGTAGTGGAAGAAGGAATTCTGAACAACGTGGAGTTACACCATCACAACGAACCGGCACGCCATAAACTTTTAGATGTGGTGGGTGATTTAGGCTTAATCGGCACTCCCATCAATGCGAACATCATTGCTACCAAGCCCGGTCATAAACATAATGTGGAGTTTGCCAAGGTTTTAAAGCAGCACATCAAGCAGGAAAGAATGAAGGACCCTGCCCCTGCTTACGACCAGAATGTTCCGCCCATTTACGATGCTACCGGTATCGAGAAAATACTTCCTCACCGGTATCCCTTTCTGATGATTGATAAAATCATCTCTCTCTCCGATACCGAAGTGGTGGGAGTGAAGGGAGTAACCATGAACGAAGAATTCTTCCGCGGTCACTTTCCCGGCAATCCCGTAATGCCCGGTGTGTTGCAGTTAGAAGCCATGGCACAAACCGGTGGCATTCTTGTCCTTCACAAACTTCCCGACCCCCATAACTACGACACTTACTTCATTAAGATTGATAAAGTAAAGTTTAAAGCCAAGGTAGTGCCCGGTGACACCGTGCTGTTTAAAATGGAATTGCTTTCGCCTATGCGCAGAGGCATCATTGAAATGAAGGGAACAGCCTACGTAGGTAACAAATTAGTGAGCGAAGCCGAAATGATGGCTAAGATTCAGCGTAAAGACGGGAAATAATTAGCAGATTAGTTGATTAGCAGATGAGAAGATTAAATACAAAATTCCAACTCCGGTTACCGGCCTTTTACCATCTGCTAATTTGCTAATCATCTCATCAGCTAATCAACCATGAATCAACCTTTCTCTTACATACACCCGCAGGCCGAAGTAGCAGACAATGTTGTGGTAGAACCTTTCGTTACCATCTCGAAAGATGTAATTATAGGAGAAGGCACCTGGATTGGCCCGCACGTAACCATTATGGAGGGCGCGCGCATCGGCAAGAACTGCCGCATATTTCCCGGTGCGGTTATTTCTGCCATTCCTCAGGACTTAAAATACAAAGGCGAAAAATCAAGTGTGGTGATTGGCGATAACGTAACCATCCGGGAATATGTTACGGTGAATAAAGGCACCGAAGCCTCTATGAAAACCGAGATTGGCAACAATACTTTGCTGATGGCTTACGTGCACATTGCCCACGATTGTATTATCGGCAACAACTGTGTGCTGGCCAACAACGCCAACCTTGCCGGACATGTGGAGGTGGGAGACTTTACTATTCTCGGAGGCTCTACCAACTTTCAGCAGTTTGTAAAAATCGGTCGTCACGTAATTGTAAGCGGTGGCTGCCTGGTGAATAAAGATATTCCGCCTTTTGTGCGCGCTGCCCGCCACCCCACTACTTATGCCGGTGTTAACTCCATAGGTTTAAGAAGAAGAGGTTACACCACCGAACAAATCAACCAGATACTTGATGTTTACCGCATCCTCTACATTCGCGGTTTCAACACCAGCACGGCATTAAAATATATTGATGCCGATATTGAATCAAGTGCTGATAAAGACGAGATAGTAAACTTCATACGCGAGAGTGTGCGCGGTATTATGAAGGGCTTTAAGAGTTCGTCTGAAGAGTAACCGGTAACCGGTCTACTCGTGGTGATACGGCTCGTTGCGGATAATGGTAAACGCCCGGTAAAGCTGCTCCGAAAAAATTGCCCGCACAATTTGATGCGAGAAAGTCATTTTCGATAAACTGAGTTTGGCGTTGGCGCGTTTATATACCGCATCGCTGAAACCGTAAGCACCGCCCACCACAAAACACATATTCTTTACCGACTGATTAAAGACAGTTTCAAGATAACGGGCAAACTGGACAGACGTAAACTCCTTGCCCTTATCGTCTAACAGAACTACAAAGTCAGTGGGGCCAATCTTCTTCAGTATCAGCTCACCTTCTTTATCCTTTACCTTTTGCTTGTCAGAGAGTTTAATTGCCGAGTTATCAATCACCACTTCTTCCATTTTGGTGTAATGATTAATGCGCTTGCGGTAATCATCGCAAATGCTTTTTACTTCAGCGGAAGTTGTTTTACCGATAAGAAGCAGTGTGAGTTTCATAAACCTATGGTGATAATTCTATTTTCGCGCTTCAAAACAATCGTGAATGAAAATAGCAAAGCAAAGTAAACTGATAGTAATACTTGTAGCCCTTATCGCGCTCTCGGGCTGTTCCGACAAATCGAAAGTGCTGGTGAAAACCTGGATGGTAGAAAATTTGAAATACTCCACCGCAGTACCGGCAGAAATGCAGCCGCAGATTGACCGGTCTATTGAAGAGATGCGCAGAACATTCCGCCTTACCTACAATGCCGATGGCACTTACAACACACAGAACAACGAACAGGTGCTGAACGGTAAATGGAAACTGAACTGGAACTCTACGGCTATTACTTCTACTTCCGATAAGGGAGAAACAAAAGAGTTTAAGATTCTGGAGTTAACGGAAGACCGGTTTACGTTTAAGGCAAAAGAAGGGGCCGAAGAAGTAACTTTTGAAATGGTTCCTGCAAAGTAAACCGGTGAGAAGAAAGATAAACTACGTTCCTTATTTGCTGCTGCTTGTTTTGCTTACCGGATGCGGGCAAAAGCAAACCGACAAATTGCAGGGCAGTTGGCAGTTAAAGGTGCTGGATATAAACGGAACGGTGCTGCAGGGAGACATGCTGGGACGGTGGAGATGGACCTTTGACGATAAGGGCACTTACCGGACTGACATTGCCGGTTCCATAGAAGAAGGAGAATACACTTTGCGAGACGATACATTGACCATGCAGTCGCTTACGCATAAACAAATGCCCGAACAGGTTTTATCTGTCGTTCGGCTTGATTCAACTGAACTGCATCTGTTGGTTGCCGACAGCAAAAACAGAAGCTCGCTGCAATTTGCAAAAGCAGCGAAGGATTAAGCACCGGTTACTACATCTTTACCACTTTGCGGTATTTAATTACCCCACCACAGTTAAGCCGGATGAGGTAGGTGCCTCTCTCCACATCTTCCCTGGTGTCAAAATCAATAATATCGAGATAGTTGCCCGGTTCGCGGGTGGTGCTTAGGTAAGGGAATACCAAACGCCCTTTTACATCGAGTACATCAATTTTAATCTCACATTTCTTAGTTACGGTATAGCCTATGCGCGTTTGCTCAAAGAACGGATTGGGGTAAGCATAAAAATGGTCGAAGGCCGCTTCATCGTCATCCTGTATGCCGGTGGTGGATTGTTTCTTAATAGTAAACTCATCGTGCACAGCACCGAGCGAAGTAAAGTAGTGTCCGTCTAACCGGTCGCCATTAACATCTATCATCAGCGAGCCCCAGCAGGTATCGCAGGTTTCGCCAAAGTAAATAGCCGGATGGTTGAAAGGAGTGTAGGTATTACCATCGCTGCTGTTACCGGCCACCACATACACCGTTCCTTTGCCTGCCATGGGGCCATCGGTATATTTAATGTAAGCTTCGTTGTTGGCATCGTTGCCGCTGCTTCCGTTAATCATCATGCCGGGATCAAAATCTGCTTTATAACCGTAGTGCCCGTTAATTAAATAACTGCGCTGGTAATTATGGTCGTGACCGGTGAGCACCAGGTCAACTCCGTATTTTTCGAGAATAGGATTAGCATGTGTGCGCATGGCAATGCAGAACAACTGAAAACTTGAAAGTTCTGTAAGGTCGTTTTGTGCGCTGTAAGGGCACTGATGCCAGAAAACTATTTTCCACTTTTTAGTAGTCGCGGCAAGGTCAGCTTTCATCCACTCGTACATGGGTGAAGTAAAAGCGGTGTCGAAGTTGTTCAGCCCTATCCAGTTGTAGGCGGGAGTTATTCCGGAACCTATTTCGGAATTAAGACAAACGAAATGTATATCGCCATAATCGAAAGAGTAGAAGAGTTTGCGGTGTGAGGGCACACCTCCCTGTTCGCCTTCGGTAGGCGGGTCAATAATGTTTAGGTAAGGACCGGTGTGCAGTTCGGGGTCGGTGTTGCAGGGGGCCTGCCAGGCACAGATGCTGTTGTAATCGTGGTTGCCAGAAGTAGCCACAAAAGGGAGGTTTAACATTACATTGCCGTAACCGTTAACGGTGTCGAACACTTTGTCCTGAAACTCCTGGTCGGTGCCATCGGGGTAAGCGTTATCGCCCAGCCACATTTGAAAGTCGGCCGGATGATTAGCCGCATAGGTGTAATAGGAGTTCCGCACATCGCGCTCGGCAATATTGCCGTGGCCAAAATCGCCAATGGCCCAAAAGCGCACCGGTGTGTTCATGGTGCTGTCGATAGCGGTGGTGAAATAAAGCTGAGGGTCAGAACCTCTTAGTATTTGTGTACTGCTGCCAATGCTGTAAAAGTATTTGGTGTGCGGCAGCAGACCGGTGAGCTTTACCCGGTGCTCGGTAGTGAGCGTTGCACTGTCTTTGTAAAGTGTATTCGAACCAAGTGTAGTACCGTAATACACACGGCTGTCGGT
>CAZBPG010000032.1:0-34119 GCA_964493695.1 uncultured Chitinophaga sp. | reverse complement strand
ATATTGACCTCTCGGCAGAGCAGGGCATCCAACGGACTCCAGGCATTGACCTCTCAGCGGAGCAGGGCATCCAACGGGTTCCAGGCATTGACCTCTCTGCGGAGCAGGACAACCAACGGACTCCAGGCATTGACCTCTCTGCGGAGCAGGACAACCAACGGACTCCAGGCATTGACCTCTCAGCGGAGCAGGGCATCCAACGGGTTCCAGGCATTGACCTCTCAGAAGGAAGCGCGAAACAAATCGGGAAGTTGTGCCAAACTGCTGAGGGGGTTTACTCCTTCACCAATTTGCCACAGTACAGTTTGCCGCCCAGCCGCAGTTGATACAGGTAAACTCCGCTGGGTTCTTTGGCTAAGTCAATGGTCAGCCGGTTGGTGTTTGCGGGTTCAATTCGTGTAACACTGCTGAACACTTGCTGACCAAGCATGTTCGATACCGTAAGTAACGCCACTCCTTTTTCGAAAGTGGAAAGAAAAAGTGTTGTTTCATGGTTAAACGGATTAGGGAATACCTGCATGGTGCTTTCGCCCTGTAATGAACCAAGCCCTGAAGCGATGGCTACAAACACACTATCGCTCTTTGCCGAACTGCAACTGTGTGCATCGGTTATTTTAACCGAGTAGTACCCCTGCTGTGTAGCCACAAAACTTTGCGTGGTAATACTGCCTTGCAGCACTCCGTTTAAGTACCAGGTATAGCCGGCAGCCGTTGTACTGCAACTTACCGAGGTGCCATTGACCGTAACCACCGGTGTGGCCGGCAACGGGTAAACGGTAACGGTAAGGTAAGCGGTATCGGCATTAAGCCCGTTACCGGCCACCAGCATTACATTGTAGGTGCCGCTGCTGCTGTAGGTATGTGCAGGGTTGGTTTGTGCGGAAGTGGCTCCATCATCAAAATCCCAGAAAAAGCCGGAGATAGAACCGGTTGAAGAATTAGTAAACACCACCGGTTGCCCATCGCATACATCAGCCGCGCTCAGGTTGGCATCGGGCGCCTGGGGTGTGCACCAGGTAATTTGTGGGCTGATGGTACCGGTGTTGTTATCAATAAACGGAGCCGAAGAAGGTGGCGTTAAATCACAAAAGTCGAAAGAGCCGTTCATCCTGCCCGAGTTACCGCTTTGCAGCGCCACTGTAAAACTACCAAACCCACCGGCTACCGTATCGGCATTATACCAGTCGCTGTCCACCACCATTACCCCGTTATTGATAAACGCGGCATCGTGGTAAAGCGAATCAACGTTCATAAAACTGCCGCCTAACTGTACGTTCCCTCCTACCGCGTTTACAAACCTGCCGGTATTAAGCAAACTGTGCGCCCCGGTCAGCGAACCGGTGTTGGTAAACAGGTTAATGTTGTAAGCATCGTAAAAAGTAAGCCCTCCGGCATTCTGAATATTACCAATGCTGGCAAAAGCCGTTGTATGCAGTACTCCCTGATTAATAATAGTGCCGCTGTTGAGCATGCTGTCGGCATCTATTACACCGGTGGCATTGTTAGCCAGCATACCGGTGTTGGTGAAACTATCTACACCGGTAATATGCCCGTTATTGATTAAAGTACCGGAGGTGAGAAAAGTAGGGGTAATTATGGAATCGTTGTTGAGTAAAAAACTCAGGTTAAAGAAACTGTCAACCTCGGCAAAGAGACCATCGTTAATCAGGGTATCGTTGTTCTGAAATTTTTTAGTTAAAACCAAACCGGTGTTATGAATAAACCCCACATTAAAAAAACTATCTACCCGGTGAAGCACCCCGGAGTTTTCGATGGTGCCGTAGTTGGCAAACGATTTAAGCCGCAGGGTATCGGTACTGGTAACATGTCCGCTTTGCAACAGCAAATAGCGAAAGTCAACCGTTCCGTGATTGACAATAAACCCTCCGTTAATCAGCATATCGCGGGCAGAATCCTGCACCAGCGAGCCACCGGCATTTACCGTAATGCCGCCCGAAGGCAACTGAAAGCTTGTATTAAGAATTACCTGATGGTTGATAGTAACCGTGTAGCCCGGCAACGGAACACAGGTGCAACTCCAGGTAAACGGGCTTACCCAGGGTCCGTTAGCAATAGAAGTTGCTGATTGCGAAAACAACTGCTGTGCAATGGTGCAGCACCCAACAAACAGGAAGAGGCGAAGTATTTTCATGAAAGTAAATTTGAGCCAAAGATTAACCCGCAATATACGCTATCCTATGATTTACATCACGTCCTGCTGATGTGTTTTCAAAGTTTTACAAAGCGGTATTCAGGAACCGGAGTAAGTACAGCCCGAAGTTTCGGTTTCATAAACGGTAACCTTCGACAGTACCGGCAGAGCGGGAAAAAGTTTCTTCCAAATCCAGACGGTTAGATTTTCAACGGTAGGATTTTCAAGTCCCTCCACTTCGTTCAGTACTTTGTGGTCGAGAGACTCGAGTATGGGGGCAAAAATTTCCTTAAGGTCGGTAAAATCAATTATCCAACCGGTTTTGGGGTCTGCCTCTCCGGTCAAATAGACCATTACCCGGTAGGCATGACCATGCATGTTCCGGCACTTGTGCCCCTCCGGTACATTGGGTAAGAAATGAGCGGCTTCAAATCTGAACTCTTTAAATATTTCCATATAGTATCAAAAGCAATTTTACAGAAAAAGAAAAACAGAGCAAAAGTTCAGTCGAAGTTGAAAGCTGCCTTAAGTCTGGGGTTAGTGAATTTTGGAGAATCTGCTTTCTTAGGAAAGTCAGACCTGTAATGGCAGCCCCGGCTCTCTTCCCGGTTCAGTGCGCCTTCTACAATCATCAGCGCTGTTTCAATCAGGTTTAGCATTTCCATACGCTGCACCGAAATGCCTTGTGAAGAAATTTTTGAAGTTAACTTGTGGTGCAATTCCTTCAGCTCTGCTTCGCAATAATTTAACTCTGTTCCCTTTCGTATTATACCGGCATAAAGCCACATTACATGCCGGAGGTATTTTTTCATGCTGCCTATATCAGCATCTTCGGTTTTACTCAACCGTACTACCGGTATAGGTTCTGTAAGCGGAATATGCTTTTGTAAAAGCAAGGCGGTATGGTCAGCCGCTTTTGTTGCAAACACCAATCCTTCCAATAGCGAATTGCTGGCTAAGCGGTTAGCACCATGCACACCGGTGCACGAAACTTCGCCACAGGCATACAGATTCCTGATAGAAGTCTTTCCCTTCAAATCAGTAACCACACCACCGCACATGTAATGCGCTGCCGGTACCACAGGTATCATATCTTTCGACAAATCCAATCCTGCCTGCTTACAATGAGCATAAACATTTGGAAAATGCTTCTGAAGTTCACCGGTATCAAACTTCCGCGCGTCCAGATATACACAAGGCTCACCGCTTTTTTTCATTTCACTTAAAATGGCCCGGGTAACCACATCGCGCGGGGCAAGTGATTTAAGGGGGTGATACTTTTCCATAAAAGTTTCACCGGTTGAATTCTTTAACTCTGCTCCAAAACCCCGCAAGGCTTCGGTTATTAAAAACACCTGGCTCCCGGGTTCGTAAAAGGTAGTAGGATGAAACTGCACAAATTCCATGTTGGCTATTGCTGCACCAGCGCGCTGCGCCATAGCAAAACCATCACCGGTGGCTATAGCAGGGTTGGTGTTTAATTCATAAACCTGCCCCGCCCCTCCACTTGCCAGCATCACCACTTTAGCATGAATGCGTAATGGTTCTGTGGCTTTATCTTCAATGGCTATAATGCCCGTGCAGGTGTTTTTGATAACACATAAATCCACCGCAAAACAGTTTTCGAGTATTGTAATGTTTTTAGAAGAGCGCACCTGCCTTACAAGTGCATTTTCCACTTCCTTTCCGGTGGCATCGGTGGCGTGCACTACGCGTGCATGCGAATGCCCCCCCTCCCGGTGCAAATCAAAAACTCCTTTCTGCTTTTCATCGAATCTTACATTTAACTTATCTAAACTTAAAACAGCCTGCTTAGCATTTCCCGCAATCAGTTGTACTGCCGATTCGTTGCATAAACCATCACCGGCAATAAGCGTGTCGTGCACATGATTTTCGATAGCATCGGTTTTGTCAAATACCGCGGCAATACCCCCTTGAGCATACATGGTGTTCGATTCACCGATGGTTCCTTTGGTAACAATGGTTACCCGAGTAAATTTGGCACAATGAATGGCGTAAAACAAACCGGCAATTCCGCTGCCTATTACTAATACTTCTGTTTCGCGTTGGTTCATACAAATTCAAGCATTCGTTTAATGGGGGTATAGGCGCGTTCGAGAACATCAGCGGGCAATACAATTTCGTACTTCGCCTGCTCGCCTGTACCTATTGATTTTAATGCAGCGAGTGTATTCGCTATGCTTATCTTTTTCATGTAAGGGCATTTAAAGCAAGGGGTAATAAACTCGCGATCGGGATACATGCCGCGCAGGGTGGCTCCCAAATCGCACTCCGAAGCCAGGATAAATTTTTGAGAGGCACTGCTACCCACATACTTCAATATGTCGTTGGTACTGCCCAGTACTCCTTTATGGTCGTTCAGCGATTCTTCTACCGTTTCTTTCGGCACTTCCCAATGCAAAAGCATTTCCGCATCGGGATACATTTGTTTCATGTTAGCAAGCGAAGTATTAGAAAACTGCTCGTGTACTTCGCAGGCGCCATGCCACAGAATCATTTTCTTTCCGGTTTCGCGCTCAATTTTCGCCTGCAGATTTTGCCCCATGTAAACATCGGGAACAAAAATGAGGGTGTCGCTTTCAAACGATTTGGCAATGGACACTGCATTGCGCGAAGTGCAGCAAATGTCGCACTCGGCTTTCGTTTCGGCAAAGGTATTCACGTAGGCAATTACCGGAACACCCGGGTAACGCTGCTTCAGTTCCCGAACATCGGCTGCTGTAATACTGGATGCCAGGGAACAGCCGGCTTCTTTATCGGGAATTAAAACGTTTTTACCGGGATTGAGAATTTTAGCCGTTTCGGCCATAAAACTAACTCCGCAGAAAACAATGTTTGATGCGTTTACCTTAGTGGCTTCGATACTAAGACCCAGCGAATCGCCAATAAAGTCGGCTACTCCTCCATCCTTTTCCAGAATTTGTAATTCGGGAGGCATATAGTAATGAGCGAGTATAACGGCTCCCTTATCTTTTTTCAGTTGCCGTATTTCAGAGAAAACAGTACTTACAGATTCATTTATCATATCACGAAACATTCACCAAGAAAATGTAAAAGACACTATTGTCTTTTATTGTGCAAATGAGAACCATTCGGGAGGAAAAGATTATGAGTTTTATCAGTTAAGAAATTATTGGAAGTTTTACTTAACGGAGTAATAATAAAGGAAGTTGTCGCTGTGATTGTCGGTGATTTCCCTGCTGACGTTGTTGTCCGCGTTGCAGACGTTTGCGTTTTCGTTGCGGACTACGCTCTCCGCGTTGTTGACTTCATCACTTTCGTTGCGGTGCGCCTTGTCCGCGCTGCTGACGCTGCTGTCCGCTTTGTTGCCGCTGACGATTTCGTTGCGGCTTCCGGTCTTCACGTTGCGGACGTTGTCATTTTCGTTGCGGAACGCGGTGTGCGCGCTGCGGGCTACGTCAATTTCGTTGCGAACGTTCACATTTTCGTTGTTGACGTTGTCGTCCGCGTTGTGAAACGTGTGAAATGGATGTAGGAAAGTGGACTTATTTCTTAAAAAATTTAACAGGACATATAATAAGGTAGAAACGTATGGCAGATGAAAGTCATAAGTGTAAAGGTTAGTTAATTCTCAAAGGGTGCGTGTGGACTGGAACAGGTTTCGTAGTCATAGAGATAAATTAAATAACCGTTCCGAAAACAATCGGAGCACAAAAACAAAAAATATGAATACGAAAGATAACAACCGTGTCAACATGATTGACACTACTACGGGGTTCTGCGATGCGAACACCGGACCTACATCTGGAATACCTGCTTTTGCTTTGAGATTAGCAGATGTAAAAACAAAACGAATTTTGATTAACGCGCTGAATCAAATCGGTGTGGGCAATACAAAAGGTGTTACCGAAGACACTAAACTTCTCCGGTTGACCATGCGAAAGATTGCTATGAAATGCGCGAACGCAACCATCGCTTTTGCAAATGCAACACACAACAATACGTTGTTGCAGTTGGTGAACTTCAACAAAAGTAAATTGGATAAACTTTCAAAGGCAGATATTGATGATGCTTGTAAGGCAATACATGATGCTGCCAACGCAAACATTGCGGGTGTAGTAGATTATGGTATCGTAGCCGGTGATATTACGGATTTGCAAACAGCGATAACCGTTTATCAGGTGGCTTCGCAAAATCCAAGACAGGCGCAAATCAGCAGAAGCGAAGCTATACGCGATGCGAAAAATTTGGTGAGAGAAATTATCCGCGATTTGTTTGAAGGGCAAATGGATAAGATGGTAAATACTTTGGAAGAAACGGAAAACGGATTTTGGAAAGAGTATTTCAGAGCGAGAGATATTCTTGATTTAGGAACAACCTTCGCAAAAGTGAGCGGAACTGTTTTCACTGTGCTTGATGCTCCGTTGGAAGGTGTAAAGTTCTCGATGTTTGAAACCGGAACTGAAACTTTAGTAAAAGAAGTGATGAGCGGTATTGACGGAAAATTCAAAACCGGTAAAGTTGCGATTGGAGATTTTGATTTCAAGTGGGAGAAGAACGGTTACCAAATTAAAACGGAAATGAACGTGCATATTTCAGCCGGAAAAGAGGTGAGAAGAAAAATTGTAATGGTGAAAGGTGGAGGAACTGTGGTGCGTGAAGGTGATGTAATGATGGGAATGATTGCGAACATTAATGTTGACGGAATAAAAGGAACACCTGAAACAAAAATCACGATTGAAGTTACCGGAAGTCCGTTGCGCTTTTATGCTTCTGCCACAAACAACGGTGCGCCCGGTGGAACTTTCTTAGAAGTGCAAGCAGGGCAAACGGTTACGAAAACAATCGAAGAGTTGGTTGCAGAGTTAGGATTGAATGACACCGAGCAGTTTTTCAATGTTCAGAACATTGGAGCGATGAATGGACATTACAAGATTACGTTTACGAATCTCGGAGCAGAGTAAACAGCCGATAGAAAACAAAAGAGTCGCTCCCCTCATCCGCCCTTCGGGCACCTTCTCCTAAGGAGAAGGGAAATGGAACAAGGTTGTTTGCGGCTCATTTGTTTTTGTGGTTGGCTTTAACTTCGTTTTCTCAAAGTATGCTTTCAACTGTTCAAAGGTCATTCCTTTAATCTCCTGTGAGATTTTTGTTTTTATATCTCTGAACGTTTTTACTGTGTCAAAATCCTTCTTCGGTTTATTTGGCTGCATGTAATTCACTTTTTTCTGTCCGCGCAGCGATGTATTTTTTCAATTCTGCAAAAGACATGTCTTTAGTTTCTGCACTGACTTTATCGCGTATGTCGCGCATCATTTTTACTGCATCGAACCCGCCTCTCGGTCGGGCAGGTTTTTTCGTTTTCTTTTTCACTGTAGTCGCAAACTATTATTCAGAAACTTCGAGTTTAATCTCGCCCGACTGAATTTTCTGCAATATCTTTTTCTGCTCTTCAAAGGTTTTTCCTATCAATTTCTTTGAGATTAATTCTTTCACTTTGCGAAAAAAATCAACCGAATGAAAGTCCTTAATTGTTGTTTCTTCTTTAGTCTTCATATTTTATCAATTCTTTAGGTGCGCGAATATCAATTACCGGATAGCCAAATTTAAGATTTATAGCGTTAAACAAGCGAATTTTGTCAAGGTTTACAATGTGGCGAAAGTTCCAACTCACCAACACATCAATTCGGTTTACGGTAGCAATAGCAATGTGGTAAGCATCGTTCAAACTTGCTTTGCCTAAAATTTTTTCGCTGAGATATTGGTTGGCGAGTTCCCGCGCTTCATCGGTAAAATCGAGCATGAGCAAACAATCTGGCGGAATATCCTGCACAAGGTCTTTTACGTGCTGTGGAGCGGGAAGTAATTCGATTTGGCTGATTTGTGAAAGATGCACTAAGTATTCCTGATTGATAATTCGATTAAAAAAGAGTTTAGTGTCTTCCTCAAATTCTTTGTCGAAATACCCGCCAAGAACGGAAGTGTCTATGTAGATGCGTTGTTTCATTGGAACGAAGGTAAGTAAAGAAACAAAAGAGCCGCTCCCCTCATCCGCCCTTCGGGCACCTTCTCCTAAGGAGAAGGGAAATGGAACAAGGTTGTTTGCGGCTCATTTTATTTCTGTATTTCTGCCATTAGAAATTGGATTGCTGTTTTTACTTTCGGAATCTCTTCGGTTGCAAGTTTGTAAACCATTGTATAATCAACTCTGAAATATTCGTGAGTAACAAGGTTTCGGAAATCAACTACATCGCGCCAAGGAATAGGTTGATTTGATTTAGCTAAAGTTTCTTTGGAAGTATTCTTGATTGCTTCCCCTATAATTTCCATTACCCGTTCTACCGCATATTTCTTTTCGCTATTACGGTAAAAGGAATCAGCATCAACACCCTTTAAAATTTCTTCTAAATCCGAGATACACTTGCTGATGTGTTGCAAGCGTTGAAGGTCACCCACTTTTTCTTTCATAGATAAGTTGCTTCTCGCGGTTTATTGCTTCTTCTAATAAAGGGTCAATCCATTTCACTGAAACAAAATCAACGTCTTTATTCAGTTTCTCTTTTAACTCTCTCCACGCAGAAACATAGCCCCAACCGATGTGTTGAGAGTAGTCCCAATCAATTAGTAAATCAATATCGCTTGTTTCGTCTGCATCACCTCTCGCGTAAGAGCCAAATACGTAGGCGCGTAAAATCGGCTTGTCAGCAAAAAAATTGCTAATGATTTGTTGTTGTTGTTCAGAGAGTTTCATGCGGACATAATTAATTTTAACTGACGCATGGAATACCCAATGACTTGTTGCTATGGTATTTGGACATTGGGCATTTCATAATTGCGAATGTAAAAATTATTCTACTGAAACTTTCCAACTGAAGAAAAACCATACCGAAATGAAAAGGAAAATACTTTGTCCCCGCATTCTATCGCAGACGACCCTGCGCAAATTGGGAGTTAACGCAGCCCGTCTGAAAGGTTTGCCACGTTAATTTTACAGCCCGTAAATTTCTGTGAGCGTACACTGATAGTTACTGTTGTTGTGATTTTCGTTACCGCAGGCCTGCTCTGCATCCTTTTCTGTTTTATTACTATAGGTAAACGTTTGAGTAGGCAAGTGCTGCACATTGTCAACACAGGTGCATTCCCACGAGCCTTTTTTGCATGATACCAAGCAAAGACTCAAAATAGCAGTTACAAACAAAATCTTATTCATACCGTTTTTTTTAAGTGAAGGAAATGTGTTCGGCAAAGGTAAACTAATCTTTTTGTTCTGTAATAATTATTCCTTCCCCGCAAGGTCGTCTGCGACAGACCCTGCCGGGAAAAGTATTTAAACCTTGTTGCGGATGCTACTAACCAAAATCATTTCCACATTTTTATTTCAATTATATATTTACCTCACACTAACTTTCTGCATTATGAAAAAACTTTCCACACTTTTTCTCCTTGGTATTTTTGTTTTTGAAATTGCAAACGCCCAGGCACCGCAGGGCATGAACTACCAGGCAGTAGCGCGAAACACAACCGGTACAGTGTTGCAAAACCAAGCTGTTGGTTTGCGCTTTACCATACGCGATGGCAGCATGAGCGGAAACATTGTTTACCGCGAAACACAAACCGATACTACCAACCAGTTTGGATTGTTTACTGTAGTTATCGGTAACGGCAGTGTGGTAAATGGCAACTTTAGTTCTATTGCCTGGGGCAATGGAACAAAATTTTTACAGGTAGAAATAGATGCCGCAGGTGGAACTAATTACACCGACATGGGCACCTCGCAACTAATGAGTGTGCCGTATGCGCTGTATGCCGAAACCTCAAGCGATAATAATTGGACCGCCACCGGTAATGATATTTACAACAGCAACAGCGGCAATGTGGGCATTGGCACTACAGCCCCCAATTATTTGCTGCATTTAAAAAGCAGTGGCGATGCGGTAAATGCAATTAGCGGAGGCACCACCAGTGCGGCCTGGAATTACTATATGCAAAACGACACCCTGCGCAGTGCAGTAGGTTGGAGCAACCTGAACAACGCCCTTAGTTTTTATGTAAACGGTGCTGATAGGATGGTAATAAACAACAACGGTAAGGTGGGTATTGGCACTACTACACCGGTTGGTAATATGCAAATACATAATAGCGCACAAATAGGCACCTCCGTAAAACTTACACATATGAATACCGGAACCACCACCACCGATGGTGCCGACCTTGCCGAAGAAGCCAGCGACCTGTGGCTGCGCAACTGGGAAAACGGAGCAATAAATTTTTCTACCAACGGGCAGCAGCGTATGGTGCTTAATAATGGAGGACAGTTAGGCATTGGCACCCTAAACCCCACAGCTAAACTGGATGTAAACGGAACTGCAAATATTAATGGTGCCATAAAAATTACCGATGGAACACAGGGTGCAAATAAAATTTTAACCAGCGATGCAAATGGTAATGCCAGTTGGCAAGGTTCTGTTGTGCCACCAGGAGGGCAGGTAAGTTTTTATGCACATACATGGAATAATTTTACGCAGGTAATAAATAATACCACAACTGTAATTATTTATGATACCGCCTTAGTAAATATCGGAAACGCTTATAACACTGCTACGGGAATATTTACTGCACCGTCAAATGGCTTGTATTTTTTTTCCGCTCAAGTTTTTCTTTTTACAACCATGCCTGACAATGAATTTGCATATTTTGGCATGTTTAAACCATTATCTGGGGGAGACGGGGAAGCAAAATCGTACACCAAAAGGGGAATCCATGATGAAACAGCGAATATCTCAGGAACCTTCTATTTAACTGCGGGCGAACAAATTGAAATTTATGCAAGAAACCCAAGTTCAGTTTCTGTTACAGTCTATGGCTTAAGACAGTTTAATTATTTTTTTGGGTATAAGGTTTATTAAAAAAACAATTAAGCGACATGTGATTTATACGAAAAAGAATTAGCTATAAATGAAAAAAATATGAGAACGGCAACTTTATCAAAACGTGTTAGGAGATTTGTTGGGCTGTTGATTTTAATTGTCTTTGTAAAATTTACTGAGGGACAATCCTTTCGTTTAACCGATGTAGAAACTTACATTGATGGAAACGAAAGAAAATATTTGGGGATATGGAAGCCGGGCACCGGAGCACATTATTTATGGTCATCTGACTGGAATAGCTTTAGTGCCAAATGTACTGAACTCGAAAATCAAAATTTACGCCTTACAGATATTGAAGTATTTGATGAACCCGAGGGAAGAAGATTTTTGGGAGTTTGGAATGAAGGAAGCTATCCTTTCGGATTTTATGTAAATCTTACTTGGGATGAACTGATTAACAAATGCAATGAATTAGCCCCAAGAAATTTGAGGCTGAGTAGCGTATCATCCTACACCGAAAATGGGGCAAGAAAATATACAGCAATTTGGAATACCCGTTCTTCCAAGTCTTCCGAAGGATGACTTGGAAGTTAATATGAAAATTCGAAGTCTGTGACTTCGAAAACTATAGAAAAAAAGGGCACCTTTTAATTATCGCAGTTCTGTAATTACTTTACTTTTATATCATGGGCTTTGCTTACAAATTCGATAATCCTGACGGAGTTTATTTCGTTTCGTGTGCGGTAGTAGAGTGGGTAGATGTATTTACCCGAAGCATCTATTGCGATATAGTAGTAGAAAGTCTTCAATACTGTATTGAAAAGAAAGGGTTGGTTCTTCACTCATGGGTTATTATGCCTAACCATATTCACTTGGTTGTTTCCAGAAAGGGCAGCGATAGTCTTTCGGATATTATGCGCGACTTTAAAAAATTTACTTCTTCAAAAATAATAGAAGCCATTAAGACAACTCCCGAAAGCAGGCGAAACTGGATGCTTTGGATATTTGAATCGGCAGGTAAAAAGAACAGCAACAATACGCACTATCAGTTTTGGCAGCAGGACAATCATCCGGTTCAATTAGAGAGCGGCAAATTTGTGAAACAGAAAGTAGAATATGTGCATGAAAATCCGGTTACGGCAAGGTTGGTAGATGAGGCCCAACGATACGTATATTCGAGTGCTAAGGATTATGCCGGAGAGAAAGGATTATTACCGGTTAATATTTTAGATGAGGTATATTATACATAGCAGCTTATCAGGAAGTCAGAGACTTCCTGATTTCATTACAACTTCCAAGTCATCCTTCGGAAGACTTGGAAGAACCGGGGAAACAGAAAGTAGAATATGTGCATGAAAATCCGGTTACGGCAAGGTTGGTAGATGAGGCCCAACGATACGTATATTCGAGTGCTAAGGATTATGCCGGAGAGAAAGGATTATTACCGGTTAATATTTTAGATGAGGTATATTATACATAGCAGCTTATCAGGAAGTCAGAGACTTCCTGATTTCATTACAACTTCCAAGTCATCCTTCGGAAGACTTGGAAGAACCGGGGAACCGTTACCCCGAAAACAGGTATCCGTTATTCCGATTTTCTAACTGAAGATTTGAAAAACAGTTTAATGAGAGGTAACAGGATAAAAAGCAATGAGAGTAATACTACTACACCCGCTGAAACAAATGCAACAAACCAGGGCTGAAGTTGTACCATAGTTGCAGCAAAATTCAAATTTTGCTGCACCGCCATGCTCTTCATGATTCCGCTGCCTATAAGCGAAACCCAAAATACAAGCAGAGAAACATTCAGCAAGACAATCGCCCCGCCAAACTGCTTTTTATGCTGCACTAATTTTTCCGGAACAATATCGTTGGCAATAAACAGCAGGCAGCCCAATATAAGCGAAGTGTTAATACCAATTGTGGTTCCCATAGCATGCGCCACTGTAATATGGGTGCCGTGGGTGTAATAGTTAATAGCGGGCACTGAGATGAGCAAAGCCAAAATCAGATTGAGAAATATCCAAACATCTCCCATTGTAAACATCCGGAAAGGAAGAAAGTTGTAGTTTAATTTAGCCGCGATGTAACTTTGCCGCCAGTTGTAAATAATCTTACCTATAAACAGCAACTCTGTCATACTGATGACATACGATATTTCCTTGACTATGGGTGAAGCAGGTACTATATATGTATGATGCCCCCAGTTGAACATGAGGTTAGTTAAACTGAGGAAATAAAAGAAGAAGGCAGTTTTTGATTGTCCGACCTTTTTGTCTTTCGTTATACTCTCCATTACATACATAGCGGTGCCGTAAACCAGCATGTTCCACGAACCGACCATAGACCCAAGAGCCTTCCATTGAACCGTAACATCTCTTACAATGTTGTTATGGAAATAGGGCAGCAACCACAAATGCGCCTCTGTAATGGTGATAAAAAAGAAAACAATACCCGTTGCCCAGCTCCATACATAAACCGGTTGGTTTATGAAGCGTATTGAAACTGTTTTAAGGAAGTTAATTATAAACATTACCCATGCGGTTAAGGTAAGCAGGGTCAACCAGGGAGGGAATTCAAGATACTCTCTGCCCGAAAACCGACCGGTAAAAAAACAAAAGACCACTATCAATACAATAAGCACTTGCAAAAGAAAATGAATAGAAGCAAGCTTTAAGGAATACAGTTTTCTTTCTGCAACCGAAGGCAGGAAATAATAAATACAACCGGTGGCAGAAGAAAAGATGAAGTTGATTACCAGGTAAACATGCAGCGGTCGTGTCTTCTGAAAAGCAAGCTGCTCTTTCAAGAACAACGGGAAAACGTACTGTATCCCTCCTATTACGCCAAGAAAAAGTCCCAGCACCAGAACGCATAATCCAAGCAGAATAAAAAATAACCCGACCTTTTTATTGCTCATTTACCTTGCGAATTTGACCTGTTTATTCGCATTTCGATCTACATAAGTGAAATAAGAAATCAGAGCATTAATTTCTTTCTCCGAAAAATGAAAGACAGGCATACGGCTTCCTCCACTCTGTAAAATAGCTCTGGCATAAGCTGTTCCCTTACTTCTGTCAGAAATAACAGTGCTCAGGTCCGGACCTAAATATCCTCCCAAACCGAAGAGTTGATGACAACTCTGGCAGTTGTTTTTTTCGAAAATATGTTTCCCTTCCAGTTCGATAGGCGACATGTTTGCAACCGTATTTGTACCTCCGGTATATATCCAGCCGCTATAGGTAAGATAAGTAAGTAAGAGGACAAAGAAAATTGAAACCTTGTGCACAAATTTTTAATTGATTCGCGAAAAAATTTAGCGGTTTAATCCCAACCTATCAGTTGATTTATCTCCCCAACGGATAAAGGTTTTTCTTCCGTCAACTCAGCGGGTAAATATTTTTTCTTCAGAAAATTTATTGCGGGCTTAATCCATTGCTTACTTTCCGCGTTTATCGCCTCAGCTAACAAAGCTATTTGAAACAGTGAAGTCAGCTTCTCGAAAAACATTTTTGCGGATGATTCCATTTCATCTTGTTGCATTCCCTTCAGTCGCATACTGAAAGTTTTCAGTTTCTCAAGTTCCTCTAATAAAAATGCTTTGTATTCAGACTGTTGAGCAACGCGAACTATCTCGTTGCACATTACTTCAAAACCCTTTGTTTTCTGCAAAGATCGCAACATATCAAGTATGATAATATTACCGGACCCCTCCCAAATAGGCAGCACCATAATGTCACGCATAAGTTTGGGCATTACGGTGTCTTCTATATAGCCAAGCCCTCCCATTAACTCCATGCTCTCCCTTGTCATATATACGCCAGTTTCAGCCGACCACTTTTTAGTCATGGGGTTCAACAACCGGAATAGCTGTGCTTCTGTTTCGTTACCTGTATCTGCTAAATCAAGTGCTTTAATGGTGCGCCATACCAGATAGAAGTTAGCCACATGTAAGGCACCAAGTTCGGTTAGTTTGGTTCTTATTAGCGAATGCTCGATAGCAGGTTTACCAAACGTCTGCCGGTTTGAAACAAACTGGTAAGCTTCAATCAAAGCTCTGCGCGAACATGCCAATGCTGCCATTGAATTATATAACCTCGACAAACTGATCATTTCTACCATCACCTTAAAACCTTCGAACTCTTTTCCTACTAACTTGCCGTGAGTGTTTACAAGCATGCATTCCGCACTTGCCATAGAACGCACACCAAGTTTGTCTTTAATCCGTATCATTTCAATCGGATTCTTTTCGCCTGTTGGTAAATATTTCTCCACTAAAAAAATGGAAAGTCCTTTGGTGCCTTGTATTGTATCATCTGTTCGTGCTAATGCAAAAATTAAGTCCGCGTTTGCGTTACTGCAAAACCATTTTTCTCCATTCAGCAGATAATTATTCCCCTTTAGAGGAACAGCAGTAGTAATGTTAGCTCCTACATCTGAGCCCCCTGTCTTTTCTGTCAGAAACATTGCTCCAGTAAAAAAATCAGCAGCATTATCGGTAGAAACATGCGCAAGCAAACGTGCCTTACCCTCTTTATCTAAAAACAAATCAATCAGCCGCGCTGCCCCATCGGTCATACACAGCGGACAATACTGTCCGCATTCGCTCATTGCATAAAAGTATCCTGCTGCAAAACCAAGCCGTTGTTTTTCTTGGCCGAATCTGTTTCGTAAAGTATCATCCCACTTTACTCGCATCATTTCAGAGCGCACAGCTATTTTCATCAGTTCCCAATAAGCAGGATGAAAACTAATTTCATCAATATTTTCGCCTAACGGGTTGCGTTTTATCAGCACCGGGCCGTTTTTATCGGCCGCCATCGAAAGCTCATTCATTATACCGGCAGCATCTTTACCCAGCGAATCGAGTTTATCGTTCATATAGGCATTACCTGCTGACGAAATATTGTCTTTAAAATAATTGCGGAATATTCTATCGCTTCGGAAAAAATTATCGCTTGCACGAAAATCTTTATCTAAGACTCTGTTTCTTTCAACCGGATACTTAATGGTCATGAAGGTATTGTTTCGTATAAAAATGATTTTGCTGTTTCCAATAAACCAGCAGGATGTTATGCTGCTAAAAATTCCTTTTCAAATTATATGACAAATTCTCAAGTTGTTCTTTTTGCTCATCGCCTAAGGTTCTATCGGAGTCTAAAAATCGAAATCTTATTTTTTCCAACTCCTCTTCAGTAAAAAGTGATTCTGCAGCTTGAAATACTTCATCATTTTCTACCGCTATATGGTCAAGCAGAGCTTCCGTATATTGTTCCATCTTTTGTTGAGCCGCCTCAAAATTTCCATCAGAAACACAACTTTCAATGTCCGCTAACCTTTCACGAAAGTCCTCATGATTTTCCAGCATTTCCTGAATAACTCCACCGGCAAGCAGTTCATTTTTCTTGCTCATTTCAGGGAAAAGGATTTCTTCTTCTTTAAAATGATGATACTTATCGGCATAGTTTCTAAAGAAGGTGATTAACTGCCTGACAGTGCTTGCATACGTAAGGTTATCCTTTCCAATCAGTGTTCCTGCCTTCATTGCTGTGTCAATCGCCTTTGCAATTACTTCATGTTCATCATACAGCATTTTAATTGAACTGCTCATTACTATTTATTTAATTCTGTAAAACTTCTTTCCAAAAACACCAGAATCATTTCTCTTCGATATACACGCGTGTAAACATCATTGTCAATCACTCTTGCTTTCTTAAACACGCGGGTTATCAGTTCATCTTTCATAAAAATAGAATCCCCTTCTGCAATCACCGGTTTTGGATCAACCCCACCGAGAACAATTTTTACTTTACCGGCATTATCAATGGTTACAGCCGTAGTAAGCGATGAAAAATCTACCGCCTCGCGCGGACGCAATTTTCTGAACACTGTTTTAAAATCTCTGCCCAGCGGCAATAGAATAGTTTTTATCAAAGCTGTTTTCGAAAGATTTCGCGGGGCTATTCCATCACCGGTGTAAATTTTTTCCAATGGAATTTGCTTTGTTCCGTTTTCATCGGCAACTTCAATCTGCGCATCCATGCTTATTAAAACCGGTGCGGTGTCGGAAACAAATTTTGAAAAGCATGCTTTCTTACCGCCTGTTGCAATGCAGATATCGCCCTCGCATTTAAGGCAATAGCCAACCGCCTCTCGCCAAAATTCACTTTGGTTATAAAACGAGCAGCGGTTTTCGCATAAAATGTTGCCGCCAATAGTGGCTGTTTTACGCAACATGGGCGATGCTGCCTGATGTGCCGCTTCAAGCACTGCGGGAAAATTATTTTTAATGGCTTCGTGCTTTTGCAAATCATCGAGTTTCACCAGCGAGCCGATTTTCAAAACATTGTTTTGCACCGAAACTTCTTTCAACTCAGCAATTCCTGTAATATCAATCAGGCAGGCGGCCTCCTCATTCCCCTGAAATTTATTTACAACCACATCTGTTCCGCCTGCCAGGAAACGAAAACTATTTTCGTATTGTTGCGCCATTTTAATGGCATCTGCAACGCCTGTGGGTTTAAGGTATATTTTTTCTGCAATCATACTTCTGCTTTCTTTTGAGTTGCTTCCTTCTCCTTCATCAGTTTCAACACATCTTCCGATTTTATTGGTAGTTTTTTTACACGCACTCCTACGGCATCATAAACAGCGTTGGCAATAGAAGGCAGCATGGCATGAATGGCACCTTCACCTGTTTCCTTCGCGCCAAAGGGACCTTCGGGGTCTATGCTTTCAATAATGTTGGTGTGAATGGGTGGCGTATCCAGCGTGGTCGGAATTTTATAATCAAGAAAATTATTATTCACTAATAATCCGTTATAATAATCCATGGCTTCGGTCATTGCCTGTCCCATTCCCATGTGCCATGAACCTTCGAGCTGTCCTTCCACCGCCAGCGGGTTCAGCGCTTTGCCGCAATCGTGCGCACCCCAAACATTCAGAAGTTTTACGTGACCGGTCTCTGTATCTACTTTCACTTCCGACACGCAGGCGCTGAACGAATACGATGGGCTTAATCCCGCACCTGCTCCTTTAAAATCACCTCCCAGTTTTGGCGAAATATATTTTCCGCTCACATTTACTGCTCCGCGCTTTGCGGTTAAGATTTCAATGGCTTCATCCCAGCTCAGATCTACTTTTTTATCGTTGCTGAAAACACGGTTATTGTGAAAATGCAAATCTTCTGTCGCAACATTCATTTTTTTCGAAATGGAATTTGAAATTTCTTTCCGCAGATTTTCTGCTGCTTCTTTCGCGGCATTTCCTGCCATGAAGGTTACGCGCGATGAATAACTTCCCAAATCAACAGGTGTGATGAGCGTATCAGCAGCAATCACAAAAGTTTTATCCATGGAGATGCCGAGCACTTCGGCAACGATGATGCAAAGCATAGTATCACTTCCCTGCCCAATATCATTAGCGCCTGAGGTAATCAGAACTCTTCCGTCAAAATCTACTTTCAGATGAACTGTGGATTGTGGCAATTCATTCCAGATAATGGGCAAGGCGCTTCCGCTGATAAAAAATCCGCAGGCAACTCCAAACCCATGGCCGTAAGGCATTTTTCCATGTTTGTTTTTCCAGTCGGCTTGAGTGGTAACCGTTTTAATTGCATCTTTTATTCCGTTGGAAGTGATGCGATATTGTCCCACTGTTAATGTGTTTGGTTCCAGAAAATTTTTCATCCGCATCTCTACCGGATCCATATTCAGGCGGTGCGCAATATCATCAATCATGCTTTCGGCAGCGAAGCGTGTGTTCACTGCCCCGTGCCCGCGCATGGCACCGCATTGCGGCTTGTTGGTGTAAACGCGATGGGTGCGGAAGCCGAAATTATCTAGTTTGTAAGGCGCCTGTAAAAGCACTCCGTTGTAATAAGTGGTTACAATACCAAAACTTCCGTAGGCGCCACCGTCAATGGCCACATCGGCATCCAGCACTTTCAATATTCCATCCTTGCTTGCGCCAAACTTCAATTTCATTTTTGTAGGATGTCGCCCATGATTGGCCAGGAAAACTTCTTCTCGTGAAAGACGCACGCGGCAAGGCTTACCGGTTTTGCGAGCGATATGAGCACAAATGATTTCGTGTGCAAACGGATCGCTCTTCCCTCCAAAGCCGCCACCGAGATAAGGTTTGATGACCCGCACCCGGCTCAGTGGAACTTCCATTGTTTTTGCCAATGCGCGATGCAGATAATGTGTTACCTGCGTAGCAGAAATCATCGTCAAACCGTTCTCGTCCCAGTATGCAGTGGATGCATGCGGCTCGGTGAAACCATGATTAACGCCCACCATTTCAAATTCCATTTCAGAAACTACATCAGCTTCTTTCAAACCTTGCTGCTGGTCGCCAAAACGCAATTCGGCTTTTTTATGGATGTTGTTAACTATTTCAGAGCCTCCGTTGGAAGACGCATCTTTCTTTGATTTTCGTGGTGGATGTATTGGTTCTACATCCGGAGGAAGCGCTGCCAGCGCTTCTTCAATAGTCAAAAATGCTTTAAGCGGCTGGTAATCCACTTTAATTTTTTTGCAGGCGTCCAATGCAATCTCTTCGGTGTCTGCAGCAACGGCAACTATATATTCACCAATATAGCGTGTTTTCTCCACTGCCAGTGCGGTTTCATCCTGCGATAGCGGAAGCACACCAAAGGTAACAGGCAATTCTTTTCCGGTAGCGATGTATCGAACTCCGGGAATTTTTATCGCTTCGGCTGTATCAATGTTTAAAATTTTTGCATGGGGGAAAATGCTTTTCACAAATTTAATGTGCAGTGCATTTTTTGTTTTGTAGTCATCGGCATAATCGGCTATGCCCTGAACTTTTTTTGTGGCTTCGATGTAAGGACGGGGAATACCAATAGTTCCATTTCTTGTTTCAGATTTATCGTTCTGCTTATTATCATTTATCTCTCCGTTGGCTTCTGAAGCATATTCAGCAACTGCTTCAATAATTTTTTTGTAGCCTGTGCACCTGCACAAATTGCCTGATAATGCATATTTAATTCCGTCAATATCAGTTGCCGGATTTTTATTTACAAAGTCCAGAGCGGTCATTACCATTCCCGGTGTGCAGAAGCCGCATTGTATGGCTCCTTTCTCTACAAATTTTTTCTGCAGTCCGTGCAATTCACCATTCTCCGAAATTCCTTCAATGGTGGTGATGTTTGCATTCTCAAAACGAAGGGCAGGCGTTATACAACTTAATACAGGTTCGTTGTTGACTAATACGGTGCAGGCACCGCAACTGCCCTGCTCGCATCCGATTTTTGTTCCGGTTAAACCAACTTTTTCACGAATGACATGCGAAAGCATTTCGTGTTCTTCTACAAGAACTTCGTGCTGCTTTCCATTCACATTTAACTTCAAAATTTTCATGTGCGAAATGTAAGTATTTAATCTGTGTTCAATTTTTCTTCACCCATTGATAAAACAGAGTTTCATTCTGCAAAACAATGCGCACGAAATATATTCCTGCGGTTGTTTCACAAAGGTTAAACCTTGATATACGCTGGCTTAGTCTTGTTTGAAAAATCATTTTTCCTGTAACATCAAATATGTTTAGCTCAGCGGGTGGAAAATTTTCCTCATTCCAGTTAATAACCAAATCTCCGGACGAAGGATTGGGATAAACGGCAACGCTTGCTTCGGGAAAATTTTCAACAACTTGCGTTACCAGCGAACTATCGTAATAAAATTCAGAAGAATTGCCTAACAAATCAGTGGCAGTGGCGGTTACCTTATCGGTGGGTGAAAGACAAGTGCAATTGAAATTCCAGTTGCCTGATGCATCAACAATGGTGGAGCCGATAAACTCTTTTCCCTGCGCGTTTTCCGATTTAAACAGTTCTACTTTAATTCCTGCCGGACCGCTGTTCACGGTATAATCCATAATGCCTGAAATAGTGGTTACTCCCGAACCGGAGTTGTAAGAAACATTTTGTATTTCGGGGAAATTGAGCAAATGGTTTGCACCGCTGTCAATATCACCGGCATCATTCAGCGTTACGCCTACAGGATAAAGGTCAATTCCAATTCCTGCGTTTCCGAAAACTGAATTCTCGGTAAACGTGTTGTAAAGTTCTGCGGCAGTCATTACCGCAATTCCATTTCCGCCATTGTATGCGATGATGTTTCCTTCACCGGTTCTTCCCACTAAGTTATAGCGTGGACCTTCGCCCAGTCGAACACCGTCAAAGCCATTGCCGAGCGGCAGTGTTCCGCTAATATCGGTGCCGATTTTGTTGCGCACCATTACATTGTTATCGGTGCCGAGCAGGTGCAGCACAATGCCGTTTTGCAGGTTGCCCGAAATAATATTGCTGTCCATAAAATGATTGAAAGTTGGACCGTCCACAACAATACCGTTGCCGTTTGGCAATGCGAGCGTTCCGGTTGCATCGGTTCCGATGAGATTACCAATTACACTGTCGCGCTGTGTGCCGGGATTGTATAGAAACACTCCATAACCCGAATTGCCCGAAAGCAGATTTCCCGCACCGGGTTCATACCCTCCAAGCATGTTGTAACTCGCGCCATCATCAAACAACACTCCGTAGGTATTGGGAATGGCAACCGTTCCCGAAATATCGGTTCCCACATAATTGCCGATGATGCGATTGTAATTGCAACCCGTTCCGAAAACGGGAATGCCGTAAGCATCGTTGCCCGAAACATAATTGCGCTCTGCTGCGGTGTAGCCGCCCACGGTGTTGTATTTAGATGTTCCCTCAATGCTAATGCCGTCATAATTGAGCAGTGCAGCATCACCGGTGCGGTTCAAGCCCACATAATTTCCTTTAATGATATTATTATTAGAATTCGCCACGCGAATACCCACGTGACCGTTGCCCGAAACAATATTGCGCTCGGCTACAGTGCTGCCGCCAATGATGTTATCGTGAGCACCCAGCACTTCAATGCCGTTGATGTTGCTTAGCGTGTCGGTGGCGTTGAAATTGCAGCCGATGTAATTGCTAACAATGGTGTTGTTGAAACAGTTGCTTCCATTTACCGAAATGCCAATGGTAAACCTTCCGATGATAAACCCTTTGATGGTTACGCCTGACACATTGTAAATATTAAACGCAAAGTCGGCACCGTATTGATGATTGCCGTCCAGTAAAATTTCGGGTCCGTAAGGATTGGTGTTGCCCTGATTGGCGGTTTGCGCGGTGCCGTCAATAAGCAGGTTGCTGCGCATGATGATGGGAAGCGTAGATGCGGGAGTAATTTTCCAGATACCTTGAACTGCATTGTAATTGGCATCGGTGGAGGGAATATTGAATACAATGGAATGATTGCCGGGTGTGATATTGGCATCGGTAATGGCTTTGCGTAATGAGCCGCTGCCGCTGTCGTTAGTGTTGGTAACAGTGAAAGTGGAGGCATTCGCTGCAAATGCAAAATGAAGAAGAAGAAGAAGCACTGCTGATAGGGAATAATACATCACTTTGCCTTTACAATTTTCTTTCTGCCAATTGCTCCGTCATCAGCCGTTACTTCAATCAAATACATTCCGGCAGCAAGTTGCGATAGGTCGTATTGCAAAGAATGTTTTCCGCAAGAAAAAATTCTGTTTTCTAATTGTGTCATCAGTTTTCCTTCGGGCGAATACAACTTTATGCAGATTTGTTTTTCGCTTTCAACCGAGAAAGCAATTTGTAATTTATCGGTTGCAGGATTTGGATAGACAGAAAAATCATTCGGCAAAGAATTTTCTCTCACCGAAACAATCATCCCGAAGTTTGCTGCAAACTCTGAAGTGTTCCCCATAATGTCGGTAGCGGTGGCGGTAATTTGGTCGCCAGCAATGGCACCGGTGCCCACAAAATCCCAATTGCCCGAACTGTTGGAAATGGTTGCGTAGCCCAAATACGTGAGTGCACCACCATGATTGAACATATTCGCTCCATCTGACTTGAACAATTCAATTCGCACACCAGCCGGGCCGCTGTAAGTATTACAATCCATAGTTCCGGTAATGTAAATTCCACCGCTGCCCGGGTCGTTGGTTGCACTCAGAATAACTGGATAGTTCATTCCTTCATTAGGTCCGGTATCGGCATCGCCCGCATCGTTGGAAGTAACTCCGAAGGGTTCAAGGTCAATATCCATAATGCCGTTGCTGAAAATGCTGTTGGCTGAAATGGTGTTGAACAAGGTGCCGTTACCCGAAATGATAATGCCTGCTGTATCGTTATGCGCAATAATATTTCCATTTCCGGGCACCCCGATTTTGTTGTAAGTTGAATTTTCAGCGATGACCACACCCGCGCGATGGTTGGGCAGTGGCGTAGCGCCATCAGCCGCTACACCTATGCGGTTGCCGTAAACGGTGTTGCTGTCGCTGCTTTCGTAAATTATTATTCCCATTTCAAGATTTCCGCTGATGACATTATTCTCCACATTGTTATTGCTCGGATTGGTGGCAATGCCAATACCGTGCAGATTAGGAATGGCGCTGCTTCCGGTAATATCCGTTCCAATGTAGTTGCCGATAATGTTGTTGTAGGAAGTCCCGATATCCGCCATCTCAATTCCCGAAAAAATATTTCCCGAAATAATGTTTCTGTCCGTAGAAGATGTTCCTCCGATGGTGTTGTATTTTGTTCCGCCACCGAAAATAAAACCGATTTGATTGGGCACGGCTGCGGTTCCTGCGGCATTGGTGCCAATCATGTTTCCCTTTAGTTCGTTGTAATTGGACCCGGTGGTGACAATGAACATACCATAGGCAAGGTTTCCTGAAAGCACATTATTGACAAAAGGATTATGATTGGAGCCGCCATCCACACATATACCGGTGGCGTTCGGCAGTGGGTTGTTGCCGGTGGCATCTACACCGATGTAGTTTCCGATGGTGTAGTTGTAAGAAGAATTGCCGTAAATATCGTGACCATAAATTCTGTTGCCCGAAATAACGTTGCGCTCACCTGCGGTATAACCGCCTGCGATATTGTGTTTGGAGCCGGTGTTGAACATCAACCCGTTTGCCTGAATGAGTGTGTCGTTGGAATACGTGAATGCATTCATGCCGGTAATATCCGGACCGATATAATTACCGATGACAATGTTGCTGTCTGCCGCTTCCACAATCAATCCCATTTCAATATTTCCCGAAATAATGTTGCGCTCACCGGCAGTGGTTCCGCCCACGGTATTGCTGTTTGCATTGCTCTTGATGTAAATACCGGTGTGATTACTCAGCGCTTGTGTTCCGGATGCGTTTGTTCCTACCAGGTTTCCTTTAATCGTATTCAGCCGCGTTCCCGAATACGCCAGCACCATTCCCGCCAGCGTGTTTCCCGAAATTACATTGCCTTCGCCCGTTCCGCTTCCGCCAATACTATTCTGCGAACCGCCAGTAATAAGAATGCCGCTTCCGTTGGGAATACTGTCGGTTCCTGCGGTGTTGGTGCCGATGTAATTTCCTTTAATGCTGTTGCTTTTCACATCAGCACCCAGCATGGCAACCCCTGCTTCAATATTTCCTGAAATAATATTTCGCTCGCCTGTTGCCGAACCTCCGACAATATTGTTCGGACTATCATTAATAGCAATGCCGTAATAATTTGGAATAGTATCGCTGCGGATGGCTCCGGTTGCATTGATGCCGATGTAATTCCCCTTAATAACATTTCCGGTGGAAAGATTAGAATTAACGGCAACGCCCGCATAGCTGTTTCCCGAAATAATATTGCGCTGCGTGGAATTATTCCCGCCAATGGTATTGTTCGAAGAAGTGTCCACCGCAATGCCGTAATAGTTGGGAATGGCGGCAGTGGCGGTTCGGTTGGTTCCTATTTTATTGCCGCGAATAGTGTTGCTGTTCGATTTTCGCAGCCCGATGCCCGAAGTAGTGTTGCCCGAAAGAATATTATCCTGAATGGTGTTGCTGTTGGCTTCAAGAATTGCAATGCCAATATCGTTGGCATCGGCAGCAGTGCCATCGTAGTTTACTCCAATGTAGCAAGTGGAAACTGTGCAACTTCCGCTTGGGTAACTCTGGAATTTAGTGATGGAAACCGCATAAAGAAAACCGTTGAGGATAAAACCTTTTACCGTTCCTCCAGAAAGCGGAAAGGTAAAACAATACATCAGATTAGTGGTGCTGCGCACACAAATTTCAGGACCGTTGGGATTGGTGTTGCCCGGTTGCGTAGTGGCATCAATGGAAACCGAAATGCTGTTTAAGGTTGGCAGCAGCGAAGCAGGCGTGATGGTAAACACACCGGTGGCGGCATTGTAATTCGGGTCGCTTGTCGGGATGTTGAAAACAATATTGTCGGCATCCATCGGATTAGTATTTGCCGAAGTAATAGCCGCCCGCAGCGAGCCGGTGCCGCTGTCGTTGGTGTTGGTTACGGTAAAGGTGGCGGCATTGGTTGTAAGTGCAAGTAGGATTGCAAATACCAGGCACAGCAACCGCAAATTCAGCATTAGTTTTTTCATAGGATAATTAAGTATAATGTGCGCGGTTTTCGTTTGAGGCAAATCGCATTATTTCAAAAATCAGCTACACATTTTCAATCACACGCATTAGCTTTTCGCGCACCTCCGTAGCCACTGCTCCCAAACTTTCATTTTTTATAGAAGCCATTGAAGCCACCGGGTCAACAGCGGTAACCTCCACTTTGCCATCGTTGTGCTGCTGCACCACCACATTGCAGGGAAGCATGGTTCCAATTTTGTTTTCGGATGATAATGCCTTGTAAGCAAAATGCGGATTGCAGGCTCCCAGAATTTTGTAGCGGTGAAAGTCAACGTTGATTTTTTTCTTCAGCGTGTCCTGCACGTCAATTTCAGTGAGCACACCAAATCCTTCTTTTTTTAATTCTTCGGTAACGCGCTCAATGGCTTTTTCGAAATTGTAATCAACGATTTTTGAAAAATGGTAACTCATGATTATTGATTTTATGGTTTAATTTTTTCTACTCTTATTATGTTAACCGGACAATTTTTCACCGCTTTCATCACGGTGCCCAACTCTCCGTCATCCACTTCAGTGCGGTAAATTCCTTTTTTCTCTTTTCCTCCCACCAGTGTGCACTTTCCATCTTTTCGCGATATCCTCCATCTGTTTTTATCCGCTTCCACGCAGGCATTACAGCCGATGCACTTGGCGCGGAATTGAAAAATACGTATCACCCGCCAACGATTTTATATAATTTATCCGAGGGGCGGATTTTATTCTTCACCGGCATGGAAAATGAGTCGCCTTTTTTTACCTGTGCGGTTTTTTCCTCATCAACCCGCAGTTCACTCACTGTTTCCTGCAACACACCTGTTGTTGGTCCGCTGATAAGTATTTCATCGCCCATATTCAAACTCTGCGCTTCCATTTTAAATTCTCCTACACCAATATGGTCGAAGTATTTTACTCCTTTAGCCACGTATATTTTTTTCTTCGTTGCTTTTGAACCTGATTCGTCATTCCATTCGCCCATTTTTTTCCCGAGATAATATCCGTCCCAGAAGCCGCGGTTGAAAACAGTCGCTAATTGTTTTTTCCAATTCTCAATTTTCTCTTTTGTGTAGGTTCCGTTATTAACTGAGTCAATCGCTTCGCGATAACACTTTGTAGTGGTAAAAACATAATCTTCGCTTCTGCCTCTTCCTTCAATCTTTAAAACCGAAACTCCTACATCAAGTATTTTATCAAGAAAATCGATCGTGCACAAATCTTTTGCCGACATGATGTATTCATTGTCAACTTCGAGTTCTGTTCCACTTTCTTTGTCGGTAACAATGTAATTTCTTCTGCAATTCTGGATACAAGCACCCCGGTTGGCAGAAGCAAAATCGGAATGTAAACTCAGGTAACATTTTCCCGAAACAGCCATACACAAAGCGCCATGTCCAAAAATTTCAATACCAATCAATTTACCTGATGGACCTGTAATGTTTCTGCGTTTAATGTTTTTCACTATGTCGGCAACCTGGTCAAGCGTAAGTTCTCTTGCCATCACCATTACATCGGCAAACTGAGCATAAAATTCCACCGTCTCAATGTTGGTGATATTTGCCTGCGTGGAAATATGCACCGGCATACCAGTTTTTCTTGCATAGTTCATCACCGCATGGTCAGATGCGATGATGGCATCAATGTTACTTTTCTGTGCTTCGTCTACAATTTTCCGCATTAGCGAAAGGTCGTGATCGTATAGAATAGTATTGAGCGTAATGTAGGTTTTGATTTTATTCTCTTTCGCAATGGCAGAAATTTTCTCTAAATCTTCAACCGTAAAATTGATACTGGAGCGCGCCCGCATATTCAGTTGCTCTATTCCAAAGTAAACGGAATTACACCCAGCCTGAATAGCCGCTCTCAGCGATTCAAAAGAACCGGCAGGTGCGAGCAATTGAATGTTCGTTTTCAATTTCATAATCCTGCTCCTATACTTTTGCCACCGTCAACATAAATTGTTTGACCGGTAATAAACTGAGTATGCTCACTCGCCAGAAAGGCAACGGCATTTGCCACATCACCGGGCTTTCCCATTTCGTTAGTTGGTTGTGCATTAAGTAATTTTTCTAACACTTCTTTGTTCAACGATTGCGTCATAGGTGTATCAATTAAGCCGGGAGCCACAGCATTTACGCTCACCTTGTATTTGCCAAGTTCAAGAGCAAGAACTCTTGTAAGCGCAATGACACCTGCCTTAGATGCAGAATAATTACTCTGTCCTTTATTGCCAAGCCAAGCACGCGATGCAATGTTCACAATCCTTCCATTTTTTTGTTCTTTCATAATGCGCGCAGCTTCGCGGCACATCAGCCAGGTTCCTTTCAGATTTACGTTCATTACCGCATCGAAATCCTCCACACACATTCTCCAAATCATATTGTCGCGAATAATTCCGGCATTGTTCACTAAAACATCAAGTTGCTTATATTCTTTCAGAATTTTCGCAAAAAGTTGTTGCACAATTTTTTCATTACAGATATCGGCTTTTGCAAAACTCAATTTTGCTTTTCCGAATTCAGCAATCATTTTTTTCCCACCTTTCACGTCCACATCAACCGCTACCACAAAAAAGCCATCAGCAATTAACTTCCTGGTTATGGCCTTGCCGATTCCTTTAGCGGCTCCCGTAACAACGGCTACTCGTTTCTTGGTCATTTCTTTTCAATTTTATTTTTTACAGCAATCAGTTTTGCCAATATACTCACGGCTATTTCTTCAGGACCTTCGGCACCGATGTTAATCCCCATGGGCATGTCCACATCATCCAATTCTTTTTCCGATGCAATCATTCCTTCCGAGAACATTTTTTTTGTCATTTCTACTTTTCGCTGGCTGCCAATCATTCCCAAATACGCATGTGGTTTCTTTAAACAATAAGCAAGTATGTCGCGGTCGAAAGGATGACTGTAAGTCATAATAGCAATAAAAGTGTTTTCATCGAAAGGCAGAACAGGAAGAACCTGACGATAATCGTTGTTGAGTTTATTAATGCCATCTAATTTTATTTCATCTACATACTCTTTACGGTCATCAATCACCACTACCTCAAAATCAAAATCGAGTGCATACTTTGCCAGCGCAGCCCCTGTATGTCCTGCTCCGAAAATGTAGAGTTTATTTTTCTTCATAACGGGTTCAATATAAATTTCAACTGTGCCTCCGCAGCACATGTTATGCTGCTGTAATAATTCATGTTTGAAAAGACCCGGCTTTTTTGTCTTTAAAACTTCCTGCGCATTGGCAATTACTTTTTTTTCCAGATTACCGCCACCTATACTTCCGTAAATTTTTCCATCGGCAAACACCAGCATTTTTGCTCTGGTTTTTCTGGGTGCCGAACCTTTCGTGTTCACTATTACACATAAAGCTACTTCCCGGTTATACCTTCTAGCCTCCGCAATTTGTTCAAATACATCTTTCACGTTTCAATACGTATTCACTGTTCGTGAGAAATACTTTCCATAATCTTGCTGCGTATTGATGTTTGTCAAAATATTTTCGTCATCCACTTCTACTCTTACTCTGTTGAACGGTTCCAGTATTTCATTTAATCTTAAATCATCACTTTTCACATTCAAAATGTAGCGGATTGCTTTTGCTGACAGCAGAACCGGATGCCCTCCCTTGCCTTTGTAAACAGGAGTTATATAATCACCGCTTGCTGCTGAATTAAGTAACTTTAAAATTACTTCGGAAGTAACATACGGGTTGTCAATATTCTGAACAAAACAATAAACTGCATCCGGACATGAACTCAATCCTTGCTTTAGCGAATAAACTCTGCCGCGTTCAATAAAAGAATTTATAACAAAAGTAACTCCGGTGAATTTCTCATCCTTTATATTCTTTTCAAGCAATGAATTTACCACAACGGTAATCTTTTTAATCCCTGCATTTTGATATACCCGAACGATATGCTCTAAAAAATTCTCCTCATCAGAAAACGGCAGCATTGCCTTTTGCAATTTCATTCTTTCCGACTTGCCGGCAGAAAGAATAATGCTTGCAATGTTCACAATTTGTTTTGCCCTATCCATAAAATATCCGTCCGAATTTTGCAGGCACTAAGGGAACCGAATTGATTAAAATATTGCTTGAGGACGGTCATAGCGAAAATTACCAAATAACACTTTAATCATTGAACCTCGTCATGCGTAACAAAATTTCAAATTACCAAGATTGTATTTGCAAGTTTAGCGGTACTCAGAGATAAAACGCAAGCAGAATTACTATGAAAGAAGCACCGGATAGATTAGATGCGATACTTGAAGAATGCAAGAATCTCGCGTTCGATTTAAATTTTACGTACGCCAAAAACTGGAAGAAGGAAGCACCGGATAGATTACTGGTTGGCTACCTCCCTATTTACGTTCCCCGCGAAATTATTCACGCTGCGAACGGTTTACCTGTAGGTATTATGGGCGCGGGTGACCGTAAGCAGATAATTAAAGGCGATGCATATTACCAATCCTACATCTGCCATCTTCCGCGTGGAATTGTAGAAATGGCGCTCGATACCAATCTCGAAAATTTTGATGGATTTCTTTTCCCCTCAATATGCGATTGCGTTCGTAATCTTTCGGGAATGTTTAAGCTGGTTAAAAAGGGAAAGTTTACTCGCTACTTTGACTATCCTCAAAATTTCGAAAAACATATTGGGGGAACCTTCTACCGCGAATTGATTGAAACAATAATGCAGGATATGTTTCAAATAAATGGCGTAAAAATAAATTCCGAAAAGCTGAATCACTCTATCGGGCTTTACAATACCAACCGGCAGTTGATTGAGACCATTTACAACATTCGACAGGATGCACCTTGGAAATTATCGGCTGTTGATACATATCACATTTTGCGCGCGGGTATTACCATTCCGGTTGAAAAGCATAATGAAATTTTACAGGAAGTGGTAAATCTTATTTCAGAAGAATACGGAGAACCGTTGGATAACATTCGCATTGTTGTTTCCGGTTCATTCTGCGAGCAACCTCCCATTGGTTTAATAAAATCGGTAGAGATGGCAGGCTGTTACATAGTTGATGATGACTTTATGCTTGGCTCTCGATGGATTCAGGGTGACATGGATAATACAACTAATGACCCTTTAAATGAAATTGTTAGCGGGTTTCTCACCAAGAGCGCTCCATCTTCAGCAGTTTACGATGTGGGCAATCCTAAAGGAGAACGCCTGGTTAAATTGGTTAAACAGAGAAATGCAGACGGAGTTATTTTCTGTGCAGCGAGTTTCTGCGACCCTGCTTTGCTCGACCGTCCCGAGTTGCAAAAAGCATGCGATGCCGAAGGAATAGCACATATCAATTTTCAGTTCCACGAAAACACCGGTCAATTCAAGGTTATTAAAGAACAGGCGGGTACATTCTCCGATTCTATCAAGTTATGGGTATAAATTTTTAAACTGATTAACACATAAGAAATATGGCAGATGTAAAAGAAGCGGTAAAGGAAAAAAGCATGGTTATTCAAAAGGAAATGCTGGCAAACCTTTTCACCGAATTGAGTACGGCAAAAGAAAAAGGGAAAAAAGTGGTTTACACTTTTGTACCGGGCAACATTACCGAACTGATTTTGGCTATGGATATGCTACCAGTGTATCCTGAAATAAACGCGCTGCAATCGGGCATGCGTAAAAAATCGGGCTCATATATTAAAGACGCTGAGAAGATTGGGTTCAGTGAAGACGTTTGCACCTACGTGAAGTGCGATATCGGAATGATGCTGAATGGCAATGTAGGACCAACGGGTGAAAAACTTCCTGAGCCGGACCTGTTGCTGTTAAGTTATACCGGTTGCTTTACGTTCATGAAGTGGTTCGAAAATCTTGAACGGCTTTACCCGGGGGTGGAGATTGCGATGTTGCATACGCCCTATCAGGAAGATGGGAAAATCACAGAAGACCAGGTGAATTATATGGTGAAGCAGTTGAAAGAAGATGTAATTCCGAAAATGGAAAAAATTGCCGGCAAGAAACTGGATTATGACCGCCTTTCTAAAATGTTGGAGAACAGTTCTAAAGCCGAAGACCTTTGGGTGCAGGTTTTGCAATCCGCCAAAAACGTACCCTCACCTATTGATGCCTATTTCGCAGGAGTATATTATATGGGACCGCTGAACACAGCTTTCCGCGGAACAGAAATAGCATTGGAATATTATCAGGAATTACACAACGAGGTTTTTGAACGAATGAAACTCGGATTGCATCCGGTTACCCCGGAAGGAGAAATGAAAGAAGAGCGGTTCCGCTTAGTGGTGGAAGGACCGCCCAACTGGACCAACTTCCGTGAGTTCTGGAAAATATTTTATGACATGGGTGCGGTGATTGTTGCTTCAACTTACACTAAAGTGGGCGGATTGTATGACCAGGGCTTCCGTCATGAACCAGATAAGCCATTGGAAAGTTTAGCGAAGTACTGCATGGGCTGCTATACCAATTTGAATTTGCCTCAGCGGGTTGATTTGCTCGAACATTATATTAAAGAGTATAAAGCCGATGGCTTTTTAATTAACTCCATCAAGAGTTGCAATTCATTTTCGGCCGGTCAGTTACTGATGATGCGGGAAATTGAACAGCGTTGCGGAATACCCGTTGGATTTATTGAAAGCGATTTGGTTGACCCGCGTTACTTTTCATACGCCAACATTAAAAACCGCCTTGAATCTTATTTCCAAATGCTGGGGCAACGGAAAGTTATTATGCAGCAGGAAGCACAAGTAGTTTAAAACAATAAATAACGAACTCGCAGTATGAGTAAATATTATCTCGGAGTTGACCTCGGCTCAACTACATCAAAAGCGGTAATCATCAACGAACAGGATGAAATCATCGGTCGCGGTATTACAAATACCCGCGCTAATTATTCAGTGGCGGCAGACATTGCACGGGATGAAGCCATTTACAATGCGCGATTTTCTGTGCTTAAAAAAAATCTTGCGGCTGAAATAAAAGCGCGACCCGAATACAAAAAATATATTGACGATCTGGAAAGCGTTTTCCAATATGAGCAATTTAAAGTGCGCCTCGATAACTTAGGTGAAGAATTAGTTAAAACCTGCAACGCCTTTTTTAAAGATGAAGAAACCCGCGATAAAATTCTGGGTCACTTGCGTAACATCCGAAGGTCGTTCAAACCAAAAATCAAACACGATTATATCTACAACAATCTCGGTTCTAAAAACCAATTCTTCCGCGATGTAGTTTCTGAAAAATACAACGAAGAGGTAAACAAACTTGATTCTTCGCTTTTTGAACCTCTGATGACCGTATGGGATAAAAGCATTACTCCTGCCGAAAACAAAGTGGTGACTTTCGATTTTAAGAAATTGATTGCAGAAGCCATGGAGTTACTGAAAGAGAAATATGATAATCTGCCAGACCGGTCTGAAAATATTCCTATCGAAAACGAGAGCGCTTTTGATGCGGAGATGTATTTGCTGAAGGGCGATTTTAAAAACGTTTCCGAATCGTTGCGTGACCGCATTGATGAAATTGCTACCCTGGAATTCAACATTGAGAATATGACCGGTACCGGTTACGGGCGCGCGCTGTTACCTTTCCCTGAAAGTTGTATCCGTTCTGAGATTTTATGCCACGCTTTTGGCGCTCATGCGGTTTTCCCTAACACGCGAACGGTACTTGATATTGGCGGACAGGATACAAAAGCAATTCAGGTTGACAAGTATGGATTAGTAACAAGTTTTCAAATGAACGACCGCTGTGCTGCCGGTTGCGGCAGATATCTCGGCTACATTGCCGATGAGATGAGTATTTCGTTGAATGAGTTAGGACCTATGGCAATGAAAGCGGAAAAGGAAGTTACTATTTGTTCTACCTGCACCGTGTTTGCCGGTGCCGAATTGCGCGAGTTGACCAACGTTGGCGAAAAACGAGAAGATATTTTGGGCGGGTTACACAAAGCTATCATCATGCGAGCTATGTCGCTCATTGCCCGTTCGGGCGGAGTATTTAATGAATTTACGTTCACCGGTGGTGTGGCGCGCAATCAGGCAGTGATAAAATATCTTACACAATTAGTGCGCGATAATTATGGCGAGGGCATTAAAATAAACATCCACACCGATTCCATTTTTATGGGTGCGTTGGGAGGAGCCATGTTTGCGCGCAGAAACATAAACGTGGATTTACCCGATGCAAAGAAAAAGAAGCAGGAAACAATTACTGAAACAGCAAACTGAAAACAGAAGAATATGAATAATGCGATTTATACAATGGGAATAGATGTTGGCTCCAACTTTATTAAACTGGTTTTAATGGAGTACTCCGATAATCCCAAACTGCTTGATAAGCACACTGAAAAAATCCGCAAGCGTAATCCTACCGCAGTTGCTGACGAAATGGTGCAGACCATGCTTGATAAACACGGACTCAAATATGAGGACATAGCATACCTCGCTTCAACCGGTGAAGGTGATTTGGTAAAACGCAAGCGTGGTCACTTTTACGGAATGACCACTCATGCAAAAGGGGCGAACTTCTTTTTCCCCGAAGCAAGAACGGTTGTTGATTTAGGAGCATTGTATGTCAGAGCAGTAAAAATTTCAGCAGAAGCGCGGGTAGAAGACTACAAAATGACGGGGCAGTGTGCATCCGGCTCAGGTCAGTTTC
>CAZBPG010000031.1:0-34992 GCA_964493695.1 uncultured Chitinophaga sp. | reverse complement strand
GGTTGAAGCCGCCTGGTATGAGTTTAGGTAAACAAACGGATAGTCATAAAAATTTTTAAAACAACTAAACCCAAACAATATGAAATTAGAACAAACAGCAATCTTTTTTTTAATTGCAATAACCGCTTTAACTAGTTGCAAAAAAAATCCGAAAGAAGCATGCGATTGCGTTAAAACCACTGCCAACGAGTACATGATGAAAGGCATTAAAGCCAACATGGAACAACTGCGCGAACCTTGCGCAAAAATACTTGACCAATTTAAAGAAGACCCCAAAGCGGTGGCTTTAATTTCAAGTTGCACCGATACCGTGCTTAAAAATATTGAAACAAGAACCTTAATGGAGGTTGACGGAAAAACCCCGGTATTGCCTGAATTTACCTTCAATAATGCAAGCGAAGCTGCTACTGCCGTTGATGCTGAAGAAGGCGCCTATAAGTATTTAAACAGCAGAATTATTATTAAAGATTGTTTTATAGAAAAGACTCATTTGGAATTTCTACCAACAGAAAAAGATACATTTTTGATATGTGATGCAAGTGATGGCATTAAAGATTTTAGATTAGTTGTTAAACGCAATGACCCAAATGTGTCCAAAATCTTGAACCCAATCAATTTTTCTTTCGATGCTGTATATACACAAGCACCCAACAATGTATATGATGTGTTACGTCAGGAGGACATTACAGAAGATGGAATGTCTGAATTTCAAATTAAATATCCTGGTCACTCTCTCTCTTCAGCTGTTTGTCAAGTATTGTGGAACTCAAATGGACCAGTAAACTTGGCCAGGGAATTTGGTAGGATTTACTCGAAGGATTATCCCGAAGTAGTTCACGATTTAGAAAAAGGTCGGTATAAACTTATACTTAGTGACTATTTGAATGTTAAAGCGGATGAATATGGCACAAAAACCATGTACCGCACGAAAGCAACAGTCAGCGGGGTTTTAAAAACTGTAGAAACCCGTAACCTTGAAAGTTTGGGCTTGGGTAATTCTAATTTTAGGGTTCGCATATTATACGACATACTATTTTCTGATATAGTAAGCAGTGGAAAAATCGACAGTTTGCTTACACCAGGTCCATTTGTAAAATTTGATTCTACCGGCTTATTCGATGACCCTGTAATTTACACTCATTAAAAGATTGTGGGGGTGCTAATAAAACGCTGCTTCTTTTTTATGTTTATTCTCACTTCATCAATTTGCGTACAGGCGCAAATTGCTGAAGTAAAAACCGAGGGCAGTTATGCGCGCATTTATAACGATAAGGGTGCTTATTCGGGCTACTCGGTTTACCTTGGCAGCGATAAAACCTTAGCGGGTTACAACGGTCAGTTTTTAGTTATTAAAGAAAAACCCTACGCCCGTATTTACAATGCCAAAGGCACTTATACCGGTAACTCTATTTATCTGGGCTCAGCCAATTACATCAAGAACGTAAGCACAACCGTTATTTTAATAAAAGAGGGCAACCAAATACGTTATTACGATTACCAGGGGCATTACACGGGCACCTCTACTTACGAATCGAAATAGTTTTCCCAACTGGCGCAAGAACGAAGCAAGGCAAATGAGCAAAGCTTCTTGTGCCAAACGCAACAGCCCTCTCGGTTAAACCGAGAGAGCTGTTGCGTTTTTGTGGGGTCAACAATTTTAAGCAGCTATATCCTGTGTATGTATTACCCGTTTTCTGTCCCTACAGATTTAGAGTGGAATATTACCGTGTTTCTTGCGCGGCAATTTCACCGCTTTATTTTCCGTCATCTTAAAAGCACGAATCAGTTTAGCTCTGGTTAGAGATGGCTCAATAACTTCATCTATAAAGCCGCGGGCAGCAGCTTTGTAAGGGTGAGCAAAGTTTTCAGCATAAGCATCTACCACTTCTTTCAGTTTTGCCTCTTTATCCGGTGCGCTTTGAATTTCTTTCTTGAAAATAATTTCTGCCGCGCCTTTCGCTCCCACCACAGCAATTTCGGCATTGGGCCAGGCGTAATTCATGTCGGCACCAATGTGTTTGCTGTTCATTACATCGTAAGCACCACCGTAAGCTTTGCGCACAATCACAGTAATTTTAGGAACTGTTGCTTCGCTGAATGCATATAGCAATTTAGCCCCGTTAGTGATAATGGCGTTCCATTCCTGGTCGGTACCGGGTAAGAAACCGGGAACATCTACCAACGTAAGCAGAGGGATATTAAAACAATCGCAGAAGCGCACGAAGCGCGCGCCCTTTGTAGATGAATTTATATCTAACACTCCAGCCAATACTGACGGTTGGTTGGCTACTACACCAATACTTCTTCCGGCAATACGTGCAAAGCCCACTACAATGTTCTCGGCATAATCTTTATGCACTTCGTGAAAAGATTCTCCGTCCACTACTTCGGTAATCACCTCGCGTATATCATAAGGCTGGTTAGGGTTTGCAGGAATGACCGAGTTGAGTTTTTCTCTTGCTTCGTTCCCCTCTTCATAATCATACACCGGTGCCTGCTCCTCGCAGTTCTGCGGCATATAACTCAACAACTTTTTAATGGAGTTAATGCACTCTACTTCGTTAGGGTAAGTGAAATGTGTCACCCCGCTTTTGCTGGCATGGGCTTGCGCCCCTCCCAATTCTTCACTGGTTACATCTTCATGCGTTACCGTCTTCACCACGTTAGGACCAGTAACAAACATGTATGAAGTATGTTCCACCATCATAATAAAATCGGTAATGGCCGGAGAGTAAACGGCACCTCCTGCACAAGGACCAAGAATAGCAGATATCTGAGGAATAACTCCGCTGGCGATAGTGTTGCGATAAAAAATATCGGCATAGCCGCCCAGCGAAACAACTCCTTCCTGAATACGGGCACCACCTGAATCATTCAAACCGATGACCGGTGCACCATTCTTCATAGCCAAGTCCATAATCTTACAAATCTTCTCGGCATGTGTTTCGGAAAGGGAACCTCCAAACACAGTAAAGTCCTGAGAAAAGACGTAAACAATTCTTCCGCTAATAGTGCCGTAACCGGTAACTACACCATCACCGGGGTAAATTTCTTTATCAATACCAAAGTCTCTTCCGCGGTGTTCTACCAGTGCGCCTATCTCTTCAAAACTTCCGGCATCCAACAGTAAGTCTAAACGCTCGCGGGCTGTAAGTTTTCCTTTTTTATGCTGGTCGTCAATTCGCTTTTGTCCGCCACCGAGGTTTGCCTGGGCAAGTTTGATTTTTAATGTTTCTATCTGTTCTTTCATTCGTAGTTAGTTGATTAGATGATTAGCAAATTAGCAGATGATGAAATGCAATTTTAATCATCTCATCAGCTAATCAGCACATCAGCTAATTTTTTCTTTGAAAACAATTCCGTAGTCCTGTAACTCGGCTAATATAGGATTATAGATTTCAGGATATTTAGGCATCAGCACTCCGCGCTTCTTTATTTCCCCGTTCAATATCATTTTAGTCACCATAGCCACCGGTAAGCCTACAGTGGTTGCCATAGCGGTGCGTTCCGGGTCTTTACCAATACAAACCAGCGATGACTGAAGCGTCTTTTTGCCCCTTCCGCCTTTACCGGTATACTCAATCTCGTGAACCATCACCACCATATCCTTATCGTTTTGCGCCAACGACCAAGTATGTTCCAAAGCATATTGCAGCAACTCGGCAGGATTCACCCACTTGTCGTGATGCAGAAACAAAGCAGGGATTACCTGCGTAGAGTGAATAAGCGATTGTATCTGCTTATCGGCAAACACTTCTTTCGATTTCATCAATGCAGTAACTTCTTCTCTGAATTTATGGGTAAGTCTTTCCTTCCGGTTGGTGAACCCTAACTGTATCAGCGCGTTCCACCCCTTGCAATAAGGAGGTCTGCGGAGAGTGCCGCGGTAAACTGTCTTCGCTCCTTTCAATCCATATTCCGAAACATACTTTAATGAGTCGCGGTTCGGATAGCTTTCGAATTTGCCGTAGCCCTTCAGTTTTAACTCGCTGGTGTGCGTAAAGAGTTCCTCGTAACTGAGCTTTACTTTCTTGCCCTTCTCCAGATACTGGATTTCTCCTTCCCCCTGCCCCGCAAGAATTACATTCTTCGGATTCCAGGTGAATTTGTAGTGCCAGAGATTATCATCGCTCTCCGGTGCAATCAAGCCTCCACAATGCGACTTGAAGCCTGTAATTACTTTCCCTTCTTTCTTCAACCGGTCAATCATCTGCATCGCGCTCATGTGGTCAATGCCGGGGTCGAGACCCATCTCATTCATAAAAATCAGCTTCTTCTTTTCAACGGTCTCATTCATATCCCGCATCGCATCGTTGATGTAAGAAGGGGTTACGAGATTTTTCTTTAACGCAATACAGTCTTCTGCCAGCGCAATGTGCATAACAGCGGGCAACATCGAAATAACAATATCTGACTTCGAAAGCAATTCTTTACGTCCCAACTGGTTGTAGAAATCAAATCCTATAGCGTGCGTGCCTGCTCTTCCTTTTGTTTTCTGCAAGGCGTGCTCTGCTGAAAGGTCGGCAACGGTAATCTCCCACTCCTGTTTCTGAGCATGCTCCACAAGGTAATCAATCAACACAAGGGATGATTTGCCGGCACCGAGTATGAGGATGTTACGCATTGTTATGCAATGATAGAAAAGAATGGAACGCTTATCATCATTATTCTTATGATAAAAATGATTATAAAAATCATCTTACATAATGATAATAATGAAAATCAGCGTTCTATTATTGCATTTATAAAACTACAACAATGATTTGGAAAGTTAAGCCCAGCCAGGAATTGATGAAAAGTATCGAGAAGGGTACGATGGCAGATAATTTAAGTATTGAGATAACCGAAGTAGGAGATGATTTTATTACGGCCCGTATGCCGGTTGATGAAAGAACCGTTCAGCCCTACGGCCTGCTGCACGGAGGGGCATCGTGCGCATTAGCCGAAACACTGGGAAGTATTGCCGGCTCTTTTTGCATTGACGTGACCCAACAAATGGTAGTAGGCATTGAGATAAACGCTAACCATATCCGCAGTGCAAAAGCGGGTTTCGTTTATGGAACTGTGAAACCAATTCATGTTGGTTTGTCAACTCAGGTTTGGGGGATAGAAATATTCAATGAACAGAAGAAATTGGTTTGTGTAAGCCGGTTAACCTGTGCGGTGAAGAACCTATAGCGATTAGCTGCTGAGTTGATGAGAAGATTAGCAAATGAAATACAAGATGCTTCGACTATTCTCAGCATGGCATAACGATTTAAATTAACCGCATGGCTTCACATAATGATTTAGGCAAACAGGGCGAAGATGCAGCCGTTGAGTTTCTGCAAAAGAAAGGACACGAAATTCTCGTTCGCAATTACCGGTTTAAGAAAGCTGAAGTAGATATTGTATCAACGCACGGGAATCATATTGTATTTACTGAAGTTAAAACCCGAAGCAGTGATGCGTTCGGGCATCCAGAAGAGTTTGTAGATAAAAAAAAACGACTGATGATGAAGAGTGCGGCTGATGAATTTATGTATCAGCAAAAGTCAGACGCAGAAATTCGCTTTGATATAGTTTCGGTAAGTCAGGAAAAAGGTGAGTTAAAAATTTACCACATCGAGGATGCTTTCTTTTATGAGGAAGATGAGCATTATAACTAATAAAGCCCCCGACATTGCGGGGGCACTACACACCAACATCAGACTCACTGTTTATCTCTTAAACAACTACTCCGCTACCTCAATAGTTGGTTTCATTTCAACTGTCGCTTTCACAGAGTTGCTGATAAGGCAGGCGGCTTCCGATTTCTGAAGAATCCGTTCTGTGCGCTCTCTGTCTTTATCATCGCGTATAACTACCACCGGGTAAAGTTCTACCTTGGTCATCAGGTATTTCCCTTCCACCTGCTCAAGAATTCCTTTGCTCTCTACTCGGAACGAAACGAAGTTGAGCTTCGAGTTTTCGGCAATGGCAAGAAAAGTTGTCATCAAGCAACTGCTTACAGCTGCCGTAAACAAATGTTCAGGCGACCATATTCCTACCATTCCTTTCGGAAAATTTGGAGGCGTAGCAACTTCTACAACGTTATTTAATTCCGGTGAACTCATTACACCTGCACGTTCACTGGTCCATTGAATGTTTACATTATAAGTATGTGGTTCCATAAATAATAGATTTTAGATTGTAAAAATTTTATTTTTTGATTCAAAACCATGCTTGCCTTGACTGGTAAGCGATGTTGTTGCAAATACGTCAACTCCCTGCGCCCGGAGTTCTTCTCTTTTCTTATCTCGTTCCTCATTTTGTTTTTCCCAGTTGGGATTATAGCTTACCATGATGTTTAGCCATGCAGAGCGCGACAAGCGGGTATTAAATATAAACCCGATTACTGCTGTAACACCGATAGCAATCAGAATGTGGGGGATGTCCCACTTAAAAACCAACAGCGTAATCAACATTACAATCAGCAGGGCACCGGAGCTGAATGTATAACCCATATACATAGCACCATACCAAAAGCCGGGCTCCTGTTCATACTTCAAACCGCAGACCGGACAGTTTTCGTACATGTCGTAAAACTTCAGTTTATACAAGGGGCTGCGCCAAAGCTTACCTTCGTGGCAACGTGGGCATTTCATTCCTACTATACTGTAAATTTTATTGCCCTTGCTGAACATTGCTTTAGATTTCGTGCGCTAAACTATTTATAGTCATCATCTAGTTTGCATCTTTTTCAACAATTCCTCCTTACCAATAAAGCCTGTATACCTCCAAACGGTCTGCTTGTTTCTATAAAAAAATAAAGCAGGTAAAGCATCTACTTTTAAAGATTTGGCTATTGCCTGGTTCTTATCGGCATCAATCCTCACAATAACTAACGAGTCAGCCATTTCGGTTTTCATGGCTTCCAGATAGGGAGCCATTTTTTTGCAAGGGCCGCACCAGTCTGCATAAAAATCAATAAGTACGTCTTTGTCGGTATTCAATAAATGCTCAAACTGTTCAGCGGTCATACCACTGTTGTTCGAATTTTCTTCGGGCAGATTGGCGGCACGCCATTTCATAATACCGCCATCCAGTTCATACACGGCTTTAAAACCAAGGGAACGCATTCTTTCAGCAGCCGAACGACTCCTCCCTCCACTGAGGCAATAAACAAAAACAGGGTTATCTTTATTCAGCGAAGAGATGCCTGATTCAAAATCGTTTCCGTTCCAGTCTACATTTTTCGCATTGCGCAAGTGCCCGTTGCTGAATTCCTCCGATGTGCGCACATCGATTAAAGGCGCTCCAGCCAACTCATTCATTTTTTCAGCAAACGCGGTTGCTTCTAAATTGTAGTTTACAGTTAGTTCGTGTTGTGAGCTCCACGAACAACTATTCAGGATGAAGAGCACCATCAGCGATAAGAAAATTGTTGCTTTGTTCATAGTTTATGTGTGTTGTTCTATAATCTGTTTAAGAAAATCTGCCGGTACTACCCCGCTCTGGCGCCATTTTATCTGTCCGTTTTTAAAGAGAATAAGAGTAGGAACTCCCTGTATCTGATACGCGCTTGCGGCCTGAGGATTTTTGTCTACATCAATTTTTATGATGCGCGCCTTCTCTCCTATTTTACCGGATAGCTCTTTCAGTATAGGTGCCATCATCTTACACGGCCCGCACCATTCAGCAGAAAAATCTACCAGCACCGGTGTTTCTGAATTTATTAACTCAGAGAATGAGTTTGTCTTTTGTGTTGTTTCCATTTTTAGTTTGATTTTATTTCTTCGAATTCAATATTCGAAACATCGCTGCGTTCACCGCGCTTAGGCTGAGGTGCGGGAACAGTTCCATAACATCCGCCTGCTGCACAACCAAAGTTGAACAATCCCATAGCGGCAAAGTAACCGCCAAACACTGCGCCAATCCATTGATGCTCGGTAACTGCCTGCGCTACTACAATTCCTCCTAACAGCAGGTAAAGCACTCTGGGGACAGACCATCCGGTTAACATTCTTTGCTTCATGCTATGAAATTTTGTTGTTTAAACTCATCCAGCCGCCACCGTTATGAACGTCTGCAAATCCATTTGATTTAAGGATGCTCTTAGCTTGTGCGCTGCGTACACCCGATGCACAACAGGTTATCACCGGTTTGCTTTTGCTGAGTTTAGAGTAATGATTGGACAGGTTGTTCAACGGAATATTCAGCGAGCCTTTTATATGGCCGCTCTGATACTCTGCTTTGGTGCGCACATCAATAATGGTGGCGCCTTTACTGATTAACTCCTTGTAATCTGTTTTCGGACCGAAGCCGAAGAGTTGTTTGATTGTTTCTATCATTTGTCTTTTGTTTTTTGTGTATTAGCAATCGCCATTTACATCGAGCCAGCTGCCGCCATTACTGCACTCAACGCCCTGACTTTTTAAGAATGAAGTAGCCTGTCCGCTACGGTTACCGCTGGCGCAGCATAAAACGATTGGCTGCTGCAGCGCTTTGATTTCGGCTAAACGTTCCTGAATTTCCTGCAACGGAATATTGATGCTTCCGGCTACATGCCCACCCATAAATTCCCCCGGTGTTCTTACATCTACAATTGTTTGTTTGTCAGTCATGATTTATGATTTTTATTTTATTGAATTATTTATTCGCCCGATCATACAACTGGAGAAACTTTTCAGTTGTAGCAACAATCCGTTTTCTTCTGTCGCTTCCGGATATCCAAGTGAATGAAGCTTTTCGGTTATTACTTTTCGCTCCACTCCTTCAGAGGAAACCGTTACCAGATCCTTATCGTTGTCAACCTCCACAGCTTTAACTCCGGATATTTCAAGCAACTCCTTTTTAATGGTGGTTGCACAACCGCTGCACTTCAGATTCGCTATAATTATGTTTTCAGTTTTCATTGGTAGTGGTTTCAGCATCTTCCTTTTGAAAAGAACCAGCAAGTAAGGCACCCATTACTGCACCATACAAAGTGCTGTTGAGGGGATTAGAAGTTATAGCACAGGTTCCGCTGGCACAGCCCACAAAATAATAGTAGAGATAACCGGCACCGGCTCCTAAAACCATTCCTGCTATGCTCCGTTTGTATTTCTTAATCAATTCCATTGTTTCAGTTTATAACAAAGTGGTTGGACACACATAATTGGTTTTAGGCACTTCTGTTTTAGCAATCTCGGTAAACCCGCCAACCACATCCACAAAATTGTCGAAGCCACGTTGTTTGAGTAAGGATGCGGCAATCATGCTGCGGTAGCCACCGGCACAGTTAAGTATGAAAGGCTTGTCCTTCGGAAACTCAGCGAGATGGTTATTGATTTGATTAAGCGGAATGTTTATGGCGTTAACTACATGTTGCGAGTCGAATTCACTTTTCTTTCTCACATCAATTATCACCGGTTGCTCGCCTGCATACTTCCCGGCAAATTCTTCAGCGGTGATTCTGCTGACCGTTTCTATCTCTTTTCCCGAGTTTTTCCAGGCATCGAAGCCGCCTTTGAGATAACCGATGGCGTTGTCGTAACCGACTCTTGACAACCGGATGATGGCTTCCTCTTCTTTGCCTTCATAGGTTACTAAAAGTATTTCCTGTTTTATGTCTGTAATCATTTCGCCCACCCACATGGCGAAACTGCCATCTAAAGCAATGTTGATGCTGTTAGGGATGTATCCTTTGGCAAAGTCCTCTGCATTGCGGGTGTCTAACACTAAGGCGTGAGTTTCGGTAGCTACTACTTCAAACTCTTCTACCGATAAAGGTTTCCTGCTCCTTTCCAAGATGGTGTCAAGACTTTCATAGCCTTTGATGTTCATCAACACGTTTTTAGGAAAGTAACCGGGAGGGGTTGTAAGACCGGTGAGCAGCGATTTGATAAATTCCTCTTTGCTCATATCTGCGCGCAAAGCGTAGTTGAATTTCTTTTGGTTGCCCAGCGTATCGGTAGTTTCTTTGCTCATCATTTTACCGCAGGCACTTCCGGCACCGTGGTTCGGGTAAACAATCAGGTCATCGCTTAAAGGCATTATCCGGTTGCGTAGGGAATCGAAAAGATGTGCCGCCAGTTTTTCTTCGGTAAGGTCGGCAATTACATGCTGTGCTAAGTCAGGTCGGCCGACATCGCCAATAAACAAAGTGTCACCGGTAATAATTCCATGCTCTTTTCCTTTCTCGTCTATCAGGAGATAAGTAGTGCTTTCCATAGTGTGCCCCGGTGTGTGGATGACCTGTACGGTGTAGTTACCTACTTTAAAAAGCTGATTGTCTTCCACCACCATGGCCTCAAAGCCGGGTTTTGCGGTTGGCCCATAAACAATCTGTGCACCGGTCTTCTTTGCCAGGTCTAAGTGGCCGCTTACAAAGTCGGCATGGAAGTGGGTTTCGAAAACGTATTTGATTTTAGCCTTGTCTTTTGTGGCGCGGTCAATGTATGGCTGCACTTCGCGCAGCGGGTCGAAGATGGCGGCTTCGCCATTGCTTTCTAAATAGTAGGCTGCGTGTGCGATACATCCGGTATAAATCTGTTCAACTTTCATGGTTGCTGTGTTTTTGTTTGACGGTGCAAAGGTGCGGTGTGCGAAAGATGCGGTGCGGAACATTTGTTCCGCACCTTTGTTAAAAATCTTCAACTATTTCTTGTCGCCATTGGTGTGTAACCCGAACGGCAAATACAAAGGACAGAAACTAACGAGTGATGTGAGAATGAGTATTCCGGCAAACACCAGCAGCGCAATGGCTACGGTTCCGGTAACAACGTTCATAAAATAAAGTGCAATGATTACTGCCGCTGTGAGTAAACGCGCAATGCGGTCTAAGGTTCCCATGTTTGGTTTCATGTTGTTTTGTTTTTAGTGATGCAAAGGTGCATCGCAACAAAACCACAGTCGGGAACATTTGTTACAGAACTAACTGATTCTTGTCATGTAAACCGTAGCCAAAGGCAAGCGGAATTCCATGGCTTTTATTTTTCCGTTTTCGAGAAGGAAGATGTTCCGGTGACCGTCAGCACTCTTAAACTCGATGGTGTTGGGGTCTGTGTGTTTAACCTCGTAGAAACCGGCATCGGGCAGGTAGAAAATGCGGTCCACTTTCCGGCAATCGCTGAAGTAGATGCTGGCATCGGAATGAACCGGTGTTTCGGTAAAACTGCGGCTGCCGAGTTCGAGCGAGCTGACCTGATAGGCGCGGCCGTCAAACTTTACTTTGGTGGAGCGTTTTGTTTTCCGGTTTTCGATTTCGAGGTGAGAGGAGGAAATGAGTTTATTGTTTTTACACACCGCTTCGAACTTTGAATAGCCGTCACGCTGTATCCAAAGCACCTTGACTAATGATTTTGATTCGATGGTGTATACATCGTTGCTGTCTTTATCGCGGTAGTGCATCACGTCCATCCGGCCAATGCTGTCGCCCCATATCACTATCTTAAACGAAATCTTCTGTGCCTGCATTTCGCTATGGGTACACAGCAGCAGAAAGAACAGGAAGTAACCTTTGCTGCTTATGAGGGGTTTAGAATAATTCAATAGAATTCTTCGGAAAACAACCCTTCGACTTCGCTTAGGGTGACATAACCCTTTTAATTGAATGGCAGTCTGAGCGGAGTCGAGGACTCTTTGGAGTAAATGCAAGTAGTTTTCGAAGAAGACCAACAAAGCCTTTAAAAATTGTTTACCGGTGCGCATGTTGTTCAATCGGTGAGTTCAATTACGTTGCGGCCCAGCTTCACCAGATTTTTTTGTTCCATCTGTCGCAGCAGGCGGCTTACGGCTTCGCGGTGAGTGTGCAGTTCATCGGCAATCTGCTGGTGGGTGATGTGGAGTGCTTTTGTGTTTAAAGCCTGTGAGCGCTGTTTTAAGTAATGCAGCAACTGCGCATCCATATTGCTGAAAGCAATGAGGTCAATGACGTTCATGAGTTCGGCATAGCGGATAGCGTAAGTGTTATTGACAAACTCTTTCCATTCACGGAACCGGAACCATTCGTCTACCAGTTCAGCCGGTATCATGTAAACTTCCGTTTCGTCTTCGGCTACGGCTTTAATCATGCTTATCTGGTTAGCGCGGCAGCAGTTGAGCGACATGGCGCAGGTTTGGCCGGGGTGAATGTGGTAAAGGAAGACCTCGCGCCCATCGTCATTCACTCGTATTACACGGATGCTGCCTTTGGTTACCACCGGCACAAAAACAATTTTATCACCGGCATACATCAGCACATCGCCCGCAGCAAAATGTTTTATGCGCGCGTGTTTGCCGAACTCTGCAAGTAACTGAGGGTCTTTGAAAATGATGTTGGAAACCATGGCCTGATTTGGCGCGAAGTTATTTTATTGGAGCACTTACAATAATACCCATGCCTTTATATACAGTAAAAAAGAGATACCGGAAACTACAGTTTTACTCTTGTAAAGGACAGGGGATGTAACAAAAGCCCCAGCTAATGCGTAACCCTAAGAAAAACATACGCCATGAAAAAATCTACAAAACGCGCCATCTACAAAACTGTATTGATTGAAGATGAAATGGGCCTCGCTTATATCCGCGTAAAAACCCGTTAATCTGCCTTAATTTTTTTAAGTGAACTTAAGTCTACAATTTTAATTGAATTAGTTGGAGAGACGCCAACAAAGTGTTAGGACTCAACGCAAATTCATACTTTTAAAACCTAAAATTGCCTTTACTCAGCTCATGAGCCTTGCTATCAGCTCGTAAACAATAAGCGAGGTCATGATACCGGCAAGCATCAGCTTAATACCAATGGTTACAAAAGTGCCTATGAGGGTGGCAAAGCCCGCGCGGGTGGCTTCGGCAGTGGTTCTTCCGGCCAGCATGTCGCCAATAATGGCACCGAGCAGGGTGCCGAGAACCATGCCCACCGGTGTAAAGAAAATACCCAACACCATGCCTATTACACTGCCTATGATGCCCTGCCGCGTGGCACCGTATTTTTGCGCCCACCACACGGGCATAAAATATTCAAACAGCACCACCACCAGCGTGGCTACTCCAAAACCAATCATTACTGTATTACTGAACGGAGCATACGCCCACTGCAAACACCACATGGCAATGTAATTGAGCGGATGGCCGGGCAAACCGGGCAGCACACTGCCGAGTATACCGGTAATGCAAAGTAAAAGGGCTACGACTACAAGGGCTGTTTCCATATTGGTTTATCTATTTTGTGAGCAATCCTGCATCCACCACCAACTCGGTACCGGTAAGGTAACGGGCATTGTCCGAAGCCAGAAACACAACAGCATTGGCCACGTCTTCCGGTTCTACCCAAGGCGCGGAAAGTAAATTACCGGCACTGCGCTCGGCAATTTCTAAGGCGGTAGAGTTTTCCATTTCGGCTAAGCCGTCCTGCATGGGCGTGTTAACACCGGTGGGGTGAACAGATACTACACGGATATTATACTGCGCCAGTTCAATCGCCCAACTTTTGGTTAAACCCACCACTCCGTATTTACTCGCCACATAATGGCACAAGCGGTTAGCTCCCCGCAAGCCAAGCACCGAAGAGTTGTTGATGATAACCCCGCTCTTCTGTTTAATCATGTGCGGAATAATTCTTCGCGCCACCATCCATGGGCCTTTCAGGTTAATGTCTATCATGCTGTCCCAGGCGCTTTCCTCCAGTTCATGTGCCAGACCGTAAGCGCAAATACCCGCGTTGTTAAACAGTATATCAATCTTGCCAAAGGCTTTCACCGTTGCGTTAACTGCTTTGGTAATATCTTTATCGCTGCGCACATCGCCTTTGTGCGTCAGGCACTTCACTCCTGTCTTCTCACATTCTTTCTTCAGCGTATCCAGTTCCTTGTTCGAACCAAATTTGTATTTCGGATACTCCAGTTGTTTAGCAATGTCGAAGGCGGCAATGTTTACTCCTTCTTTGGCAAGTGCAATCGCGGTAGCCCTTCCCTGTCCGTGTGCGGCACCGGTAATGAATGCGGTTTTTCCTTTAAGGTTTGTTTTCATGTTTTTTTAGTTAGTGGTGAATGGCTAGTAGCTAGTGGTTTGTAATTACTACTTGCCACTCGCTACTTACCACTTACCTCGTCAATGGAATATATGGCGCGAGATAATCATCTATCTGCACTTCTAAAACGTTGTTGAAAATATTGGTAGCAATCATTTGTCCGGCAAAGCCAACGAGCACAATTATTTGATCCTCGGTAAAGTTGTCGTATACTTTTTTATATAATTCAGCGGAAATCACTCCTTTATTATTGGCAATAGCGCTTCCGAAATCGAGCAATATTTTGTCTGTATTGCTTAGAGAAAGTTTCTCGGGGTTCTCTTTGTTTTCAATAATTATCTTCCTGAAGAAAGTGGAGCAAAGCGGACAATTACTGCCTTCCGAAATTGCATAGGCAAACAGATAAGCACTACGTTCGCCAACGGCATCTATCACCTCTTTATATAAATCGTACCATCGCATATAAACCTTAAACACCGGTAACGATTTTCCCATTGTGGCTTTCATATTCGTAATTCGTGCATTGTGTTCCCGCTTGTGTTCTTCAAAAGCTTTTAAAATGCTCTCTGTAATTTCATCAGGGGATATAGGTTTGATACGCGGCATATATTTTTGTTTTGTAATTGAGCGGCTAAAAATAAAAGAAGTGTCGTCATTGCGAGGCTCTGAGAAGCAATCCCCAACCCTCGTAGGGGGATTGCTTCGGTCGCAGAGCCTCCCTTTACAGCAATGACGTTTCGTTTTCTTTGAAGTATTCAGAAACCGTTTAAACTTGCAGGCACTTAAACAAAACACGCAACATGAGAGAGGCTTATATTTATGATTCTATCCGCACTCCGCGCGGCCGCGGAAAAAAAACGGGTTCACTTTACGAGGTAAAGCCTGTTGATTTACTCGCTACGCTTTTCCGCGCCATGCACAAACGTAATAACGAATTCGATACCTCGCAGGTAGATGATGTGGTGCTGGGCTGTGTAACACCAATCGGTGAGCAGGGAGGCGACATCGCCAAGTTCGGTCATGCTATGGCGGGCTGGAGCACGAAGGTATCCGGTGTGCAAATCAACCGGTTCTGTTCTTCGGGTCTGGAAGCCATCAATCTTGCCGCTATGAAAATCCGAAGCGGTTGGGAGAACCTGGTGGTAGCCGGTGGAGTAGAATCAATGAGCCGCAACCCGATGGGCAGCGATGGCGGTGCCTGGTATCTGGACCCGCAGGTAAATTCAAGAACCGGTTTTATTCCGCAGGGAATCTCTGCTGACTTGATTGCCACCGTTGAAGGCTTTAGCAGAGAGACTGTAGACAACTACGCGCTCGATTCGCACCGCAAAGCAGCACATGCCCGCAAGAGCGGTTATTTCAAAAACTCCATTATACCGGTAGTTGACCAAAGCGGATTAACCATTTTAGATTTCGATGAAACCATCCGCGAAGATGCTTCGATGGCAGCTATGGCCAAACTCGAACCGAGCTTTTCCATGATGGGCGAGTTCGGTTTTGATGCTGTAGCGATGTTGAAGTATACTTCGGTAGAACAAATCAATCACGTGCATACACCGGGTAATTCATCGGGCATTGTAGATGGTGCGGCTCTTACTTTAGTGGGAACAAAAGAAATGGGCGAAAAATTCGGATGGAAACCACGCGCACGTATCGTTGCCGGTGCCGTAACTTCTGCTGACCCTACAATCATGCTCACCGGTCCTTCCTTCTCTGCGAAAAAAGCTTTGGCACTGGCGGGAATGAATGCAAAAGACATTGACATCTACGAAATGAACGAAGCATTTGCTTCTGCCGTTTTAAAGTTTCAGCGCGAAATGGATATTGATGATGCTATACTAAACGTAAACGGTGGCGCTATCGCTATGGGTCACCCGCTGGGAGCCACCGGTTCTATGTTATTGGGAACTGTGCTGGATGAATTAGAGCGTACCAATAAATCAACCGGGTTGATCACACTTTGTGTGGGCGGAGGAATGGGAGTAGCAACTATTATTGAAAGAGTATAAACTTATTACGACATGATAAATTATTCAAAAGACGCTGACAACATTGTTACGCTTACGCTTGATAATCCGGACAAATCAGCAAACGTGGTGAACCTGAAATTCGGTGCTGCCTTTAAGGCAACTATGGAAAGATTGCAACAGGAGAAAGATTCCATTCGTGGAATCATCATCACCTCTGCTAAAGAAACTTTCTTTGCCGGAGCAGATATTGATGAAATGTTTGCCGTAAGTGATGCGAAATATTTTTTCGATCGTTCATTGGAGTTTAAAGCGGGCTTGCGCTATTTAGAAACACAGGGCAAACCGGTAGTTGCAGCCATCAACGGAACATCTCTCGGAGCAGGTTTTGAAATCCCGTTGGCCTGTCACCGCAGAATTGCCATTGATAATCCGAAAACACAAATCGGTTTACCGGAAGTAACTCTGGGACTTTTACCCGGTGGCGGTGGCGTAACCCGCATGGTTCGCCTGATTGGATTACAACCTGCCATGCAATACTTAACCGAAGGCAAAAAGGTTTCTCCTAAACAGGCATTAAGCGATGGATTGATTCACGAGCTCGCAAAGGACAAAGAAGATTTATTAGCAAAAGCAAGAGCATGGGTATTGGAAAACAAATCGGCTAAAGCTCCCTGGGATGTAGATGGATATAAAATACCGGGCGGTACACCGCTTACTCCAAAGGTAGCGCAAATGCTGCCGGTAGCACCCGCCATGCTGGCAAAGAAAACTTATAACAACTACCCTGCACCACTTGCAATTATGAGCGTAGCAGTTGAAGGCGCGATGGTAGATTTTGAAACGGCTGCAAGAATTGAATCGAGATATTTTGCAGAATTGGCTACCGGTAAAGTTGCCAAGAACATGATCAAGGTTTTCTGGAAACAGTTGAATGCTATTAATGCAGGAAACAGCCGTCCGAAGACGGATGTAAAAGGTGATTTCAAGAAAGTAGGAGTTCTCGGTGCCGGTATGATGGGAAGTGCGATTGCTTATTGTTCTGCTATCAGCGGAATTGAAACGGTGTTGAAAGATGTAACACAGGAAGGTGCCGATAAAGGCAAAGCGTATTCGGGAAACATTTTGAAGAAGCGCGTGAGCAAAGGCAAGATGACGAAAGAAAAAGCAGATGGTGTGCTGAATAAAATTAAAGCCACCGCCAGCGCTGATGATTTGAAAGGTTGCGATTTGATTATAGAAGCTGTTTTCGAAAACCGTGAACTAAAAGCAAAAGTTACTCAGGAAGCAGAAGCGCAAATGGACCCGACCGGAGTTTTTGCTTCCAATACTTCTACGCTACCCATCACCGGTTTGTCAAAGGCATCTTCTCGTCCGGCAAATTTTATTGGTCTTCATTTCTTCTCTCCTGCCGATAAAATGCCTTTGGTCGAAATTATTGTAGGCAAAGATACCAACGATGAAACACTCGCTCGTGCTTTTGATTTTGTAAAAGCTATTAAGAAAACTCCGATTGTAGTAAACGATTCGCGCGGATTCTACACTTCGCGCGTATTCGCAACTTATGTGCAGGAAGGAATGGCTTTGTTGCACGAAGGTTACAATGCCCGCTCCATTGAAGCCGCAGGATTGCAAGCAGGTATGCCGGTTGGTCCATTAGCATTAACCGATGAAGTTTCGCTTTCATTGATGGCACACATCCGTAAACAAACTATTGAGGATTTAAAGGCAGAAGGCAAAACTGTTCCTCAACATTCAGCCTTTGAAGTCGCAGAAAAATTGCTGGCATTAAACAGAGCAGGCAAAGCTGCCGGTGGTGGCTTCTACGAATACCCGCAAGGCGGCAAAAAACATTTGTGGAGTGGTCTGAAAGATTTGTTCGAGAAGAAAGACCAAAACCGCGATGATGTAGAGCGTATGAAAGCGGAAGAAAAAGAAATGATTGACCGGATGCTCTTCATTCAGTGCATTGAAACAGTTCGCTGTTTAGATGAAAAAGTTCTCCGTTCGGTTGAGGACGCCAATATCGGTTCTATCTTCGGTTGGGGCTTTGCTCCTTTCAAAGGAGGAACTCTTCAATTCATTAATGATTACGGCCTAAAAGAATTTGTTGCCCGCGGCAAAGAACTTCATACTAAATACGGAGAACGGTTTGTTATTCCCGCTTCGCTGGAAAAGATGGTGGCTGAAGGGGGAGAGTTCTAAAACAGAGAAGAAACCGCCAATAGACTTTCTTAAAAAACAAAAGAGTGCAACTACCCATTGCACTCCTTGCGAAGCAGACTTAGAATCTGCTTCTATTACTCACACCCCATGAGTATCTTGAAGCGGTTTAACCCGCTGTGTTTATCTTTTTACCTCCATCCTTCCTTTAATACGGCACAAATTTATAGCAACTTTTGCTTAAAAGGAAGTTTGGTGTTTCTGCTGTAATAAGACAGGTCGAAATTACAGGGTATAAGGTTCTATCTTCCTCTTAGCAGATGTCCTATATTTTTCGAGAAGTACCTCATTACTCAGAGACATCATTAAGCTGGCCATCTGATGTTTATGATGAACAACCTTCTCCGCTTCTACCTGCGCCAGAGGTATCATAGCAACAAATCTGTTGCCTTTGGATATCCTTTAAATCTTTCATCTGTACGAAATTACAATTTTAGGTTGACCATCCTGCAAACAACAAAATGTTTGTCGACTTGCAAAAATTGAAGACATTTACGTAACACTTCCGAGAAAATAAATACTCTTATGAAAAAAATTGCATTTGCACTTCCTGCCCTGCTATTCACTTTTTTAGCCTTTGCTCAATCGCCTCAAAAACTCAATTACCAGGCAGTTGTCCGAAACAGCAACGGTCAACCCGTTAGTAATGGCACATCAGTTAAACTCCGGTTTTCTGTTCACGACCTTACAGCCTCAGGCACGATTGTCTTCACAGAAGTAATAACTGCTTCTGCTAATCAGTTCGGGCTGGTAAATGTGGAAATAGGAACTAACGGAAACCTCGCTATTGTAGATTGGGGGAGTGGGGCAAAATTCCTGCAGGTTGAAACCGATGTAAACAATAGTGGGACATATGCAGACATGGGTACCTCTCAACTCATCAGCGTCCCTTATGCACTTTATGCCGCTAACAGTGCTGCCGGTCCACAAGGGCCACCCGGAGTTACCGGTGCGCCCGGAACGAACGGAGCAACAGGAACTACGGGTCCTGCAGGAGCTGATGGCCCTACAGGAGCTACCGGACCAACAGGAGCCACCGGTCCTCCCGGAAGCGATGGTGTTACAGGACCTACCGGTGCTACCGGCCCCACAGGTGCAGGTAATGCCAATGCTGAAGTGCCCGTAGGAACAATTGTGGCTTGGCACAAAAGTGCCACAGGTACGCCTGCATTGGCAACCGGATGGATGGAATGCAACGGACAAACCGTAAGCGATCCTCAGTCACCTTATAACGGACAAGCCCTGCCCGACCTTAACGGGAACTTCACCAGCGAATCAGGAGCTGCCTCTTCGGGCGGTAGATTTTTAAGAGGAAGTACAGCTAGCGGAACCATGACAACAGATAGAACCAATAACATTGCAGAAATAGGCAGCGATGGAAATAATGGTTGCGGAGTTTGTTCTTCTGCTGTTCCACAAACCAGTGGATGGCCTGCAGGACCAAACCCAGGCTACGACCGCAGCAATGCTAACAGTAGTATGCGGGTGCGTCATAGAGGGATTGAAACCGCCCCGGGCAATATGACAGTAGTTTGGATAATAAGGGTGAAGTAATTATCTCATCCGAAAGCTATAATTATGTTAAGCATTCATAACTTGCTTTCTCCTCAAGTAGTTTTTACCGGTTCTTTAATAAAATTTTGATTTCCGTTGCAAAACATTTCATGCGTAATACCTTTATTTTAATTACTCTCTTTCTTTCCGGCTTCTCATATTCACAGTGCCTTACCACCTTTCAGGACATCAACAATTTTGTGTATGTCTTCGATGCCGGAGAATCGAAGTACATCGAAAACCTGCCTTTGCGTTCTTTTAAAATAGGGCGTAGCGGTATTATGGCTTACGTGGGGCAGAACAATCGTTTGAAGGTTTACTACAAGGGGAAAACCTTTACGGTGAACGATAATAACCCTGATTATTACGTAACCGACAACTGGATGCTTTATAACAACTTCAATCTAATAAAGGTCTTGTACGAAAATGAATTCAAAGCACTTGAGAATTTCTTTCGACCTGGTCAGGACTCACTATACTACAGCGACAGTTTGATTGTTTGGACAAATGCATTGAACGAACTGAACATTTTCTACAACGGGACTACTCAATTGCTTGAACGGGTAGAAATTCAACAGGCCAAGATAAGCGACAATATGTTCGCTTACGTAGACCGCAACAATACTTTTAAAGTTTTTTACCACGGGCAAATTCAAACGCTGGAAACGTACGAGCCCGGCAGTTTTCTGATTAACCGCGATATACTTTTGTATACCGATTGGTACGGCAATATCAAGTACTTTCAGAACGGCCAGGTGTATGAAACTAATGTAGTGATGCCTTTTGATTACTGGACCGGTGAAGGCTTTGGGGCTTACATTTCGCTACTGAAACAACTGGTGGTACATTACAAGGGCGAAGAAACTGTGTTAATGAACGACCGGCCACTTGACCTGACTATTAAGGAAAATCTGATTGTGTTTACAGACAGAGGAAAGAATTTCTGGTGCTGGTATAAAGGAAAGAAATACTGGCTCGAGCGTTATATTCCTTTGAGTTATGTGGTAGATAACGACATTGTTGTATACCAGGATTTAGACGGGCGGCTAAAAGCCTTTTATTTTGGAGAACAGATGCAGGTAAGCGACCAGATTGTAAAAAAATACTACCTGTATAACGAATCGGTTACTTATTCCATTCAACCGTATCAAACAAAAGTTTGGTGCAATAAGAAGACGTATACTTTTGAGTAGTAGACTTATCTTCTTCTTCCTCCTAAACCGAGTACACCCAGCAACCCTCGGGCAACTTCACGGATAATTAGCTTACCGGTACTGCTTTTGGCAAAATTACCCACTGCCCCTACTCCCTTTTCAAGCATTCCCGGTTCGTTGTTCACCGGTGGCTGAATTGTTTGCGACTTAGTGGTATTGGTTGAAGTATTTGAATTTGCAGCATTCAATTTACCGGAGAGTATCTCAAATGCGCTATCTCTGTCAATCACTTCATTATACTTCTTTACGAGATATGATTTCGCATTGATGCTTTCAATCTCCTGCGCAGTCAGCACATCCATACGCGACCGCGGTGCCTGTAAAAGTGTAGCTGCCAGCGGAGTGGGATTTCCTTTTTCGCTTAACACCGTTACCAACGCTTCCCCCATACCCAGTGAGGTAAGAAGGTTCTCTGTATCATAAAAATCTGTAAGCGGATAATTTTCTGCGGTAAGCTTTATCTGTTTCCTGTCTTTGGCCGTAAACGCACGAAGGGCGTGCTGCACTTTCATACCAAGCTGGGCCAACACATCCTCCGGAATGTCGGTTGGATTTTGCGTGCAAAAGAAAACCCCCACACCTTTTGAGCGAATCAACTTCACTATAGTTTCAATCTGATCAAGCAATGCTTTGCTGGCTTCTTCAAAAATTAAGTGCGCTTCATCAATAAAAATGACAAGTTTCGGCTGGTCGGCATCTCCCTGCTCGGGAAATGAAGAATAGATTTCGGCCAGCATACTAAGCATAAAGGTAGAGAACAGTTTCGGTTTATCCTGAATATCGGTAAGCCGAAGAATAGAAATAATGCCTTTACCGTTTTCGTTAAGCCGAACCAAATCATCCACCTCAAAGCTTTTTTCTCCGAAAAACATTTCAGCACCCTGTTGCTCCAGTTCAATTATTCCGCGAAGAATAGTAGAAACGGTAGCCGTTGAAATTTTCCCGTAGTTTTCTTCTATCTCTTTTTTGCCTTCATTGGTTAAAAAATTCAACACCTTTTTAAAGTCTTTCAAATCAAGCAAGGGCATTCCTTTATCATCGCAGTATTTAAACACTATTGTTACTACACCTGTCTGCACATCGTTTAAGCCGAGTATCTTAGAAAACAGAACCGGCCCAAACTCGGAAACCGTGGCACGAAGACGCGCTCCGTTCTCCTTTGAAAGTGTCAGAAACTCAACCGGACTTCCCGCAGCTTGCCACGGTATACCGATTTTGTTTTGTCGCTCTTCAATCTTGGGATTGGTGGTGCCGGGCATGGCAATACCCGAAAAATCGCCTTTAATATCCATCACCAAAACAGAAACCCCTTTATCGGAAAGCTGTTCAGCAATTCCCTGAAGCGTTTTAGTTTTACCGGTTCCGGTAGCACCGGCTATCAACCCGTGCCGGTTGAAAGTTTTGAGCGGTGCTTTTACCAGCGCATTTTCCACTGCATTGCCATTCAGCATGGCAGCGCCCAACACAATAAAATTGCCTTTGGTTGCGTATCCTGTTTCTATAGTTTCCTTAAACTTATTGATGTCAGCCATGGTTACTTTTTAAGCGAATATAAACGAAGAGACGAAGTGTAAATATTAGTTTTTATAAGCTAAGGGGTTTCTCATCTTCGCTCCCGTTTTGAAAAACATTTCGCTTCCTTTTACACCGGGTATCCGCCACATGCTGCTAAGCACACTAAGTTTTGCAGTAATGAATGTGCTGATTAAAAAAGTAAGCAACCTTCCTGCCATGGAAATTGTTTTCTTCCGGTGCCTTGTTTCCATGGTGCTTTGCTTTCAAATTATTTTTAAAGAAAAAACAGACTGGAAAGGAAGCAACCGCTCATTGCTATTAGCCCGAGGAATTTTCGGGACTATAGCAGTATATACCTTTTTTATTACGCTGCAAAATATACCCCTCGGCACCGCTGTTACCATTCAATACCTATCTCCTATTTTCACCACCATTATTGCCATTTTCCTGCTGAAAGAAAAAGTAAAACTCTTACAGTGGATTTTCTTTGCTATCTCTTTTACCGGTGTATTGGTTATTAAAGGATTTGACAGCCGCATTTCATTAGCCATGCTGGGCATAGGAATTATCTCTGCCCTTTCATCGGGCTTTGCTTACAACATGGTGCGAAGTTTAAAAGAGAAAGAACACACAATGGTAGTGGTGTTACACTTCCAATTGATAGGCACTATTACAGGACTACTGTTTACCCTTTTTAACTGGCAAACTCCAACCTTGCTGGAGTTGTTTTACATGATTATGATTGGTGTTTGTACCCAAGCAGGACAAGTGCAATTAACCAAAGCATTGCAGCAGGAAAAAATTGCGAACGTTACTATTTTCAATTATCTGGGCATTATTTACGCGCTTGGTGCCGGTTTTGTTTTCTTCGGAGAACATTATGAAGGCTTAACACTTTGGGGAATTGCTTTAGTAATAGGGGGGGTGTTCCTGAATTATCTTTATCAACGAAGAGAAAACAGAATAATTGCAGAAGAAGAGTTAACTACTATTGAAGAGTGATTACCGAAGCGAATTATCCGGAGGTTTTTTTAAACAGAATGAAAAACATTCTGGGTAATGAGTTTAATGCCTTCCTTCAAAGTTTACATGAGCCCTCTCCTACTTCTGTCCGATTAAATTCTTTCAAGCCAATTTCCATCTTTAAAAATGAAGAACCTGTTACCTGGTGTGAAAGCGGAAGGTATTTAAAAGAACGGCCTTCGTTTACGTTCGACCCTTTGTTTCATGCGGGGGCTTATTATGTGCAGGAGGCAAGTTCCATGTTTGTTGAGCAAATTTGGAAACAAATAAATGCAGAGAACAAAACAGTTCGCGTGCTGGATATGTGTGCTGCCCCGGGAGGTAAATCAACGCACCTGCTCTCGCTGATGAGTGAAGAAAGTTTGCTGGTAAGCAATGAGATAATTCCGAGCCGCAATAAAATTCTTCAGCAGAACATTGTAAAGTGGGGAGTTGCCAATTGCATCATCACCCAAAACAAACCCGAAGATTTTTCGGCTCTTGAAGATTTTTTCGACATTATACTAATTGATGCGCCCTGCAGCGGTGAGGGTTTGTTTCGCAAGGATAAAGCTGCGATTGATGAGTGGAGTGAGAAGAACGTGGAGTTATGTTCCATGCGGCAAAAGGAAATTATGAAACATGCAGTTGCTTGTTTAAGGCCGGGAGGGTTTCTGATTTATTCTACCTGCACTTTTGAGGAAGCGGAGAACGATAACCGGATTGATGATTGCGAATTGATTAAGGCAGATTTAGAAATACAAAATTCGGGACAGGTAAAAACCAAATTTGGTTACCAGTTTTATCCGCATAGGGTAAAAGGTGAAGGGTTTTATATTTCTGTTCTGCAAAAGGAAGCTGAAAAGCCGAAAACAGAAAACAGAAAACAAAGTAACCGGCCGGTAATCAATAATCAGTATTTAAACGAAGCTGACAGGTTTTACGAGCATAGAAAGAACGATATGTTCTTTGCAATACCGCAGAACATCTATACCGATTTTCTCTTTCTCGAAAGCCGATTCTACATTCGCCATGCCGGAATATTTATGGGAACTGTAAAGGGAAAGGATTTTCTCCCTTCGCACGATTTGGCTTTGAGCAATTATATAAAAGAAGGTTTGCCTTCCGTTGAATTGAGTTATGAAGATGCCATTACTTACCTGCGATGTGAAACTCCCAAAATAAAAACCGAACATCGCGGCTGGTGCCTGGTAAAGTATCAGGGTATGAATCTGGGATGGATAAAAGTAATGGAAGGAAGAATCAACAATTACTTCCCCAAAGAATGGAGAATTTTAAAACGATAACATGGAACAGAAATATCCGGCATTAATACTTCACAACAATAAAACACAAGCGGTTAAACGTTTTCACCCATGGGTGTTCTCCGGTGCGGTAAAACGCAAAGACGGCAACCCCGACCAGGGAGATGTGGTGGAGGTATTTTCTGAAAGCGGTGAATACTTAGGTATCGGGCATTTCGGCACAGGCAGTGTAAGCGTGCGTATTTTTTCGTTCGATAAGGTCACCTCGCTTGATGATTTATGGAAGAAGAAACTGCAAAATGCTTTTTTGCTCCGCAGAAACATTGGCTTAACAGAAAATAAAACCACCAATGCTTACCGGTTGGTAAATGCCGAAGGTGACGGCATACCCGGTTTGGTAATTGACTGGTACAACGGAACGGCCGTTATTCAATGCCATTCAAAGGCGATGAACGCGGAAAAGGAAAAGTTTGTAGAGATTCTGAAACAGGGTTATGGAGAGCGTTTAAAAGCGGTTTATGATAAAAGTGCCAATACACTTCATCATAAGCCGGAAACAGAAACGCAGAATCCTCGATACACTGACGGATACCTTTACGGAAAACCAACCGAAAGAACCATTCTTGAAAACGGTCACCGGTTTGCTATTGACTGGGAAGAGGGACAGAAAACCGGTTTCTTTATTGACCAGCGCGACAACCGCCAGCTACTTTCCAATTATGTAAAAGATAAAAAGGTATTGAATACATTTTGTTACTCCGGTGGGTTTTCGGTTTATGCGCTTGCCTCAGGTGCTAATCTGGTTCACTCGGTTGACAGTTCCGCCAAGGCAATTGATTTGACAAATGAGAACGTGAAGTTGAATTCTGCCACCGGTGCACATCAGTCGTTTGCTTCCGATGTTTTTGATTTTATGAAAGCTTCCTCCGAAGAATATGATGTAATTGTTCTTGACCCTCCTGCATTCGCCAAAGGGCAATCGGCAAGGCACCATGCCATTCAGGCATACACAAGGCTGAATTATGCAGCTTTCAAAAAGATAAAGAAAGGCGGCATTGTGTTTACCTTCTCCTGCTCGCAGGTAGTAGACCGCGAAATGTTTACCGGTGCGGTTACTTCAGCCGCTATTGATTCGCGCAGAAACATCAAGGTTCTTCATCATGTTTCGCAGCCTGCCGACCATCCGGTTAGCATCTTTAATCCTGAAGGGTTGTATCTGAAGGGGATGGTTGTGTATGTAGAGTAACCGGTTAAAAAACGACATTTAACAGCAGATTGTGCGACAACGGCCTCTCCGCCCGGTGCCGGTTGTCAGTTTCATCTTGCCGTTACATACAAAAAGCCTGTTTGCCCTCACAGTCATATTCAACCTGCCCTGCCGGGGCACTGTTGCCCGCAAAGTAGTTTGCCAACTGCACTGACTGGACCACTTTACCCTGCCGGGAATAAACAAACCGGGCTAAAAACGCGTCTGCGCTGTAGTTATCTACTCAAACAGGCGATGCCGAAGGCACTTGATTCCCCATGTCAAGTCAAATACCCTATTCCGAAGGCACTTGATTCCCTATGTCAGTTGTAAATTGCAGTGCCGAGGCGCATTGGTTCCCCATGTCACTTGTAAGTTGCAATACCGAAGGCACTTGATTCCACATGTCATCTTAACATTGCGTTGCCGAAGCCAATTGATTCCCCATGTCATCTTAAGATTGCCTTGCCGAGGCGTTTTTAGAGCAACTGTCTGCTTAGATGGGGAACCAAGTCGCATTTTTACCCTAACGGTTAGTTGACAGTTGCCTTGCCGAAGCTTCTTTATTGCCATAGTTAGTTAAAGGACAAGATGCCGAAAGGCAGTAACTGTTATAGTTAGTTGACCGTTGCCTTGCTGAAGCATCTTTACTATAGGGGTTAATTAACAGCGGCTCTGCCGTAACTTCGTGGCTGCCATAACTTATTGACGGAGCCTCTGCCGGAGTCTCTTTACCCTAAAAGTTAACTGACTTATGCTCTGCCGAAGGCTGTTTGCCGGGGTTGGCTGTCGACAAACCTATTATTTACGCGCGAGCGGATGTAAGGGCGGGGGGGGAGAAGAACAAAAAGCCCGGCTCAGGGCTTTGTTTCTTTCGCGGGAGATTGGTGCGAAGTAGTATCTGCATACTTTGCCACATGATTCGAGAAAACGGAAACACTTTTTGAAATACCCGTATTTACCGAGTCTATTGTTTTTACCGTCTCGGACACCTTCTTCCCCTACTGGTTCGAGCATCCGCTCGGGCCTATTACTTACGCACGAGCGGACGCTCGCGCGAGTGGGTAACATACACTTATTAATCTGCAAATTGCTACGGAAAGTCCTGAGTCGCTTATCGCGGGCTTGGCTTCAGACTCAGGACAGCAGGGGCAGGGCGTGTTTTGAGCAAAGTGAAATCAGAAAACGGAAAAGGAATCAGAATAATATCGCCCTTCTTCATTTTCCGTATTTCACTTTTAAGTCATTTACGGTATAAAGGTCGGTGTCTTCCTCTAAAAATTTGTAGGAAGCAGAAGATGCATTCAATTTAGTTACTTCTTCAGTAAGTAACTGTCCGTTAATTCTGGATAAAAGAAACTCCGCAAAATCATGAATTTCTTTCAACTCATTTTCCGGTAACTGTTGTAAACTGGCAATAGTTTTTTCTATCAATTCTATTTTGCTCATAACACCGAAAATAAATCAAATTTAATTCACATGAAACTTCTTCCCCTCCTTGGCATACTCTCTTAAAATATTTACTTATCGGTCGGTGTCCTCACCGACCGAAATCAATGCTAATCTCTAAAATGTTTTATAACTCCAAACTCATCTTCTCCACCGTAATAAAACCGTGCGCTACTCCACCTGTATTCCTCGGCACAAGAACATAAATTCCATCTAGGCGACAAGGGATTGTTATGGATATACTCCAACTTCTGCATAAAAATCTTTTCCCCTGTAATGGGAACAGCTAAAGGGTCTCTTTTCCAAAACTGAAACTGACGGTCGCGCTTATCAGAAACAAACTGAGCCAGTAAATCCGGATTTTGCTGTTGCAAATACTTCTTAAACCGGTGTGCAGTAAACTTCGAAAAGCTTCCTGAAGGAGATTCTTTTCCGTTAGCAGAAAGTATATTCCACAACAGATGAATGTGGTTAGGCATAATCACATAAGCATATACTTCAATCAGTTTCTTTTGAACCAGATATTGCCACGACTCGATGATGGTAAGTTTCAAATTATCATCGGCAAGAAGGTGCGCAAAGTTTTGAATTGTTTCAGTATAGAAATACGCCTGGTTAATATCCATTTGCCCTTGCCGCTTGTGGAAAATATGCATAGCATTTTTATCTATTTCGGTCGGTGAGGACACCGACCGATAAGGTTAATACCGAAGATAAATCAAATTTAATTCACATGAAACTTCTTATTGTCTTTAGCATACTCTCTTAAAATATTAGCGGGCTTAAAGCGCGCACCGTATTTAGCCGAGAGGTCTTCCATCAGCGCCAGCACTTTACCGGCACCCTGATGGTCGAGGTAGCGGAAAGGCCCACCGGTAAACGGAGGAAAGCCCAAACCAAACACCGCGCCTACATCGCCATCGGTAGGGTTCTCTAAAATGTTTTCTTCCAGGCAGTGCAGGCACTCGTTCAGGAACATCATGCCCATGCGGTTCTGTATGGTTTCAATAGCAAACTCTTTGCGCGTGGGGTTGCCGAAGTATTTATAGATGTCCTCGTTAATACCGCGCTTCTTTCCCTTCTCGTCATATTTATACATGCCGCGCTTGTTCTTATTGCCGTGGTAGCCATCGTTAAACATTTTCAAAATAGCATCGCTGGTGCGCGCACCTTCGCGCAGCTTGGCCATTTCTGCCAGTTCGCCTTTCATAATATGTGCGCCTACATCAATGCCTACTTCGTCCTGCAGGGTCACCGGTCCTACGGGGAAGCCCCACATCTTCATCGCCTTGTCAATCAGCCCCGCTTCGCAGCCTTCTTCAATCAACAGGAAACATTCGTTCATGTAAGGCGCGAGGATACGCGTGGTGTAAAAGCCCGGTCCGTCATTTACCACAATACATGTTTTCCCTTGACGGATGCCAAGTTCGAAACAAGTTGCCGTAACCCAGTCGGCAGTTTTTGGTGTCTTGATAATTTCGAGCAAAGGCATTTTAGGCACCGGTGAAAAATAATGCATACCGATAATGTTCTCGGGACGTGCGGCCTTTTCTGCTACATGCGCAATAGGCAAGGCAGAAGTGTTACTCGCAAAAATAGTATCCGGACCGGTGGCGGCTTCGCAGTCAGCTACAATGCGCTGCTTCAGTTTTATTTCTTCGAACACCGCTTCCACAATCACATTCACTTTACCGAAGTTGCTGTAATCTAATTTGCTCTGCACCCGGTTCACAATTTCCTCCGCCTCCTGTTGGCTCATGGTTTTGCGCTTAACCTTCTTGTATAAATCGGCCCAGATAGTCTGCTTGGCTTGCTGAAGTGTTTCTTCTTTAATGTCTTTCAGCAACACGTTGATGCCGTCCACCGCGCTCACCTGTGCAATACCCGCACCCATAAAGCCCGCGCCAATCATGGCAATGTTATCGGTGCCTTTTATTTTGTCGGCAGGGTAAGGGTTCTTCTTCTTCTCGGTCATGTTGAAGAAAATGCGGATGAGCTGACGGCTCTCGTTGGTCAGAATCAATTCTTCAAACTTCACTGCTTCGGCATCGAGGCCCTTTTCCATTCCTTCTTCCATACCAATCTCCACACATTCCAGAATACGCAGCGGTGCTGGATAATTACCCTGTGTTTGCCTGAGCACCATCTCTTTTGCCTTCTTGTAAATAACTCTTCGTGTAAGCGGATTGCTTTCTAAAAGTTTTTCTACGAAAGTTCTTTTGTCTTCGCGCACCAAAGGTTTAGCGGCAAGCTGCAAAGCGAAATCAATAGCCGCGTTCAGCAGGCTTTCTTTGTTCGTAATCTTATCGGCAAGCCCGATGCTCTTTGCTTTGCGGCCGTAAATCTTCTTACCGGTCAGCATCATGTCCAATGCTTTCTGAATACCAATTAAACGAGGCAAGCGTTGTGTTCCACCGCCACCAGGCAATAATCCTAACATCACTTCCGGTAAGGCGAAGTGTGTGCTCTTATCATCGCTCACAATTCTTCCGTGGCAAGCCAGAGCAATTTCCGTTCCCGCACCAAGGCAGGCACCGTTAATGGCAGCCACCACCGGTTTCTTTCCTTGCTCTAATTTATTGAGCGAAGCATGGCCGTTGCGCGTAAACTGAATAAAGTCTCCTTTCTGTTTCACCTTACCGAACATGTCAATGTCGGCACCGGCAATCCAGTCTTTCTTTTTGCTGATGATGACCGCGGCTTTTACCGCGCTGTCATTTTCCAGTTCCTGAAACAGTTTGTCGATACCTTCCACAAACTCGAGCGATACTTTGTTAATCTTTTCGTTTTGCTGGTCGAGCCAAACAATGGCTACTCCGTTATCTCTTTTTTCGATGGTGGCTATTTGTGACATAAATTGATTTTAGATTTTAGATTGCGTTTACCAAGGTTACAGCGGCTAAGATAAAAATGACGATGAATGTAAAGCTGAAGAGAAGAATAAAGGGAAGTTGAAGATGTATTTTGTAAGCTGAAAGAAATAGCTTTCTTTTAATTGAACAATACACCGCTTATGGAGGCACCATCGCTTGATTTAATAGCAAGGAAAGATAGCTTAGAACAGCGGAATGCCGGCTATTATGGGTTGATTTCAAACTAAAACGGGATTCCATCAACTATGATTGATGGAATCCCGTTTACCATTAAAAGTTCTGTTCGCTAAAAAACTTCAGCAATTATATCGGCAATGTTCTTTTGCGATACATCCGAAAGGTTTTCATCCAGCAATGCTTTGTGTTTTTCGCAACAGAAGCTTTCAACTTCCATTTTGCCGTTTTCAAAAGTTACAATGGCCGATTTTTTATGAACGGGACATTTAAACTCTTCCAGTTCAGCTTTGATTTTGGTGTATTCAAACATAGGCTTGGATTTAGGTTAGCTAAGTTAAAACACCAACCAAAGAATAGCTTTTCTACCGGCATGTATTGAACAAACAATATTTTGTAGGATACAGAATATTAAATCGTACTTTCTTTAGCCCTGCGCCACATGCTGATGAGCGCACCCAAAAATGTGAGGATGCCTCCTAACCAAACCAGATTGATATAAGGGAACACAATAGCTTTCATAATGATGAAGTCAAGGGGCTTCTCCATTTCGCGTATAGAGAGCGTGAGTTTTTTTGACTGAGGGTCAATTTTGTTGACATCAATAGTCAGTCCCAGTTCCTTAACCTCTGCCGAAATGGATGAAATAGAATTTCCGTTTGCCATATCAATCACAAACACCGGTTGCGCTGCATATGTTTTGCTGTTTTCGTCTTTCGCAACAATGTCAATTCCTACCAGCAGTTTACCGTTCTTTTCAAAATCTGCAGGCAACACCGGATTAGGATTAAGCGATTCAACCACAAGCAAAGCTGTTCTGGTAAAAAAAGAATCCTTCACAGCAGCTTCAACGGTAATGGTTGTGTCCTTCAGGTTGGTATTGTCAGGAACAGAGGAAACGTGGGTAAACACGTCTTTAGTCCAATAATGTTTGGTATCCGGGTTGGCAATCAATCCCATCTTCGGGTTCAATTGGGCGTTCGGCAGCAATGTGAATTCTTCCACGGCTTTACCGGTTGAAGAATCTTTGCGGACGTATTTTACTTCGTAAAAATTATTCGGTCTCTCCACTCTGGTTCCCACATACGTCACTTCATACTCGTTCATCACCAGCATCGAATCCTTGAGCAGAAGAATGTTTTCCATCTTCTCGTTATCCTTAAACTGCTGCCCGAAATTGATACCCGATTTATTGAGAGAAATAACTTCTTTCTTACCCTGCGAAATCAAAACACCTAACAGAAAAATTCCGAACCCTAAGTGGGCCACACTTCCACCAATTACTTTCAGGTTCCCTTTTACCACAAAAATCAAATACGACAGGTTTCCGAAAACTGCAAAAAGTGAAGCGAGCAGGAACAAAAAGTAGGTAGAAACAAACGGAAACTTGATAAACAATTTATCGGAAACAGTAGTAAGGTCAATTAAATGCTGCTGAGTAAAATCAATGTTCATTGCCCACGCAAACACAACTGCCAATACCAACGAAAGGGCAAACGAATAAATTCCCCACTTAACAGTCGCAGGAAATTTCCCTAAGCGGTATGAGAAGAACTGAATCAATCCGGTGAGGATACCTACTAATATGCCCAACCAGATTTGGATTGCGTTGTAGTGTGCAATTACATTTTCGGGCGGAGCTATTTTATCCTTTATCAAATTCCATTTGTCATGAAACAGCAGATTCCAAACCGGGATAGATGTTGTAAATGTCATCTGCACTGCCGAAAGCAATAACACCAATGTGCCTATGAACATCCAGAATTCGCGGCTTCCCAATTCTTCCTCCTTCTGCTGCGATGGAATCTGTTTCTTGAAAATGCGAATGAAGAGCAACGTAAATCCGCTGACGATAAAGAATGAAAAATAAGTAAGCAGTTGCGGCTCCAATCCATCATCGGTAAATGAGTGAACAGAGGTATCGCCCAATCTTCCGCTGCGGGTTAAGTACGTTGAATACAAAACCAAAATAAACCCGAGCAGAAAAAACACATAAGTACTGATGAGTGAGTGTTTGGTGTACCGGTAAACCAACAACATGTGCAAACCGGCTACAATCATCAGCCACGGAACAAAACTCATATTCTCCACCGGATCCCATGCCCAAAAACCTCCAAAGCTAAGCGACTCGTAAGCCCATGCTCCACCCATTAAAATACCTGTACCCAAAATGGCTACCGAAAACAAAACCCAGGGCGTAACCCGTTTCACCCAGCCATCCCAATCTTTGCGCAATAAGCTTGCAATGGCAAATGCAAACGGAAAAGTTACAGAAGCAAAACCAAGAAACAACACCGGTGGGTGAATCGTCATCCAGTAGTTTTGCAGGAGCGGATTTAATCCGTTGCCATCTTTAATAAACTCCAGATAATTAGGTCGCTGAAAAACAGGCGCATTCAGCATTTCGTTGCGAAGCAGAATGAACGGACTGCTTCCGAATTTGAAACCGAAAATGTAAACTCCAAGAACCATGGAGGCAAGGAAGAATTGCACCAATGATATAATTCCCATCACCGGATTTTCGTAACTCTTCAATACTTTAATTCCTACAAATCCTTGTACTACTATCCAGAATTGCCAAAGGAGGAAACTTCCCTCCTGCCCTTCCCAGAAACTGCTGATGATATACTTCATGGGCAGTTCGGTGGAGGAATGCCTCCACGCGTAATGATATTCAAACCAATGGTTCAAAATCATAACAAACAACAAAACAAAAATTCCGAATACCGCTAAACCGTGGCCTATAAAAGATATGCGAGCAATTTTTCTCCAGCTTTTTTCTTTTGATTCATCGCTGGAGAATTCAGCAGCAAAATAGGCGAGGAAAGCAAGCAGCGAAGCCGCAAAACTGAACACAAGAAAAAACTGACCCAGATGACCAAGCCATAATTTTTCACCAATAAAACCATTGGAACCAAAACGGGATACGAAGAATTCTAACATTATACTTTTATGAGCCCGCTTTTACTGTCACGTTTGTTTCCTTCAAAGTAATCTCATCGTTCACATATTTCGAAGGACATTTCATCGAAATTTCGGAACAGGCAAAAACATCTCCATCAATCTTCCCTTTCACTACTACCTGCTCGCTGCGCTCAAAGTCTTGAGGTTTTGCTCCCTTATAAATCACTTCGCATTCGTTGCCCTCCTTGTCGGTCATCATAAAAGAAAAGAAATTCGGGTCCTTCTGCGGGTCGTAATTCATTGGTTTGTCCTTCACCAGGTATCCAACCACATTCACTGAGTTGCCTTTTTCCTTTGCTTCAACAAAATTGGCATAGGTGGTATAATCACCTGTGCGGGCAATTATAACCCCTGCTGTAACAGCAATGGCAATAAGTATAATAACATGAGTCTTTTTCATGGTTTCAAATCGGGCGCAAGTTACATCAAACCTTTGAACCAACAGCAATGTTGAGAAAAATCATTTCGTTTATAAAAGAAATTTTACTTTTCTGCTTTCAATTAACAAAACGCAACACTATGGGCATTTTAAAAAACATCTTAATTGCTTTAGCAGTAATAGTCGTAATTGCTGCTGTAGGAATTTATTTTCTACCCAATAGTTACTCGTTAACAAACAGTATAGAAATCAACCGTCCGGCCGATTTAGTGTATAATCAGGTAGCTGATTTTAACAAATGGTCAGCCTGGTCCCCTTGGGCTGAGCAAGACCCCAAAGCAAAGATTACCATAGAAGGTGCCCCGGGGTCAGAAGGACAGAAAATGAGTTGGGAAGGTGAAAAAGTAGGAGCAGGAACGATGACCCTTGTAGCAGCCGCAGAGAATGAGTCGCTGGTTTGTTCGGATGTTTTTTTGAAACCAATGGAGGCAACTGCTAAAGATTACTGGAGATTTGAAAGCGACAGTACCGGCACAAAAGTTACCTGGGTAACATCCGGTGGATTAAAATATCCGTTTGGAAGGTTGTTTGGTTTAGCCATTGATAAATTCGTTGGAGAGACCGAAAGACATGGCTTAGAGAATCTGAAAAAAGTTTGCGAAGCTATTGAAGTAGTACCACCGGTTGCGGTGATTGATTCTTCTGTAGCAGTTGTAACCCCTGCTAACTAAGTTTTTCACCTCTCACCATTCTGTCCTTTCCACTTAAATCTTTACGCAGTTCTACCCGCTGAAATCCGAAACCTTTCAAAAGCGCAATAATCGCCTCTCCTTTTGTGTGATTGATTTCAAAGAAGAGTTTCCCTTCAGGTTTCAAAGCCTTCATTGCCTGCTCAGCAATTTTCCGATAGATAATTAAATCATCCGTTTCCTGTGCAAACAGAGCTAAATGCGGTTCAAACTTTAATACGTTTTCAGCGAGAGTTTCCTTCTCCTTCTGGGAAATGTAAGGCGGATTACTTACGATGATGTCGTACTTGTTTTCAGTAAGAACTTCATTCAGAATATCGCACTTATAAAACCGAACCTCAGTTTGGTGAAGAGAATTGTTTTCTTCTGCAACTTCCAACGCCTCCTTACTTATGTCAATGGCTTCAATGGTTGACTCGGAAAACTTTTTAGCCAGCGAAACCGGAATACATCCGCTGCCTGTGCCG
>CAZBPG010000030.1:27500-35869 GCA_964493695.1 uncultured Chitinophaga sp. | reverse complement strand
CTGAATTGTATTATCAAAACTATCAGTCCATATTCAATGTCTAATTGGTATAACTGGGGTCGAAGGTGTAGTTATAGGGATTATCTACCGAAACCTGTTTGTTGAAAGGGTCATCGGGACGCAGAATCGGATTTTTAGGAATAAAGTTCAGCAAGTTCTTTACACCTGCAAACAACTCCACTCCTTTCTTAAATTTTTTCGTCATCTGGATATTCATTATACAAAACCAGGGCGATTGTGTGGGCCGGAAATCATTTGGCACTACCGGCAGAAACATTGGGCTGTTAACTTTTCCGGTGTAGTCAATGCTCAATCCTATTTTATTGAATGAATAACTAACCGCATAGTTGGCTGTAAAGTTTGGCGCGTGAAGCTGAGGCGTTCTTATTTTATTCTCTACCTGATAAACCTGCATATAGGTTCCGCCAATCAGAATTTTTAAACCCTTGGTAAAATTGAAATCAAGATTTGCCGAAGCACCGGCACTAACCGCATAGCCGTTCAGGTTATCGTAAATTATTTTTTGCGGGTCGGTGATAAAATCGGCTACAATCTTATTGGTAAAGTACGTATAGAAACCACTTACATCAATCCCCACAAAGCCATGCTTATGCTGAACAACAATGGTGTAGTTGATGTTGCCGTTCCAGCTTTGTTCGGGCTTCAGTTTTTCGGCAATCACCACTTTACGTGCACCAGTGAGCGCGGCATGGTCTTCGGTAAACAGGTTTACTACACGAAAGCCATTACCGGCACTTAAACGTATGGTGTGGTCTTTATGAGGAGTAATTTTAAACGACAACCTTGGGGAGAAAATACTTTTATGCTCGTTGTGATATTCGTAACGCATACCGGCAAGCACGGTAAACTGCTCTACCGGTTTCCATTCAGTTTGTGCAAATACTCCGGGCAGGATGGTTACCGAAGGTTTGGTGGCAGTCAGTAAATCCTGGGAGGTAGCCGGAGTATTATCGTCATAATGTATAAACCTAAAAGGCACACCGGCAAGCAGTGAAACCCGCTTCCGGTTTTTGCTCCAGCGCAACTGAGCAAACATCACGTGTTGTTTTGCCAGATATTTTACTGTTCCATAGTAGCTGTCCTGAAAATGATAATTGTAGCTGTAATCAAGAAACACATTTTCCTTACCGGTAGGCAATTGATAAACACCAATCAACTCTACGCGGTGCGTGTAAATACTTTCTCCATAAACCGAATCGGTACCGCGGAAACTTTTATTCCATTGTAGCTCACCTCCCCAGCGGTTCTCGTATATATAACGTGCCGCCAGCGAAGCCAGTTTGCCGCTGTTACGGGTAAAGTTCCATTTATTAAAAACCGAAACGCGGTTCTGTAAAGTAACATCGGTAAAGTTATCGTGGTTTATATCCCACTTAAATAAGAAGTTAAAATAGTTCACTCCAAGCATCGTCTGCGCGCGTTTCATTTTAAATGCTGCGGCAATATCTGTATTAAACTCACCGGTACTGGTGGCGATCTGCTCAATCTTTAAACGCGGTGAATGTTCCGGTGAGGTGGTAATAATGTTCACCAACCCCGCTACGGCTTCGCTGCCGTATAAAGTAGATGCCGGTCCTTTTACCACTTCAATCCTCTTTACTATACTTTGAGGAATACCCATTAAGCCATAAACCGTAGAGAGCGAAGACACCACCGGCATGCCATCAATCAGGATCATAGTGTACGGTCCTTCCATTCCGTTGATATGTATATCACCGGTGTTGCAAACGTTGCAGTTCAGTTGCGGCTGCACACCGTTCACCATATTCATGGCTTCAAAAATGTTGGGCGAAGGATTTTTGCGGAAGAGCTTTGCGTTGTAAACCTCTACCGGTATCGGAGATTCTGTTTTCGATGTCTCCTGCATAGTACCGCTGATGACTACTTCTTTAAAACTATTCTCCGAAGGTTTCAAAACAATGGAAACAGAATTTTTCCCGGGCTGAAGCTGAACGGTATCTGTTTTGTAACCCACCGCAGAAACCTTAAGAACAGAAGCAGAACTTACCTTCAAAAGAAAATTGCCCAACTCATCGGTTGTTGTTCCGCTGGTTGTGCCTGATACCTGAATGTTTACCAAAGCAATTCCTTCTCCACTGGCAGCATCTTTCACATTTCCCTTAACTGTAAACTCCTGCGCCTGGCTCAGAAGATTCATTAGAAGAAGGGTGATAAAGAGAGAATATTTTTGATACACCTTGAATAAATTTTAGACAAATCTAAAATTTATTTTTGAATTACGAAAAGAAGCATTCCTTGTTCAGTTCCATGCGCATGACAAAAATCATTTAGATTCTGTCTAAATAATTTGGATAATTGTTTTTAGCTGATAGATTTGCAGCTGTTTAGAAAGAATCTAAATAATTAATTGTATGAGAATCAACTACTTTTCAACCCTCCTGTTCCTTTTTACAACCCTTCTGATTTCAGCACAAACACCCTCCGAAAAAGACTCTGCCGGTGTTAAGACTTTAAAAGTAAAAGATATCATTATCAGCGAAACCAGGAATTTGAATTCCTTTTCTCACTCCGGTCCAATCGAAGACCAAACTATTTTTGCCGCAAAAAAAAGCGACATACTTCATTTAGACAGAACAAATGCCAATGTAATTACCAATAATGCCCGCCAGGTTTTTGGAAAAGTTGCAGGCATATCGGTATGGGAAAATGATGCTTCGGGGATTCAGATAAACGTATCGTGCAGAGGGCTGAGCCCGAACAGGAGTTGGGAATTTAATGTGAGACAAAACGGATTTGATGTGGCGGCCGATCCTTTCGGTTATCCGGAAGCTTATTACAATCCCCCGTTAGAAGCAGTTGAAAAAATTCATGTAGTCCGGGGAACTTCTTCACTTCAGTTCGGCCCTCATTTTGGCGGTATGCTGAACTACATTATCCGCAAAGCACCCGACAATAAAAAAATAGAAGTGGAAACCAGAAACGCTTTAGGGAGTTACGGGCTATTCAGCAGTTATAATTCTTTAGGCGGAACCATAGGTAAGTTTAATTACTTCGGGTTTTATCAGTACCGCAAAGCTGACGGCTGGCGACACAACAATGATTATAAAATTCACACCGGTTATGTAAACTTTCAATATACGGTGAGTAAAAAGGTTACACTTGGTGCAGAGTTTTCTTACATGAATTATGTATGCCAGCAACCGGGCGGGTTGACTGATTCGCTTTTCCAACTTAGTCCCCGCCAAAGTCTTCGGTCGCGAAACTGGTTTAGTGTGCCCTGGATGATTCCAGCCTTAAGTATGCAGATTCAATTCAACGAGAAGAATTCTATGTCGATAAAAGCGAATGGAGTAATAGGAGAAAGAAACAGTATCGGTTTTACAAAGGCGGCTAACCTTCCCGATACGCTTAACCTGAGCACCGGTGAATATCAAAGCCGGCAGTTAGACCGCGATGCTTACCGGAATGCCGGTATTGAAATAAGACACCTGATGAAATACAGTGCCTTCAAACAATCGCATGCCATATCTTTGGGAATAAAATATTTCTATGGCAACACTACCCGCAAAGGATCCGGCAAGGGAGATAAAGAGACCGGTTTTAACCTCAATCTTCAGGATTCGACATACCCCCGACAACTGCATTATGTAACACACAACGCTGCGCTGTTTGCGGAAAACATGTTTCAGGTTACACCATCGCTTAGAATTACTCAGGGAATCCGTCTGGAGGTTTTGAACAGTGCTGGCAGAGGGCGGCTCAGTTACAAATCGGATGGAACCGAAAATCTTATCAGAGAACAGAACAGAACGAGAGTGGTTTTTCTGGCAGGAGCCGGTATTGAATACAATGCTGTAGGTAAAACATTCTTATACGGAAATTTTGCACAGGCTTATCGTCCGGTTCAGTATGCCGATCTTACGCCACCTGCTTCAAGCGATAGCATTGATGCGAATCTTAAGGACGGTTCAGGATTTAATGCCGATTTAGGTTACAGGGGCAGTGTAGGTAATTGGTTAAGCTTTGATGTAAACGGCTTTTACATTTACTACGCCAACAAGATAGGTACGCTCACCCAGTTAAGAGAGAACAACACCACTTACCAATACAAGACTAATTTAGGAACGGCACACCATCGCGGGTTTGAAGGATATGTTGAAATTGACCCTTTTGCTGCATTCGACATTCACAAGATTGCAGGTAACCTGAGCCTATTCGCTTCATGTGCTTATATAGATGCCAGATACACCAACTTCAAAACGGTAGTTTACAATGCTACAACTTTACAGTTAGAGGAAAGTAATTTAAAAAACAAACGGGTGGAATATGCCCCGCGTTTTGTAAATCGCTTCGGAGTCACTTATACCTATAAAATATTCTCCGTCACTTATCAGCTCAATTGGGTGGATGGAATTTATACAGACGCATCAAACACAGAATTGCCGACAGCGAATGGGCAAACCGGTAAGTTGCCGGCTTACTATGTAATGGATTTATCAACGATGTTGCAGATTACAAAATACATTAACCTCAGGGGCGGAGTAACTAATCTGGCAGACAAATCATATGCAACGCGCAGAGCAGGCGGATATCCGGGACCGGGCCTTATGCCGGCTGATGGAAGGAACTGGTATGTAAGTTTGGGCGTTAAGTTCTGAAAATAGTTTTTGATAAATGAAAAGGTCATAAAGAAATTAAGATAACCTTAGATGTAACACCGGTATGATTATTTATCAAGAAACAAAGCCAACGAACGACACCCTCTGTGCACTACGGCAACTCATGTCTAAGTTTACGCTGACTAAAAAGAACAAGTGTTGTAAGAGCTACAAAGACGGCAAACAATGCAAGCGTTGCCCGAAGAGATAAACAGATGAGCCACGAATTTCACGAATTGTATCAAACAACATGAACGAAGAAGAAAAACCTGCTGACGAAAGCAAGGTAAAACTCTGGCTCAAGCGCATTGGATTTGTCGGCTTCATGTTTTTCCTCATCAAAGGATTGATATGGATAGGCATTGCGGTGGCTGCTTACTACCACGCAAGAAAGTAGGCAAAGCAGTTTGGCTTAGCAATGATCTGATGAGTTAAGTTTTCAGTTACATTCGTCATCATAATCCATCGTATGAGAACATCCTTCAAAATCCTTACCGGTATCGCAATTGTTTTGGCTGTGCTGGTTGCCGTCACCTTTATCCGTGGCGACCAATATCTTTTCAAAGGCCTGTGGGCAACCTACCTGCACGGAGAAACATCTGCCACTATTGACGACAAGCGTTTCTTTAAAACACACCACATAGCCACCGGTGAGCAAACCTGGGAGTGGCCTAACCACTCCGGCTATCTTAAAAACAAGGTGCCCGCCAAACTGCAAAGCGCTTTAGACGAAACCGGCACTGTGGCTTTTCTGGTTATTCAAAACGACAGCGTGCTTTACGAAGATTACATTGACCGGATTGCCGAAGATGCCGGCACCAATTCTTTCTCTATGGCCAAAAGCATTACCACTATGCTGGCGCAGGTTGCCGTGCAGAAAAAAATCTTCACCGGCTGGAACCAGAAAGTTAAAACACTGCTTCCGGCACTCACCGGTGCCCATGCCGGTGAGGTAGAACTCTGGCACCTCAGCACCATGAGTTCCGGTTTAGACTGGAATGAAGACTACGCCAACCCCTGGACCATCACTGCCAAAACTTATTACGGCAACCACGTGCGCGATATTATGCTTACCCTGCCCGTTAAAGATGAACCGGGCAAACAATTCATTTACCAAAGCGGCTCAACCGAGTTGCTCGCCATGTGCCTTACACAAGCCACCGGTAAAACACTTGCCGAACTTGCCAGCGAATGGCTTTGGAAACCCCTGCAGGCAAAGCACCCCGCCACCTGGCATACCGATGATGACGGCACCGACCTGGCCTGGTGCTGTTTCAACAGCAACGCCCGCGATTTTGCCCGTTTCGGAAAGTTGATGTTGCACGAGGGCAACTTTAACGGCACGCAGGTGCTCGACACTGCCTTTGTGCAAATGGCTACGGTGCCTGCGCTCGACTCTGTTTACGGTTATTCGTTCTGGCTCGAACATACCCTCGGCACCAAGGTGTTTTACCAGTGGGGTTTCTGCGGGCAGTATATCATCACCATTCCCGAATACAACCTAGTGGTGGTGCGCCTCGGCAATGAAGACCTGCCCGTAACCGCAGAAGGTAACTCGCAATATGTTCGGGACTTAGCCGGTGGGGTTTTGGAGATGGTAAAAAAATAACAAAAGCATTAGAACGAAAAGTAAGATAACCCTTTCATATTCAAAACCCGTCATTCTGCATTCTGAATCGCTTTCGTAAATTCGCCCGCATTAACAATCATTTTTAAATATTATTCCTCTTTGACCTTCGCTGAACTGAACTTTGAACCCACTTTAATGGAAGGCTTATCTTCCATGGGTTTCAAAAACCCAACTCCTATACAAGAACAGGCTATTCCGGTTATCATGACCAAGGTTGATTTGATTGCCTGTGCGCAAACCGGCACCGGAAAAACGGCTGCTTATTTATTGCCGATTATTAATGATGTCGTTAAAAATCCGGGACATTACGTTCATACCCTCGTAGTTGTTCCAACCAGAGAACTTGCCATTCAAATTGATGAAGCTCTTCAGGGCTTTGCCTACTTTGCCGATGTAAGCCACATTTCCATTTTCGGGGGCACCGGAGGAATTAATTTTGAACAGGAAAAGAAAGCGCTTACACAAGGTGCTAACATCATCATAGCCACACCCGGAAGATTGCTCGCGCACCTGAACATGGGTTATGCGCGGTTCGAAAAACTGCAGCATTTAATTTTAGATGAAGCTGACCGTATGCTCGATATGGGTTTCAGCGATGACCTGAATAAGATTATCAGCTTTCTGCCTAAGCAGCGGCAAACGCTGATGTTCTCAGCTACCATGCCGCCTAAAATTCGGGAACTCGCTAAGAAAACGCTAAAGGAAAACCCGGCACAGATAAATATTGCTGTGTCGAAACCGGCAGAAGGAGTGACACAAGGGGCGTATGTGGTACACGATGCGCAGAAGATGGAGTTACTGAAAGGTGTATTGAATGAAAAGAAAAATCTTTCAAGCATTCTTATTTTTTCTTCTACTAAAGATAAAGTGAAACAACTCGACCGCGAATTGAAGCGCATGCGTTTTAATATCAACGCTATTCACTCCGACCTGGAACAGGATGAGCGCAACGAAGTGTTGCGGAATTTCAAGAACAAAACCTTACAGGTTTTAGTGGCTACCGATATTCTTTCACGGGGTATTGATATTGATTCCATCGGTCTGGTCATTAACTATGATGTGCCCCGCGATGCAGAGGATTACATTCACCGGGTAGGAAGAACAGCCCGTGCGGAAACAACCGGAACGGCACTTACCTTTGTAAATCCTGAAGACCAGCGTAAGTTTCAACGTATAGAACAACTGATAGGGTCTGAGATAAATAAACTTCCCATTCCTGAAAAATTAGGGGCAGGACCTGAATACAACCCGGCAAAAAATGCTGAAAGAGGGAAAGGAAAATTCGGAGGTAAACCTAAGTTTGGCGGCAAACCAAAGTTCGGAGGAAATAAAAAGAGAAGTTAGGCGTTTGGTGTATGTGATTTCTTAACATACGCCCTCATTTTATTCAAGTAGCTTCACTTCTCAATACCTTTCCTGTCAGTTTCCATCAAATTCACAAACAAAGACAAAACCGATTTTCATAAGGTTGTCACGCAGCGCGTGGAAAGATATTTTGCCGAGAAGAGAGTCTCAAAAAATGCTGACTACAGGATGGTGTTTAAGAGCATATTTATGTTCTCGCTGTATTTTGTTCCGTATGCGTTTATTATTTCAGGGATACTTCCCCTTTGGGCGATGTGGTTGTGCACTGCTTTTATGGGCTTGGGTTTGGCCGGAATAGGAATGAGTGTAATGCATTCACTATCCTTCCATTGCTGCTGTTGTACAGCAAACTGCAAAGGAGTATGGCATACCTTATATAAAGAATGAAACTTTCCGTTCGGCAGTTGCTTCGCACGTCCGCTTGCTTAAGGAATTAGGCTTGAAAGAGACACTGAAGATGGCTTCTGATTTCTGATTTTTTTAAAAAGCACGCTTTTAATACAGTTAACCACATTTCCTTTTTCGGAAATGCGCTTCTGAATGTTCGGGAGCCTATTGCATAAAAGGCAAAGCACTCCTGAAGGTTCAGACGCCCATTGCATAAAAACGCAAAGCACATCTGAAGGTTCAGACGCCCATTGCATAAAAATGCAAAGCACATCTGAAGGTTCAGACGCCTATTGCATAAAAATGCAAAGCACATCTGAAGGTTCAGACGCCCATTGCATAAAAAT
>CAZBPG010000030.1:0-27400 GCA_964493695.1 uncultured Chitinophaga sp. | reverse complement strand
CTGAAGGTTCAGACGCCCATTGCATAAAAATGCAAAGCACATCTGAAGGTTCAGAAGCCAGTTCAGTTTTTCGGGAATACTATTCCTGACTTCGGGAGCTACTCATTTTATTTCTACTTTTGTTCCTATGCAGGAAGTAAATTTTACCATTGTAAAAAAACGAGCCACTCCGCTTGTCCAGTTTGTTTTGGCTGTTTTAATTGGCTGGCTGGGGATGGGCATCTGTAAACTGCTGCATCTGGAAACAGGGACTGAGTACTTCGCAGCTTTTATAGCCATTATTCTTTTCTGCCTGATTAATGTGGTGGTTTCGCTGGCGTATGAAAGTTTTTTACGCTACACCGTTCTGTGTTGGTATTTGTATATTCTGTTGGCGGGTGTTCTGCTCCTTTCAGCAAAATTTATATCCGGCATCAGCATCTGGAATCTGTATGAATACCGGATGATGCTGATTTCTATATCTCTGTTTTATCTGCTCGCCAGCACTTTGGTTCGCGGCATCCGGTTAATTTATTCCGCTGCCGAAAAAGGATTTTGAAGAGTGGCTGTTAAAGTCCTTCTCCTTTGGAGAAGGATTTAGGATGAGTTTTTTTTGAAAGGGCGGATTATCAGGCGAATGTTTCTATCGTAATTGATGTAGTTCCATACCCAGTTGATAAACACTACCACCCGGTTCCTGAAACCAACAAGCAGCATCAGGTGCAAACCCATCCAGGCAAGCCAGCCCATAAACCTGCCGAAGGTAAAGTTGCCTATTTCTACCACTGCACGGTTTCTGCCAACAGTTGCCATCGTGCCCTTGTCGAAGTAGGAGAACTTGTCAAGTGTCCATTGCTTTAATACCTTTTTCAGATTGCTCGCCACCAACTGTCCCTGCTGAATAGCCACCGGTGCAATCTGCGGATGGCCGTTCGGATATTTTTCCTGCACCATGCAAGCCACATCGCCAATGGCAAAAATGTTTTCGTAACCTTTCACTTTACAGTAATCATCAATCAAAATTCTTCCACGCGTGTTAATCGAGTCTTTACTCAAACCGTCAATTAAAACTGCTTTTATTCCTGCCGCCCAAATTAAACCGGAGGTAAGAAGCTGTTTGCCTGTTTTTGTTTCTGCCACCGTGCCATTGTATTTGGTTACACCGGTGTTCAGCCAAACTTCGCAGCCTAATTCTTCAAGGTAAGTGCTGGCGCGTTTGCGATTAGTTTCGTTCATCGCCTGCAAAAGTTCGCAACCGTTTTCAATCAGTATCACCCGCATCTTTCTAAAATCAAGTTCCGGATAATCGTTTGGCAACACGTGCTTTTTCAACTCGCACAGAGCACCGGCCAACTCCACACCGGTGGGTCCTCCGCCAACTACGACAAAAGTCATGAGTGCTTCCAGTTCGTGTAAATCTTTCGTGAGTAATGCCTTTTCAAAATTCTGAAGAATTAGACTGCGAAGGTCGAGGGCTTCGGTTACGCTCTTCATGGGCATGGCGTTCTGTTCAAAATCTTTTATGCCAAAGTAATTGGTGGTAGAGCCCGTGGCAATAACCAAGTAATCGTATTTCAATTCACCAATGCTGGTGATGATTTTGCCTGCCTGTCCGGTAGGCAGGTTTTCCTCCGAAACAATCTTTTGCACTTCACCCATACGGAAGTGAAAGTTTGTTTGGCCCTTAAATATTTTGCGGATAGGATAGGCAATCGAATCGGCTTCGAGGCCAGCTGTAGAAACCTGATACAGCAAAGGCTGAAATGTGTGGTAATTGTTTTTGTCAATCAGCACAATCTGAACTTCGGCATTGCGCAGTTGCTTGGCTAATTCCAATCCACCAAAGCCGCATCCAATGATAACGATGCGCGGAACTTTTACTTCGGGAACATTGATAAACATGGTGCGAAGTTGTACTAATTTTTAGTATACCTGTATGCCCACCAGATTAATAAAAATTGAACCGGCAGGCGAACTAAAAATGGTACTATGGTGCTTCCCCATTCTTTCCAATGTATAGCCATGTTGATGTTAGCGGGAAAGATAACAACCAGTAAGAAGATAATTCCCCAGGCAGAAATTTTTCTTGTGCGAGGAATCAGTATACCAATTCCCAAAACTATCTCCGCCAGTCCGCTAACAATATTTAATGCCGAAGGATAAGGAAGAAAACACACGAGCATCCTTAAATAGAAATCAGGATGCCAAAAATGATTGACACCTGCAACGATATAAAGCAAGCCCATACCCCAAACCCCTAAAGGGGCTTTAAACACAGCACTTGTTTTTGAATTGCTCATTTGTATTTGGTTTTATCTCGCAACTTTAGGGAAGGTTAGGAGGGGTGTTTAATGAATTCTATCTCCTCTTACATCCAAATTTTTCATCAACCCCGCTTCGAATTCAAGCCATTCTTCCCAACGCCTTAGTACAGTCTCTTTACCGCCCAACTCACATGCCATATCTAAAAATAAACGGTAATGCCCCGCCTCGCTAACCATCAGGTTTTTGTAAAACTGTTTCAATTCCTTGTCTTCAATGTTCTTTGAGAGCAATTTGAAACGCTCGCAACTGCGAGCTTCAATCAAAGCGGAGAACAACAATTTTTCAATCAGCGAAGAAGTGCGCGAACCACCATGACGGATAAACTTGTTCAGCTGATTTACATAGGCATCTTTACGTTGCAATCCCAGCTTTAATCCGCGTTTTTTCAAATGCTCTACTACCAACTCAAAATGCCCCCATTCTTCTTTCACAATGGGAGATAGTTTCTCAACCAAAGATGGATAGTCTGGATAATTTTGAATCAGCGAAATAGCAGTGGAAGTTGCTTTCTGCTCACAATAAGCATGGTCAGTAAGAATTTCTTCAATTGATTTTCCCGCAAGGTCTGCCCAACGCGGGTCTGTGGGAAGTTTTAGTCCTAACATAGTTTTAAATTAACTGGCGAACTCCATCGCCAATTTTGGTTTCGTAAATCTCGCAATTCAGTCCGGTGGTTGAAAAATATCTTTCGCTCACTTTGTTTTTTAGTTCTTCTATCGCGGTGTGGTGCACAATTGCAATAGCGCAGCCTCCAAATCCTGCACCGGTCATCCGCGCACCAAGGCAGCCTTTTATTTGCTGTGCGGTTTCTGCAAGTGTATCCAATTCAATACCGGTTACTTCATAATCATTTTTTAAAGAAGCATGAGATGCATTCATTAGCCTTCCGAACGTAGAGAGGTCATTCATCTGCAAAACTTTCACTGCTTCCTTCACCCGAAGGCTCTCGCTTATCACATGTCTTGTACGCTTTTTCAGCGTTTCGTTATTCAAAATGTCCACCCAAATCATTTCTGCCTCACAGAGGTTTCGTATTTCCGATTTCGAAGTTCGAATCTGTTTCAATGCTTCATCGCACTCGCTTTTTCTTTCATTGTATTTTGAATGAATCAGTGAACGTGGTTTTTTGCTGTTCATAATTACGAGATGATAATCATCCAGTTCAAAAGGAATGTACTCGTGATGAATCTTGTCACAATCGAGCAGAAGCGCGTTATCCTTTTTTCCAAGTGCAACAGAATACTGATCCATGATTCCGCATTTTACTCCGATAAAATCGTTTTCTACCTGCTTGCAGAAATTAGCCAGCCAAACCAGGTTGATACTTGATTCAGTTTGTGATAGAAGCATATAAGCAGTCAACACCTCAACAGCGGCAGACGATGAAAGCCCTGAACCCTCCGGCAAATTGCTTTCAAAAGTTATATCGCAGGCAGGAATGGAATGATTTTCCTTTTTGAGTTGTGCGATAACTCCGAGGGGATAGTTTGTCCAATCATTCTTTGTATCAAACTCAATTTCATCATGCACATGTATTTCTTTGCTCAAGGAATGGGTAGTTGAACGAAGCACAATTTTGTTATCGCTTCTAGGAACATAAGTTGCGGTAATGCCTAAGTTTATTGCGGCAGGAAGGACTAGCCCTCCGTTGTAGTCCAGATGTTCGCCAATCAAGTTCACACGACCGGGAGCGAAATACTTTTTCATTTCTTATAGCCGATTTTGCTTCGCAATACAGCAGCACATTCATCCACATCTAAGGGGTTAGCTGCGGCACCTGCTCCCATTTCGCTACCGGCATACCATTTTATTTTGTCTTTAGCACGGAGCGGAGGGTAGAACTCAATGTGAAAAGCGTAGTAGTTTTCTGCATCACTATATTTTTTCTCGTTTACCGGTGTTTGATGTAAACTCATAATGTATGGGAAAGGACGGTTGAAAATTTTATCGAAACCGGCTGTTATCTTTTTTAATACTTCTGCTAAATCTTTTTTTTCCTGTAATGAAAACTGAGTGATATTGCCCTTTAGTTTTTTACTCACTACAAAAACACCAAAAGGATAATCGGTGAAATATGGAATGTACGCAATGAAACTTTTGTTTTCAAAAACTATCCGCTGTTTATGTTTCTTCTCAGCTTTGTTCAAGTCGGCAAAGAGGTTTGTGCCGTTAGTTTGAAAATACTTCTTGCTGTTGTTTAACTCTTCTCTGATTTTTGCAGGAACAAATGAGTAAGCATACAACTGTCCGTGCGGGTGAGGCATGGTTACGCCAACCTCTTCGCCCCGGTTCTCAAATTCAAAGATGTACTTCACCCGTTTGTCTTTGCTTAGATCTTTAAACCGCTCATTCCACAATTCCACAATTTTTAAAATGTGCGCATCACTTAACTCGTAAAATTTTTTGTTGTGGTCAGGCGAATACAAAATCACTTCACATTTACCAACAGCGTCTTTTGAGCGGAATAATCCACTGTCTGCCGTCTGCCGTCTGCCGTCTGCCGTCCTTTCCAAACTCATTACCGGAAAATCATTCTCATACATCATCACATCATAATTGGGCAACGCTTTGTTCTGCGAAGGACAAAAGGGACAGTAATCTTTCGGCAAATGCGGGCGGTGTTGACGGTTGGTAGCAACCATCGTCCAGGTATCAAGCAGGGGGTTCCATCTGAATTCAGGCATACAGCAATGATAGTGAATGGTTTTTTATTTTCGTCTGTAATGAAAATTCTCATTCTCCGTTTCTCTTCTATTGGCGATATTGTGCTTACTACTCCGGTTATTCGGTGTTTGAAAAAGAAGTTTCCCGAAGCTGAAATTCATTATGCAACTAAAAAATCTTTTCAGTCTATAGTTCAGTACAATCCTTATCTCACCAAGATACATTTGCTCGGTGATTCATTTATGAGTTTGGTTGAAGAGTTGAAAAAAGAGAAGTTCGATTATGTGATTGACTTGCATCATAATCAACGAACCTTTTTTTTAAAGTTGCTGCTTGGTGAAACCTGCCTGCCGGCAGGTAGGTCGTTTTCGTTTGGCAAATTGAACTTAGCGAAATGGCTGATGGTGAATTTTAAGATCAACCGTCTGCCGCATAAACATATCGTTGACCGGTACTTGGAAACATGCAAAACACTTGGAGTAGAAAATGACGGAGAGGGATTGGATTATTTTATCTCGAAGGATGATGAAGTCGATTTGAAAGCTTTACCGGAAGCGTTTCAAAACGGTTATGTGGCTTGGGTAATAGGAGCGAAGCAGAACACAAAAAAGTTTCCTGTTGAAAAAATCGCACAAACTATTAACCACCTTAAATATCCGGTTGTTTTTTTGGGAGGAAAAGAAGATGAGGCATACGGACAGAAAGTAAAATCCGCAATCCGCAATTCGCAATCCGCAATACTTAATGCCGCTGGACAGTATTCACTCAATCAATCTGCCTCGCTTGTCAGACAGGCAAAAGTTGTGGTAACCAACGACACCGGTCTGATGCACATTGCCGCAGCTTTCAAAAAGCCTGTAGTTTCTATCTGGGGGAATACAATTCCGGAATTTGGAATGTCGCCTTACTATGGCAACAATCAAATTCAAAATTCAAAATTCGAAGTTCAAAATCTGAATTGTCGCCCTTGTAGTAAGCTTGGTTATGACTCTTGCCCCAAAAGGCATTTCAATTGTATGAATCTCCACGATGAAAAATTACTGGCCGAGAAAATTCGACAGATGATTGCGCTATGATTTTACGTTATACGCAGGACCTAGTTCGCGTATAATTAATTCAATCATTTTTTCCTCCTGAGGATTGTAGTTATCCTTTAAGTCGTAACCGTACCGTTTTCCTACTAACTGATAAAACCAGGCAGTAACACTACCCTTTATTTCTTTAATAATAAAGTAGGCATTGTTCCCTGTTTCGCGGTTAATCAGTTTAAAGAGCATCTCTCCCTGACCGGTAGTCAAATCTTTCAACTCTTTCTCAAATTTCGTCCGCATTTCTTTCTCTACATCTTTTCTGTAGTGACGATAGACGCGCTTCTTTTCTGTTTCCTTTTCAGTCTTTAACTCTGCATAAAGTTGATTGGCAATCTTTACATACGGCATCACCTTTTGAATACGGCTTTTGTATTTGTAATACATCATCCACTCTTCAGCAGTTTTAAACGATACAATATTTACCTCCCGGAAAGTTACGGTCGGTGTTGAGTCGGAAACCGGAAGATTTCCTGCGTCATAGATATAATGAACAGTAGTGTCTGTTGTTGCTTTGATAGGATCACCAACATTCAACTTTTTAGTTTGAGATGAAGCAATCTGAAATAAAAGCAAAAAGATAACTCCTGATATGGGTTTCATAAACCGTTGTTTCGGTATTCAATTCAAAGCACGTACCAACATTTAAACGTGCTATCAACTGAATTGATATACAGGGTTGTGTGAAATTATTTAAAATGTTTTAGCAATTCGATATATAAGAGGCATCAGTAGTTTATACATCATCAGTCATAGAAATGACAGTCTATATTAAAGACTAAAACAAGTCCGTCTGCTTTCCTTTCTTTCCTGCCTTCGGATTTACTTCTAATTCAATGGTAGTACCCATTTTCACCTCGGTAGTTTTCCTTTTATCCAATTTTACTTCCGGAGTTATTTCAGAAATTTTTCCCGTTACATCAAATTGAGTTAACCGGTTGCCGAGAGCCTTCCATCCTTTCACATCTATCAGTTCGTTCACTTTGGCAGTTTCCTCGCTTTTCTCTTTCGTTTTTCCTTTCAGTACGTTGAACTTTACCGTTACTTCATCGTGCGAAGAGAATACATACAATACGCTCTTAGAGTTCTCCGTAATAATGGATGATTTCAGCTTTTCGGTCTTCAGTTCAACCTTAAAACGCTTTACATAAACCTCCTTGCTGTTACCATCGTAATAAACCGCACTGTAAATGTTTTCGGGGTTAAATTTCTCAACGGTCAGGATTTCCTCCGGTTCGTATTTATTGGTCAATTCAAAGTTGGTTAATTCAACATTGCCGTCTTTGTATGCTACTATTATCTGGTCACCGGTATTGAATTCTCCAAGGTAAGTGGTCTTATCCTTTTCTTCATTCACCAACCTTCCGAATTTCTCATCAAACCAAATCTTAACACCGCCTATGGAAGATTGTCCCTTTTCAATCAACTCCACTTTGCGCACCGGATACTTGGTGAGGATATTCCCGTTTGAGCCTCGGCCTTTAATCTCAATCGTGCTGAAATCAAATTCAAACTCTTTAATACGGGCAGTAGAATTAGGATGCAATTGTACTTTCACAATTTCGCTTTCCGAATTCTGATTGGCGGTAAAGTAAAGCACTTTGCTTCCCGCGGACTCCTGCGTTAAGTCGTATTCTTTATCACGGGTAACACCGGTTACGTTGAAACGCTTTACAAAGGCGCGTTTACTGCCGCCATCGTAATACGCCATGTTATAGGCGGTGCGCTCATCGTTCTTTTTCCATACTCCTATGTGTAGTATGTCTTTGCCGATAAACTTCTTATCGCCAATGCGGCTGACCATCATCTTGCCGCCACGTGTAAAAGCGATGATATCATCAAGGTCGCTGCATTCGCAAACAAACTCATCTTTGCGCAGACCGGTGCCGAAAAACCCTTCTTCGCGGTTTACATATAAACGGGCATTGGTTGCTGCTACCTGTTTTACTTCAATTTCCTCAAAGCCTTTTATCTCGGTTTTCCGTTCCCTTCCTTTGCCGTATTTCTTCAGCAGGTTTTGGAAATAAGCAATCGCATACTCAGTCAGATGTTTCAAATCGTAAGCGACTTGCTTCAGTTCTGCTTCGACAGATTTAATCTCTTCATCTGCCTTAAACCCATCAAACTTCGAAATGCGTTTGATTTTAATTTCGGTGAGTTTGGCAATGTCTTCGGTAGTTATCTCACGCTTGAAAAGTTTCTTGTAAGGCTTTAATCCTTTGTCAATTCTTTCCAACACCATCTCCCAGGTAGTCGCTTCTTCAATGTCGCGGTAGATTCTCTTCTCGATAAATATTTTCTCGAGCGAAGAGAAATGCCATTTCTCATTCAGCTCTGCCAAACGAATCTGTAATTCCTTCTTCAGCAATTCTTTGGTGCGCTCGGTGCTGAGTTCAAGAATCTCATTCACCGAAAGGAACATCGGCTTGTCGTTTACAATTACGCAAGCATTGGTAGAAATTGAATTCTGACAATCGGTAAAGGCGTAAAGTGCGTCAATAGTTACATCAGGGTCGCTGCCTGGTGCCAGGTCAATCTGTATCTCCACATCCTTGGCGGTATTATCTACCACCTTCTTGATTTTTATTTTTCCCTTATCGTTAGCTTTGAGAATACTCTCTATCAAACTACCGGTAGTAGTGCCGAAAGGAATTTCGCGGATGGCAAGTGTCTTCTTGTCCACCACTTCAATCTTGGCGCGCACTTTTACTTTTCCTCCGCGCTCGCCTTTGTTGTATTCGCTTACATCTACAAAGCCACCGGTTAAGAAGTCGGGTAACAAGCGAAAGCGCTTCCCTTCCAGATGATTGATACTCGCTTCACACAACTCAATGAAGTTGTGCGGAAGAATTTTCGTAGAAAGTCCTACCGCAATTCCATCGGCTCCTTGAGAAAGGAGTAAAGGAAATTTCATCGGCAGGTTAACCGGTTCTTTCTTTCTGCCGTCATAGCTCAACTGCCATTCGGTGGTCTGGTCGTTAAAAGCAACTTCTTTGGCAAACTTCGAAAGGCGAACCTCAATGTAACGCGGAGCAGCAGCAGAGTCACCGGTGCGCACATCGCCCCAGTTACCTTGTGTATCAAACAGCAATTCCTTCTGCCCCATGTTCACTAAGGCATCACCAATACTGGCATCACCGTGCGGGTGGTATTGCATACTCTGTCCGATAACGTTCGCCACTTTATTAAAGCGGCCGTCATCCATTTCGTTAAGTGCGTGAAGTATTCTGCGTTGTACCGGTTTCAAGCCGTCTTCAATGGCGGGAACGGCACGCTCAAGAATTACATAACTGGCATAATCCAGAAACCAGTTCTCGAACATACCATCCACGTGAATAGCTGTTCCTTCTTTCTTTTCTTCTTTCTCTTTCATTTTCTAATACAGTTTTACCACAAGGAACACAAAGAACTACACGATGGACACAAAGAGGTATCTCCTTGTGTTCTTTGCGAAACCTTTGAGGCCTTTGTGGTTAATTTCTTTCATTCTAAAATACCGTTTATCACTCTTCTAAATCCATTTTTCAATAATGTTACGTTGAAATTTATCAGCAATCCAAGTTTACAGTTCGACAATTTCAAGTAGGTAAGCACCTGTGCAAGATGAACATCGGTAAATGCTTCTATTGCCTTTACTTCAATGACTACTTTGTTTTCAACCAACAAATCAATTCTATAACCAACATCTAACTTTACTTCTTCATAAACCAAAGGCAACCCCTTTTCTTTTTCAACCAACAATCCCTGCTTTCTTAACTCATACATCAAACATTCCTGATAAGAATTCTCCAATAATCCCGGACCCAAATTTCTATGAACGTTTAATGAGGCATCCCAAACGATCTTTGCTAACTCATTTTCATTTCTTGTGTCCATCGTGCATTCCTTGTGTCCCTTGTGGTTAACTGCATTTAAACTTCTTTGCTTCTGTTTTTTTTACCACAATGTTCACAAAGGTTTCACAAAGTTCACAACGGATTTCTCGTGTCCACCGTGATGCCTTTGTGTTCTTTGTGGTTAACTGCATTTAAACTTCTTCCTCCACTAAAGCCACACCTTCCACTTCATCCTTTTCATACCTCAAATTCTCGATAATAAACTTCTGACGGTCTTCTGTGTTTTTGCCCATGTAGTAGGAGAGCACATCTTCAATTTTTGTTTTATCCTCGGTAATCACCGGGCTTACGCGCATCTCTTCGCAAATAAAACCTTCAAACTCCTCAGGTGAAATTTCTCCCAACCCTTTAAAGCGGGTTATCTCCGGATTTCCCTTTAGCTCCTTAATCGCATTTTGTTTCTCCTGCTCGTTGTAACAGTAGAACGTTTTTGTTTTGTTGCGCACGCGGAAGAGAGGAGTTTCCAGAATCTTTACATGTCCATTCCGCACCATATCGGGGAAGAACTGCAAAAAGAAAGTAAGCAGCAGCAGACGGATGTGCATGCCATCCACATCGGCATCGGTGGCTACTATAATGTTGTTGTAGCGCAGGTCATCAATACTGTCTTCAATGTTTAATGCGTGCTGAAGCAGGTTGAACTCTTCGTTTTCATACACCACTTTTTTCGTCATCCCGTAACAGTTGAGCGGTTTACCGCGCAAGCTGAACACCGCCTGCAAATCAGGATTGCGGCTCTTGGTAATAGAACCACTAGCAGAATCTCCCTCGGTAATAAACAAGGTAGTCAGCAACCGGTCGGCTGCTTTTTCATCGTTAAAGTGAACGCGGCAGTCGCGGAGTTTTTTGTTGTGGATGTTTGCCTTCTTAGCGCGCTCGTTTGCCAGCTTCTTGATGCCCGCAATTTCTTTCCGCTCTCTTTCGCTCTGCAAAATTCTTTTTAAGAGTGCTTCGGCAGTTTGCGGATTCTTATGCAGGTAGTTGTCGAGGTTTTCTTTTACAAACTCCAGCACAAACTGCTTCATGGTTTTTTCTTCGCCATGCAGTTTGTCGGTTCCCAGTTTTGTTTTGGTCTGGCTTTCGAACACCGGTTCCTGAATACGGACAGAGATAGCCCCTACAATGGCTTCGCGCACATCCACCGCATCAAAATCTTTCTTATAAAAGTCGCGCACGGTTTTTACAATGGCTTCGCGGAAGGCGAGCAAGTGCGTGCCGCCCTGCACCGTGTATTGCCCGTTCACGAAGGAGTAAAACTCTTCGCCATACTGGTGATTGTGCGTAAGCGCAATTTCAATATCTTCGCTTACCAGATGTATAATGGGGTAAATCAAATCGGCATTTTCTTTCTTTTTGGAAAGCAAATCGTACAGGCCGCGCTGCGAAATGTATTTATTTCCGTTGTAGTAAAAAGTTAAGCCCGTGTTGAGGTAAGCATAGTTCTGAATCATCTGCTCTACATACTCATGCATGTAGTGATAGTTCTTAAAAATCTTGTTGTCGGGTAAAAATTCGATGTAGGTTCCGTTGGGTTCATCGGTTTTTTCGAGCTTGTGGTCTTTGGTGAGTTTGCCGGCTTCGAACTCGGCAATCTTTTTTTGCCCTTCGCGCACGGCATACGCCTTAAAGTAAACCGAGAGGGCGTTCACGGCTTTGGTTCCCACCCCGTTTAAGCCTACCGATTTCTTAAATGCCTTACTGTCGTATTTGGCACCGGTGTTAATCTGGCTGACGCAATCTACCAGTTTGCCCAGCGGAATACCGCGACCGTAATCGCGCACGGCTACTTTTTCTTTGGTTACGGTAAGGTCTACCTTTTTGCCGTAGCCCATCTGGTATTCGTCCACACAGTTATCGAGGGTTTCTTTGAGCAGGATGTAGATACCGTCATCCATACTGCTGCCATCGCCTGTTTTGCCGATATACATACCGGGGCGTATGCGGATGTGCTCGAGCCAGTCGAGGGTCTTGACTTCGTCTTCGGTATATCTTGCTTCTACTTGTTCTTTTGCCATGGTGCAATAATGTTAGGGTTAAGCGCAATGTATCTGCGCTTCAAATATGCCAGCGTGAATTTAGCGAGGCGCGAATGTAGAAATGCGATAGAAATCAACAAGTGAGGTGGTGTTGATAAAAAAGAGGACAGGTGCGAAAACCAAAAGTGTGTTGTTTGCTCATGAAGGATAAAGGGGCAGGTCGGATCTTCGACTTAGCCCCAAACGCTTCGGCATTAGCTGTTTCAGTTTCAACAGTGGATGCGGACACTCCCGCATCGTGTGTTGAATCTCTGACAGCAAGTGCAGAAGCTTCGGCATCGCGTGTTGAATCTTCGACAGCAACTGCGGACGCTCCGGCATTGAGTGTCGAAACTCCGACTGAGAGTGCAGACGCTTCGGCAGTGTTTGTTGAATCTCGACAACAGGTGCGAAATGACATTTCCCCCAAAAACTTCAACTTTTCTTCAAAAAATACCACTTTCCACTCTTTTCTTCTTTTCAACCACCTTCTTTAACGCTTCCGGCAAGCCTCAAACGACTCCCGTCACGCACCAAACGACTTCCGTCACCTTTAACATTTGTCTCCGGCATGCTTAAAATAAGTTCTGTCAACCTCCAAACGAACTCCGTCAAACCCCGAACGAGTTCCGTCAGCCTCAAAAATCGCTTCCGTCACCTTCCAAACGAGCTCCGTCATCCCACAAACGAGTTCCGTTTTTTGCTTGCTGGTTGAAGTCCCTGTCAACAGGAACAGATATTGACCGCTGAAGACACCGATCGGTAAAGTAACATGCACCGCCACATTTCTTAAAACATCCCACGCAACCAAGTGCCCGCTATTCTCTTCTATCAGCAATTCTTTTACTGAACTTACTCACTTTGTATAAAAGTTAAATTCCTTTCGCGCATATTCGCGCGGCTCAAAATTCCTGAATGAAAAAAATATTTTTACTCCTCGCTCTACTCTGTACTTCTTTACTCTTTATTAAAGCCCAGCCCCTCGGCTGCGATGTAAATGCTATCCGCGCTGCTTTTACCGGTGCGGGTTATACCGAGTTAACCGGTGTGGCAGGCCAGCCCTGCAGTATGTATTTCATCAACCCTACTTCGCAGGATGCCAACTTATCCGAAGCTGATGCCCAGCAGTTAGGAGCGCACCTGGTGGTGTTTAACGATGCTGCAGAAAACACGGCAGTGGTAGCAGCTCTCAATGCATCGGGGGTTATTTCATCGGTAGCGGCAGTGTGGGTGGGCTACACCGACAATCAGGCAGAAGGAACCTGGGTAACTTTAGACGGAACCCCGATGAGCTACCTCAACTGGGCTTCGAACGAACCGAACAACAACGGACAGGGCGATGCCTGCTGCGGAATACCGGATTGGTTGGGCGGCTGCCAGACCGATGAAGCCTGGCGCTGCCAGTACGGTGAAGACTGTGCACAGATTTATTCTTCGGGAACATGGAACGATTTGCCTTGTAACCGCAGCAGCGTTTCGGTAATAGAAGTAAACCTTTGTCCGCAGATAACCACTACCGTTCCACCGGGAGCGGTTTGCGCCAACTATCAAACACATGCTTCGGCCACTACCATTCTCGGTTCGCAGCCTTACACTTATTTATGGAATGAATTACCCTCCGGAACCCAAATTGCCACTACCTCGGCAATCAATATTACTCCGGCCGGTACTACTTCGTATCAGGTGCAGGTTACCGACCGCTGGGGATGCTACGCTTTAGATACGGCCGTGGTAACAGCACAGGTCTGCACCGGTCCTCCGGGCTGCGACCTGATTGCCCTGCGTGCTGCCTTTGCCGCTGCCGGTTACAACGAACTGAACGGAGTGGTAGGCCAACCCTGCAGTTTATACTTTATCAATCCGCAATCGCAGGATGCCAACCTGTCGGAACTCGATGCCCGCCAGTTAGGCGCGCACTTAGTGGTGTTTAACGATGCCGCAGAAAATACTGCGGTGGTAAGCGCACTTAACTCTTCGGGAGTTATTGCCAGCGTGGGCGCGGTTTGGGTAGGCTATACCGATGTTACCACCGAAGGCAACTGGGTTACTTTAGACGGAACGCCCATGAGCTACCTCAACTGGGCTTCGGGCGAACCGAACAACAATGGGCAAGGTGATGCCTGCTGTAGTTTTCCCGATTGGTTGGGGGGCTGCCAGAGCAGCGAAGCATGGCGTTGCCAATACGGAGAAGATTGTGCGCAGATTTATTCCGCAGGAACATGGAACGATTTACCCTGCAACCGGAATAGCGTTTCGGTTATCGAAGTAAATCTCTGCCCCGCCATTACCGCCAATGCCGATATCACCCAATGCGGAGGAACCCCGCTGAGCCTGAATGCTACAACCCTGCTTGGCTCTACGCCTTATGTCTACACCTGGAACCCGGGAAATTCTTCGGCTAACCCTTATAATGTTACTCCGGCTGTCAGCACTTTGTATACAGTAACCGTTACCGACCGGTGGGGCTGCTGGGATGATGATACCGTAAACGTTACCATCAACGGGGGAGGAATCCAGTCTTTTGTAGTGTATCCCAATCCGGTGTGTATCAACCGCACCACTACGGTTACTTACACCGGAACCGGTGCACCGGGTGCAACCTATACATGGGGCTTCAATGGCGGAACCGTAGTAAGCGGCAGCGGCCAGGGGCCTTACGAAGTAATGTGGACTACCGGTGGCACTAAAACCGTTACACTCGATGTAAACGATAATGGATGTATCTCTCCGCAAATTTCGCAGCAGGTTGCCATTAACGACAATCCTATAGCCAATGCAGGGAGCGATGTAACGGTCTGTTCGGGCGGAACGGTGCAGCTGGGTACGGCAAACACGGCCGGTTATTCCTATCAGTGGTTTCCTTCTAATAATCTTTCGAACGATACAGTTTCCAACCCAAGCTTCTCGGCAGTTAATCTTACACCGGTACCGGTTACGGTTTCGTATGCGGTGGCGGTTACACAGTTTGCCTGCTATAATACCGATACGGTGAATATCACTATCAATCCACCGGCAGCTACCGGTATAAGTGCATCCGGTCCCATTCCGGTTTGTGCGGGCGGCAGCGTTGACCTCACAGCCGATTCGGTTTATGTAAGTTACCTGTGGAGCGATACTACGTTCAACAATTCGATAACGGTAACCGCACCGGGCAGTTATTACATGGCGGCTGTGGCGGCTAACGGTTGCCAGTATATCAGTAATACCATCAATGTTACATTTAACCCGCCTTCAGCAGCTTCTATCAGCGCCACCGGTACTATTCCGGTTTGTGCAGGCGGTAATGTTACTCTGGTATCCGATTCGGTTTACACTACCTATCTGTGGAGCGACAACAGTACAGGCAGCTCTGTTAACGTAACTCAACCGGGCAGCTTTTATATGGATGGCACCGATGCCAATGGCTGCCAGTACACCAGTAACATTATAGACGTTACTTTCAATCAACCGGCTCCAACTACTATTACTGCATCGGGGGCTACCGGTTTCTGTCCGGGCGGCAGCGTAATGCTTAAGGCAGATTCGGTTTTCAACTCGTACTTGTGGAGTGAGAATACCACCGCTAATTCAATCACGGTTTCGCAGTCAGGTAACTTTACCATGAGCGGCACCGATGCCGGTGGTTGTCAATATGCCAGTAACAGCATTGCTGTTACCGTTTATCCTAATCCTGTTTTAAACTTAGTCAGCTCTGCCGATGAAAACTGCTTTGGCTCTGGCGATGGAACCATAACCGTAAACGCCACTACCGGTACCCCGGCTTACAATTACGCGTGGAACACCTCCCCGGCTCAGTTAACGGCAACAGCTGCTAACCTTTCAGCAGGCAGCTATGATGTAATTGTGGTAGATGCAAACCTTTGTGCAGATACAGCAACCTATTCCATTTCAACTCCTGCAGATTTATTGCTGACCGTTAACAGCGTAACCGATGCCAGTTGTTACCAAACCACGGATGGCGGAGTAAGCATTGCCATCACCGGTGGAACCAATCCTTACAGCTATGTGTGGAGCAATGGAAGCAATGCTTCTTCTCTTCAAAATATGGGTGCGGGGAATTACGATGTTACAGTTGCCGATGCGCACAATTGCTCCGTCACTTCTTCTTTTGCAATTACAGAGCCTGCTCAGATACTTGTCCAGTCGCTGGTTTTCGATACCGTAAGATTCGGAACAGATGTGCAACTAAACCTGAATGTGCAGCCATCATCAGGAACTTACACTTACCAGTGGAGTCCGGCTAACTATTTAAGTTGCACGGATTGTGCTAATCCGGTTTTTTCTGCTATCCGGAGTTTTGAGTATGAGATAACCGTGACCGATGCAGGGGGCTGCACAGTAACGGCAACAGTAGAGGTGAACGTAAAGTCGGACAAACCTTTCTTCATCCCCAACGTGTTTACTCCGAATGGCGATTTTCAGAACGATGTGTTTCAGGTTTTTGCCACCGGTACGGTTTACTATCACCTGAGTGTTTTTAACCGTTGGGGCGAAAAGGTATTTGAGTCGAATAACGTTACCGAAGGTTGGGATGGAAATTATCAAGGCAAAGGTTCCTATGCAGGGGTTTATACCTACGTGCTGGAACTTAACTTTCTCGATACAGAAACGAGAAAATACTTCGGTAGTTTTACTTTGTTGCGGTAGACGACTATTTACTCCGCTCCGAATTTCTGTTTTACCAGTTTCATAAACATGCGGACAGATTGCGAAGATTCATCCCAAAAGTAATTGGTGTGCAATTCTGTTTTAATAAACGCTTCGGCAGTTGCAAAATCTTCTGCACTATCAATGTGATGGATAGCCGCAGAAAACGATTCGGCATTTCCCTTGAACAACTCGTTAAGCAGGATAAATTTTTTATTCAGGTCAATTAAATCTTTCAGCGGTTTGGTAGAAAGTTTTTTATGAACTTCTTTAACCGGTGCTTTTACTTTTTCGTTGAGCGAGGAAACATTCTGCACCGATTCGTTAATGCTTGATTTGGCGATTACTTCTTTTGCTTCTGTTTTTTCACGTTTAATCGGTGCAGTCACCATCGGCTCTTTTTCCATTGGTTCTTTCTTTACCACCGATTCATTCAGCAATACGTTTTCGTTGGGGTTAATGGTGCGCCTGTTGTTGGTCGCCTGATTAACGGTATTTCTTGTTGCATCAACTTCGGCATACAAATCGCGCAAATGCTGTTTGAGTAAATCAATTTCAAGTTGGCTCAGCTTCGACAAATCGGTATCCGCAGCAAGACGATTAATTTTTTCCAGTAATTCCGATATTTTTGACGGCTTCATAAATTCCTGATTTATAAAACAAACGTAAGAATAATTTTAGTTAGCGGTTCGCAGTTCACAGCAAACCTGAGTTTACCGTCAACTGTTAACCGTCAACCGACAGCCATGTTTATAGAGCCGCTTAACGCAAAAGAAAAGAAAGGATGGATTGAAGTAGTGTGCGGTTCCATGTTCAGCGGAAAGACCGAAGAACTTATCCGCAGGTTAAAGCGCGCGCAGATTGCCAACAAGCGGGTGGAAATTTTCAAACCCGGTATTGATACCCGTTACGATGCAGTGAATGTGGTATCGCACGATTCCAATTCCATTCGTTCCACACCGGTTACCCATTCCGAAAACATTCTTCTGATGGCGGAAGGAATTGAAGTGGTAGGTGTTGACGAGGCTCAGTTTTTGGATACGGAACTGCCCCGCGTATGCGAGCAGTTAGCGCAGAAAGGAACACGCGTTATAGTAGCCGGACTTGACATGGATTTTGAAGGAAACCCCTTTGGACCCATGCCGCAGTTGCTATCCGTAGCCGACTATATTACCAAGGTGCACGCCATTTGTATGCAATGTGGCGATATTGCCCATTTTTCGTATCGCAAATCAGCAGATAAAGGGAAGATACTGTTAGGTGAAAAGGATAGCTACGAACCCCGCTGCAGAACCTGTTATTATTACGGGAGTAAGAGTGGGTAAATTTTGTGCGTAAGGCGGGTATTACAAGAGTGAGTAATCTCTTTACAAGAGCTCTCCTGAATCACCTTATTACCTTCGTTTTATCCAATTGTCACAAAACTGTCATTTTTTTTGATTAACTCACTTTTTTGGCTTGTTTTGCGTCCCTATATTAAAAACAGAATTACTTTTACAGAACAATTAATTATTAAACCAAACAAACAATTAAAAACGGCAACTATGAAAAAGTTATTTACACTTTTCTGCCTTGTAGCTACAGTTAGCGCTGCCATTGCGCAAACTAACTACCGTCCGATGGATGCTTCTCTGAACGGGAAACTTAAGTCGGCTCCGTATGCTGCAAAGCCAACTTTCCACAGCTCAAGCAGAGCAGCAACTACCAGCTTCTTGCTGGATTATGATGCCAACGATAACCAGTACTCAACCGACAACGGTTTCGACTACACCGGATATCTTTGGGATGTAAACTCTATGTATGGTAACACCGATAACCTGAACATGGATTACGCGGCTGTTTACTTTGATACATTACAGTTCCTTGATGCTAACAATGCACTTACATTTATTCCACGCGCGGGGGCTACACTTACTATGGATAGTTTTGTTGTAGCTTTCATCCATACACATACAACTAACAATCCTGATTCTATCCGTATTACATTGTTTAATACCAATGCTGCGGTAGTAACAGGGTATGGTGCACCAAACTCTACTTTCACCACTCCTTCATTGTGGGATACATTGATTGTAACTAACACAGCTATTCCTTTAAATACAACTAACTACACCTTTGCCACTTTTGCTCCGGGCATTACTTTACCTCAGGGCCAGGCATTCGGTGTGCGTGTAGATTTTAAAGGTGATACCGCTAATAAGTTCCAGATGATTGCAGGTTACCGCGATCAGTGTGCTGCTGCTTGTGCAGGTGAAATTTCGGTAGCAGGCAACAACAGCGCTTATTATCTGAACCTTACTCAGCAAACTACTAATCTTTCAGGTTACTTCGAAAACTACGGAACTGGAGGTAACATCTATTTCGATTGCGATGCAAGCAACGGATTTACTGTAGGTGGTTGCGAAAACTTCTACATCCAGAACTGGTGGGTGTTCGCTTTCGTTACTGCTGATGTAAACTACGGTGCGGTTATTACAGCAGATTCTTTGAGAGGGTGTCCTGGTGCTACTTTGAACCTGAATGCTAACGGATTTGGCTCAAACGCTACTCCTTATACTTATAACTGGGCAACTACCAGCGGTTCTTTAACCAGCACATCTGACCAAACAGTAGGTTTGGTTATAGGAAGCACTAACGCAGTGGTAACTGTTACCGTTACCGATGCCAACAGCATGACTACTACAGCTTCTGTAACTGTAACTTCAAGAGGTATTAACTTAACTGTTACCAGCGCTAACCCGCTTACTCTTAACTGCGGGGGCAACTCAACTATTACTACGCAAATCAGCGGAACAACAACCGGTAAATTCTATACCTGGAGTACCGGTGCATCGGGCGCCAACCAGGCTACACAAGGAGTTACAACTCCGGGAACTTACAGCGTAACTGTAACTAATAACTCCGGTTGCTCTGCAAGTGCATCAGTGCTTGTTCAATATGCCGGTGGTGTAACCAATACAGTTTCTTTCACCAACCCTAATCCTCCTATCTGCGAAGACAGACCGGTTACATTTACCAATACTTCTACCAATCAAAACGGCTGGACTCCTCAATGGACATTTGGCGATGGTAACCTTGGCTTTACTGCTAACGGAACCAACACTTTCGCCAATCCGGGAGTTTATACCGTTAAGTTACAAATGACAGATGCAAACGGTTGTGTATTCGTATCACCTAACGTAAATATTACTGTCTTAGCTGCTTCCAATGCTGCTTGTGTTAACGGTATCGAAGATGTAACATTTGCCAACGCTATCAGCTTATTGCCAAACCCAAGCAACGGAAACGTGAGCATTGCCATTAACGGTGTAGAGAAAAATGTTTCTATCCGCGTTTACAATGTTATCGGTTCTGAGGTGAAAGTTTTCAATGTTTCTGATGTAGCTTCTACTTTCAATAAGACTTTCGATTTCAGCGATCTTGCTAACGGAACTTATTTAGTGAAGATTCAGAGCGCTGACAAAACAGCGGTGAAGAGATTGACTATCAGCAAATAAATTTTTGGATGTTTTCATAAACCGGAAAGCCCTCGACAGAGGGCTTTCTTGTTTTACAGGCTTTTCATTTTACATTCGCAAGGCTCATGAAAAGGATAATCGCCTTATCTTTTGTAGTAGTTCTTCTGGTCAATATCTTTGGCTATTTTATTTCGTTCAGCGTTCAGCGATACAAGATAAAGGTGGAGGTAAAGCAAATGCTGAAAGCCGAGAAGAAAAAACATACACAGCAGTTTGTTTTTACATCTAAGGAATATAAGCAGTTGCGGAAGTTTGAAGGCGGAAAAGAATTCAGTTTAAACGGAGGAATGTATGACGTAGTGAAGAGGGAAGTGAAGGATGGCAAAGTAATTCTTACTGCTTACTACGACCATGCTGAAACCGGCCTGCTTGCAAAACTTGTTTCGTTTTTTGATGAAGAAAGTAACTCCGCTAAAGGCAAGCAGATCATCCCTGTATTCAGTTTACCTGAGTTTGTTTCACCTGAAAGCGAATGGAAATATTATAACACTTTGAGTTACTTACCGTTCTATCATTCTAATTCCCAATTCTTCTCTCAACTTTCTGTTGATTTAGTTTCTCCTCCGCCCGATTTGTTTCTCTCCTGACAATTTGATTTTTCTTTAGAAGACTGTAAACCGTTTTCTGACCGTTTACTATGTCTGTGTGTTTCATTCAATCAAAACTTAAGCATGAAAAAAATTCTAACGGCAATTGCCGTGATGTACTCTTTTACAGCATACTGTCAGCAACTGAAACTGACAGATGCTGATAACAACCAGCCCTTACAGGATGCAATAATTTACACACCGGGCGGAAAAATTACTGCCAATGCCGATGCCCGGGGCTTTGTTAACCTTCTTCCTTTTGCAGGAGCCGACACCATTTTTATTCGCCATCTGGGTTACGATTTGTCAGCCACCTCGTTTGCGGAATTGGAAAAGAACGAGTTTAAATGGAAGCTGAATCCCGGAAGTATTACCGGTGAAGAAGTAGTAATAGCCGCCAACAAATGGGAACAACGCAGGCGCGAATTAGCCGGACATGCAGTAACCATTACTAAGAAGGATGCTGAGTTGCTGAATCCGCAAACAGCCGCTGACTTGCTAACTTTAAGCGGAGCGGTGTTTGTGCAAAAGAGTCAATTGGGTGGCGGCAGTCCGATGCTGCGCGGTTTTTCAACCAACCGGGTGTTGCTGGTAGTGGATGGCGTGCGGATGAACACATCTATCTTCCGTGCAGGCAATGTGCAGAATGCACTTCGCCTGGATGCGAATAACATTGAAGCTGCTGAAGTGGTGTTCGGTCCGGGCTCATTGATTTATGGCAGCGATGCTATTGGCGGTGTGATGGATTATCACTCCATTACACCTAAACTTTCTAACACCGGAAAGGTGCAGGTAACCGGCAATGCACTGGCGCGTTTTGCTTCTGCTAACTTAGAGAAGACCGGGCATGTTGATTTGAACATTGGTTTAAAGAAAGTAGCATTGCTCAGCAGTTTCACTTTCACTGATTATGATGATTCGCGAATGGGCAGCAACGGAAGCACCTCGTTCTATCTTCGCAATCAATATCAGCGGACACACATCAGTTACGATTCAACCGGTAAGAAAACGGTGCTCGATACTTTCTATACCAACCCCAATCCCTTAGTGCAGAAAGGTTCGGGTTTTCATCAATGGAATTTTGTGCAGAAGCTGCGGGTGCATCCCAATCAGTATAACCGGTTGGTAGCTGCTTTCCACATGTCGCGCTCTTCGAATGTGCCGCGCTACGACCGGTTGACTGATTTTGTTTCCGCTACCGAGCCGAGATTTTCGGAATGGTATTACGGACCGGAGGAATGGATGATGGCGCATGTTCAATATCTGTATAGTAAAGCGAATGCCGGGTTCAACAGTGTAAAACTGAATGTGGCTTATCAGCAGAATAAGGAGAGCCGCAACGACCGCAGGTTTAATAACCGCTGGCTGCGCAGACAGAATGAAACGGTGCACGGGGTGACGGTGAATGCCGACTTCAATAAAGAGTTCAACGAAAAGTATGCGCTCTTCTATGGAATGGAGGCGGTGTTCAACCGCAACATTTCTGTGGCTGACCGCTTAGATGTGCGAGTGGATACTACGCAACCTTTCACGCAACGCTACCCGAATGCCGACTGGCAGTCGCATGCCGGCTACATCACCGGTCGCTTTAAGTTTACCGAAAAGGTGATTATGAATGCCGGTGTGCGCTACAATCATTTTATCATCAACGCAGTGTTCGATACTACTCTTTTCAAACTTCCTTTTGCGGAAGCAAAAAACAATTTCGGTGCGGTGACAGGAAGTCTGGGCTTTACTTTTCTTCCATCGCCTACCTGGAAGTTGTTTGCCAATTTCACCACCGGTTTCCGCGCGCCTAACATTGATGACATAGGTAAATTGTTTGAAACCGCACCCAGTGTGCTGGTAGTGCCGAACAATGACATCAAACCCGAGTATGCGCTGAATGGCGAAGCAGGAATTGAAAAGCGTTTCAGAAAAATTGCCACGGTGTATGTGGGTGGCTATTACAATTATCTGTTGAACGCGCTCACACTGGCTCCCTTTACCTTGAACGGCTCCGACAGTCTTTTCTTTGACGGGCAGAATAACTCGCTGCGCGCCATTCAAAACAGCAGCAATGCTTTTGTATGGGGCATTCAGGCAACTGCGCGTTTCGATTTCGGAAAAGGTTTTGGTGCTTTTGTGAGTTATAATTATCAAACAGGCAAAGAGAAGTTAGTATTGGATGGTGTAACGCAATTGTATCCTATGCGCCATGTAGCACCTATGTTCGGCACGGTGCATTTTACCTACAAACACAAATGGGTGATGGTTGATTTATACAGCGATTTCAGTGGAGGCATCAGCAATAAAAACCTCGCTACCCGAACTTTGGAAGGCGCGAACCTTTTGTTCCCGACAGATGAAATGGGAAACCTTTACTCACCAGCCTGGTACACACTCAACCTTAAAACCGCTTTTGATCTTGCCAAGTATCTGACGCTTACAGTGGGAGTTGAGAACATCACCGACCAGCGTTACCGCACATACGCTTCGGGCATAACAGCCGGTGGTGTAAACTGTGTAGTGGGTTTAAGAGGAAGATTCTGATTCATTGCAATCGCAATAAAAAAAACACTCATGCGGGATAAACTCCTGCATGAGTGTTCCTTAATTCTATCGAAACGGGTCTATTCTATTATCACCCTCTTGGTGACAGAAGAATCATTGCTTGTAATGCGGAAAGTGTAAACACCGGCAGCAACACCGCTTAAGTCAATGGTATTACTTAAGCCCAGGTTGTTTACCAGGCGAATCAATTTGCCATCACTGCTAAATACTTCTGCTCTGATAGCACTAACCGGCAGCGAGGAAAGATAAACATACACCATGCCCGAGCTCGGGTTCGGGTAAATGGTCAGCATCATGCCGTTTGCGGCTTCTTCTATTCCTACACAAATCACCACTTCAATATTACCTGTTGCCGCAGCAGTGCATCCGTTGTTATCGGAATAAGTGTAAGTAAGCGTGCTGATACCAGCACCGGCTGTAGCAGGGTTAAACATATTGCCGGTTACCCCGTTGCCTGTAAATACTCCGCCAGAAGGGCTTCCACTCAGACTTACCGGAGAAGCATTTAAGCAAACCGTATCGGCAACGCTAAAGTTCACCGTTGGATTGGTATTGATAGTAACACTAACCGCATCACTGGCCGAGCAGTCAGCCGCACTCGTTACCGTTACAGCAAACACACCTGTACTGCTTACCGTTATGGCTTGTGTGCTCTCAGTATTGCTCCACAAATACGTGCTGCCTGCATTCTCTGCATTTAAAGTAACGGTGCCTTCGCATTGAGCGGTGTCAGCCCCCAGGTCAACTACTGGTATAGCATTAATAGTAACCCCCACCGAATCTGAAGCGGTGCAATTGTTTGTATCCGTTATAGTTACCTTGTAAATATCTGTTTGCGCAGCCAATATAACCTGTGTGGTTTCACCGGTGCTCCAAGTGTAAGTGCTTCCGCTATTCGCAGCATCTAAGCTTACGGCTCCTCCACATTGAGAGGTATCGTTAATTAAGCTTACCACCGGTACCGGGTTGATGGCAATATCAACGGTATCACTTCTGGTGCAACCTGCAGGTGTTGTTACCGTTACGCTGTAGGTGCCGGTGTTGGTTACCGTAATAAACGGAGAGCTACTACCTGTGCTCCAGGCAAACGTGTTACCAAGGTTAGAGGTTGAAAGAATGATACTTCCTCCGCACTGCGAAACATCAGGACCGAGGTTAGCCACCGGGTACGAAGCAATGGTTACGTTAACAGCATCATTATCGGTGCAGCCATTGGCTGAAGTCACCGTTACCGTATAATTTCCTGAATTGGCCACAGTAATACTTTGAGTGGTAGCGGTGGTGCTCCACAAATAATTATTACCCGGATTACCTGCCGATAAGGTCACTGTGCCTTCGCATTGGGTAATATCATTACCCAAATTAACCACTGGTGAAGGTTCTACAGTAACAGAAACCGGAACCCGGTTGCTGGTGCACGAACCACCCTGGAATACAGAACTTAAGCCGGAGTTTTGTGTTCCAATGCTGTTAGTCTGGAAAACAAAATCAGTGCCGTTGTTGTTGTCCGAGCTTCCTATTCTGGTCAGTGATTGTGTGCTACCGATACCGGTGGTGCTGCAAGTATCGCCAATCCATTCGGTTCCCAGCGTAACATTAAATCCATTGATAGTTGCATTGAAATTGTCGATGGCAGTTGCAGGCCAGTTATCCCAGATAACAAAGTCCACTATTTTGCCGGTGTTATCCAATATCATAGCCCATCCCCTGGTGGAACCGTTACTCGGATTCCACAGCATGTTATTTCCCCAATAGTTGGGTGACGCAGAGGCATCATCTCTGGTCAGAATCTGACCGGGGGCCATGGTAGCCGGCAGGTTCCAAAGAATAGTATTTACTGCATTGATGTTTGAATAGTTACTTGAAATGGCGACTACCCAACCGGCAGTATTAATAGGAGAGGTGGAAAGATTTTGTATCTCCATCACATCCGGGTCATCCACATATATTTCAGTAATCTTCAGGCTGCCTCCTCCACCGGCAAGTGCTTCCGAATTTTCAACATAAAATGTGGTGTCGGTTGTAACCGCAATAGAAAGTGTATCTCCGGTAAAGAAAGGTGTTCCTCCGGTAAGGCCGGTGAACCAATTGAGGTTGCCGGAGCCTGAGCCGATAAGGGTGGTCGTTCCTCCGTTGCAAATAGTATCGCTCGTAACGGTAGGAGCACTCACTGAAACAGGCACAATAGTATCGTTACCAGAAGTATAAGTTCCGCACACCAAAGCACGGTACAAGGTAGTGGTAGCAGGCGAAACAGTGTACGCAACAGAATCGAAACCGGTACCGGTTTCATTCACCCAAACGCTGTTGATGTTGTCGTACGATTGCCATTGCACCGGTCCTGAAATTCCGTTCATCTTCAGTTCAAAGTCCGAACCCGAACAAATTTCAGCAAACGTATTTCTGATAGTTCCAACGGTAAACACAATGCTGTGGTTGAGCACAGAATCGTTAGCGTTGTTGGCATCTGTACCTTGTACTACGTAGAAGTTAAATGTATATGTGCCCGGTACTGACATATCGTAACCGGTAGATAAAGTGATAGTAAGAGTAGAATCCGGATCGAGGCTTCCGGTGTCAACCAATACCGGTGTAAAGCTCATAGCGTTTGTTCCTGAAACACTTCCGTAAATGGTAGCAGGGTATAGGCTGAAATTTATAAGCTGGGTATTATAGTTTTTAATGCGCACCGTTACTGTTTCTGCTGAGGTATAGCAGGAAGTTTGCACGGGGGCAACAAACACATCGGCTCCTATATCCACCGTAATTGGTGTTCCCAGAAATTCATCGGCACCAATATCAGGGCGAAGGGTACTGCCTGCGCAACCCGGTAGCGGACAACGAATATCACCGTCAATATCATCTGTTACGGTTAAGCCTAAAGCACCGCGGTCATTTAAAAACGGAGAGGATGCATGAAGGTCCTGCGAGGAAACAAAAACCGGATCTATAGAAACAGAACTGGAATCAAACGATGTGGTATTAGTCCAGGCAGTCAGGTTGCCGATATTGGTACCGCTGTATCTACCCAATGTGTTACCGGTTACAAACCAGTCGTTATTTTGCATGCTGTTTACATAGCCTAAAGTAACAGCAGCAGCACTGATTTCCACCGCGCAACCCGAACCTGAGTTAACTGCTATGTTGTTAAGTACATTTACAAAACCGTAAGACCCGCTTGATGAGCTGCTGAGGTAAATTCCTCTGCCGGCAGAAGCACTTCCACCGGTTACATTTATACTGTTGTGATAGATATTAGCATAGTAGGCGTTGAAAGAATAAATACCATAGGTTGTTCCTGTTCCTCCAAGGCAACTGATAAAGTTGTTGGATATCTGCGTGTAAAAGCCGGGAGATGAGTATCCGTTGTTGGTGTAAATGCCATAATTAGTAGAAGTTGCTCTGGTAGTTACTTTGTTCTTGCTAATTAAAGCAAAGTCATTGTATGATATGTTAAGGCCATAGCCGGTAGTACTTCCACCGGTGCGCTGAGCCACGGTATTGCCTTCTACTATAATGGTATCCTGATTATCGCTGTTCAATCCTGTACTGTGGTATTGCGTCATGTTATTGTTTCGGATAACGTTACCGGTATTGTGAATAGTGGTAGACTGGCCTACAATAGTCATTCCGTAATAACCTCCACGGATGGTATTGTCTTCAAACGTATTGTAATTGCCGGTGTTGCCGGTAGTAGTAAGCGAAGTATTAGAACCGGTTACAACTATACCAGCGTAGTTGGTGGTAGAGGTTGAAAGCGTATCTATATAAATGGTATTGTTCGTTACCCGGTTAAAATTGGCACCGCCAGTAAGCTGTACTCCCCAGCCGTATTGACTGGTGGTAGTGCCATCTGCTTTAATCACCAGGCTGTCAATGGTGGTATAATCTGTTCCGTTCAGTTTAATACCTGCACGCACATTGGTATTGCTTGAAAGGAATGAAAACAGCTCATTGTTTCCTTTAAACGTAATTGTATTGATAGCCGATGAACCGGTAATTTGGTTAAGTGTTATCTGTTGGTTTACATAAGGACCTGAACCCGGAACTACGGTAATCATCACCGGTCCGCAAATGCCGTAACTGTTCAGTGCATCCGCAGCATCAGTAAATGATTGAAAGTTGGTT
>CAZBPG010000029.1:0-36440 GCA_964493695.1 uncultured Chitinophaga sp. | reverse complement strand
TATGGGGTAGTGTGAATCTCTATCATTTTCACACGATTAACGACTGAACCAGATTAACCACCAATAGCCTCCAAAAGTACTTTCTGTGACGGGCAGAAACGGAGAGAAGGAGCGCGACTGAAATTCCTTTACTTAATGTTCGGAATTCGGCCTTTTATCTGCCGGAGTATCTCCTGCTGGGGCACTCTTACTTCGGCATCGTGTTTATACTTTAACTGTGCTTCGGCTTTCAGTTGTTCGTTTATCTTTTTAAAAGAAGCCATTTCGGCCTCACTGAATTGCGGGGAGAGTCCGGTGAGGTCATTATCGGGTTCGTATCCCAAAGCCTTCAGGGTGCCACCGGCCACTGCCTCAAACAGGCGTATTTCTTCAGCCGACATTTTTTCGCTGTAGTGGCGGGCGTTACGGTTGTCAACCGGTTTAACCACATTCTTCCACATTTCGCCCGAAGCAGCAGTGCTACCGGCTTCGTCACTTAAATAGTAATTCAGCATATCATCGCTCCAGTCTAATTGCAGCATACTCAGCACCGGTGTAAGGGCTGTTTGAGGGTCGGCAATAAATTCTTCGTAACGTAAAAGGCTTGTACGGTCAGCGGCATATTGCTGTGTCATACTAAGGGCCAGCTCCTGTTCTTTTTTCCATTGCTGCGCTATAAAGTAAACGTGCTTATCGCCCACAATAGCGTTTTTAAAAGAGGCCGCCACATCACGTCCATCGCGCAACAGGTGAATGTAAAACGGCTGCATACCGGCCTCTTCTATTTCGGGTATGTAATATACATTGGCCATGCTTTTACAACACCAATAGCGCGCATGTTTTGCTCCGGCTTTCATTTCGTACACCACCTTAAAAATTTCGGGCAGGGTATAAGTAGCGCAACGGCTCAACACTTCATCTGTATTTAAGCGCACATTTTTCCAAGGCACCGGGTTTACGAGGATGTAACGCACAATATCATCTGCCAGCAGGGCAAAATTTTCTTTCTTATTTAAATCGCCATACCCTGTAAGTAACGGATAAAAAATCTGCAGCAAATGCGGAGGATGTGGCGCCTCAATTTGCGGATGCTGGTTTAAAATAAGCCGGAGCAGATTCGAGCCTGAGCGCTGTGTACCTATAACCAGTACCGGTTGACTGTTCTTTGGCAAAATAAGGTTTGTGTTCAGGCAAATAAGCAGAAATTATTTTAATGCCGCGAACGGGGGATGAAGCCATCTTGTCAACGAAAAGGTATTAGCCTTTAATACAGTTGTTCGATTACAAACCTTGTTCGATTATTGCGGTCGCAAAAAAATTCAATCTGCATTCGACACATGTTAAAAGGAAATGAAAAATTACTGATAGCGGTTATGCTGCTGTTTACCGCCACGGCAGCTTTTATAGTTGGCCGCGTAACTGCACCGGAACCGGTGATACCCGAAACAGCAAATATTACTTCAGAGAATGATATGCACGAACAACGCGTTGGCGGCTATCAATTTATTAACCCCCTGTTAGAGTGCGACAACTACCAGCCTTCGCGGATGAATTCGGTAGTATTGATGCGTAACGATTTAAACAACTATATTCAAAAAATAAAGGACGAACGAAAGGCCGATTTCGTTTCTGTTTATTTCCGCAGTTTAAACCTGGGTCCCTGGATGGGAATAAATGAAAAGGAAAATTTTTCACCTGCCAGTTTGCTCAAGGTGCCTATTATGATTGCTGCTCTTAAGCGGGCTGAAGCAGAGCCTGGTTTTTTGAAAAAGAAAATTGCCTATACCCAACACCTCGATAATAATGCGGTACCTAACATTACCGACCCTGATCTTATTAAGATTGGCAAAAGCTATACTGTTGAGCAGTTGATTGAAGGGATGATTGAACATTCGGACAATGAGGCCAAGGAACTGCTGTTGCAGAATATGGACCAGAATTTTATCATAAAAGTAATGGCTGATATTGGCATTAACACCACCGGCAATATGGCGCAGGACTTTGTTTCGGTAAAAGATTATTCCGGTTTCTTCCGCTTGTTATACAATGCTACTTATCTGAATCGCGAAATGTCGGAAAAAGCGCTTAGCATATTAAGCAAAACCAGTTTCGATAAAGGAATTGTGGCGGGTGTTCCGAAAGGGACAACGGTTTCGCACAAGTTTGGTGAAAGGGCTTACAGCGATTCAAACATTAAGCAACTGCACGAATGCGGCATTGTATACTATGCCGGTAACCCTTATATGCTTTGTGTTATGACCCGCGGTACCGATTTCAACCAGTTGGCTACCGTCATTAGCGAAATATCAGCTATCGTTTATAAGGATGTTCAGGTGGGGATTTAGTTTTAAGTATACTTAAGCTCAACAGATTAAAAATTTTCCTGCATCTTGTTCGTCTTAAAACCGAATGGATATTACTTTACCATGCCGATGTTCTGCCGAGGCAGAAAATGAAACCATACAGAATTTCTCCTTCACCGTTTTCGACAGTATCGAAAAACTGAGTGAGTGGCAGTGGAACAAACATGTTCCCGAAGCCAATGTTTTAATGCAGTATGAGAGCCTGAAACTGATTCAAACCATTCAGCAAAACACCATGCAGTTTCGTTATGTGCTGGTAAAGAAAAACGATGTAACCGTAGGGGCACTCTATTTTCAGGTAGTTATGTTTCACGCCAACCAGCTCATCAATTACTTTCCTGAATTCAGCGAGCGCAACCTGCTGATGAAAGCGGCTAAAACCATCTCCGAAAAACTGTTGAATCTCATTAACGTAAAATTGCTGGTGAGCGGCAACGTTTTTATGACCGGTGAAAACGGATTCTATTTTACCCCCGATGTTGACAAAGCCACCCGTGCAAAAATTATCCGCAAAACAGTTCGCGATATTGCAAAAAGCGACAGGAGCATTAAAGCCACTTTGGTTTCCGACATGTATGAACCTAAAACGGAGTTTGATGCCGACTTTAAGAAAACCGGTTACCACGAAATAACCGTAGAAAGCGATATGAGTATTAAACTCAAACCCGAATGGAAAACGTTTGATGATTATGTGGGGTCCCTTTCTTCAAAATACCGGGTGCGTGCCAAAAAAGTGTTTTCGCTTTGCCATGATGCGGGAGTAGAAATGAAAAACTTAACCGCTGATGAAATTGCTGTACATGAAAACCGGTTATATGAATTGTATGAGAAGGTAATGCACAAAGCCGATTTTAAATTAGCCGAACTCAGTAAAGATTTTTTCCGCCTGCAAAAACAACAACAACCGGATAACTACCGTGTTCATGCTTATTTCAAAGGAGGGGAACTGATTGGATTCATCTCTGCATTCCAATTCGGCAAGCGCATGGAAGTCCACTACACCGGTATGAGTCATGAGGTATCTAAACCCATTCACCTGTATCAGCACATGATGTATGACATGATAAAGGTGGGAATTGAAAACCGGGTGGAGCAGTTACACTTTGGCAGAACCGCCCCCGAAATAAAAAGCACTATCGGTGCAGTTCCCTCGCCAATGTATGGGTATGTGAAACACTTCAACCCAATCTTTAACTTTTTATTTGTGCGCAATTACACCGCCAACCTGAAACCCAAGCATTACATCTTCAGGAACCCGTTTAAAGGGTAGATAGGTCTACTTAAGTTTCTTCCTCACTATTTTCGGGTCAAAGATGCCGCTCACATATAGCGAATTGCGGAAAATTAATGCCGTTGAAGCAGCGCTTATTTGTTTTCCATCATCAAAATATTCTACGGTGGTTTTCTTTGTTACCGGATTAATCCGGTAAACAGTAGAAGGAGAATAATTCTTTGCGTCCTTGTAATGTTTCAAGAATTTTATGAAGCGCAGGTGACAGGGCACCAGTAAATCATTTCCATCCAACCGGATGTTGTCAGCTCCCTTTACCTTTTTCGACAACACTTCTTTATTGAGCATTCTCCCGCTTTCGAAATCAAACTGCCACACTTTGTTTTGCCGGGTAGATGCCAGATAAACTTTCCGGTTGTCTTTAATGGTAATGCCGTTTGTATAACAGAATTTTTCAGCAGCCACAGCGCATTTGCTTCCATCCCAAAACACCACCTGAGCCCTTTTCAAAATGAAAAGAACCTCTGCGGCATTACCGGCTTTCTTTGCATCGTTACTTACCAAAAGTGTTCCGTCACTAAATCCGGACACGGCATTAGGCGAAGAAATAAGCGGGTCCACAATTTTGTTCAGGAATATCATCTCGTCCTTCAAAACCCTATAGCGCAAAATAGAGTTGATATGCTTTTCGTGCTCATGGTTTACCACCAGCAGAATTAAATCGTCTTTCACTTTTACCAAATCAATACCATGCGGATTGAAAGACAAGTCCTGCGGCTCACCGGTTCGTTTTAAAACTTTATTGCCGCCTGTTTCGGGATAATAAACATATATCTCCCCGTATTCCTTCTCCTCCTTTCTCCTCGAATTACACGAAAGCAGCAGACGCGGTTCTTCGGTAATAGTATCGGCTATCATATCCTCCGGTCCGGGTGCAACTGCAATAACCTCGTCTTTGGTTTGATGGTCTTTGGGAAGCGTGACACAGGAAGAGAACCAGATAAAAAGAAACGGCAGATATTTTTTCATAACATAGAATTAAAGTGAAACTAAAATGTTTCACCAATCAGTTTTGCATATTTACGCCTGCAACTCAAACACAGTAATGAAGAATTTTTACGCTTTGTTTAACTCCCGACCTGCATTATCTGTTTTTTGTTCACTGATTTCTCTCCTCTCCTTCTCTCAAATCAATCCTGCCAACATCACCATAGCCCGCGATAGTTTTGGTGTACCGCATATTTACGGCCATACCGATGCCGAAGCCGCTTACGGTTTAGCATACGCGCATTGCGAGGACGATTTCAAAAGCATTCAGCAAAATCTGTTAGCCGCAAAAGGAATGCTGGGCGAAGTGATGGGAAAAGAAGGAGTCCTCTTCGATTTCGGAATGAAATTTTTCGGCATTGATACGCTGGTTGATAACAACTACGAACATGCACTTTCCAGCGATTTCAAAAAAGTGCTCTCCGGTTACATACAGGGCGTAAATGCTTATGCGGCTAAACATCCCGGTGAAGTGCTGCTCAAAAAAGCGTTGCCGTTCAAAGTTACCGATATGGTGAAAGGTTCAACGCTTACCCTAACGTTGTTTGCCGGTGCCGGTATGGCTTTGAAGTCAATCAAAGAAAATCACATTGAGTTATTGCATCAACCCAACGAAGTGGGCTCTAACTCTATGGCCATTGCTCCATCGCATACCGAAGACGGAAAGAGTTGGCTGCTGGTAAACTCTCATCAACCTATTGAAGGAAGATTTGCCTGGTACGAAGCCCACATTAAAAGTGATGAAGGTTGGGATATTATCGGTGGCTTGTTCCCCGGTGGCACTACCATATTTGTAGGCAGCAATCAGCACCTCGGCTGGGCACACACTACTAACTACCACACCTTTGGCGACATCTACAAACTGAAACACCGCGGTAATAAATATCTGTATGATGGCGAATGGAAAACATTTCAAACCAAATCTGCCAAACTCAAAATAAAACTGGGAGGAGTTAAAATCGGAATAACAAAAAAGATTCGCACCAGCGAATACGGACCGGTGTTTCAGTCTAAGCATGGTTGGTATGCTTTGCGCTTTCCTGGTGCTATGGATTTGCGCGCTACCGAACAATGGTACCGGATGAACAAGGCAAGTAACTTTAAACAGTTTGAAACTGCATTAAAAATGGAAGCCATTCCGCTGTTCAATACTATGTATGCCGATGTAGAGGGAAACATTTTTTACGAAAGCGGCTGTCAGGTACCTTTGCGCGATTCAACGCTCAACTGGCACACACCCGTTACCGCTAACACTTCCAATTACAAGTGGAATACGCTCGTACCTTATGACAGAAAACCCCGACTGTTGAATCCTTCCTGCGGTTATCTCTTCAGTTGCAATCAAACCCAATATTCAGTTAGCGGAAAAGATTGTGCCTGGAAAGGAAGTTTTACCGGTATTCAGCAATTCAACTATAACCGTGGTGAGCGTTATGCCGAAATGCTGGGTGAAGTGAAGGCCCGCCCGGATGACTCGGTCGGACGGGGGAAATTTACCTGGCAGGATTTCAGACGTGTGAAGTTCGATAAGAGTTATTCTAAAAACGCAAGCTATGCCCGCAACTTTAAAACCGCCTTCGAACTGAGCGATACGAAATATAAAGACATAGCCGATGTTATCGCCAAATTGAAAAATTGGGACTGGACCGGTAACATCAACAACCGCGAAGCACCGGTGGCCATGATTATGCAGGAACGGTTAGTTAAAAAATGGAAGGTGCCTTTTGCCTTTTTAATGATTAAGAAAGAACCCTTGCACGAAGATGAAATCGTAAGCGCTCTTCGTTACACAAAAAAATTTATGCTCGATAAGTTTGGCTCAACGGACGTAAAACTTGGAGATATTCAGCGGCTCATTCGCGGCAATGTGAGTTATCCTGCCAGCGGAATGCGCGAAGTATCACGCGCTGCCGACCCTAAACTTTTCGACAAAACCAACGGCATCTGGCGGATTAACAGCGGTGACGGTTACATTCAGGTGAACCGGTATTCCAAAACCGGTGTGGAAATAAACTCGGTAAATGCCTATGGATCTTCTTCCCGCCCCGAAAGCAAGCATTACACCGACCAGATGGAAATGTTCACTAACGAACAATTCAAGCCTATGATCTTTGACTGGGAAATGATTAAGAAAAAAGCAGAAAAAGTTTACTCGCCCGGCAACTAACGGCTCTAATTCTCTTTAATGCCGGTGCAGTAAACGCACAAGCCCCAATCCAGCTTACCGGTAGCATACAGCGAAACACCTTTTACATAAGTGCCATAAGGGCACAAACTCATGTGCCGCACATTATCTGCATTTTCAAAAGGAACACTGAAAGCCGTTTTCATACCCGTACCGGTACCGGTTGCAGCAAGCCCCGTTTTAAGCGCTGCACACCGAAGCTTCATCCTGCCGTCTAGCCGGTCACTGGCGTAAATTTCAAAGCCGGTGGCCACTGAATTATCCGGACAGTTACAACTGTGTGTAGCGTTATCCACTCCGTTATCCTGCGTATTGGTTGCCGAACCGGAAGTGGTAACACCCAGGGCTCCATACCAAACTGCCGTATCGGTAAGCAACTCGGGTAATTTTACACCGTTCATTTGTATACTTCCTTCATAATAATCGGAGCAGCGCATGCTTATACCTGTCATGGCCGTTGTAAGGTCAGTAAAAACAACCGTGTTATAGCAGTTATCGCACTCCGTAGTATTGCCGGCAAAATCAGCATCGCCTATGCTCAGTGATTTTGCAAGCACCGCACCGTTTACACTGAACTTCGCGCGAGGTGTAGCAGTTCCTACACCTACATTACTTCCATCATCAAAAATTTGTGAGTTGCCAAGCGAAGTGGAATCAGGTGTAAACTTGGCTACATAATTTAAAGTGCCGTTAGCAGTGGCATTTCCGGCAGGACCGGTGGCACCGGTTGGTCCGGTTGGCCCAATCGCACCGGTATCGCCTGTAGGGCCGGTAACCCCCTGCAAGCCCTGCGGCCCGTTGCTGCTGGTTACAGCATACAAGGCATAGGGAACGCTAAGCATCTCCGTAGTTCCCATAGCCGTAAAATTGCCCCCACCCTGCGGGTCGAGTTCTACCTTCAGGTATTTGTTACCAAAGCCCCAGCCGATAGTATTAAAGGTGCCTAATATCACTGTTCCGCGGCCTACCTCTGCCGAAAACAAACCAAACTGATTCGTAGTCTTCTGCTGGGTTTCCATGTATATGAGGCCGCCCTGTGGCGAACCGGTTATGATGCTGAATTTTACAGAGATGTATTGGTTGGGCAGAATGTTTCCGTTGGCATCACGGGCTACCGCCTGATAATTGAATGCCTGCGGAATCTGTGCAAACACAGCCACAGATGAAAACAGAAGAACAACAAATAGTAAATAGGTTTTCATAGGATTAGCTTTTATTTCACCAAAGTAAGAAGTTCTGTTTAAAAATCCTCCACCCTGCAAACAGGAAAAGAAAAACCGGAATCAAAAACTTCAGTTTATTGATTCCGGTTGTTATGAACATATCCTTCCGAAAATTTATACCACTCCTTCCATCGCGCGTTTAAACACTAAACGCTCGCGTTCCGGTCCGGTTGAAATCATAGTTACTTCTGTTCCCAGATATTCTTCCACAAAAGAAAGGTAGCCGAGGAAAGTCTCCGGCAAATCATCGTAGCTGCTGAAATTGCGCAGGTCGGTTTTCCATCCTGCCAGTTTGTGGTATTGCGGTTCAATTACGGTATTCGCCATATCGTAAGGAATCTCCTGACTGAGTTTGCCGTCCACTTTATAATCGGTGCAGGCTTCAATCACTTCAAAATCGTTCAGAATGTCTGCCTTTGTCATGGCAATTTGAGTAACCCCGTTAATCATAATCGCATACTTCAAAGCCGGTAAGTCAATCCATCCGCATCTGCGGGGGCGACCGGTGGTAGCACCAAACTCACTTCCTATTTTACGGATGCGCTCACCGGTTTCATCTAACAGTTCAGTAGGGAAAGGTCCGCTGCCTACGCGGGTGCAGTAAGCCTTGGCTATGCCAATCACTTCTTTAATTTTTGTAGGCGCAATCCCTAAGCCGTTGCAGGCACCGGAGGTAATGGTGTTGGAAGAAGTTACATACGGATACGTTCCGAAATCAATATCCAGCATCGTCCCCTGTGCACCTTCGGCCAAAATTGTCTTGCCTTTGGAGAGGGCGTTGTTCAAATAGTATTCCGAATCAATCAGGTTCAATGTTTTTACAAACTCAATGGCCTCGAACCAGGTTTTTTCAATTTCTTCCAGCGAGTATTCAAAGTCGTAAATCTTCAGCAGGTTCAGGTGCTTCTCTTTTACTCTGCTGTAAATACTTTTAAAGTTATCGGCAAGTATATCGCCCACGCGCAAACCGTTGCGACCGGTCTTATCCATATACGTTGGAGAAATCCCTCTGAGTGTGGAACCAATTTTCTCTACGCCCTTTGCCGCTTCGCTGGCAGCATCCAGAATTTTATGTGTAGGCAGAATAAAGTGCGCCTTCTTCGAAATAAAAAGACGCTTGTTTACATCCACTCCCTTCGAAGTCAGGTTCTCAATCTCCTTTTTCAGCGTAACCGGGTCAATCACCACACCGTTGCCTATTACATTCATCGGCCGGTCCTGCAAAATTCCCGAAGGCACCGTGTGCAGCACCGTCTTCTCCCCGTTTATCACCAGCGTATGCCCCGCATTCGGCCCTCCCTGAAAACGCGCAATGATGTCGTATTTCGGAGCCAGGTAATCAATTATTTTTCCCTTGCCTTCATCGCCCCACTGAAGACCAAGTAGTATATCAACGTTCATATCCGTTTGTTTGCTTTTATAAATTCCAAAGATTCTAATTCCAATAAATCAAATTCCAATAAACAAGAACCAAATAACAAAAATCAAATTCCAATAAATCAAATTCCACTAGTTGCCGCTTCGATTAATTATGGTGGTGAATATTTTTCGAAACTCTACTGTTTCCTGAATAAGAAAAGCTCTTTCCTTTTCCATTTCTTCACCGTTACCGGTATCCACCAAACGGAGAAACATTCCTGCCTCTTTTGCTTCTCTTCTGCAAATTTTGATTTTCATTTTAAAGTCTTTCTCCCCTAAATTTTCATTCGCCTCAATATAATTTGCGGCAACCGATCCGCTTGCTCTCACTACCTGTTTTATATCCTCCAAATTAATACTGTCCCATTTCAGTTTTCTGCAAAATGCCCTTACTCCTTTAGCAAATTCAAACGTTCTGTCTTCTAAATTGCTGATTGGCATAACTCAAATCTGCATGTATTGGAATTTATCTATTGGCAGACGCCTTACGGAATTTGGAACCTGATTTATTGGAATTTATCCTATGCACCGGTAGTCAGAAATGAAATGGCTTCTGCCTCTGTTCCCTTCACTACAAATGCACCTTCGAGTTTTGTCATTTGCAACAGTTTGCGCATCTGCTCCGGCAAACAGCACATTACCATTTCGCCACCGGCATTGCGGGTTTTTGAAACGGCTGTAAGCAGCATGCCCAAACCGGTACTATTAATAAACTGCATACGTGCCAGGTTAAAAAGCACTTTCTTGTTTCCTGCCTCCAGCGACTCCTTAATCATAGCCATTACCGGTGCGTTGCTGTGCTCGCCCAGCAAATTTCCTTCCAGCGAAATTACGAGTACTCCTTCTTTCATTTCCTTGTTCATTGTTTTTGGTTTTATACGGTTAATAGTTTGTCTGCTTCTTTTTTACTCGCATCGGCTTCGCGTTTCTTTTGGCAACTTCCGCAAATGCCATACATATTCAGCGAATGGTGGGTTATTTTAAAATTGAGCAAATCGCCCATCATACTTTTAATGTTTTGTATCCGAGGGTCACAAAATTCAACTACTTTTTTACAATCCACACAAATAATATGGTCATGCTGTTTATAACCGTAGCTTTTTTCGTACTGTGCCTGGTTTTTGCCAAACTGATGTTTCTTTACCAGGTCGCAGCTAACCAGCAGCTCGAGGGTGTTATACACCGTAGCGCGGCTGATGTTGAACTTCTTCTTTTTAAAAAAACCAAAAAGGCTCTCGGCTTCAAAGTGGTCATCGCGCTTGTAAATTTCTTCGAGTATGGTATAGCGCTCGGTGGTTTTGCGCAACCCTTTCCGCTCCAGATAGGCAGAAAAAATGTTCTTCACTTCCTCAATATGTTCTTCGCGGCTTGTATTCACGGCTCAAAATAAATGCAATTACTCAATTGGCAAACTCCAATTTTTTTGGTGTGGATAAGAAACCGTGATGTGCTGATTAGCTGATGGTGTAATTAGCAGATGAGATGATGAAGAGGACTATCCTATTCTACAACAATTTGCGCCTGCGACAAATAACTTCCGTTATCGCCCCATATATCAATAGAAAAAGTCCCCCTTTTATTTACTTCTATTAGTTGGGTAACACAGTTTACTCCGCTTTTACGATTGTAACCTGTAACGGGTATGGTTTTATCTCTGCCGCCATCAACACCTAATCTAATGGATAAACTGTTTGCTTCAATCAAGCCGCTTATTACACAAACCACTTTAGCTTTCCCATGCTCCATTCTGAAAATTGGATTCTCGCGTGGTGAACCGCACGGGTTGGCTACTGTTGCATAACAAAACGACAACTTAAATCTTTCATCTTCCCGTTTCTTAGCCTCTGCATCCAAAAGCTTATTGTGTTTCGCTTTTAGTTCTGCTTCATATTTCGACTTAGGATATTTTTTTAAGAAACCTTCCAGCTCGCTCTTATTATCTGTATGCTTAACCTTCTCATACGCATCATCTTCTTCGCGTACTCTGCTTTGCAAATCGATACTTATGAGTACCAGTTCGTTGTATTTTTCCTGCGGGTAAGTGGTTTTGTCAACGCGGGCAAAAAACGCATCTAAAGCCTGTTTAGTTGCGGGCAGGTAACTGCTTTGAGTAGCTATGAGGTTGTTAAGTGCATGAATTTTAAGGTAGAGCAGTTTGGTGTTAGTTGCGCCAAGGGCTTCTTCGGCCCGTACAATTTGTTTGTAAGCGGCTTCGAAATCTTTTTGGTTAAAAGCGGTTTCGGCTTTTTGATAAAGCGCAATGGCAATATCGTTTTTATCCTGAGCGGTAATAAACTGAACCGCAAAAACAGAAAACAGTAATAGAATTAATTTTTTCATGTGTGGTTTATTTAACTCTTGGTGCCCTTGAAGGGACATAGCGGAATGCTATTCTACAATAATTTGTCCTGCCAATATGGGCACGGGAGAATTGTTGCCGTTGTGTACCTTAGCTCCGAAGCCCCAACCCAACTTAACTGATTGGGGGTCGGGCGATTTGAAGTCGCTATATACCATAACATTGTATGTATCCTTTTTAGTTACTTCTATTAACTGGGTAACACAGTTTACACCGGCTTTACGGTTGTAACCGGTTACAGGGATGTACTTATTATACTTGCCGTGATTATCAACTACCCAAATCGTTAAGCTGTTTGCCTCAATCAAGCCGCTTATTACACAAACAACTTCAGGGCCCCCATGCTCTGCTGTAAAGGTTTCATTCTCTCTTGGTGCATCGCATGGATTAGCTACAGATTGGTAACAAAAGGACAACTTTAATCTTTCCTCTTCCCGTTTCTTATTCTCGGCATCTAAAAGCTTATTGTATTTTGCTTTTAGTTCGGTTTCGTATTTTGACTTAGGGTATTTTTTTGAAAAGGCTTCGAGTTCGCTAATCTTATTTGAGTTCTTAATTTTTTCAAATGCATCGTCTTCTTCGAGCAATCTGCTTTGCAAATCAACACTCATCAGCACCAGTTCGTTGTATTTTTCTTGAGGGTAAGTAGCTTTGTCTACGCGCGCAAAAAACGCATCTAAAGCCTGCTTCATTACGGTCACATAGCTGCTGTTAGTGCTTATCAGGTTATTTAATGCTTTTACTTTAAGGTAAAGCAGTTTTGTGTTGGTAGCACCTAAATTTAGTTCAGCCTGCACAAGTAGTTTGTAAGCGTCTTCGAAATCTTTTTGGTTAAAGGCGGTTTCGGCTTTTTGGAAAAGCGCAATGGCTATATCGTTTTTATCCTGGGCATATACATACTGTAACATAAAAATGGTAAACAGGCTTACAATCAAATTCTTCATGGCGGGTTATATTAAATAGTTAGTGTTTAGGTGTTTCATCCCAAAAGTTTTGGTTGGTGCTCGCGGGCTTTGTTATCTGTTGTTGCGGGGTAGGGTTTAACTGGCTTGGTTGGTTTGTTTTATTCTGGTTACCAGAAACTGCAGTTGGTGCGGGTGTATAACCTGTATTCGATACTCCGCTTACATAGCTACCATTTTTTACGTATTGCGGCAACTTTCTAACCAGTGTTTTCATCCGCTCACCATCGTTCACATATCTGTTTCGCATTATTGCTCCCTGATTATTTATTGCTCTCATAGTTAAATTATCGTCCATCAATTTTTGGGTAAGGTCTGCTACAACTCCCCTAATCACGCTATCAACTTCTATTGGACCTTCTACTTCCGATGCATCCCTGCCTGTTTTCATCCTACTGTATTTTGAATATTTGGCTATTTCTATACCATCGCTTCCTATCACCCTTAATGTGTGCTCATACTTGGCCGAGTTAGTTGTATAAATCATGTAATTCAGGAAAACGCTGTTCGCAGTCATTTCTCTTATATCCTTCAATCTGGCTGGTGGATTTTCGGTAATATCTTTTAAAGCTTTTTCAATTTCCTTTTGCAATGTGCTAACGTAATTAGCTAATTCAAAAGATGGCTGAGCACTTTGAAAAAAATCAATAAGTGCCTGCATTTCTTCTGCAGTAAAAAAAACAGCTTTACCGTAAACTTGCCAACAGTTATTTCTAAGTGCTAAATTTTGAGCTTGCTTAAGCCCCAGTGGAAAAGTAAAAGTGCATTCATCCAAATACGAAGATATTAATCCATCATCTCCGCTATTTGCAGGTGCTGCTATTTGAACAATATGTTCCATATTCATAGTGTTCTTATAAAAATCGATAAAATGAATATTGGAAACAACGTTCTTATTTTTTACATGATATGAAATTTGGCTATGCGGGGCTTTGCCAAAAAAAATGGTTGGGTCTTCACATACACCATGGTCGTTAAAATCGTAAAACACTTTTCCTCTTATTACACCACCGGCATAATCACCCCCTCCGGTTCCGGTATTTATATTAGATAGTTCCGCCTCTAAAAATTCATCTTTTCTTTTTTGATCAGCCATAATTCTAGCTCCCTCTTCTTGTCCGGCTTGCTTTTCTTCAGCACTTCTTTGCGCGTTTGCTTGTGCCTGTTCTTCCTGCCAAAACGAATTGTCATTGCCAAACATTCCAATTATATCACCTACCAATCCAATACCGGTAGAAATATTATTAGCAGTAGCAGCTGATACACCTCCTATTTGAGCCATATTACCGGCACCAACACCTATATCTTTTACAATTTTTGTTACAAACGGGTCGTTAGAATTATTAATATCCATCATTTTACTCTGGCCTTCAGAGATAAGCCTGGCATTATCTAAAGCTAAAGAACCGCTGCTGCCATTTCCGCTGGTGCTGCCACCGGCTGTAGCAGCCGAACTGGTAGGCCCGGTGCCACAAGGCACTAATGTTGTTGAGGGCTTGTCGGTTGGCATGGGAGTAGTGGTGGGTGTTCTTAATGCTTGTATACATCTGTTTAAGTAGGTTATGTTCGCTTGTATAACACCATCATTTGCATATTGCCCGCAAGCATGGTATTTGTCGCGCGCCTGTTCCCAATAAGTAATGGCTTGTGCGTATGCAGCATTTTGCTGCCCGTGCGCTACATAGCCCATAACTAAAAAACAAAAACTAAGTGCTTGCCGCTTTAAGTGTTTCATAATGTAACGGGTTAGTGTGTATAGTGTAACCAAAAGTGTAAAAAGGTTCTGAATTAAAAAAATCCTTTATTGGCAAACACCAATACCACATCTCCAAATCTAAACTTCCTTTTCATTTCTTTATCGGCCGGTAAAGACGACAACCGGTAACCGAATACCGGAAATTTTCTTCTGCCCATTCTAAGGCAGCCTCAAAAAAAACTTCCGGAATTTACGAAACCCCGGAAGCCGGTAAGCGGGGACTAAGCGCTTACCTGTATGGTCATGTCAATACTGAACTCGCCAATTTCCTCATCGCCTTTTACGTAGCGCAGGCGGTAGCTCCATTGCTGGGTGGCTCCGGCAGGCGGCAGGGCGCTTTTATCAAGGTAATTAGGGGTGCCGTCAAAGTCGAGTTTAAACCAGCTGCCGCTGTCAATTTTCTTGTAAATATTAATACCCTGGCTTTGCAGTTTTTTCCATTTAATAAGCACCTGCAAAGCGGCCAGTTCCAGCGTAAAAACGGGTTTGTAGGTATTAAAATCGGGCACCTCTTTAGGCGCTTCAATACCCAGCGCTTCGCCAATGCCCGGAGTGTAGCCGGTGGCAGATTTAATACGCGAAGTAAGCCCGCGGTACTGGCCTTCTACATCAATAAGCATAGTAGCCGGTGGGGTGCTTACATCGGGCGGTGCGGGAAAGGGCTGCAGCACATTGCCCCCTATGCCGCTGCGTACCTGGTCGCGCAGTTTGGTCCAGCTTTGGGCAAAGCCGGGCACAGCATTGTTGCGCAGTACTATGTAGCTCATAGAATTGGCCATGTCGGTAGCCAGTGTTTGGTCGGCAGGGGTTAAACCCAAAGTAGCCAGAAAAGTAGGCAGATTATCAGCTAACTGCTCTAACTGTGCGGTAAATTCTAAATCATTCTTTTTTACAAAATCTATTGCCATAGTTTGTTGTTTTAATGGTTAATAAATAATGGTTTGAATGAAAAAAACAGGATTATAGCCCAAAACGAACGCTCCGGCCCAAAAATATAGGGCGATACGCGACCCGCAGAAGGCGACCGATGACTGGCGGAGGGCGACACGCGACCCGCGGAAGGCAGCCGATAACACGCGGAGGGCGCCACGCGACCCGCAGAAGGCAGCCGATAACACGCTGCGGGCGACACGCGACCCGCGGAAGGCAGCAGATGACACGGAGAGGGCGACACGTAACACGCGGAAGGCAGCCGATGACGCGCGGAGGGCGACACGCGACCCGCGGAGGGCAAAATGCCAGGTGGAGTATAGGGAGCTTCGCATGAACTTTGTTAGTGTTGGCTACAAAAGAAAGCAGGTAAAACTTACCAGTCAAGTGTTTCTGAGAACTCTCATTATGGGAAGTATTTTTTAATAATTTTCTGTCGCTTAGGGGTCTCCCGTTGCAAACCCCGAATTTCCACCAAACCCTCCCTGCAATCACATCCATTTTCTTTTAACTTCATCGCACCTTTTCCGTATCACACATTAATGAAGCATTTCTACGTCCTGCTTTTTTGTTTCACCATCACCGGTGGGCTGCTGCAACCCTCGTTGGCACAATCGCCTTACGATGATGAAGTGTGCCTCGACAAAACCGTAAAACAACTGCGGCAGGAAGAGCAGCAGAAAAAAATACTCACCGGCCTCAACAAAACGCTCATTTACATTTCGTACCTCAGCTATAAAGACCGCAGTGTCGACCGTCCCCTCACCGGTATTGCCGAATATGAACCCTACCGCAACAAAATCATCCGTAAAATTGATATACAGGTAATAGACCCTTACGGGGTAACCATCGAAAAGCCGCAGAACGACCGGTACAACAAGTTTCAGAAATTCGCCAACCGTATACAGATAAAAACCCGCGACTGGGTAGTGCGCAACGATTTAATGTTTAAGCCGGGCGAGCGCGTAGTACCGGTGCTGTTTGCCGATACCGAAAAAAACCTGTGGGAGCGCAACACCTTTAAAGATTTGAAAATTTTTATGCTGCCGGTAGAGGGCAGCGAAGAACTGGTAGACGTAGTGGTAATGGTGCAGGATATGTGGAGCTGGAGCCTGAACACCAGTCTGGAATACAACAAGATTGCAGCCGGTATACAGTTCAAAAATTTTCTTGGCATGCCGCAGAGCATTACCAACTGGGTGTCGCTCAACTACCGGAAAGATAATTTGTGGAGTGTGTATGGCAATTACCTGTACGAAAACATCCGCAGTTCGCAGATAGATGCCAAGGTATCTTACAAATACAGCAACTTTACCAAAGGCGGAAAAATTGAAATCACCCGCGATTTTTTTTCGGCCAATACCAAATGGGCGGGGCATCTTAAGGCAGGCATTTACCGCGAATCGAATTCGCTACCTAATTCGTTTGGGCCTTCTATACCCACCAACGTATTTTATAACTGGCAGGACGTATGGCTGGCTTCATCATTCAAGCTACCGGGTAAGTTAGGAGTAAAGCACGAACTGCTCCGGTTCATTCTCTCCGGTCGCATGTACCGCAACAATTACATCGCGCGCCCTTTCAAACGCAGTGAAGATGGCGCACAAACTTTTATTGACCGCACCTACTTTCTCGGCAGCATCGGCTTCGCTAACTGGAACTATTATGTTGACCATTCGGTTTTTTATCTCGGTCAGGCAGAGTATTTCAGCCGCGGTTTAAATGGCGCGCTCATTCTCGGCTTCGATTACGATGAAGAACTGCAGAAACGTTTTTACTCCGGTGTGCAGATGGAATACGGAAAGTATATCGGCAAAGCCGGTTACTATAACATCCGTGCCTCGTATGGCGGCTTCACCAAAAAAGATTCTTACCAGCAGATTCTCTTCCGCATCAGTCAGAATTTTTACACCAGCCCCATCAAACTCGGACGAAAGTTTATGATGCGGCAGTTTATTTCTGCCCACATCAATCTGGGCTTCAACCGTCCGCTCGGAAAAGAATTAGTGGTAAACGATGGCAACGGCATCCGCGGTATTTTCACCAACTACATACGCGGTTCGCGCAGTTATGTTTTCAATTTCGAAACCGATGTGTATCCTACTTTCAAAGTATTAGGATTCACGTCTTCGGTATTCGCCTTTGCCGACATTGCCATCACGCAACAAAATTCATTGAAAGATTTTCAGTTGAAGCAGGCTTATGGTGCGGGTATCCGGTTGCGCAATCTCGGCTTGGGTATCGGCTCGTTCGAACTCACCTTTGCGTACTATCCTAATCTTAACATCACCGGTTTAAAACCTTATGCCATCTCCGGTGGGTTTGAAAACAACCGTTCTATTATTCCGGAAAACTTATTCCTGCCCGAAATTCTTTCTACCGAGGGAAATCAATTGATGAGTGACCAGTAACCGGTGTTATAAAGGCTGAAGAACCCCACACAATTTACCGTCTTTGGTTTCGTAGAGGATGCGGTACTCTTTTCCGCTGTGTTTATGCTTAAACGTTGCTTCACCGGAACCTTCGCCTTTCTCTATCAGTTCTGCTATTCGTTTTTCTATCTCGCTGCTGTCTTCCATCAGGTTCATCGTCCCCTCCAGGCTATCCGTTTTTTTCTCCGCCCCTAAACCAATCAGCTTAAGGGTGAAGTCTGAACGAAAAACAACCTTCTTTTTAATATCAAACTCCACATAGCCCACATTCAGCAACTTCTGAATAATATCTAAACGCGAGTTTTCTTCATCCAGTTGCTTGGTGAAACTGTCAATCTGCTTATTCAGTTTAAAACGTTCAAAAGCAAACATCACCGATGAAATCAAAACCTTGCTGTCGAATTTTCCTTTGGTCAAAAAATCCTGAGCCCCGTAGCGCACCGTTTCCAGCCCTACTTCCTCATCGGTTAAACCGGTCAGTACTATTACCAGGTTACCGGGAAATTTTCCGAGAATCGTCTTGATGGTATCCACCCCGAAACTATCGGGCAGGTTCATGTCGCTCAGTATAATATCAAACGGGCCTTCGGCCAGCAAATCAAGTGCTGCCTTAACCGTTTCAGCATGCGAAACATGAAACACAGGCGAAGTAGACTCGCCCAGATAAAATTTCATCAGGAACGCATCACCGGGATTATCCTCAATCAATAAAACTTTCAGTTCCTGTGCCGACATAATTTTTTACTCGTGGGGTAGTTGAACACTGTTAAACCAATACACCTCTATCAGCCGGATGGCTTTAGCAAAGTCATCAAAATCAACCGGCTTTAAAATATAACAGTTGGCGTGAAGCGAATAGGCTTTCGAAATATCGTGGTCGGCATCAGAAGTAGTCAGCACAATCACCGGAATTTTCCGAAGCGACTCGTGAGCCTTCACTTCCTTCAAAACCTCAATGCCGTTTTTCTTGGGTAAATTCAAATCCAGCAAAATAATATGCGGACGAATAGAATCGGTATACTTACCGCGTTTCATTAAAAAATCTATCGCCTGCTCACCATCTGATACCACATCCAGATGTATATCCATTTTACTTTCCTTTAAAGCTTCCTGGGTTAATCGGATATCCCCGGGATTATCTTCCACTAAAAGCACTCTTGGCTTATCCTTATTGTTTTTAAAAAAATCCATACTGTCTTGCGATTATTTTTTAATGGTAAAAAAGAAATTACTCCCTTCATTTTTCTTCGACTCTACCCATATTTCCCCTCCGTGCCGCTCTACAATCTTTTTACAAACGGCTAAACCTATTCCGGTTCCTTCATATTCGTTACGCGTGTGAAGCCGCTGAAAGATGACAAATATACGATTGTAGAATTTATCATCAATGCCGATACCATTGTCCCTGATACTGAAAACATAGTCGTCACTTCGTTCTTCTACGGAAATTTTTATCTCCGGTTGCCGGTTTGGCGCTTTAAACTTAATGGCATTGTCAATCAAATTCTGAAACAGACGGATTAACTGGGATGTGTCCCCTTTTACTTTCGGCATTGCCCCATATTCAACGGTGGCATTGTTTTCTGCAATCCGCGCGGTAAGATGAGTGGTGGAAATTTTCAAAATTTCATTCAAATCAACTTCGCTGAACAAATTTCCCTTCCTGCCCACCCGCGAAAACTGCAGCAGGTCATTAATCAGTGCCTGCATTCTGCCGGTTCCATCCAGCACATAATTCATAAACTCTGTCAACCCCTTTGTGTTATTCTGCTCAATATTTTTCTGAATAATCTGCACGTAACTTACAATCATCCGCAAAGGTTCCTGCAAATCGTGCGATGCCACATAAGCAAACTGCTCCAGTTCTTCATTTGAACGCATTAACTCCTTGGCTTGGTTCGCTACTGTTTTGCTTTCGGTAACATCCATACAACTGCCCAAATAACCGGCAAAACTTCCATCGGGCAAAAAGCGGGGATTTCCGGTTTCAAGAATGGAACGATATGTCCCGTCATAACGCATCAAACGATATTCGCAGGTGTATTTTTCCCTGCGTTTCAGAGAGCCGCCAATTTCATCAAACTTCTTTACATCTTCAGGATGTACACCTTCCAGCCAACCACTTCCGGCTTCTTCCTCAAAACTCTTTCCTGTAAAGTCGAGCCAGGCCCGGTTAAAGTAATAGCAAAGGTTTTCAGGATTAGTCATCCACATCATCACCGGTGAAGCATCGGCTATGGTACTGAATCTCGATTCACTTTCCTGCAGCAACCCTTTCAGTTGCTCTTCAGTCGCGTTATCCGGAATAAACAAGGGGCTTGTCAAGTTATCGCTTTAGCAGTATGAAAATACAAATACTTGTGGAAATAAAAACGGCTCCGGTTTACACCGGAGCCGCAAAAAAGTAACGAACAAGCTATTGAAGTTACTTTATTGGAGATACTTTTTCAATCATGATTCCGTTTGCAGAAACCGAAAGTGCCGGATTGCTCTGACCGGGTAACTGGTTGAAATAATCTTTGTAAGTATTACCAAGGATAGTGTAACCACCGGTGTTCAGGTCGTAGAAAATATTGTTCATCATGTTGATGTTGTTTCCTGTTCCTGCATTCTTATAGTATGCCTGAGTAGAAGTTTGCTGCCCGTTAATAGTCAGCTTAACACGGTTGAAATTCAACACCTGATTATCAGAATTACCTGAAAGATACACACCATAAGCCTCACCTGTTCCGCCTACCGCGATTGAGTTGTTATTGATTTGTCCAAGGTTAGTTCCCTGTGCGCTGCAGTTATTCATTACTAATCCGTAAGAACCGTTAGCAGCATTAACTATGTTATTGCTGATAACTACATTATTCGCCACGTTATCTAAGTTGATAGCTTTAAAACCGGCTAAGGTTGAAAGTGTGCTAACTACATTATTAGTGATAACCGGAGCATCTTCGTTAGTAAGTGCCAAACCCGACTCATACTGATTAAAGAAAAGGGTTCCTGTAATAGAAGTTTTTGTATCCATTGCCTCGGCAGACATTCCGCCTTTTGCAATTCCTGTACTTCCGTTATTGATTTCGCAATCTTCAAAAGCAATATCAGACTTGGGAGAACTTGGAGTAAAGTAAACAGTAGAGCTTTCAACGCCTGCTCTTGCCACTTCTACGCCATCAAATACCACACCCTTAAAATGCAGGTTGTTTGACTTACCGTCCACTCTCATACAATTTCCATAAGTAGAAGTTTTGTGGTCGATGGTTATGTTTTCGAAAGCAACATACGAAACTCCGTTCAACACCACAGTAGCGTCACCGCTTCCGTAGCTGATAACAGCTTCTGTATTGTTTCCGGATTTAGATTCGAAGGTCACGGTATTAAAAGCAGAGCTTCCCGGAATAGTCGAAAGGACTAACCTTTCATTATAGATGCCATCCTCCAGAAGGAATGTCACCGGCCCTGATACACCACCGCATTTAAGTGCATTGGCCACATCAGTAATAGTAGAGAAGTCCGCATTTTCTCCTTTCCCTACAGTGAATTCTCCTGAAAGTGCAGGACAATCACCGGCAAAAGATTGAAGAGAAAGAGCGAGGATTGCAAAGGTTGTAGTCAGCTTGTTCATGGTATTTATTTTAGCTTATGATATATAATGTAGCTTGTGTCCGAAGTTTTGTCAAGTGTTTTTGTTCAAAAAAGTGTAACTTTTTTAAAAACAAATTGCAAGTTGTTGGTTTTCAGTTCTAAAAATTTGTGTCCGAGCCCAAAAATATGCTTAATTGGTAAATATTCAAATGTTTTGGAGGGTTTTTGCCCCTCAGGCTATGTTAGGATAATTCAATTCAATCATCCTTTTACCTTTGCCACAAAATCTATTGCCATGAAAAAAATCCTCCTATTGGGTTATAGCGTTTTTACCATAACCACAACCCTCTTCTCACAGGGCTTCTATATTGAATTTAAAATCACCTCTACCGGCAAAGAGTCTTCCATAAATGGAAGTATGAAATCTTTTGCACAGGACGGCAATTCACGTTCTGAGGTAAGCATGAGTTCTCCTCAGATGCCGGGCGGAGCAATGAAAATCACTTCCCTTTCTCTTAAAACAGAACCGAACAAAGTTTACCTGCTGAACGAAAAGGATAAAACCTACAGCGAAGCAGAAACCGGGAATGATGATGAATGGAAAGACCGTCCACAAGCGGGGTATGAGGTTACCGTAATCGGCAAAGAAACCGTGAACAGTTACAGCACCACCCACGTTCGGGTAAATATAAACGGCAAGCTGCGCGAAGAAATGTGGACTACTAAAGACATAACAGGTTATGCCGATTTCTCAAAAATCAAAACAAAGTACACCGGTAAGGACAATATGTACAAAGCCCTTGCAGCGAAAGGTGCCGATGGAATGCCGGTTCGCATTAAGATGCAAGAGCACGGACAAAGTATACAGATGGATTTGGTAAAAGCAGAAAAAAGGAACAATCCTGCTTCGCTGTTCAGCTTAACCGGTTATACCAAAGGCAGCGGCTTCAGCGGAATGCCCGGTGGTGAAAGCATGCAGGAAATGATGGAAAAATTGCAAAACATGACTCCGCAGGAACAGGAAGAAATGATGAAACGTTTAGAACAGCAATATGGCAAACACCCTCATTAGAAATCAGAAAGACGCATGATTCGTTTCTCTGAACAGACTACTTCTGAAATTACGGAACGCTTAAACAAACTGACTCCTGATACAAAAGCACGTTGGGGCAAGATGAACGTAACCCAGATGCTTACGCATATGAACGATGCTTTCAGGATATGTTTAGGAATGAAGAAATCAAAAGACAAATCGAATTTTCTGTGTAACAAAGTGATTTTTCCGGTGGTTATTTACGGGCTGGGGTTTTTTCCTAAAAATTCTGACGCCCCGGTAGAGATAAATCAGCAAAAGGAAGGAAGCAATCCCCGCGATTTCTATACGGAACTGGAGTTTTTAAAAAAGATGATAGATGTGTTTAACGAACGGGAAGGAGAAAAACTAAAGCCGCATCCGTTGTTTGGCCAACTTGACAAAACGCAGTGGAGAGATTTATTTGTAGTACATTTCAATCATCACTTAAAACAGTTCGGGGTTTAGCCTATGAAACTTGATATACTCGCTATAGGCGTTCACCCTGATGACGTAGAACTAGGATGCTCCGGCACTTTGATGAAGCAGATTGATGCCGGATACAAAGTGGGTATCCTCGATTTAACCAAAGGCGAGTTAGGAACCCGCGGCACTGTAAAATTGCGAATGAAAGAGGTAGAGGCATCCTCAAAAATTCTCGGCATTAAAGTGCGCGAGAATCTCGGCTTTGAGGACGGATTCTTTAAGAACGACAAAGAACATCAACTCGAACTCATCAAAATCATACGCAAATACCAACCGGCAGTAGTCATCACCAATGCCAGATACGACCGGCATCCCGACCATGGGCGCGCAGCCCAACTTACTTACGATGCGTGTTTTCTTTCCGGTCTTTCTAAAATTGAAACCAAACTAAAAGGCGAAAAACAAAAAGCATTTCGTCCCGGGGCTGTGTATCATTATATACAAGCCATACATGCCGAACCCGACTTTGTAGTAGACATTACGAATTACTTCGACCGTAAACTCAAAGCAATACTTGCTTTCAAATCGCAGTTTTTCAATCCTGACTCAACAGAGGATGAAACTTTTATTTCAAGCCCTGAGTTTTTAGAATTTGTAAGGGCACGTGCCATGCACTTTGGTGTTCCTATCGGGGTAAAGTATGCCGAAGCATTTACTGTAAACAGAACTCCGGGAGTAGAAGACATCATGAAGTTAATGTAACTTCACATCATGAAAACCTTTTTGAGAATAGTTGTAAGCGTTGCGCTGGTGAGTTTTGTGTTTGTTAATTCTTATGCACAGACAACCGTAAAGAAGAAAACTACAACAACCACTAAACCGAAAGCTACTACTGTAAAGAAAGCTTCACCAACCGTACCGGGTAAAGAAGTAACTGTTATTTTAAAGAACTTATCGGAAGGAACCATTGCCGTTTTTGCAGGCCCTAAAGAAGAACTTAAAAACACACTCAAGAAAAAAACAGTGGGAGGATTGAGTAAGAACACACTTTATGTGCGGGTGAATGAGGTAGTGTGTATTTTGAATGGAGAGAAAACCGTTTCGTGCGCAGTGATTAAAGAAAGCACCACTCTTTTAGAAATAAACAGTTCAGGCAACGGTATAACTGCGAAGTAAATACGCTATTTACTTCATGCTGATTTGCAGACCGTCTTTAGTAACGGCAAACTCACTAAGCGAAGCCAAAAATTTCGGAAATGTTTTAAAGCCGAAAGTTCTCGGATCGAAGTCCGGTTCAATTTTTCTCAAACTCTGAACCAATTGTGTAACGTGAGTAGGTCCGTTATCCTGTTCCGCCATTTCAAAAGCCCGCTTTAATGTGTTCAGTGTTTTTGCATCCACCTTCTTAGCATTCTTCCGGTTAACCTCCGATGTTTTTGCCGGAACTAAATTCTCAACATGCACAAACAAATCGCATGATTTTACAAATGCTTTTGGTGTTTTCTCCTCTCCCACTCCTATTACCAGCAAACCGTCTTCACGGATTCGGGTTGCCAGTCTTGTATAGTCGCTGTCGCTTGATACAATGCAAAAGCCGTTTACTAATTTATCGTTCAGAATATCCATGGCATCAATAATCAATGCACTGTCAGATGAATTTTTGCCCTGCGTATAAGTAAACTGCTGTATAGGCTGGATTGCATTTACGTTTACACTTTCTTTCCAGCTGTTCATTATCTGCTGTGTCCAGTCGCCATAAATTCTGCGGATAGTGATGATGCCGTTCTTAGAAACTTCTTCGATGATGGCCTCCAACATTTTAGGAGAAGCATTTTCTCCGTCAATCAGCAGGGCAATCTTAAATTTTTCTTCCATGGGGTTTTATTTCTCGTCAAAGTCGTTTCTGAATCCCGCAATTCGTATTTCGCGGATGGATGTATCTACTTTCGATTTTAACTCTTCTTTAAATGCTGAAAGTTTAGCAGAAACATTCTCATCACCGGTTCCTACAATCTGTGCGGCAAGTATTCCCGCATTCTTTGCTCCATTAAGCGCTACGGTTGCCACCGGCACACCGGAAGGCATTTGAAGAATAGAAAGAATGGAATCCCACCCATCAATAGAGTTAGATGATTTAACAGGAACGCCAATCACCGGTAAGGTAGTAACCGAAGCCACCATACCCGGAAGATGCGCTGCACCACCGGCACCGGCTATAATTACTTTCAACCCGCGCTCTTTTGCAGCACCGGCATATTCCATCATGCGTTCAGGTGTGCGGTGTGCGCTTACAACTGTCAATTCAAACTCCACTCCTAAATGACCCAACACTTCAGCAGCTTCCTGCATAACTTTCAAATCGCTTTCGCTGCCCATTATAATTCCGACCTGCGGTTTGCTCATAGAAGAATATTGTGTTATAAAAATACTATTTAAACCCACGGTTAAAACCGTGGACTACGAAACAACTTTCAATTTATCTTTAATCAGTTCTGCCTTCTCCAGCAGTTCATTTCTATCTGCCCCCAGAATAGTTACATGTCCCATCTTTCTGCCTGGTTTTGTTTCATGCTTGCCGTAAAGGTGCACGTAAGCGCCTTTCATACTCATCACTTCTTCCAGTCCCCTGTATTTTACAGCACCGGTATGATTCGGTTCACCAATCATATTTAGCATCAGCGAAGGTTTGATGGTGGCCGTATCGCCCAGCGGAAGATTCTGCAACACCCGCATCTGCATTTCGTACTGCGAACAATAATTCCCTTCTATGCTTTGATGTCCGCTGTTATGCGCCCTCGGTGCAGTTTCGTTTACCAGAATTTTGCCATCGGTATCTAAAAACATTTCCACGGCAAAAATTCCCGGACTGTCAAGTGCGTTCATCACCTCAACGGCAATAGTTTGTGCCAGTTCTATTTGCGCTTCGGTTAAATCGGCAGGCGAAAAAAGATAATCCACCAGGTTATAGCGAGGATCGAAAACCATTTCCACCGGAGGATAAACTGCTGTTTCTCCTTTTTCATTCTTTGCCACCATCACCGAAATCTCTTTCTGAATAGAAACCAGCTTCTCAATTACACAAGGCGCATCGAATGCTTTGCTGAAATCTGTTTCATCGCGCAGTATCTCTACACCTCTTCCATCGTAACCGCCATCGCGGAGTTTCTGAGCCACCGGTAAGAAATTAAAGTAACTATTCAACTCGTGCTTGCGGCTGATTAAATGAAACTCCGCTGTAGGAATGTGATGTTGTTTGTAAAACTCCTTTTGCAAACCCTTGTCTTTAATAATCTTCAGCGCAGCAGGACGGGGAAAAATTTTCAACCCCTCTTCTTGCAATTTGAATAGTGCTTCGAGGTTTACATTTTCAATTTCAATGGTGAGTACATCCACCAGTTTACCGAACTTGTAAACGGTGTCGTAATCTTTAATGTCGCCTTCAATAAAATAATGGCAGAGCGAAGAGGCGGGAGGATTTTTACCGGATTCGAGAACAAAGGTGTCTACATGATAATTAGCGGCTGTCTGCAATAACATTCTTCCCAACTGTCCGCCACCGAGAATACCGATACGTAAAGGTTTATTCATTGCTGCAAATGTAATCTCTCTTGCTAAATCTATTTCGCACCGGTTAAAAGCTGCTCATGAATTTTCATTACCTGCTTATGCAGGGTGACCAAATCTTTATCGTTCTTAATCACAAAATCGGCAAGTTTTACTTTGTCTTTCTCCGGTAACTGGTTGCGCACGCGTGCCTGCACTTCTTCTATATCCACCTGGTCGCGATGGCTCACACGCTTCATACGCATATCCAGCGGTGCCGTCACCACAATCAGTTTATCCAGCATTTTGTAAGAGCCGGTTTCCACCAGCAGGGCAGCTTCTTTCAACACATAAGGCACTTTCTTTTCTTTCTGCTCTTCTATCCATCGCTCGGTATCGCGGAAAACAGCCGGGTGAACAAGAGAGTTCAGCAAATCGAGTTTCGGTTTGTTGTTGAACACTCTTTCGGCCAGCAGTTTGCGGTTGAGTTTGCAGCAATCGTACACATCATCGCCAAAGTTCTTTTTGATTTCATCAATCAGGTGGTGCTCGTGCTGCATCAGGTATTTGGCGCGGTCATCGGCATAGTAGACCGGTATGCCCAACTCCTCAAACATTTTACAAACGGTGGTTTTGCCGCTGCCTATTCCTCCTGTAATGCCAACTTTAATCACGCGATGAGTAGATGGTTTTCTTCGTTTCATAGTTTTAAGGGTTAACTATAAAACGAAACGGCACTAAGTTATATTATTCTTAATGCCGTTTATCTGAAAATATATTTTCGAAATCGTAAAGGGCTAAAGCCCTTAGTTCGCTCTTTTGATTTTTCCCTGCGATAAATCGCGGGGCTATTATTACGACTTCACCTCTGCTACTTCCGCCTTCTTCTCGCCATCGCCATAGGCGGCTTTGCTCAGTTCCATAGAGATTCCCGATTTCTCGATACGGATTTTGGTGTTGCTATCTACCTCAAGCAACACGGTAGTTTCATCGGCTTTTACAATTTTGCCGTGGATGCCACCGGTGGTTACCACGCGTGCCCCTTTATCGATAGACGCCTGAAATTCCTTGGCGAGTTTTGCCTGCTTGGCCTGCGGGCGGATGAAGAAAAGCCACATTACTAAAAACATGGCGCCCATAAATACTAATCCTATGCTATCCATTTGTTTGATGATTTATTATGATGATTGAAATACAGATTTACTTTTTAGGGTTTACAAAGCCGGTGAGGTAGACCATTTCGTTGCGCACTGCCGTATTGCAAACGATGGTTACGTTCTTGTGCTGCTCGCCTTTTTTGCCGGCAGAGTTAAACGTCACCTTTACCGAAGCTGTGTCACCGGGCTTAACCGGGTCTTTCGGATACTCGGGAACCGTGCAGCCGCAGGAGCCGAAGGCGCGGGCAATGAGCAGGTTCTTATCACCGGTGTTCACCAAAAGGAAAGTGTGCTCCACTTTGTCGTCTTCATTAATGGTATCGAAAGGGAAGGTGGTGGAATCAACAAAAGCAATGGTGGTGGTATCTTTCAATAACTCGGCATCGAGTTTTACTTCGGGCGGAGTTTCGCCTTTTTTACGGCACGAAAAAATACCGAGAACGAAAGTGAGGGACAATGCAATAACAAGTAACTTTTTCATTTGTATGTGAGTGTTTTTCAGCGGGCGCAAATATATTGTTTTGGATGACAGATGACGGTTGACGGTTAACAGCAAAACAAATTTTCACATACCTCCTCACCCTTCGACTCCGCTCAGGGTGACATAGCCCTTCTTACTCCATCAATCCCCGGCCGAATTTCTTTATCTCTCCTTTGTCGAGCATTTCGTTTTTTACTTTGTCCAACACTCCGTTTACAAAGTCTTTGCTTTTGGGGGTGCTGTAGAATTTCGAAATGTCGATGTATTCGTTAATGGAAACCTTTACCGGTATGTTGGGGAAATACTTCAACTCGCAAACCGCCATTTTCATCAGTATTAAATCGAGCACGGCTACGCGGTCCATATCCCAGTTTTTAAGTTTGGGTTCTATGAGGGTAATCAGTTCTTCGTTCTGCTGAATGGTGCGGGCAAGTAAGAGCAGGGCGAATTTCTTTTCTTCTTCCCAGTCTTTCATACCGGGAAAGAAGTTGTTCGGTTTATTGGGCGAAAAAGCATCTACATATTTACCGAGCACGTGAAGCAACAGCGAGTTATCGTCATCGTAGTTGATGAAGATTTCTTCGAGATGATGTTCGAGGTCTTTGTGGTTATCGAAGAGTTTTTTGAGCAGGTAAGCGATAATGTCCTTATCCTGTTCGAGAGTGGGTTTTTCGAGGGCGGAGTAGTCTTTATATTTCTGCTTGGTGGCGAACTCGTTGAAGATGTCGCGCACAATATCTTCGGAAATGTAATTGCGGATGCCTTCTTTTTTTACCGAAGCGGTAAACAGTTCATCGGCTTGCAGGTTCTGAATAACCACATTGGCCGCAATGGTGGTGCGGGCGTTGGTATCGTCTTCGGTTTGAATATACTTGGCGAGGCGTTTTGCTTTATCTACCATGGAGTAGTTGCAGACTTCTACCAGATAAAGCAGATTGGTGAGGTAAAGCGAGCCGGACTTGGCAATCTGCCCGCTCAGGTGGCCTTCTAATTTGTGCAGTGGAATTTCCTTGTCCATTTCCCACGAATACAATTCCTGCATCACTTTAATTCTCAAATTCCTTCTGCCTAACATCACTCAATTTTTAAAGAACGTTTACTAATGGACTACTGTTTCTTGTTTGTTGTTTATGGTTTCGTGTTTATCCTTCGACTGCGCTCAGGATGACATTTGTCTTTTTTGCTCTTTGCTTATTGCCCTTTGCCCTTTGCTTTCTCTTTCTCAATTCTTTCTACTGCTAATTTAATGGCGGCTTCCTGTGTAGGTATTTTTTCTTCTTTCGACTTTTTGAAAATATCTAAGGTGCGCTGGTAAATGTTTTCGATAAGCGCGTTGGTTTCCGTTTCGCTGAGGTGGTGAACTTCGCGGTAGCAGTTGATAACCCCTCCGGCATTGATTAAGAAATCAGGAGCGAAGAGAATGCCGTTGTCCATGAGCATTTGCCCGTGGAGGTTTTCATCGGCTAACTGGTTGTTGGCGGCACCGGCTATTACTGCACAGCGAAGCGTAGGAATAGTATCGGAGTTTACCGTGGCACCGAGCGCACAGGGTGCGTAAACGTCCACTTCTAAATCGTAAATTTCGTGAGGGCCAACGATGGTGGCTCCAAAGTCTTTTGATACGGCATCGAGGTGGTCTTTGTGAAGGTCGGTGGCAAAAACCTTTGCGCCTGCTTTGGTTAAATGCCCTACCAGACTATACCCCACATGCCCCACTCCCTGCACGGCTACCTTTTTGCCTTCGAGCGAATCGCTGCCGAAGGCCTCTTTTACACTGGCTTTTAACCCAAGGAAAACACCGTAAGCGGTAAAAGGCGAAGGGTCGCCTGTGCCGCCTGCGTTCAGGGGTTTGCCGGTTACGTGTTTGGTTTCCTGCATTACAATGCTCATGACATCGGTGCTGGTGCCTACGTCTTCGGCAGTAATATATTTTCCGTTCAGGCTGTCGACAAATTTGCCGAACCTGCGCCAGAAGGCTTCATCGCGCTTTACCTTGGGGTTGCCGATGATAACCGCTTTGCCACCTCCTAAATTTATTCCGCTGATGCTGCTTTTAAAGGTCATACCACGAGAGAGGCGGAGCACATCCCAGAGGGCATCGCTTTCGTTATCGTAGTTCCATATTCGGCAGCCGCCCAGTGAGGGGCCGAGGACGGTGTTGTGCACGGCAATAATGCCCTTGAGGCCGGTTTCTTTATCGTTGAAATACATGACCTGCTCGTGCTCCATAGGTTCGAGCATGGCAAATACTTTGGCTTCTTGCTTTTCTACGGGTTTTATTACATGGCTTTCGTCACTCATGGTTCATGGTTTACGCTGCTTTGCTAAAAGCGCGGCAAAGGTGATAAGGATTTTGATTTTACCAAATGACGTTAGTTCATTAACAAGTGTAAAAGAAAGTGTGATGAGATGATGAAATGATATACCTAAAGTTGGTTAACAGAGCGTTTTCATTACGTGATAAAAGCGGATGTAAATTAGAAGCTATTCAATTAGCAAGCTGAATCATTAAAGAAAGTAATTGCCAGGTACAGTCTGGAAGGCTTTAAGATAATGCATATGACCTACCAAAGCAGGGAAACGTCTGAGAAGTTGCAAAGTAGTGCTGTCAGGAATGAACAGGAAGCGCATATATTGCACAAATGCTACGCCCCCTAACTCCTCAGCAAGCTGCAAATTGGACAGGACGACAATGGGAGTATTTAGGACGTAAATCTGAAAGGCCGGCTGGAGCAAAAACTATATGGCGGGAATACCAAAGACTATAAGATTTTACGGATTACTATTCCCTCTTCAAAACAGAAATTAATTTGGGTACGATTAGCCCTAAAGGGGAGAAATAAATACAAAAACATATTTTCATTTCATGATCATTCAATTTGCTACTACCGATGAACAGTTACTCAAATGCCGGCAGGCAATTCTTGAATTGCGCCCGCATATTTTGCCTGATGAATATTTAGAGAAAGCGAAACTGCTTTTAAGCGAAGGCGCAAAAATGGTTTATGTGGACGAAGGAAGCGATGCACCGGCAGTTTCTGTGTTCCGCATCAACTACTATTTCTACCGGGGCAAGAATCTTTACATTGATGATTTGGGCACGCTTAGTGAACAACGCGGAAAAGGATATGCAGGTGCCTTGTTAGATTTTACCATCCGCTTTGCAAAAGAAAACCAATGTGCGAATATTCATTTGGATTCAGGCTATCATAAAGATCGATACGATGCGCACCGCCTTTACCTGAACAAAGGCTTTCATTTAGCCAGCCATCATTTCGTGCTTGATTTGTAGCAGAGCGTCCATGACTTTTTACGCGAGAAAAGCTACCACTTCTTCTATCACCTTTTTGCTTCTGATAATAGTGTTATGTCCGGTGCCTTTGGCGTTTACACTTTTTATTTCCGGGTGAAGCGCAAGAAAATGTTTGATGTCGGGCAATGACACCACTTCATCGTCTTCATCGTAAATGAGCATGGTCTTATCGGCCTTTATTTTTTCTTTCCGCCTGGCCAGGTTCATGCTTTCAATAGGAATATTGAATTCATCTTCCATTCCTTTAAAGAAAACCTTCTGCATTTTTTGCGGCACTTTAAGCATGGCAAACACCTGTTCAAAAAACCGGCCCGATGCAATGGGAATGGCAATCATGATTAAGCGGTTTACAAGAATGTCGAACTCCATCAGCAGATAGGCACTGGCTGCACCGCCCATCGAATGTCCGACAATGGCATAAGGTGTTCCGGTTTTTTCAATCAGTTGTGCCATTGCTTCTTTAAAGTGAAGCAGGTTGCTGGTGTCGCCTTCGCTGCCGCCATGTGCCGGTCCGTCAATAGCCATTACCCGGTAACCGTTTTCAACCAGTACCGGAATCAGTTTATAGAAATCAAGCGCCATGGCATCCCAGCCATGCACAAGCAGCACCGTGCGGTGGCTGCTGCCCCACACGTAATATTTCATTTCTACTTTCTTCTCCGGGTTGCGGAACTCATTTACCTTAATCGTGTGCTTATGTGCTTTTTTCAGCAGTGTTCTGTGCGGAGGCCGCAAGACTCTTTTTTGCGGAGTAAAAACCAAGCGAACCAGAATGTCGATAGCCGTTACCGGTGCTATGTTTCCGGCCACGGAAAAAAACCGCGACAGCCATTTTATTTTTGAAGGAAGGTCTTCTTTCTTTTTATCTGCCATAATCCAGCATCAGTTTAGCATTCGTACATTTTTAATACGCACTTCCTTTTTAGGCCGGTCGCTTTTGCCCGTTTCTACACCTGCAATTTTATCGACCACATCCATTCCGCTCACTACTTCGCCAAAAACGGTATAGCGCGAATCCAGATGAGGTATACCTCCGGCACTGCGGTAAACAGCTTTGTGTTCTTCCGGAATTTCGTAGCCATCGGTCCGCGCTTTTGCTTTGATAAAAGCAGAGTCGTTGGCAATTTTCCCCTGAACAATATAAAACTGACAAGCCGATGAAGCCTTTGCTGGATTATCGTCACGGGCCATGCCCACCGCACCGCGTTTATGAAAATACTTTTCCGGAAAAATTTCGGCAGGAACGGTGTAACCTAAATCACCATCGCCAAGTGAGGCAGTGTCAACCGCATATTTAGAAACAGGGTCACCCGCCTGTGCTACAAAACCATTTATAACGCGGTGAAACAAAAGGGAATCGTAATAATGTTCGTTGGCCAGTTTTATAAAGTTATCGCGGTGCAGTGGTGTGCCGTCATACAATTCAATAACTATGGTTCCGTAGTTGGTAACAACCTCTGCCATGCGGGTTTGGGCATCTGCATTTACGTAACACCATAACAATAAGAACAGGGTACTCCATCTCATATCGGGCGATTGAACGCTGAAAGTAGAAAGACGTTTCGGTTGTGCAAAAAATTTGAATGGGGGTAACTTGATTTTGTCTTTTGACAAAATTCCTATCTTTCCCTCGAATTAAAACACGACACACGCGCTTTATTTCTAAAACTTAAACCCTGATTATGAAACAACGAATTCTACTCAGCACTGTTTTCATTTTTACTTCTCTCTTTATTTTTGCGCAGAGCATCACCATCAGCGGTAATGTGCGGGACGATAAAAAGCAGCCGCTTTTCGGGGCAACTGTTTTGGTAAAGGGAACCATCATCGGCACCAAAACCGATGAATCGGGAAACTACAGCATTGCGGTTCCTAAAGATTCTAAAACCCTTGTGATTAGTTACATAGGTTTTGACTCCAAAGAAATTGCCATTAAAACCGACCAGGGTAATTATGTGGCGAACGTCAACATGAGTTCGGCTGATATCGGCCTGAATCAGGTGGTGGTTTCGGCTTCGAAGAAGAAAGAAAAATTGCTCGATGCCCCTGCTTCCATTTCGGTGATAGGGCAGGATAAGTTAGATAGAAACATTACGGCTACTCCGGTAGAACAGTTGAAAACAACTACCGGTGTGGATATTATGCGCACCGGTTTAGTTTCAAACAATGTGGTGGTGCGCGGGTTCAACAACATTTTCTCGGGCGCGGTGCTGAATGTGGTGGACAACAGAATTGGTGCGGTGCCTTCGCTGCGTATCAACGCTTACCAGTTGGTGCCAACCAGTAATTTAGATTACGACAGAATAGAAGTAGTGCGCGGGCCGGCTTCGGCCCTTTACGGGCCAAATGCCACCTCGGGGGTAATACATATTATGACCAAGTCGCCCCTCGACCAGGAAAAGAAATTTGTAACTACCGTAGCCATGACCAGCGGTTTTACGGTGCTTGATAAATCGTATACAAAGTATAATAACGGCAAGTTGCTTTCGGGCAATGTTATCAATCCGGAAATCCGCCATTCGGGTAAGCTGTTTAATGGAAAATTCGGCTACAAAGTTTCGGGCAGTTATTTTCAGGGGCAGGATTACCCGAACTACGACCCTCGTGAACCATACGAAGGCGACAGTTTGTTGTTCGGAAGTGCGCGTGATGGAAAAGTTTTTATTCCCGATACGATACAAAAGTTTACGCACGATTCTGCCGGTATCACGATTCTTGATTCAGCTTATCAGGATATCCGCAGGTTTAAGAAAGACTTTTTTATACGCAAATACACCTTTGACGGAAGAATAGACATTAAACCAACCGATGATATTTTGCTGACACTAAACGGAGGACTTGCGGGGACCCACAACGTAGAGCTAACCGGTTTGGGTGCGGCACAAGGTGGCGGTGTGGGCAGAGGATGGATTTACTGGTATTTTCAGACAAGGTTTAAATGGAAAGATTTGTACGTGCAGTATTTTATTAACAGCAGCGATGCCGGTAATACGTTTCTCATTCCTCAACTTTCTGCTTCAGCACGAAATGACTATAGTCCTGAAAATCCTTATCAAGTGCAGTTGCTGGTTGATAAATCGAAACTGCATGTGATACAAATTCAGCACTCCTATAATCCGCTCGAAAAATTACGGTTTATCTATGGTATGGATGTGTTGCTTACCCGTCCGGATACAAAAGGGACTATCAACGGGCGTTTTGACAAGCGCGATAACGTAAACCAGGCGGGTGGTTATATACAGGGCGAGTATGAGCCCCTGAACTGGCTGAAGATAGTTGGTGCGGTGCGGGTGGATTACAACAGCATTATAAAGGGTGTGGCAGCCAGCCCGCGCGGTGCTTTAGTGTTTAAGGCAGCACCTACCCACAACATCCGTATTACTTATAACCGTGCCTTTGATGCACCCAACACACTTAATCAGTTTCTCGATTTATCAAACGGCTTTATTCCTAACGGCATTAACGTGCGCGGTATAGGAAACCCTTACGGCTGGAATTACAAGTATGACGAAACCAATGGCAACGTGCAGTTTATTTCGGCACCTTATTCGAACGCAGCAGGTTCGTGGTATACCTTTGGCGACCAAAGCAAAAACTATCTGTTGTTTGATACCATGATCACTTTTATTAAAGATGGATTTAAAGCAACACCGGGTGCTGACCCGAACCAGATTGAAAGTATTTTTGATGGCGTGTTTGGCGGTATAGAAGGACCGGGCGGAACCATTGACAGTGCGAAGATGATTGCTATTGACTACGCCAACTTTGCCACTACCAAAGGTTACGAAACCAGTAAGCAGGATGTAAGCAAACTGTTTGCAAAAAACCTGAATAAAATAAATAACCAGTATACCCAAACCATTGAGTTGGGTTACAAAGGAGTTATTGCCGGTAAACTTTCGCTACAGTTAGACGGTTACTGGACCCGCGTTACCAACTATGTAAGTGCCCTCAAACCGGCTTCGGGTGCAGTGATGTTTGACTGGAAAACCTATCTGGGAGAAAAGGCACCGGGCGGGCGCCTTTACGATAATCTGCAGTTGGCAGGCGGCTTTTATGACAATGCTTTAAAAAGTGCCGGCCTGAACGGAAACCCTTCGTTGCAGAACGATTCGATTGTTGCTTCTGATTCCACAACCTGTTGGGATGAATTAGTGGTGCTTATGCACCAGTTACCTTTAGGCACTATTACCCCTAACGACCCTGAGTTAGTAGGCTCTGATTTTCTGCTTACTTATAAAAACGTTGGCCGCTTAGATGTGTTCGGTATTGATTTCGGATTGCAATACGATGTTATTAAAAGCGATTTACACCTTGTTACCATGGGTGCGAACATGAGTTGGGTAGATAAAGACAAGTTTACCCTTACTTCGGGCGAAACCATTTATCTGAACGCGCCTAAACTAAAATCAAGTTTCAGCTTTGACCATAGTTTAAAGAAAATTGGTTTTGACTACGGTTTTAATTTCCGTTACCAGATGGGCTACCACGCCAGTTCTGCTATTTACGAGGGCGATGTGAAACCGGCTTACCTGCTTGATTTAAGAATGTGTTACCGCCCGAGTTTCTACAAAGGTTTATTGCTTTGTATCAACGTAAACAATGTAACCAATTACCAGTGGCGGAGTTTCCCGGGAACACCGTTGATGGGAACTACTTTTTATGCAAAGGCGCAGGTTACGTTTTAAACTATACCTCTTTCTTTATTCAACACACTAAGCCTCTTTCCCCCCGCAGGGTTTGTCGCAGACGACCCTGCGCGGGTTGAATGGCCGCAGGGTTCCGAAGCGGAAACCTTGGGGGCAACGATTCAATTTTCATAAGATTTATAAGGTTGGTATAGAATGACCAAATTTATTCTACGAAGGTTAAATAACCCAGGTTGCCAGTTGTTGGCGACTTTAGTCGCCTTAAACAGAAAATTTCCTTTTATCGGTTCAGTCGTTAATCGTGTGAAAATGATAGAGATTCACACTACCCCATAGAGGC
>CAZBPG010000028.1:0-37918 GCA_964493695.1 uncultured Chitinophaga sp. | reverse complement strand
CCACTTTAGATTATCCTTACTATTAACATAGCACATCAATTATGGATTAAGTCAAAAATGCACCCTAAAACACGGGGTGCATTTTTAATTTTCAGCTATTCCCCTATATTTGCCGTCCTTTTTACCGAAAGTATGATTGATAGTGTTGTTTGAATTGGTAAGAGGAGTTTATAGCATCATTATAAATATTTGAATTGTGAAGGGGTTAAGGGAATTTGAGATTCCATACGTTGGTCTTAAGTTAGGCGTTCACAAATTTGAGTTTGATATAGATGCGAAGTTTTTCGCGCACTTTGAAGAATCGCTGATTAAGGATTGCAAAGTGAAAGTGAAACTGGATTTCGAAAAAAAGGAAACGTTCTTTATTCTCAATTTCTTCATTGACGGAACCATAAATGTAGAATGCGACCGCTGTCTGATTCCTTTCGACAAGGGAATTTTTGGCGATTATGTGTGCTACATCAAATTTGCTGAAGACCCGGCAAAGATGAACGATGAACCGGATGTGATGTATATCGGTCGCGAGCAAACAGTAATTGACCTTTCGCAATTGATTTATGAATATGTAAACCTTTGTTTGCCTATTCAGAAAATGGGATGCGAAAAACCGGGGCAGGAACCCCAGTGCAATAAAGAGGTATTAAAGTATCTGATAGCCGAGGAGAGTAAAAAAACAGATGAAGAAGACCCGCGTTGGGCGGCTTTGAAAAACCTGAAGAATTAAAAAGCAAACAATAATAAATCAACCATTAAAAATTAAAGACCATGCCAAATCCAAAACATAGAATCTCCAAGCAAAGAAGAGATAAAAGAAGAACCCACTACAAGGCAGAGGCACCAACAACCGGTGTGGACCAGACAACAGGCGAGGCGCATTTAATGCACCGTGCTCACTGGAGCGAAGACAAGTTAGTTTACCGCGGCAAAGTAGTGTTAGAGAAGACCAAGAAGTAGTAAGCTACCAAACGGAAATTATTTTTTTTCCCCCATTGGCTTAGGCTGGTGGGGGTTTTTCGTTTTAATGATTTTATGCTATAATATTTTTGCTCACAGACTGAACAGAAAGCACAGAAAAGGAATGCATTTATTCTGTGCCGTCCGCGAAGTCTGTGAGAAAGAAAAGAGAGGAACAAAGACAGCAGAATGATTTTATTAGAAACATACAGAAAGAAAATTAAAGAGGCTTTAACGCTTGCCTTGCCCATTATTGCGGGGCAATTGGGGCAGGTGCTGATGGGCTTTTTTGATACTGTGCAGATAGGTGGGCTCGGTCATGAGTATATAGCAGCTTCGGGTTTTGCCAACGGCATTTACTGGATGACCATACTTGCCGGTATGGGAATTCTTTTTGCCGTTTCGCCCCTGGTGAGCGAAGCATTTGGCGAAAACAAAGGATACAAAAGCATTGGTGTTCTCATCTCCAGTTTAGTGGTGTCGCTGGTGTTAACCGTAGTGTTCATGATTGTTATCTGGGTGATTACGGCTAATCTTTCGGTTTTCAGACATAGCGAAACCGACAATGACTTAGGAGGAAAGTTTTTGTATCTCATTAACTACTCCACCGGTTTTGTTTTCTTTTTTATGGCAGCCAAGCAGTTTCTGGATGGCATGGGTAAAACCCAGATAGGTATGTACATTACCTTGGCAGGGTTGGTGCTGAATTTCTTCCTGAACTGGATTTTGATTTACGGCAGATTCGGTTTGCCGCAGATGGGAATAGAAGGAGCGGCCATAGCTAACGGAATTTCGCGGGTGCTGATGACCGTAGCCATTCTTATTTACATCTGGCGCGATGAACAGGTGCGTGAACTGCGGAAAGAGTTTGTGAAACACGTGGATGCCAGCCTGAGTTACGTGAAACCGATTATGATTATCGGCATACCTGCGGGCCTGCAGTTCTTTTGGGAAGTAGCCGCCTTTAATGCCGGGCAAATTATGAGCGGCTGGATAAGCACTTCGGCTGAAGCCGCACACATGATTGCCATTGGTTTGGCGAGTATCACTTTTATGGTGCTTACCGGTATATCGGCTTCGGGCACTATTATGATTGGCTATTCGTTTGGCGCTAAAGACAAAGAAGGCATACGCGTGGCAGGCAACACGGTTATTTTGCTTACGCTCTTGATTGAAATGGTGTTTGCCGGTTTCTTTTTCAGTTGCCACGCCTTGCTGCCTCAGCTTTATACCGATAATGCAGAAGTAATTTCCATTGCCTCTTACATGTTGTTGTTTGCAGCGGTGTTTCAGATAAGCGATGGCTTGCAGGCTACGGCAGCCGGTGCCCTGCGTGGCATGCAGGATGTAAAGTACCCGGCAGTAATTGCCTTTATTTCTTACTGGCTGATAATGATACCCGCCTGCTATCTGCTCACCTTTACCTTTAACCTTGGCTTGAAAGGAATATGGATTGGCTTTATTATCGGCCTGACCGTAGCGGCTGTATTGCAGCTGATAAGGTTTAAGTCTGTGTTAAAGAGGTTGGAGTTTGATGAATAACAAAAATCCTTCGCGTTAGCGAAGGGCTTCTGGGGAATTAGACATGTCAAGTCTCAAATACTTGGCAGGTTTTTGTTAAGAGTCCTTTCTGTCCGCCAAACCGTCAAAATTCTCAAACAAGCCCTATAGCCCGAATTCCGAAGCTCATACCCTTTATTCATTCAGCCATATTTTCAATTCCAACTGCCATATTTTCAATTCCGAAGACGGTATTTATAATTCCAATCGCCTTACCCGTAATTCCAACCACCATATTTCAAATTTCAAAGCCCCCATTTCAAATTCATATTCCCGTGTTTCAGATTCCAACTACCCTATTCCAAATTCATACTGCCATATTCATGCTATTACTTCCTATAACCTCAATCTCTACAGGTTATCTCACAACCGACCCTGTGAGAGTGAAACTATGATGAGACACCAGGGGAATAAAAAAACCTGCGCAATTGCTTGCAACAGGGCTTACCTAAAGATTCCTTCAATCTCGCGGCAAAGACTTAATCTGCTAATTTGCTAATCATCTCATCTGCTAATCAACATCCCACTTCCTGTCTACCTTATTACTGATTTTAGGAACCGTTTGCAGATAGGCCCAAATAGATTTTATTTCAGTTTCTGTCATGCCATTGTAAGGCAGCATAGGCTCGCGCAAAGTCTTTCCTTCTTTATTCTTCGAGTTCAGCATGGCATTTCTAAAATCATCCAATGTCCAACGGCCCAGTCCGGTTTCTTCGTCCATGGTAATGTTAGTGGTAAACCGATCTTTGCCATCCAGCGTAAGCATTTTGTTGCCCCCTCCCAAGTAGCCCGGTGTTTTTTCAGGAAACTCCATGTTCAGGGTTTTAAAATCTGCCGAGTGGCAGGGGTAGCAATCGTAGCGGCCGGTTACCAGATAATGCCCGAATTCAACGGCATTGTTCGTGTCGGGCTGGGCAATAGGCGCAGCCGGATAAGGAATTTTTTTGAACGCCACAAAGCATAAAAACTTAGTAAGAAAAGAAGGCTTGGAAGGCACTTTAGGAATTTCCGATGCCTGCACAGAAGCGTTATCGCTTCTTAAAAAAGCGATGATGCTTTTAATATCGTATTCGCTGGCGTGCGGAAACTTAGGCATATACGGAGGCAAAAATTGTCCGTCAGGCCTTACACCGGTGCGCAACAGGTAAGCAATCTGCCCATCAGTCCAGTTGCCAATGCCCTGTTCCTTACTCTGCGTAATATTGGCAGAATATACTTCCCCAAAGTCGGGGGGAAATTCCTGCAACACTCTTCCTGATAATTTTCCATCGCTGCCGCGGTGGCAAACAACACACTGCACGGCAGCAATTTTCATTCCGTTAGCTACCAAATCAGAGTCTGACTGCACATCCGGATAATCAATTTTGTCAACTTCGTATTTAGGAATGCCGCGCACCTGAATGAACGCCACAAAGCCAACTACGGCTATAACAACAACAATAATGAGATAGAGAAAAATGCGTAAAACAGTTTTCATAACAAAGAGGTTTTGGGTTTAGAAAATCGGTATTGCCTTAAATTAGTTATGGAAAGATACAATTCGTTTTTCAAAAAAGAAATTTTTTCTGAACAGAGAAAGAAACACTTTTCGTTTCAGGTGTTTACTCCTATTTGGATAGCATACCTCTTTATTGCGTTTATTTGCGTCTGATAACAAACGATTTGCCGGACATGAGAAAATTGGTTTTTGCTGTTCTGTTTTCCTCGTTCATGTTGGTGTGCCGGGCACAAACCTTCTTAAATGGCGATTTTGAAAACAACACCGCAGGAGGTATCGACCAGATTAATTTAACCAACGCTGCTTTCAATGCCATGATGCCCAATAACACTGCCTTTGGCACCTATGGCGATATGGATATAATTACCACCGCCACCTACAGCGGTTTGGCACAAAGCGGAAGCTGGTATGTGGCGTTCACCGGTACCGGAACAGATATGATTGCCATGGAACTTTCGGCTCCGCTGGTTGCCGGCAACAGTTACACCATCAGCTTTTACGACCGTGGTGCCAGCGGATATGTTCCTTATCCTTTTCAAATAGGTCAATCCACCGGTTCTACTTCTTTTGGAACGGTCATTTATACCGCACCGGTGGCACCCACTATCGGTGTGTGGACACAACGCATCTTTACCTTCACTGCACCAAACAGCGGTCAATACATTACCTGCACCATGACGGCCGGTGGCTTAGGCGATTGGGCGCATACCGATAATTTTACTTTTCTCTGCTCACTTAACCTTGGGCCCGATACTTCTCTTTGCGGAGGTAACACGTATACCATTAATGCCACCACAGCGGGAGCAACCGCGTACCTGTGGCAGGATGGCTCAACTAATTCTACCTTCAACGTTACAGCTCCCGGAACTTACTGGGCCGAGGTAACCGCGGGCGGTTGCACCTTGCGAGATACAGTAATTGTCAGCAGCGGAAGCACCGGCTCCATCAATCTTGGTAATGATACAACCATTTGCAGCGGCAATACTGTAGTTCTCAATGCGACTATAGCCGGTGCGTCTTCTTATCTGTGGCAGGATAATTCCACCAATCCAACATATACGGTTTCATCCACAGGAACTTATTGGGTAAATGTTGTAGCAGCGGGATGTACGCTGAGCGATACTATTAATGTAACAGCAGGAGCCACCGGCTCGCTTAATCTTGGTTACGACACAACTGTTTGCAGTGGCAATACAGTTGTGCTGAACGCCTCTACAGCCGGAGCTACTTCTTATTTATGGCAGGATAATTCTATTAACTCTACTTACAATGTTTCCTCCGCAGGAACTTATTGGGCCCGTGTAACAACCGGTAGCTGTGTAAGCAGCGATACGATTAATGTTGTTGTTAGCAATCCTCCGTCACAATCCTTCTCGGTAAATCCTGCATCCGTTTGCGCAGGTCAACCGGTAGATGTTACATATACCGGAGGCTCGAACACAGGTGTAGTGTATACATGGAATTTCAATGGAGCAACTATCATCAGCGGAAGCGGACAGGGACCATATCAAGTATCCTGGGGCAGCGCAGGTGCAATGAATATTACATTGGATGTGGTGGACAATGGGTGCGCAACTCCGCAGGAAGTTCAACAGGTAACGGTTAATGCAAATGTTACGGCTAATGCCGGACCGGACGTTACGCTTTGTTCCGGTGGCTCAGTTCAACTAGGCGCAGCAACTACCGCAGGGCATACTTACCAATGGACTCCGGCAGCAGATTTATCGTTAGTTAGTATTTCAGATCCGGTCTATACTGCACATAACGCTACCGGTAGCCCGGTTATTACTCAATATATTGTAACAGAATCAAACAATGGTTGTTATGACAGCGATACGGTTGATGTTACGCTCAGCCCTGTTGCACCAACAACTATCAGTGCATCAGGAGCCATAAGTTTCTGTGCCGGTAACCCGGTAACCCTTACAGCCGATTCTTCTTACACTAATTACTTATGGAATAATGGAAATACAGCTAATAGTATTACGGTTTCACAATCGGGAACATTTTCGATGGCTGCCGTGGATGCAAATGGTTGTGAGTATGTAAGCAATAGCATACCGGTTACGGTAAATCCAAACCCGGTTCTTTCACTTGCCTCGTTGAGTAACGAAACTTGTTTTGAGTTGAATGATGGAAGCATTGCGGTAAACACGAACAGCGGAACACCTGCATACAGTTATATTTGGAGTTCTGCTCAGTCAACTCCTGCTGTTTCAAACCTTTCAGCCGGAAACTATGATGTAACAGTGTATGATGCAAACCAATGCTCCGCTACATCTTCATATACCATTACAGCAGCAGTTCCTTTTAGTCTTATAGCTAACAGTGTAAACAATGTAAGTTGCTTTGGTGCAGGCGATGGAAGTATAGGTGTTTCAGCAAACGGAGGCAGCACCCCTTATCAGTTTATCTGGAGCAACAACGGCACCGGTAGTTCGCTTGGTAGTTTAGGCGGAGCAACATACGCTGTAACTGTTTCAGATGCGAACAATTGTACTATTGATTCTTCTTTTACTATTACCGAACCGCCTCAGGTTGTTTTGCAATCGCTAATTTTTGATTCCGTGCGTTTTTCTGCTGAGGTTGTTTTAGCTCAACCTGCAGGAAGCAATTACACCTATCAATGGAGCCCTGTTCAGTTTTTGAGCTGCAATGATTGTGCAAGTCCTGTTTTCTCGGGAACCGGAACAACAGAATATCAGGTTACTGCTACCGATGCCAACGGTTGCAGTGCTACAGCAACGGTGCGGGTTAATGTAATTTCAGATAAGCAAGTGTTCGCACCTAATGCGTTTACACCCAACGGTGACGGACAAAACGATAAATGGTTAGTGAGTTCTGCCGGTGCTATATATTTCAACGCATCAGTGTTTAACCGTTGGGGCGAAAAGGTTTTTGAATCAAATAACCTGAATGAGGGCTGGGATGGAACTTATCGCGGCAAAAACTCTTATGACGGTGTTTACTCGTATGTAGTGACTGTAACATTCGTAGACGGAGAGAACCGCAAGTTGATAGGCGGAGTTACATTAATCAGATAATGTATTCTGTCAACTGCGCAGCATAATTAAATGCTCAATTCCGTCTTCCAGATAGGGTTCGTTCAAATCAACAAAGCAGAAAGCCTCGTAAAATTTTTTCAGATACGCCTGTGCGCCAATGCGAATGGGAACTTTGCCGTAAAGCCGCTCAATCTCCTCAATTGATTTTTGCATTAACAGTTTGCCGAATTTCTGCCTGCGGTATTTAGCCGAGGTAGCTACTCTGCCTATGGATACTTCTTCGTAACTGATACCGGGAAAAACCAAACGGGAATAGGCAGCTAAATCATCGCCAATGGTTCCCATTAAATGATACGAATTGAGATCTTTTCCATCCGCATCTATGTAAGGACAATTTTGCTCTACAATAAAAATCTCTCCACGTAATCGAAGAATAGAATAAAGTTCGGCAGGAGTGAGGTCGTTGAAGAGTTTGAGTTGCCATTGAATCATAAACCGAATTTAAACTTCACCCTCACAAAAAGAAAAAGGCGAACCGGTTAATCCGATACGCCTTTTGTTTAGGTGATTCAGGAGATTACTTCGCTGCCCCTTTCTCTACTCTCTTAAACGAAGTAACAGTTAAGCCGCTTTCAGCACCACCCAATACCTGTGCTACTGTTTTGCTTCCGTCTTTTACGAATGGTTGAGTCAATAATGTATTTTCTTTAATAAAGGTATTACCGGCACCTTCTGCAATTTTATCGAGAATGTTTTCAGGTTTACCTGATGCTACTGCTTTTTCGCGGGCAATAGATTTTTCTCTTTCAATAACTTCTGCAGGTACCCCGCTGGCGTCAACTGCTACAGGATTCATAGCGGCAATTTGCATAGCCACGTCTTTACCTACCGCAGTTATGGTTTCGTTTAAACCTTTGTTTAATGCTACCAATACACCAATTTTATTACCCATGTGGTTGTAAGCTACTACTGATTCGCCCTGTACGCTTTCGTAAGCCGATACGTTTATTAACTCACCGATAGCAGAAACTTTCTCCTGTACCTGTGCTTTAACGGTTGAACCGTTTAAATCCAGATCCAACAATGCTTCTAATGTTGCCGGTGCTTTTTCTAATGCTAAGTCTGCAATGTCTGTTGCAAATTTTACGAAGGTTTCGTTTTTGCCAACGAAGTCTGATTCGCAGGAAAGGTATACAGCTACTCCTTTCTTGTTATCGGCAGAAGTTTTTGCAATTACTACACCTTCTGCTGCTGCACGACCTGCACGGAGTTCAGCTACTTTTGCTCCTTTCTTGCGTAAGAAATCTATTGCTGCCTGAACATCGCCATTTGCTTCGGTCAATGCTTTTTTGCAATCCATTAAACCGGCACCGGTCAGGTTTCTTAATTCGTTTACTTGCGCTGCTGTTATTGTTACTGTTGTTGACATTTTAATTAGTTGATTAAATGATTAGTTAATTAGTTGATTGAGTTAAATGAAACTGCCAAGTCATAAACCTGGCAGCTTCGTGTTGTATTTCATCTGCTAATTTGCTCATCGGCAAATCAGCTAATTGATTAGAACTTCTTAGGTCCGCCAGTTCCTGAACCGGTTCTTGGTCTGTTGCCGCCACCTGCACTGCCACGGGTGTTACCTCCGGTGCCGCCAGTACGCTTTTTAAGCGGAGTGCGGTCTTTATCTTCTTTCTTTTTACCGCCTTCTTCTTCGTTTAAGTCGTTGTTGAAACGGTCAGTATCTGCAAATTCTTCTTCTGCATCGGCACCATCAACACCTTCCTGCGAAGCTGAACGCTCTGCCAAACCTTCTGCAATAGCATCGGCAATATAGTTGGTAAGAATCATGATTGATTTTGCTGCATCATCGTTACCGGGAATGGCAAAGTCAACTTTAGTAGGGTCGCTGTTGGTGTCTACTATGCCAATGGTGTTGATGTTCAAACGCTGTGCTTCCTTCAACGAAATATTTTCGTGCATGATATCTACCATGAACAAAGCCGCAGGAACACGGTTCATGCCGGAAACTCCGCCAAGCACTTTTTCCATTTTCTCTTTTTCGCGGGTAAGCACGAGTTTCTCTTTCTTGGTAACGCTTTCCAGAGTTCCGTCTTCCAGCATCTTTTCAATGCTCTGCATTTTTTTGATAGACTTACGGATAGTGCTGAAGTTAGTCAACATACCACCTAACCATCTTTCGGTTACGAATGGCATACCTACTCTCTTCGCAGCTTCTTTCACCACTTCTTTTGCCTGCTTTTTGGTAGCCACAAACAAAATTTTACGTCCGCTCTTGGCAATTGATTTTGCCGCCTGTGCCGCTTCTTCTAATTTATCGGAAGTGCGGTTGAGGTCAATGATATGGATACCTTTTTTCTCACCGAAAATATACGGGAGCATCTTTGGATTCCATTTTCTTTTCAGGTGACCGAAGTGAACCTGCGCCTCGAGTAATGCTTTATGTTCTAATCTTTCCATTTCTTTTTTATTGAGTTAGTTCAACAATAGTTTAACGCTTACTGAATTGTTCCTGCTTACGAGCCTTGCGAAGACCGGTCTTCTTACGCTCCACTTTGCGGGCATCTCTGCGCAGCAATTTCGCTTTCTTTAACGGTGGGCGCTTTTCAGGATTATCAATGATAAGTGCACGGGAAATAGCCAAAGAGATAGCTTCTGACTGTCCTTTGATTCCACCACCGAAAACGTTTATCGAAACATCAAATTTCCCTTCGCTTTCGCTTAGTTTAAGTGGTGCTTCTACCTTGTTCTGCAGGTATTCGAGGGGGAAAAACTCTTTATAGTCTTTACCGTTGATGGTAATGGCTCCTTTGCCGGCTTTAACTACGGCACGGGCAACCGATGCTTTTCTTCTTCCTACTGTTATCTTATCCATAATTATAGCGCTTTAGGTTTTTGTGCAACGTGCGGATGCTCGGCACCTTCGTAAACAAATAGTTTAGAGAACAGCTTATCGCCCAAAGAACTTTTCGGCAGCATACCTTTTACAGCGTGCTCAATCAGTTTGTTCGGGTTCTTATCGATAATTTCTGCCGGAGTAGCAAAACGCTGACCTCCCGGATGGCCGGTGTAATGAACCAACGGACGGTCGGTCATTTTCTTTCCGGTCATACGAACTTTTTTAGAGTTGATGACGATTACATAATCCCCACAATCCATGTTTGGGGTAAAAGTTGGTTTGTGTTTTCCGCGAAGAACAGAAGCAATTTTGGTAGTCATACGACCCAGTGTTGCTCCGTCAGCGTCTACAATAAACCACTCGCGCTTTACATCCTTGTCGGATACGGTGCGTGTGCTATAGCTGCGTGATTGCATGATGAATAAATTTTTGTTTTCACCCGCCATAGCTTCAGCGAAGGCGGGTTTTTGTTACTTAAATTACCATAAACCAGCCTTCGTAACACACTACGGCTGGCAATGGGGAGCGCAAAAGTAGAATTGCCGCGCAAGTTTGCAAACATTTAGCCACAAATATTTACAGGCACCTTTGTAAGTGGCTGAAAATGAGGCGAAGGATGGCACAAATAACAACTTGGGGGTTCCCGCCTCAAAGCAGGCGGTCAGGCTGTCGCTGCAACTCCTCACGGTTTTATGTCCCCCTCTTGCGTTTGCATTTTGCGTTGCGGAGGGGGGGCGTTTCGGGCGGGGGGAGGAATCATGAACAAACCGTTCCGGGGTTTCCGCTCCATCCTTAACCCAACAGCCAATACAAAAAATGACTTATTGCTTTACTACCTTCTGCGTAGTTACCACACCATCATAAACCATACTCACAAAATAAACCCCATTCGCCAGCCAACTCAAATCAAGCATTTTGGTGTAACCGGTGGCTAAGTTGTTTTCTTCGCTGCTGTAAATCACTTGCCCTATTAAACTGGTTATGGTAAAAACAGCTTCATGTATATTCTCTCCTTTTAAACCAATACTTAAATCGTTTGTAAACGGGTTCGGGTAAACCTGTATTTCTCCCTCTCCGAAGGTGAGGTTTGGGGAGAGGTCTGTTACCGTATCCATACAAAACTTTACAATAAAAAAGTCCATACTGCTATCCCAAGCCGCTATGGTTTTGTATCCGCCTATACCCGCTCTGCTGTTGTTTGCAACTGCATAGCAGCCATCACTAGTTTGTACCGCATAACCACCATCATCATCCCCTGTTGTAAAAATTGTTTTATCCCATTGTTTATATCCCAAAGAATCGGATTTTACAATCCAACTTTGACTAAATCCTAAATTATTTTCCGTTTTGACCCCAACTATCCCCAATGACGTATAACCACCAAATAAATAACCGTCATCATTGGTAAATGAGAAACTGCTAAAATAGCTACCAGCAGGAAAAACCTGCTCCCACAATTCTGAACCGAGAGAATCAATTTTCATAATCCTATAACCGGGACCTGCCAAAAGATATCCGCCCCCTGAAAGCTCTTTTACATAATCCATTTCATCCTCATAGGGTGTTCCTAAAGATTTATCCCATTGCAAGTTGCCAAGGGAATCTGTTTTTACAATCCAAATATCAAACGTTATGGGTTGTATCGTGTCTTGGTTGGGTTCTGTTTTATCACCGCTCACTCCTGAACGGGAAGAACCCACAACAATATAACCTCCATCTGTTGTTTGTTTTAATGCAGAGGGGGCATCATCGTCTGTTCCGCCAAATCGTTTATCCCATTGTTTGTTTCCCGCGGAATCTATTTTTACAAGCCAGTAGTCGTAATAAAAATGTGACACATCCCAGTTCTCCTGTGTCTTATCGCCTGTAATGCCGGATGCAGATCTTCCTCCTAATATATATCCTCCATCATTGGTTTGTTGAAGACAAGTTAGGAGTTCTTCTTTGTTTCCTCCAAATCTCCCATCCCATTGTTTATTCCCCATAGAGTCAACTTTAACTACCCAATAATCCCCTCCCCCCCAGCTGGGTTGTGTTTTATCACCATTGGCTCCTGACCACGTCCCCCCGCCTAAAATATATCCTCCATCACTTGTTTGTTCTATTGCTTTTAATCCATCATTACTGGTTCCGCCATATCTTTTGTCCCATTGTTTATCGCCATTAGCATTAATTTTAAGTGTCCAATAGTCTGACGTATTGCTGGTATTGTCTCTGTTTGGTTCTGATTTATCTCCGTCTGCGCCTGAAAGTGAAAACCCGCTGCACAGAAATCCTCCATCCAATGTTTTAATAAAAGAGTATAAACCTTCATCGTTCATCCCGCCATACCTTTTATCCCATTGTTTATGAAAAAAAAGGGGCTGAGCACTTACAGGAAGTACTTGACAAATAACCAGTATAATAATTAACCCTCTCATTTTTGTCTTTACATTTTGATTAACCTACCGGTAACTACACCAACTTCATTCTTTATTTTGTAAAGGTATAAACCGCTGTTCATTTTCTCGGCATTCCAAATAAAAGTGTAATTATCGGTGGCTCTCACCACGCTTTCGTGTTTATCATAAACCTTTTTACCGGTAGAGGTGTAAACGGAAAAATAAAAATCGTTTAATTCTTCTTTACCGGATACTATAAAATTAAAAACATTTGCCGAAGGGTTAGGGTAAACAGATACTGATAGAACATTATCGGTCTTTTTTTCTTTGGGTTTTTCTGTGGCTTTGTTGTTTACAGTATCTGTTTGTTCATTATTGTCCGTTTTATAGCTATTATAACTACCCCAAGTGTTAAAAGGACAATCTATGTGATTATGGGCCGGCAGACGGCCTACTTTATATAATTTTTTATCTGTACCTACATAAAACAACCTACCGGTGTTACTCGCTTCAAGAACGATAGGACCCTGAACAGGAAATTGATATTTGACTGGAGTTTTATTCCAGTTAGGACGACTGATTTGCTCAGCAATAATAGCCCCGGCTGGTAAAACATTGCTGTTCTCATTGTCATTATAATAATACCAGATATCCCCATCAGTAGATTTATAAAATAAAGTTTTTTTGTCGTTGCTTAGTACTAAATCGGAGGTTGCATTGTAGTAATAACCGTTATACCCATTGCATGTTGATTCGTTGTTATCGGGATTGTTTAACCCGCCAGGTATTAACTTAACTAACCCGCCCGGATTAGGCGCATCGTAACTCCATGCGTAGTAATAAATAGCATGGTCGCTACCTATAAAATAAATGCGTGAGTTGGTTTCATCTAACAACAGATTATCCGTGACATCTATATGAATACTTGTACCTGATACAGTTTGGTTTATGTTCACTACAACGCCTGTATCATGCCAGCCATTCCACCAATACAGTTGTCGTAAATTGTTTTGGGCATCTCGGTAAAAGGCTAGACAGCCGCAGGAAGCGATTACGAAAGCGCCATCTACCATGTTGATGTTATTCACAGTTCCTGCACCTGAACCGGTGGTAATGCCGGTCAGCGTTCCACTTCCGGGTGTCCACACCCAAATATTTTTATCTAATATTCCTTGCCCTTTATAAAAAACTTTCCCCTGATTATCAACCGTAATATACCCCCCGCAGTTATTTACAGGAAAAAGGTGATGATTGTTTTTAAGGGCTTTGAGTTCCCAAGCTGCAGAAGGGTTAGAGGGATTTTGAATATAGTAATGTAATTCGTTATTATCGCTTTGAAAATATATATAGTTAAGTTGATTTGTCTGATTATAAGATGGGGTAAGCCAATCTTTAACATCGTTTAAATAAATTGAAGTGGGATTTGGCAGACCCCAAGGATCATATGAAAAATACAAAGCATTTATGGGTGTTTCCAACCAATCATTACCTTGAGGTTTTAAAACATAACCTCTGTGGTCATTTCCATCACCTTTATAAAACAGTTGTATTTGAGTGCCGGTGCCTAAAGCACTCATTTTGCTATAGGCAATATCATGGGTAAAATGGTCGTTTGTGGTAGTTACCGTGTTTATTCTTCTATTATTGTAAGTAAGATTGTAACCGTTCGGACTTTCAAATGTGTAATAATCTTGTAGGTAGTGGGGATTTGAGGTATAATAGGTATTGATAGGTTTATAATATCGCATATAATCTACACCCAACTCATAATTATCTCTTTGGTCGGGGAATGGTTCGTAACCTATTACATGACCATCTTCATCTAAAACTTCCTTATAAAAAGCGGCCAAACCTATAAGCATTCTTACTCCGGTGCTTAGCTGTGGATACAAAGTATATGGAGACTGTTGATTTCTAGGTGTTGACCATGTTTCCTTACCATCGATGAAAAAAACAATTTCTGAGTTGGTTACCACACAACTGTAAGTATGCCACTCGTTTTCATAATCACATGGGGTTTGCCTATAAAAAGCTTGTCCGCAAGGTACCCTAGGTTCAACGAAAGTCAGAGTGCCGCTGACGGCAGCAGTATTCGGATAATTCGGATCCAAAGTAACTACATTACTTGTAACACTAACCACAGTGGCATTTGCGGCTATTCCTGCTCCGCTAACCAGCATCCCTGCTTTAATATCATCCGGAAAACTCCCCGTAATAGTGTTTGTTCCTATGGTGCCGGAGCAGCCGTAAATAAGATAGTTATCATTATAACTAAAAGCTGAAAGCCGCGTATAGTCATGAATGGTTGATGTAGCTTGTTTATAACCATCTCCCTCGTCAATATACCCAGGTGCCGTATCCTTCAGTCCGCGCTCCATAATATCAAGTTCTGTATAAATCCAATCCGGATGTGCACCACCGAAAAGCCAAAAGGCTGGCCAGTTACCCTCGCCTACCGGTAATTTACATCTTACTTCAAATAAGCCGGGCGTTTGTAAGCTAAAGGTCTGTCTTGACGATAGCATACCCGATTGGTATGTGAAAGAATTTGTATAGCCAGCACATGTAATTGGGCCAACCGTAAAAGGAACATTATTTTCTTCCAAAAGTTTAGCATGAAAACGCGCAATGCCATCACCAGCAGCAATACCATCGTTAGAAAATGTTAGCTCACCCGCACCTCCGTTACTACCCGTACCTAGTAAATTACCAAAATTAAAAAGTTGTCTTTCACTTGGGCTCGAATATATTGTGTGGTTCTGACAATATCCGGCATCGCAAGGATCTGGTGATTGACTGCCATCTCCCCAACAATAATTCATAGCCCATGGTGGATTAGTTTGTGCAGCGAACTCAGGAAAGCTTGAATAGTTGAACTCTTCATCAAAAGATAAATTCCATGTGCTTTTATCTAATAAAGCAGCGCTTAACATTGGACGAAAAGTGTAAGCATCTGTCCGCGTTGCTTTACTGACCCTACCGGATTCGCTGTCTTTAGTACGGAGCCAAATAACAGTGTCAACACCTACAGGCAATGTAATATTTATAGTAGCAGGGGACGAAAGAGTATGAAGCCCTTCAAAGTCGGGATTATTAGCCCACTGAATTTGGTCGCCACCGGCACCGGCTAAAATACTATCGAAGGTAACAACAACCGTTATGCCAGTATCCACTGCTATTGCCTGTGGTTCGGGAGCTACCGGTGGAGCCACCGGTGACACAGTTATATCCAAGTCAGTGAATATAGTTCCGCAACCGCTTAACCCTTTAGCGGTTGCTCTTACGGTAAAATCGGAGTCAATCTGTGCCACACAACCGGTGACTGAATCAATTATTGCACCACCTTCAACTATACTGTATTTTACTTCAGTGCTGTTTTTTGCAATGGCACTATAACAGATGGTGTCATATATGTATATCAGGGTTTCGGAATTGATAAACAATGGCGTGCCCACAGGTTCGAATACAATTACTATTACACTGTCTATCACTGCCGATGTCAGAAATGCCGTATCTGTTGCCAGTATATTAAAAATAGTAGCAGTATCAATAGTTCCTGTTGCTACACCGAGCAAACTATCGTTACCGTAAGCGCTGCTTACAATAAATGTGTCAATTCTCAAATCGTATCTCCATCCTATTTCTGAATTCAGTACATAGAGAAGAGCGGAGGTACCTTCACAAACTGCCATTGTGGTATCCGGTAATGTATCAAATACGAGTGATGGTGCCGCTATTAAAATCGTACTCCTTACATCACTCACACACCCACTCACAGTATCCGTACTCCTCAGCCAAATCAACTGAAACGAATCAGGAGGCACGGTTAAGCTAATCGTGCAATAAGGCGTATCAACAACTGAACTGATAAACGCACTATCCAAAGCCCACTCCATTTGGTTAGCTCCAAAACCTGCATAAATGCTGTCAAACACAAAATCATATGCAGTGTCACTTGCTACACTCACCGGTGCCGGTGGCGTTGGTGCATCCGGTTTAAAGTTTACGGTTAGCACCGTGTAATCAATTTCCCTGCTCACCATACCGCTTCCGCTTACTCGGCTTCGCATCCATATCGTATCTGTATGCCCTATGTTCACTCTTATCTTCAAAGCACTGTCGCAGCCTGCATAGTAGCTGTAACTAAAAGCAGAGTCGTAACTCCATTCCAACTGGTCAGCCCCGCTGCCCGCTATCATATCCTCAAACACAAACGTAACTGCTGTATCACTGCAAACTGTTTGTGGTGCAGGTGCTACCGGTGGCAGAGGTTTCTCCGGCTGCTCAAACCCCTGCGTCAACATCAAATTCCCGCTCTTCAAAGTAGTCTGCACCGGTTCACCCACCGTGTAACTCAATCCAAAGTTACCTACCTGTGTATGGTTTCCCTGCACCGGTTGCACTTTGGGTGTAATGTATATGTTCTGTTGCGCCCGCAAGCCGGTGGCTATGCAGAGCAGTAACACAAAAAATATGTTTTGTTTCTTCTTCATGTCTTTCGGTTTAATGAGTTTCCAAATTCATTTCCTTATTTTTTTAACCGCAACCGGTTTCTTCCTTCTCCTTTAGGAGAAGGTGTTCCGCTGCTTTGAGCGGGACGGATGAGGTCACTCTATATACAAACTACCCGAAAGCACCACATTAGTCGGATTCGTTGCCCACGTTGGGCATACTACTTTTATCTCTAGGTAATCACCGGCTGTTACACTGGCCGACATAGACGAATTAGTAATACTCACCACGGTCGCATTCAGGGTAACCGTTGTCGAAACCGTGTAGTCGGTCGTGTTATTCAACCGCACGTAAAAGGAAGTATTTGTAGCACTTCCCAGCGTTCCGTTTACATACGCCAGTAAGTAAGCCGCTTTCAGCGTTCCTGTTTTCGGCACTAACAATCTGCGCGTGGCAGTAGTAGTGGTAGGTGCTAAAGCCGGTAACTGCCCCATGTAATAAGTAGCATTATCGGCTGGGTTAAACGTTAAGGCTGCAACCGTCAGCGCATAACCGCTCGGTGCGGCCCATGTTCCGTCACCTCTCCAAAAGGTAGTTGCACTTGCACTTGTTCCGCTGTTCAAATTGCTCACCGGTAAGTTACCGGTTACCCCGTTGCTTAAATTTACCTGTGACCATGCCGGAGCATTGCTGCTTCCCGTATTGCTTAAATATCTGGTAGTGTTTGTGTCTTTAGCTAATACTGCTACGGTATCAGCCGCGGAGCCATAGTATAAACCTCCTTGCCCAATTGCTGTGCTAAACAACGGAACCCTCTTCCAGTATAAATTTCCGCTTCCATCAGTTGCGAGCGCTTTGCCACTACTTCCATCAGTGTTAGGCCATATCCAATTATAATCCGTGCTGCTGCTGTATATCTTTAATGTTAGCGAATCAGCCACAATACCGTGCATATGGTTCTCGTCATTGTGCCACATCAAACTTGCCAGGCCTGTTTCTAATTGCATAATACTTCCCGCATCGGCAAAAGCACCTTCACCGGTCTCGTTTACACCCGCTATTATCATCGGGTCTCCTTCGTTATTTTCCAGAAAATCAATAGCCGCATAATCACCCTCCGAGTTCGATAAATTCAAAAACCCGAACTGATTGATTCCATAACCCGGCACTTTTCCTACTCCTATATGCATTGCAAAATCTCCGGCAGTATCACCATAACTCAAAACAGAGGAAGGTATGCTCATCATTGTTCCCCCTATATCTAATGTGTTCGAATCACCCAGGCTGAGCGAGTAAAAATCACTGCCTTTTACTGCTTTTATTTTGGTATTGCCGTTAGCTGCATCGCGGGTAAAATTGTTATCTGAAGAAAGTCCGCTGCTGCCACCGTAAGGCACCCGCTTAACCGGTACATTCGTAACGCTGCTGCTTGCCGCATGTAAAGCAAACGGCACACTCAGCAACTGCGAAGCACCCATATCTACATAACTGGTTCCGCCAGCAGGGTCTACTTCCACCTGCAAGTATTTACTCGCTCCTGCCCAATCAATAGTGCTGAAAGTTCCGATCACTACCGTGCCACTGCCCACATTCACGGTAAACATCCCGAGTTTACTGGTAGTAAACGTATCTGTCTCCTGATACACTACTGTCCCGCCCGAACTGCCGGTTCGGATACTCATCCGAGCTTTCATCGCCTGGTTGGGAAGCGGTGTGCCGAACGAATCGCGGGCTACCGCTTGGTAAGGAATAGATTGCGGTGATTGTGCATCAGCTAATAGAGTGCAAAACAAAACGACTAAGAGGAAGGTGGTCTTTTTCATGACTTTTGGTTTTTGTTACCACAACAGTAATCACATCCCCAAACCACCCCAAAGACAGATTTTCGCCCTTTTTGTATTTCAGAAGCCTGTTTTTGCCCTATTTTGCTTAATCAAAAACAAGTCAAACCTTGTGTCAGTATGCGTTTCAGCGTATTCGGAAGTAATAAGTGTTTTTATAGTTTTGGGGCAAAAAATAGTTTCAACCTCTCTCCTTTGCACCTTGCTCTTTGCCTTTCCCTGCTACTGCTACTGCCACTGCCGCCCGCCACTCATCTTCGCCCTTTGCCTTTCCATCCCTGTTAAATTCTCCCTCTTTAACAAAAAAATTTCATTTCCGCCTTCTCCTGCTTGGCTTCCACCTTCTCCCAAACCGTTTCCGCCTTCTTCCTTTTAGCTTCCGTCTTCGGGTATATCGTTTCCGCCTCCTCCCGTTTCGTTTCCGTCTTCTCCTGTTTGGTTTCCGCCTTTGGGTAAGCCCCTTCCGCCTTCGGTTTAACGGTTTCCGTCCTCTCCCGTATTGTTTCCGCCCTCTTACCTTTGGCTTCCGCCTCCTCCCGTTTCGTTTCCGTCTTCTCTCCTTTGGTTTCCGCCTTCTCCTGTTTGGCTTATCCCTCCGCCCCAAACACTATTCACCGGTTGTTGTTCCCTTCTTTTGTAACCGGTATCGCAAACAAGAGAATTGTCGCAGAATTGTAAAAAAAACTTAAAGCGTACAATTTCAAATATACCGTCAGCGTTAATAAAAAAACGAACAAATGAAGCACCGGTACATTTTTGTAACAATAAAATCAGGAAATCATGTTAATCGCAAACTACAAATTCAAACAGTCCGAACTTTACACCATCGGTCGCCTTATCCTTAGTGCTATTTTAAAACCAACCATCCTGCCCCGCTTCTCGGCTTTCAAAGGCAAATACACTGCCCCTTGGGTAGCCGACCGTCTCCTGCAAATAGATAATGCCGAAGACCAACCCGATGAAGAAACCCGCAACGCAGTCCACGAAATCGCCCGCGGCCAGTTGCTCGAATATGTCGAAGATGCACTCATCGCCTTCCGCTCACTCGAGCGCTACATTCTCGAAGTCTTTCCGCCCCTCGCCCAAAAAGCTTCCATCGAATCTGCCGGTGGCACCAAATACTCCGATGCAGCCGACTCCGACTTCGATGCCTGTCAGCAAATGCTCAACAGCGCAGTCAACTTCATTGTAGCTAACGAAGCCACGCTTAGTAACGGTGGCCTCAACATGCCCGCAGGTTTCCGTGGCGATACAGAAACACTCCTCGCAAACTTTCAGGCAAAACACACCGAGTTTCTCAATAGCGAAGCCGGCTCCGAAATTCAAACCGAAGAAAAAATCGCAAGCAACAACGCCATCTACGATGTTATCATCAGCACCATCAATGGCGATGCCCAGGTTATCTACCATTTGCCAACCGAAGATGCCATCCGCAGACAATTCGTTCTAGAGCATCAACTCTTCCTCGTGCGCGGTGCCGGTGTCGCGGGTATCCGCCTGCATGTCACCGATTCCGTCACCGGTGCCGATGTCGAAGGCGCAGCCTTTGCCATTCCTTCCGAAGAAGTCGAAGAACTTACCAATGCCACCGGTCGCGTCCTCGTGCTCCAGCTGGCTACGGGGGAGTACTTCGTAAAAGTTACCAAACCCGGCTACAACGAATTCACCGCCACCGTCACAGTCGAAGTCGGCACCGTAAAACGCCTCAACGTCCAGCTCACTCCGGTATAAAATATAACCGTTGTTCCCGCTGCCAACAACCAATAAAACCAAAAGCGCACTACCGGTAACCGGTAGTGCGCTTTTGGTTTGTCACTCATCTTTGCCTTCTGCCTTTCTTGCCAATCCCCCTTCACTATCCCTTCACATCGCTCCTGAAAGCTTCCAGTTTTGCGAAAGCCCAGGCCGAAGCAGGGCTTGTTGCCATATAAAACACAGCGATAGGCACAAAGAAGAACATGCCGCGCTTGAAGGAGCTTTCCATTAAAGAAGCTATGGGGGCGTTCTGCACTTTCTCGTTGATGAAATAGAATACCGCAAAGTAAAGTGCAAACGAAACGAAGAAGAAAAGCAGCACATTCATGCTGCCGGTAAAAATTTCTTTAACGCCAAGTTTATAAATGGAAATCAAATTCACCAGTATCAGCAAAAAGAAAAGAACAAACACCAACCCGAAAAGCTGGCCGCCATCTACCGCGCCATGCTGTCCGCCAAACAGGAAAGTTTTTACATAGGCGCTCACCACACCCATCCGCTCGCTGTTGTAACCAATGCCCAAATCGAACTTGCCTGCTTGTCCGGCACCTATTTTCATTTTCATGTAAAGGTTCCACATAATAAAAGGAGCAACGGCAATGGCTCCGTAGATAAGCGTCTTTTTCCAGTCTTTCGTTTTCAAAAAATCAATGCCGACAATTAAAAGTGCTGCTGCAATAAACACAATGGTGTCGCTCCGTATCCAGATAACCAGCGCCATACATATAGCACCAAGCCAAAAATATTTGTTGTCGCGTTTTTCTAACCAGGTAATGGTGGCCAGCGCACCGGCACATACATAAGCGGTAGTAGGCAAATTTCCGAGCGAAAGGGCTGCATGAGAAAACAACTCGGGGGTTATCATTAAAATAAAAGTGGCGAGCATAGCTGCGGTAGTACCGGTAAAGTTTTTTACGGCACTGTAAAAAGTTGTAAGCAGCGAAACGAAGAAAAGCGTGGTGACAATCTTCGGCATTTCGGCACCGAAAATATACACGTAAGCAAAGCTGCCGTGATACAAAGGCGGATAAAGCCCACCGGCACCTTCCAAATTATATTTATACAAACTGATGTAAAGTTTTCCTTCAGCCGCCATAATGCGCCCGAGCTTATCGAACGAACCGATGGTATCGTGTTCCGTTGGCGGCCAGAAAAGGTTTTTAACCGTAATGGCGTAGAACAAATACGCGATGAAGCAAAACAGAAAAACAGCAACGAAGTTGATGCTCTTTAAACTGAAGTCGGGTTTTACGAAATCATTTTTGAGCGCAATCAAGTTGCGGAAATTAGCAGCAGAGATGGCACCGATGAAAAATACATTCAACCCTATTAAAACACCCTGCGAATAATGCACGCCAACTATATCCAGAAAAAACAAAAAGAAAGTTTCGAAACCCATACCTATAAGAAAGGAATAGCCGACCAATTCAGCCAGCGAATACCTTCTGCCTACCGCAAACATCAGCGATAAACCCAAGAGATAACAGAGTATGATTCCTACAATCAGCATTATGGTTTGTTTTGGTTGGGCACCGGTGGCTGGTCAATGGGCAACACCGCTTCGCTGGCGCGCTGTTCTACCGGTACATCGTATTTCAGTTTATCATAGCCTCTTCCCTGCACAATCAATACATGTGTAATGCGCTTGGCTAAATCGCCATGCTCGCTTTCGCGACCGGTGGCTAAACACAAACGCGGATAAATAAAATATTCCATCCACTCGGGGTCGTACACAAAATTCCACTTCGAAGTATTGGAGAGCAGCGAATCACCGGGAGGCAGAAGAATCACCGCATCTTTCGGAGTATTCTCGTTCAGGTATTTGATAAGTGGATACACGCCCACTTTGTAAGCGAGTTTATCTTCGCGGGTGAGCGGCTTCATTTGCCCGCTTTCCACTTTAGCGTTAATGTCTTTAATCTGTGCTACGCTTTTGCCGGCCATATCGTGTATAGCCCAATAATAACCGCGCGTGTATTTGCGGATGCTCTCTTTAATGAAACCGGTGTCGGCCTGCAATACTTTAAACTCATCGGCTATCTCATTCATGCGTTGCTGGCTTCCATTAGCCTGGCGCAACTGCTGAAACTCGCTGTAAAGGTCCTGCATCTTGCCCGGTCCTTCATTTACTTTATCAATAATCAGCAACACAACACCCAGCACAGCTATGATAATGAAATTACGAAGCAGATAAGTAAACGCACCGCCATCAGCAGAAGAAACTTCTTTCTTCTTCGTCTGCTGAACCGGTTGCTTAGTTTGTTGTTTTGCCATTGCTGTTTTTACTACTCGCTGTTTACCACCCGCTGCTAACTAACTTACAAATCTGAATTTTATGAGCACCCACAATGCCTTTACGCCATCGCGCCAGTTCATTTTCTTCCCTTCATCAAAACTGCGCGGGTAATAGTTCATCGGCAGTTCTTTAATCTTATAGCCCAGCTTAGAAACCTTTGCAGTTACTTCCGGGCAGAATTCGAACCGGTCGTATTCCAAAGGAATTTTCTTCAGTATATCGGCACGGAAAACTTTATAGCAGGTGGCTTCATCAGTAATATTCTGACAGTATAAAACATTTACCACCACACTTAAAAAACGCGCTCCGAATTTATAGGCGAAATACAGGCTCTCTTCTTTGGGCTGCAAATACCGCGAGCCGTAAACCACACTTGCCTCACCGCTTTTTATGGGGGCAGTCAGCGCGATAAAATCGTTCGGGTCGGTCTCCAGGTCACCATCCTGAATAGAGATAATTTCTCCGGTAGTATGCGGAATACCCGTTTTGATGGCACCGCTCTTTCCTTTGTTCTTTTTGTGATAGTAAACCTGTATGCCGGGTTTGCCTTCGTATTCTCTTAAAATTTCCCTGGTGCCATCGGTAGAAGCATCATCTACAATCACCAACTCTGTTTCAATGGGCACCGCCTGCACCTTCGCAATTATCTCGCGAATGGTTTTCTTCTCATTAAAAACAGGCATAATAACAGATAACTTCAAGGCTGAAAATTTAAGACGGCTAAACTAAAAGAATATGATACAAAAAAAAGGCATCCCGTATCGGCTAAGCCGATACGGGATGCCTTTGAACTTGAGGAGGAGCTGTTTACTTAGCCAGTACCACTTTTTTGGTATACACTTCGTTCGAAGAAGATACTAAAGCGGTGTAAGTGCCCGAAGCCAGTTTGCCTAAATCAAACTCAAATCTATTCGCTCCCTTGGTTACCTGATGACTGCTTTCCATCATCTTCTGGCCAATCACATCGTAGAAGGTTACGGTGATGTCCTGATCTTTGGTAGCAGTAATAATCAAGCTGGTTTTATCCATAGTCGGGTTCGGTACAAAGTCCTTAACGCTGAAGGTAGCTTCTCCGGTAAGGCGTGCGCTCACTATATCAGTATACTCAAACGCTCCGTCATTATCCACCTGTTTTAACCGGTAGTAGTAAATCACATTAGGTGTCACATCCATATCGTTAAAGCTGTAGTCGTTTTGTGTAGTGGCGTTATCATGCCCGTCCACAAATCCAACCTGTGTCCAGTTCTGTCCATCCACACTGCGCTCTACTTCAAATCCGTCATTGTTAATCTCTATGGCTGTTGCCCATGTCAGCCTGATATATGCGTTGTTAATGGCATCGGCCTGTAAGAAAATCATTTCTACCGGTAATGCTTCCGAATGGCTGCTTCCGTGTAACCAGAATTCAGAAAACTCGGTTACTGTCATCTGCACGTAATGGTGGGTTTGTGAGCCGCCATATATACCCTGGAAGCCTGTGCCGGAACTAGTGTATGGTGCTTTAGCAAGCGGCATGGATGGAGTAGTGTTATCGCCAAACACCCTGTAAAGACCGGTTGGAGTTGCTGCATTGTTCAGGTAGTTGCCATCTTCATTCGGGCCACTGTATTTGGTCACATAAAGCTGGTTGAAGTTGTACACGTCATCCAACTCTGTACAGGCATATCCCGGATTCGGATAAGCGATGTTGTTATTCCACGCATCGCTCTTTAGGTCTAAGTATTCCTGATCGGTAAAGAACAGCATCACATCCACAGCGTTATTGCTCGGTTGATAAGCCGTGGTGGTTATCTTGAAGTGTCTGCGCATAGCGGTATGCTGTGTCCATGTGCAGTTCCAGCCTGTTTGATTAGCCCAGATAAGAGGAGCGCTGGCTTCTTTATAGGTGCTGACTGTTACCAGACCTAAGTTCGCTCCGTTATCGTGGATAGCCAGTATGGCATCGTTAGACACCGCATCGCGGAAGGTAATCCACTTATTGAAGTTATTGTCCCAGCAATCAACCGTCACATTACCGGCAGTGGTAGGAGTGAGAACAATGTTGGTGGGTTTACCAACCGGTGCGGTTACGCTTCCGGTGGTATAACTGCATCCGGCATTGTCGGTTACCGTATAGGTGCTGCTTGTTCCGGCATTAATTTCGAAAACACCTTCAAAAGGGGAAATTGTGGTTGTATAGAAGGCTCCCGGGTAAGAGTATGGCGGTGTTCCGCCTGAACCGGTTACTAATACGTAATACTTGTCACCCGTTGCATAACTCATACATTCATCAACTATCACGGTGGCTGAAGGAGCCGCAACAACTATTACCTCTGCAGTAAGCGTTGTTTTCACCGGTGCACAGCCGGAACCAACTCCGGTTACCTCGCAGTAGTAATACGTTGTACCTACGGTTGATGGAGGAGGGAAACTTGACGAATTAGTCCCGACACCGGTTCCTCCTGTTGTAGAAGCGGAAGTATTAGAATACCACTGGTAACTGTAAGTGCCTATTCCTCCGCTGGCTATTACACTGATGGCTGCAGGAGTGCCTGCACATGGCACGGTTTGAGTAGCCGGTGTGGGGTTAGTTACATTTGGCGGTGTATTTACTGTAGTAGTATGAGTGGCCGGATCTAAACCAACACACCCATCAGCACTTTCATAGTTTGCATTTACAGTTTTACTTCCTGCGGTTAACCATTCCAATGTTACTGAATTAGTGCTTGTGCCACCACCTGTAATGTTATAGTCAGTGCCTGACGATCCCGGTATTGTCCAGGAATAATTTCCCTGACCCGACTGGGTGGTATAAGTAACCGGTATGCCGGTGCAGGTATTCGCAGCCGGTGAGGTTGTAAATGTAGGAACCGGTGAAAGGAATACTTCTATCGTATGGCTGGCAGGCGATGCCCCGGTACAACCGTTCGTTGTGGTATAATTAACCGTTACTGTTTTGTAGCCGGCTGTTAACCATTTAATGGTTACATCGGTGTTCGTAGTGCTTATACCTCCGGCAGTAATATTGTAATCTATTCCGGCTGTTCCCGGTACACTCCAGGTATAATTGGTATGACCGGATTGGGTACTATAATAAACAGCTACACCCGAACATACGGTTGGATTGATAAATGCTGTATACGTTGGGGTTGGTAAAGGATATACTGTTACCTCATGTGTAGTGGTTGCCGGTCCGTTACAACCCGCAGCGCTCGCAGTGATTGTAGTGGTACCGCTCCATGCCGCATCATAAGTAACCTGACCGGTTGATGCATTTATAGTATTGCCACCGGCTAAACTTGGCCCATCGAGACTATACGTAATACCGGTTGAGCCGTTTGCTGTGGTGGTATAGGTTACCATGCCCGCACCCTGACAACGGGAAGATGTTGCAGGAGAAAACGCATTTATAGTTACCGATGAAGTTGCCGTTACCACTACCTGATCCGATGCCGAACATCCGTTTCCGGCTGTAACGGTGAGTGTATACGTACCTGCCTGTGTGATAGTAGGTGTAGCTGTTCCTGCACCGGTTACTCCTGTGGTCGGGCTCCAGCTGTAATCGGCTGCACCTGTAACCGAGATATTATCTACCATAGGTCCGCCAACATATGCTCCGGTAAGATCGCCATCGTTAACCCACCTGAAACCAAGCAGGAATTGCTGACCTGCTACAGCAGAAGGCATGGTAACGTTTGCTGTTCCCGTCACAGGCGTATTGGCTGTATTGGAGAAGAAGGCATTGGTAGTGCCGTTCAACTGGCGGTAAAGCGTATATGAACCGGCATTGTTTCCGGCACTTACTGCTACCCAGGTGGCACCGTTATCCAGCGAATACATTACCTGCAGATAATCGTAAACGTTACTTCCGCTGAACGTTCCTCCCACCTGATAGTCGAAACTTAAATTGACCGAAGTATACATTCTGGCATCAATCTGAGTGGTTTTGTAGGCTATTTCATCCTGGTCTCCTTCATCCCATGCGTAATCGCAAGGCATAATGGTTTGATAGATTCTGTGATCTAACATGATTAATCCTGAAGAACCGCCTCCGGCCGGAATACAGTTTACCGTGTTGTTCATGTTGCTTACGTAAGGGTTTGCCCCATTGTAACTAATCCACCATTCGCTGCGGTTAGCCGGTTCGGTGCCATACAGATACTTTATCTTCCAGCCCGAGGTGCTGCTGGTAACTTCTGCGTTTACATTCGTTCCGAAATTTTCGGTAAACAAAGTAGCACTGTTTGAAGTACCGGTTAAGCCTACACTTCCGTTACATGGGATAGTAACATCAGGTCCGGCATTAGCAATAGGCACCGGTTTAATAACTACTGATCCGCTCATAGGGATTTGACAACTTCCGCTTACGGCTGTAACGGTGTAAGTACCTATGGCCGTAACCGAAGGGAATGAAATAGCACCGCTCGAAGGAATACCGTTTACAGTAGAGCCAACCGGAGTGCCGTCCAGATTAAGCTGATAAGGCATTCCGTTTGTAGAAGTACTGATACCTATGGTTACCGGAGTTGAAGGATTGTAACAGGTAGCGGTTCCCGGAGTTACCGTATGAACGGTAGCCGTAGTGGAGATGGTAAAATCTGCCTGTGTACGGCAACTCGGGCTGCTTGAACATGCCGCCCAGTAACTCCATGTACCGGCAGTGTTTGTATTAGGTAAACCTGAACCGGCCACACCTACCGGGTTGAATGTAGCGCCTGTTCCGATTGCTGAACCACCGGATGCAGCGGTATACCATTCAACCGTGCCCGGCTGATTTAACATCACGTTACCACCACCTGGAGGAGTAATCGTCCAGGTATAGTCGTTATTAATAACATTCGAAGCTCCCTCGGTAGTTGATACCAGGTAATAAGTAATACCGGCAGTTAAGGTCATAGGGCCTAACACCGGCTCATCTCCGCTGCCTCCGTCATTATCCATACGCACTAAAGTTCCCGATGCGCAACTGCCCGGTGTAAAGCTGCCTGTAGTGATATATCCCGCACCGTTATAAGTGGTGTTATTATTCATTTCGAAAGTGTAGCTGCCGCTCACAGATACCTGGAACGGAACCGACTGATAGCTTCTACCTGAAGGACCGGTGAAAGAACAACTGGTAGTATTTACAGTACCTGCCGGGGATGTAGCAGTTGGACTGCTGCTGAGCCAGCCGCCATAAATTCTGTTAGGCAGAGTAGGGATGGTAAAATTATCTATACAATTTATACCGGTAGCTACTAAATTACCGGTACCACCCTGACAAATAGTTACCGGGGTAATAGCCGGCAGCGGTGTTGGAACTGCGTTCACGGTAAGTGTTCCGCTTGCTGGCGAAACACAGCTTGGTGAAGCAGCCAAACGGCTGGTAAGGGTATGGGTGCCGGGTGTAACACCGGTAAGTGTAGTGCTGGCATAATAGTTAACTCCATCCCATGAATATTCATAATTAACACCTACAGGTGCGGTAACAGTTATGGTGCCGCTTGGTACTGTACAGGTTGGTTGAGCCGTTACAGTAGCAGTAGGGGCAGCCGGTGATATTACCGTAATAGTTTCAGTATTTGAAGTTGCCGGGCTGCCTAAAACACAGGCAGCATTGGAGGTTAATACACAGGTTACGTAGTCGTTATCTGCCAGCGCATTGTTGCTATAGGTAGCTGTAGAACTGTTTGAACCTACGTTACCTCCGTTCAATTGGAACTGATACAGAGGCGATGAACCACCGTTAGTTGGCGTTGCAGTAAATGTTACGTTTATGCCGGGGCAGATCACGGTAACGTTTGCCGAAACAGTAACACCGGCTGTTAAAATAGGGTTAACTATAACTACTGTAGAAGCCGCACTCGCGCATTGCCCTGCGGTTTGTGCTATAGCGGTAATCGATTCCCCTACTGTTAAAGCAGTTAAACCAGTCTTTGCCCAGGCCCCACTGCTAACCGTAGTGGTTCCCAATGAAGTTGCTCCTGAATAAATTGTAATAGTAGTGCCGTTTGGCGCAGTGCTTGTACCGCTTACAGATGTAGCTCCTGCACAAATAGGGGAATTTACCACAGGTGTTGCGGTAGTGGCCACTACTACTGCAGCAGAAGCTGCGCTCACACATTGCCCGGTGGTTTGAGCTGTAGCTGTAATAGATGCACCAGCTACCAACGCGGTTAAACCTGATTTGGTCCATGCATTGCTGGTAACTGTAGTAGTTCCCAAATTGGTTGCTCCTGAATACACTGTTATAATGGTGCCATTGGCTGCGGTGAGAGTTCCACTTACTGAAGTTGCTCCAACGCAGATCGGTGAATTTACTACAGGTGTAGCAGTTGTTGCAACCACAACTGCTGTTGAAGCGGCACTCAAACACGAGCCCGGAGCTTGGGCTGTTGCTGTAATTGATGCCCCCGAGGCTAACGCTGTCAAACCGGTTTTAGTCCAGTTCCCACTGTTAACAGTTGTAGTTCCAAGGTTCGTTACGCCCGAATAAACCGTAATAGTAGTTCCATTTACTTCTGCACTGGTACCGCTTACCGAAGTTGCTCCCACACAAATTGGTGATATGACAACTGGTGCTGCGGAGGTTGCCACCACCACTGCTGCGGAGGGTACACTTACACATGAGCCCGCAGCCTGAGCTGTGGCTGTAATTGATGCTCCTGAAGCTAAAGCAGATAAGCCGGATAAGGTCCAGGCATTGCTGGTAACCGTAGTGGTTCCCAGATTGGTAGCGCCTGAATAAACGGTAATAACAGTTCCATTTACCGCGGTAATAGTACCACTTACCGAAGTAGCACCTACACATATAGGAGATGTAACCGTAGGTGCTGTTGAAGTACCCACCACTACTGCCGCTGATGCTGCACTTACACATGAACCTGTAGTTTGAGCTGTAGCAGTAATAGATGCTCCTGAAGCTAAAGCAGCCAAACCTGTTTTTGTCCAGGCATTACTGGTAACCGTAGTGGTTCCCAGATTGGTAACACCTGAATATACTGTAATAATAGTGCCGTTAGCTGCCGTAACTGTTCCGCTTACCGAAGTAGCCCCCACACATATCGGAGAAGTAACCGCAGGTGTAGCCGTTGTGGCTACCACCACTGCAGTTGAGGCAGTACTCACACATGAACCTGTAGTTTGAGCTGTAGCTGTAATAGATGCTCCTGAAGCTAAAGCTGCCAAACCTGTTTTTGTCCAGGCATTGCTGGTAACCGTAGTGGTTCCCAGATTGGTGGCTCCTGAATAAACGGTGATAACAGTGCCGTTAGCTGCTGTAACTGTGCCGCTTACCGAAGTAGCCCCCACACATATTGGAGAGGTAACCGTAGGTGTAGCCGTTGTAGCCACCACTACTGCTGCTGATGCTGCACTCACACATTGTCCGCTAGTTTGGGCAGTAGCCGTGATAGATGCTCCAGAAGCTAAAGCCGATAAACCTGTCTTTGTCCATGTGCCTCCACTAACAGTTGTAGTTCCAAGATTGGTAACACCTGAATACACAGTAATAGTAGTGCCGTTAGCTGCTGTGCTTGTACCACTTACCGAAGTTGCACCTACACAAATCGGTGAATTTACAGCAGGAATAGCAGTTGTAGCTACTATTACTGCAACCGATGATGCACTAACGCACTGACCGGAAGTTTGAGCTGTAGCGGTAATAGATTCACCTGCTGTTAGAGCAGTTAAACCCGTTTTGGTCCACGCATTGCTAGTAACCGTAGTAGTTCCCAGACTGGTTGCTCCTGAATACACCGTTATAACTGTGCCGTTCGCTGCGGTGATAGTACCGCTTACCGAAGTTGAGCCCACACAAATAGGTGATGTAACCGTTGGTGCACCTGAAGTACCTACCACTACTGCAACTGAAGCTGCACTCACACATTGTCCGCTAGTTTGGGCGGTGGCTGTAATTGATGCCCCCGAAGCCAAAGGCGACAAACCTGATAGTGTCCATGTTCCAACACTAACCGTGGTCGTTCCTAAATTTGTAACGCCTGAATATACTGTGATAGTCGTGCCGTTGGCTGCGCTGCTTGTACCACTTACCGAAGTAGAGTTTACGCATATAGGCGAATTTACAACCGGTGTTGCAGTTGTTGCCACCACTACCGCATTCGAAGTAGCACTCACACAAGAACCGGCCGTTTGCCCTATTGCGGTAATTGACTCCCCTGCCGTCAGGGCAGTTAAACCAGTCTTGGACCAAACTCCACCACTAACGGTGGTAGTTCCTAATGACGTTGCTCCGGAATATACTGTAATCGTTGTACCATTAGGCGCCCCGCTTGTACCGCTTACCGAAGTGGCACCAACACATATTGGTGAGGTAACTGTAGTAGAGGCGGTAGTGGAGACCACAACCGCAGCTGATGCTGCACTTGAGCATCCCCCCGCAGTCTGTGCTATTGCCGTAATAGATGCTCCGGCTGCCAATGCAGTCAAGCCCGTTTTAGTCCAGGCATTGCTGGTAACCGTAGTGGTTCCCAAATTTGTAGCTCCTGAATATACAGTGATAGTAGTCCCGTTTGCTGCCGTAACCGTACCGCTTACCGAAGTAGCACCCACACATATAGGTGAAGTAACTACCGGTGTAGCAGTAGTAGCTACTACTACTGCCGATGAAGCCGCACTAACACATGAGCCGCTGGTCTGGGCTGTGGCAGTAATAGATGCTCCCGAGGCTAAAGCAGCCAACCCGGTTTTTGTCCACGCATTGCTGGTTACCGTAGTGGTTCCCAGATTTGTAGCTCCTGAATATACAGTGATAGTAGTCCCGTTTGCTGCCGTAACCGTACCGCTTACCGAAGTAGCCCCGACACATATCGGGGAGGTAACTGTAGGGGTTGGAGTAGTGGCAACAATTACTGCACTTGATGCAGCACTAACACATGAACCTGTAGTTTGTGCGGTAGCTGTAATAGATGCTCCTGAAGCTAAAGCTGCCAAACCTGTTTTTGTCCAGGCATTGCTGGTAACCGTAGTGGTTCCCAGATTGGTGGCTCCTGAATAAACGGTGATAACAGTGCCGTTAGCTGCTGTAACTGTGCCGCTTACCGAAGTAGCCCCCACACATATTGGAGAGGTAACCGTAGGTGTAGCGGTTGTAGCCACCACTACTGCTGTTGACGCTGCACTTAAACATTGACCTGAAGTTTGAGCTGTAGCTGTAATAGATGCTCCGGCTGCCAATGCTGTTAAGCCCGTTTTAGTCCAGGCATTGCTGGTAACTGTAGTGGTTCCCAAGTTGGTTGCACCTGAATATACTGTGATGACTGTACCGTTTGACGCTGTAAGCGTTCCGCTTACTGACGTAGCACCCACACAGATAGGCGATGTAACCACTGGTGCTGTAGTAGTAGCTACCACCACTGCTGTTGACGCAGCACTCACACATTGTCCCGTAGTTTGGGCAGTTGCGGTAATTGATGCTCCGGATGCTAAAGCAGTTAAACCTGTTTTTGTCCATGCATTACTGGTAACTGTAGTAGTTCCTAAATTAGTAGCTCCTGAATACACCGTGATAGTTGTGCCGTTTGCTGCTGTAATTGTGCCACTTACCGAAGTAGCACCCACACATATAGGGGATGTAACCGTAGGCGTAGGAGTGGTGGCTACCACTACTGCGGTTGATGCCGCGCTCACGCACTGACCGGTCGTTTGAGCCGTGGCTGTGATAGAAGCTCCCGCTGCCAAAGCAGCCAACCCGGTTTTGGACCATGCATTGCTGGTTACCGTAGTGGTTCCCAAATTGGTGGCTCCTGAATATACAGTGATGACTGTACCATTCGATGCCGTCAGAGTACCGCTAACCGAAGTAGCCCCCACACATATAGGTGAAGTAACTACCGGTGCTGTGGTAGTGGCTACCACTACTGCAGTTGAGGCTGCGCTTACGCATTGACCTGTGGTCTGAGCAGTGGCGGTAATTGATGCCCCTGCTCCTAAAGCAGTTAAGCCGGTTTTTGACCATGTTCCGGCACTAACTGTAGTAGTTCCGAGATTGGTAGCTCCTGAATATACTGTAATAGTGGTGCCGTTTACTGCTGTACTCGTTCCGCTTACCGTAGTAGCGCCCACACATATTGGTGAAGTGACTACAGGCGTAGCAGTAGTGGCTACCACTACTGCGGTGGATGCCGCGCTCGCGCACTGACCGGTCGTTTGTGCCGTGGCTGTGATAGAAGCTCCCGCTGCCAAAGCAGCCAACCCGGTTTTAGACCATGCTCCTGCAGTAACTGTGGTAGTTCCCAAATTGGTAGCTCCTGAAAATACAGTGATAGTGGTGCCGTTAACCGCTGAACTGGTACCGCTTACAGTAGTAGCACCTACACAGATAGGAGATGTAACCGTAGGTGTAGCGGTAGTGGCCACCACTACTGCATTAGAAGTTGCGCTAAGACATAAACCTGAAGTTTGTGCCCTGGCGGTTATAGATTCCCCTGCGGTTAAAGCTGCAAGACCTGTTTTTGTCCACGCGTTGCTGGTAACCGTAGTGGTTCCCAAACTGGTAACCCCCGAATATACCGTGATAGTAGTACCGTTAGCTGCTGTAACCGTGCCGCTTACCGATGTAGCGCCCACGCATATTGGTGAGGTAACGGTAGGAGTTGCGGTGTTTACCGGTTGCGCATTAATAGTTACCGTACCGGTAGCGCAGGAGCTAAAGCCCGAAGCATCATCTACTGTAAAGGTATAGTTGCCTGCCACCAAGCCACTTACCGAGGTTGAGGTTCCGCTATAGGTAGTTGAGCCGCTGGCTGCGCCCGTCCATTTAAGCGTGCCGCCCGAAGGCAAGCCGCTTATTGCCACACTGCCGGTGGCAGTGGCACAGGTAGGGTGGGTAACCGTACCCACCGCTGGCACAGTAACTTTTACAAACGAGGGGTTAAAAGCATTATACACCCTGCCCCATTCTGAATTCTGCACATAGCCGTTATTTAAACTATGCTGCGAATGGAACATGTAATTGAACCCTACATACGTATTGTTGGCTATAGTACCCAGTGTATTGCATGTTTTATAAGGACAATTACCCTGCTCAGTGTTACTTTGCATCAAGCCGGTGGTCCAGCCGCTGCCCCCGTTGGTTTCTACTACCGCTTTTACGGTAAAAGTGGTATTGGCGGGTATGTTTAAATAGTATTTAGCGGTGGCACCGCTGCCTTTTACCTGCCAGTTGCCCCCACCGGTGGCTATAAATTTAAACCGGGTGTTTACAATGGGCGTTTGAGTAGCAGTGCCGTTTGTAAAACCAACATAAGTGGTACCGTCAAATTGCAAGGTACCGGTACCCACCCCGCTGGTATAAGTGGGCAGGTTAGGGCAATTGGTAGGTGCCGAAAAAGGTATAGGGGCACCGGCATTTTTACGCCCCGAGCAACCAAAAGCAGGGGTTGCCGTACCTAAGGTTGACATATCTAAAAAGTAATACGAACCACAGCCGTTGGTAACGGTTCCGTTACTGGTATAAACCATATTTAACCCTGAATAGGCAGAACCCGCATGACCGGGAATGGGAAGATTAACAGGCGCACCGGTAGTTGCAGCGCTATAACCCATATCTTCTAAATCGGGTACTGTGTTGGTGGCACTGGTGGCATCGCCACCATAATACCAGCAGTTTAACTTGCCGGTGGTAATGTAGCCGTTGCTGGTATAGCTGCTTACACCTGCCGTGGTAGCACTGCCGGGCAGGGCGGTGTAAGAGGTAGGGTTATAGCCCAATACGGTTACGGTATTTGAGTATGCATCATAACAAGCAGTACCACACTCAACGTTACAATTTTTCCATACTCTTCTTAAATAATAATAGTCGCCCGGTGGGGGGTTGGTAACATCGGTATAGCCAACGGTGTTGGTAATACCTAAATCGGTATAGCTGGCTGTATTATAACTATACCGGTACCAGCGAATAGAATTGTAATTAGTAGGGCTGCCTGTATTTGTTACGGTTATGCTATTTTGACAGGAAGTGGAAGGCACTGAAATGGAGCCAACGGTAGGTGTAGGACAAATACAAGAAATAGTGATAGTTGGCCCCGCCCCTACAACCGAATAATCGGAATAAAACCGAAGCGTTAAAGGACCTGTCGTTGATGTTAAAGTAGGAATAGCTGTATTCATATACCATGTGCCCAAAAAAGTGCCGCCTGTCCCAGCACCATCCCATGCTTGAACAAAATCGCAACAAGATTCACCGGAAGTTGTTCCAGACACTCTAACCAGGTTATTTGCAATAGATGGGTTTATTGTAACGTAACCGTTATTGTTGTTAGTATAATTACCCGTTCCAGCAGCATCACGGAGCGTTCCAGAACAGGTAGTTATGCTGGAGGTGGTTCCATTAGTTGGAAAAGTATAGCTCTGTGTAAAAACTACCGAGCTACAAAGTAGTAATACCAGCAGTAACAGGTAATTTTTTGTTTTAAAACAGGCGCTTAATTTTTTGGGTTGTGGGTTGTAGCTGTGTTTCATTTCTTTGTGTTAAGTTTTATTGCCGTAAATGTATAGTACCAATTGTTTTTTACGATGACAAACCCCGTTTTGTTAAATCTAAATTACAGGTTTTTTCTTGTGGGGCCGAATGTAACTCTAATATCGCTCCGTCTGTTACAGCGTGTATGTCGCTCAATCAGATAAACCTACTCTTTAATTCGCCCGCGCGTATTACGCAAACACCAAGCCAATTACGCCCTTTTGCCATAGGTAAAGAGGTTACTATGGGTAAAAAGCGCATATATATTTTTGCTTAACATACGTAGGGGCCGGTTGGGGCGGATAATCTGGCATACACCACAAGTTTAAAAGTGTTCAGTTTTTTAAACAATACCTGTGCAGTAAACATTTGCCAAAAGCAAAGCGTAGCTATATTTTTGGCCTGTATACACCCTGTTATGAAAACCGTACACTTTACCATAGGTGGCAAGCGGCTTACCGAAAAAGAAATGCAGATACTTTCGCTGCTGCTGCAACTGAGCGAACGCTGGCAAATTGCCGAGCGCATGGCTATTACCCCCGGCACCCTCAAGCAGCGTTTGTTTGTTATTTTTAAAAAACTCAATGTTCATAGCCAGCTTAATGCCGTAAAGTTTATACTGAACAATGGATTTTCGAAAAAGGGAACCTACCGCGGGCGGTGGCTGATACAGGCCTGCCCTCCGGCACCGCTTACCGGTACGCAGGCACCGGTGGTAAAAAACCAAAAACATCCTTCGCTTTCGGGCAGGCAAAACCGCACTTTTAAGCAACCGCCCAAGGTTAAGCGCGTGCGGTAATGCAAGTTCCGCTGGTAAACACTATAACCGCAGTGGTATAACTTTTTTCACAGTAAGGCTTTATTATTTCCGTTTAATCTTTGCGCCAGTTCTTTGTTACAGCTGTCAGTATTAAAACAACGAAAAGGGTAAAATCCGGAGGCTTACGCAGGACTGTCGGAGGGGCGAGAAAAAAATCTAATGCCTCGCGCAAGGTTGCGCGAGGGTTGAGAAAAGAATCTGACCCCTCCCGCAAGGTTGCGCGAGGGTCGGGAAAAAAATCTGACCCCTCCCGCAAGGTTGCGCGAGGGTCGGGAAAAAAATCTGACCCCTCCCGCAAGGTTGCGCGAGGGTCGGGAAAAGAATCTGACCCCTCCCGCAAGGTTGCGCGAGGGTTGAGAAAAAAATCTGAGGCCTCCGGCAAGGTTGCGCGAGGGGTCAGAAAAAAATCTGACGCGTGCGCAATAAGAGAATCAGGCAGTTATGAAAAACTAAAAAACAAGACTATGTCAACCATTACCAGAAGATTACCCTACACAAACATCGCCCGCCTAAAGGCCATTAACACCTTTAAAACGGCTTACGATGCCACTCCGCCCGGTACCCTTACCCTGCCGGCCGATATTATTACCAACCTGCCGCTTATGCAAAGCGACTATTCCACCAAATACTATAATGTGGAAGCCAAAGAAGCCGCCCTTACCCTGGCCCAAAGCCTGGAAGGCGAAGATGCAGATAAGCTGGGGCTGATAGTGAACCACTTTTTGCAGGTGATGCGCTTTACCGTAACCCGCAGTGTGGCGTTTGAAGACGGCAACTGGGCCGAAAACGATATAGATTATTACAATTTAGACGAAACCGGAGGCAACATGCCCGACATTAACACCGTGGAAGATATACTGGTTTGGGCAGGGCATGTGGTTAATGGCGAAGCCGCCCGTAAAACCGATAAACCGGCTGCACCGGATATGACCAATCCTACTTCGCTGGAAGTAAATGCGCTGATAGCACCGGTTACCGCCCGCACCGGTGCGGTAGTAGCCGCCACGGTTGCCCTTACCGCCAGTCGCTCGCAGTTAGAGGAGCAGAATCAGGATGCCGATAAGTTTATACTGAGTTCCTGGAATTTTATGGAAGCTAACCTCACCAGTCTGGATGCCGCTGCGCGCAGAAATGTACTGCGCCAGTACGGGGTGGTGTTTATCAGCACCGGTATTCCGAACATTATTAAAGCCCACGTTAAACACCCGAACGGCACTTACTTAGAAGGGGCTGTGGCCACCATTGAGCAAACCGGTGCCACCGCCACCAGCAACAGCGATGGATTGTTCGAAATAAGCAGTACCGCCCTGGGCACTTTGAGTATCCTAATCACCTTTCCGGGCCTCAGCAATAAAGCCGTTACACTACTGGTACCCGATGATGCCGAAGAGCAGGTTTTCGATTTGGGAATTATTGAAATGACGGTGTAGAGGTAAAAGGGAAATCAGGAAATCAGGGAAATTAGGGTTCAGCCGTTAACCGGGTGAGAATGATTGATGAAAACTGCATTTTAAACCTTAGTAGAATAAAATTCCTTGTCAAAAAAACAATGACTATCCGGTTGTTTACCTAAATCAAAGCGCGCTGTCATTCCGAACGAAGGTTTCCGTAGAGAGGAATCTTGTATTTCCTCTGGAAGAATACAAGATGTTTCACTTCGCAGAGCCTCGTTCAACATGACAACATCATAATGGCGTATTCTAGGTATGAATGCGGATAGTCATTAAAAAAACCTTATAAACCCTGCCTGACCGGCAGGCAGGCTTATTGCGTGGTTAATGCAACGATTGCTGATAGATTTTCATGAACCGTCTGTATTCTTCATCAAAAGTCACTTTTTTATGGTGTACGGGTTGATTAAGGATATACTTACAAACGCGATTTATTTTCTGAACGGGCGGCTGACGATGCAAAACTGTAAACACAAAATGGTGTAAAGATTATGGAACCTAAGTTGCCAGTTGTTGGCGACTTTAGTCGCCTTAAACAGAAAATTTCCTTTTATC